>DATMHM010000019.1:0-16829 GCA_035554935.1 Nocardioides sp. | reverse complement strand
GACGCGGATCACGTCGGCGCCGAGGTCGGCCAGGATCATGCAGGCGTGCGGGCTGGGCCCGATCCCGGCGATCTCGACGACCTTGAGGCCCTTGAGCGGACCGGTTCCCTGACCAAGCTCGAACGTCATGGGCGCGATCATGGCACAACCGTGACAGTAGTGGTGTCACCGTCCGGTAGCGCTTCGAGGAACGAGAAGCGCTACCGCCCAGACGGGGAGATCGAGTAGTGCCGCGACCGAGGAACGAGGTCGCGACGCGCGTCTCGAGACCCGAGCGCGCGCCGCGACCGAGGAACGAGGTCGCGACGCGCGTCTCGAGACCCGAGCGCGTCACGCTGCGGGCCCCGCGGTTGCCTCGGGTGCACCCACCGCCCGCCCGGCGGCAAGACCTGCGGTTCACCGGAGAGCCGGGTCGTCCTCGCAGAGCGTCGGGCCTACTCCGCGCCGTCGACGAGCGGGCTCGCCTCGGCCGCGGCGGCGTACGCCTCGGTCGCGTAGAGCAGCCACGCATGCCTGCCCGCCGGGCCGCCGGTGGCCCAGCCGCGCAGGTTCGACTCGTACTCCGCGCGCAGGGCGAGGTGCGCGGCCTCCGGTACGACGAGCGACTTCTCGTCGACGCCGCGGGCAGCGAGGAGCAGGCGCTCGGCGGCGCGGGCCACGATGCCGTTGTGGGAGCCGAACGGCGCGGCCGCCACCAGCTCGGCGTGGACGACGGCGGCGACGGCGAGCGCCGGCGCCTGCGTCGGGGCGGTGGCCAGCTCGGCGATGCCGCGCAGCTTCGCCGCGGACTCGCCGTCGCGGGGCCGGCCGAGCAGCTCGTCGGGCAGGGAACCGCGGGCGGCGAGGGTGTGCATCCGCGCGAAGGCCTGCAGCGGCTGGCGGCGCAGGACGGGCACGAGGGACAGCAGCTCGGTCGCGAGGCGGACGGCGTCGGCGGCGATCTCGTCACCGCCGCCGGAGCGCACCTCGGCGAGGGACGACGCCGAGCCCTCGAGGACCGCGCTGGCGTGTGCCCCGCGCAGCAGCGACTCCCCGGTGAGCTCCGGACTGGTCCGGCGCAGCCCGCGGTCGCGCAGCAGGACGTCGATGCCGTCCCGGGCCGCGGCGAAGCCGGACGGGATGCCCTCGAGTGAGATCAGCCAGGCGTGCGGGTCGGTCGTCACGGGGTCAGCGTAGGTGGGTGGAAGGGTGGAAACGACGGAGGGTGGAAGGGTAGACTCACCTTGGGAGGTCCGCCATGAGCCTGAACATCAAGAACGAGCGCGTGCACGCGCTCGCCCGCGAGGCCGCCCGAGTGACCGGGAAGACCCAGACCAGTGCCATCGAGGAGGCATTGGAGAAGCTACTGGCGGACTACGGCGCCGACCCGGCCGCGACCGATCGACAGCGACGCATGGACATCGTCCGCGAGATCGCGCTGGAGTGGCACGACCTGACCGAGACCGAGGGCGCGGACCGGATCCAGGGCGAGGCCGACCTCTACGACCCCGAGACCGGTCTCCCCGCCTGATGATCGTCGACACCTCGGCCCTGCTCGCCATCGTCCGCGACGAGCCGGAGCGCGACCAGTTCGCAGCCCTCATCCTGGGCGAGTCCTCGCGGATCTCCGCCGCCAATTGGCTCGAGGCGGCGATGGTCGCCGAGGGCGCCCGGGTGCACGCCGGGCAGCGACTCGACAGGATCGTGGAGACCACCGGGTTGATCATCGAGCCCGTGACCGAGACCCACGCCCGGTCCGCCCGGATCGCGTTCCGCCGCTACGGCAGGGGCTCCGGGTCCCCCGCCCGCCTGAACTTCGGCGACTGCCTCGCCTACGCCCTGTCCGCCACGAGCGGCGAGCCCCTGCTGTTCAAGGGCGACGACTTCACCCACACCGACGTCCTCCGGGCGATCTGACCGGTACGACGCCGGCAGGCGTGCCTCCGCCGCGGGGCGCGCCTGCCGCCGTACCCTCGGCCCAATGGCTACCGACGACTCCACCCCGACCCCGGCCGCGCTCTGCTTCGGAGCGGTGGCCGAGGCCTACGACCGCGGTCGCCCCGGCTTCCCGCGCGAGGCGGCGGTGTGGCTGACGGGCGACCAGCCGCTGACGGTGCTCGAGCTCGGCGCCGGCACCGGGATGCTGACCGAGCACCTGGTCGCGCTGGGCCACGACGTGCACGCCACCGACCCCGACCCGCGGATGCTCGACCGGCTCGCGCTGCGGCTGCCGGAGCTGCGCGTCTCGCAGACCAGCGCGGAGGAGATCCCGGCCGCCGACGGCACCTACGACGTGGTCGTCGCCGCCGACTGCCTCGAGTGGTTCGACCACGAGAAGGCGCTGCCCGAGATCGCGCGGGTGCTCAAGCGGGGCGGCACCTTCGCCGTCGCCCGCAGCGTGCGCGACGAGCGGATCCCGTGGGTCAAGCGGCTCGGCAACCTCATCGGCCACCACACCGCAGGCGCCGGCCCGGACGAGGCGATCGAGGCCTCGCCCTACTTCGGCCCGGCCGTCGAGCAGCCCTTCAAGCAGTGGCAGGTGATCGACCGGTCGTCGGTGCAGGACCTGGTCCGCTCGCTGCCCGACGTCGCCACCCTCGACCGCACCGGCCAGGAGTCCCGCGTCCGCGAGGTGCTGGCGTTCTACGACGACTTCGGCCGTGGCATGGACGGCATGCAGCTGCCGTGGGTCACCGAGTGCTTCCGCGCCGTGGTCGGCATCCAGCCGAAGACGATCCGGCAGGACACCGGCGCCCTCCCCGGAACCGCTTCGGGCGCCACCTCCGACACCACCTCCGACGCCCCGGGCAGCGGCGCCGCGGAGGTGCCCGGCCTGCCCACGGCGTACGTCGGCGAGGACACCGTGCCGCTGGCCGCCGGCCACCTGCCGGCCGCGGCCGGCCGCGTGCCGCCGGCAGTCGAGCCGCCCGCCGACGACGACTCCGGCATGCTGCTCATCGACTTCCGCTGACCGGTCCCGCGAGAGGATGGGGCCATGCAGCGGGCGCGACTGTGGCGGCGGGGCCATCTGGGCAGTGACGCCGACCGGGCCGCGTTCCGTGCCCTGCACCAGGCCTCGCTCGCGGCACCCGCGCTGCGCGAGGGCCTGACGCCGGCCAGCGCGGAGCGGGCGACCCGGCACCTGCGCACCCTGCTCGGCACGCCCGCGCTGGCGATCACCGACACCGAGTCGGTGCTCGCGTGGGACGGCCTCGGCAACCACCACGTCGACCAGGCGGCCGTCGTCGGGCTGCTCGCGATCGAGCGCGGCAGCACCCGTACCGTCGACCGCGACCAGCTCGGCTGCTCCGTCGGCGGCTGCCCGGTCCGCACCGGCGTCGTCAGCCCGCTCGTCGTGGACGGCCGCGTGCTCGGCACCGTCCAGGCGTTCTCCCCGATCCCGACCGCCGGCCTGGTGCGCGCGACCGAGGAGGTCGCGCAGTGGGTCTCCGGCCAGCTGGAGCTCGCCGAGCTCGACGCCCACCGCAACCGGCTGATCGAGGCCGAGGTCCGCGCGCTGCGGGCGCAGATCAGCCCGCACTTCGTCTACAACTCGCTCAACGCAATCGCCAGCTTCGTGCGCACCGACCCCGACCGGGCCCGCGAGCTGCTGCTGGAGTTCGCCGACTTCACCCGCTACTCCTTCCGCCGGCACGGCGAGTTCACCACCCTTGCCGAGGAGCTGAACTCCATCGAGCGCTACCTCCTCCTGGAGCAGGCCCGCTTCGGCGACCGGCTCCGGGTCACGCTCAACGTCGCGCCCGAGGTGCTGCCGGTCGTCGTACCCTTCCTCTGCATCCAGCCCCTCGTCGAGAACGCCGTGCGTCACGGCCTCGAGGGCGCCGACCAGACCGGGCTGCTGACGATCAACGCGCACGACCGCGGGCACGAGGCGGTGATCGAGGTCGAGGACAACGGGGTCGGCGAGGACCCGGAGAAGGTACGGCGCGCGCTCGCCGGCGACGACGCGCTCGACTCGATCGGGCTCGGCAACGTGGACGCGCGGCTGCGGGCGACCTTCGGGGACGACTACGGTCTGGTCGTGGAGACCGCTCCGGGTGCCGGGACCAAGGTGATCGTGCGGGTGCCCAAGTTCGCGCCGGGGGTGAGCGTGTGACCGCGACCGACCAGCAGCGCGGCCTGCGGGTGCTGGTCGTCGACGACGAGCGGCCCGCCCTCGACGAGCTGACCTACCTGCTCGACGCCGATCCGCGGGTCGCCGAGGTGGTCGCCTGCCAGTCCGCGACCGAGGGGCTGCGGATCCTGCGCGAGCGCGAGGTCGACTGCGTCTTCCTCGACATCCAGATGCCGGGGCTCAGCGGGCTGGAGCTGGCGGAGGTGCTGCGCCGCTTCAAGCAGCCGCCGCCGGTGGTGTTCGTGACCGCCCACGAGCAGCACGCGGTCGAGGCGTTCGACCTGCGCGCGGTCGACTACGTCCTCAAGCCGGTCCGGCCCGAGCGCCTGGCCGAGGCCGTCCGCCGGGTGCTCGCCGACACCGCGCCGCCGCCCGCCGCGGTGGACACCCAGGTCGCCGTCGAGCGCGGCGGGGTCACCCGGTTCGTCGACCGCGGCGACATCACTCACGTCGAGGCGCAGGGCGACTACGCCCGGCTGCACACCACCGCCGGCGAGGCCTACCTCGTCCGCGTCCCGCTCACCACGCTCGAGGAGCAGTGGGCGGAGGCCGGCTTCCACCGGATCCACCGCTCCCTGCTGGTGGCGCTCGCGCACGTGACGGAGGTGCGCACCGACGCCGGCCGTACGTCGGTGATGGTCGGCGACGACGAGCTGCCGGTGAGCCGGCGACACACCCGCGCCCTGCGCGACGTGCTCGTACGACGGGCGCGCGCGGGCTCATGAACCAGCCGGGAGCGAGCGACCGGGTCCGCGTCACCGGGCCACCCCGGCACACCGCGACCGGCCGCCCGGCGAGCCGCCTCGGCGACGTGCACGAGCAGACCGCGCTCGGCGACGTCTACCTCCGCTCACTGCTGCGCGAGCAGCTCGGCCTCGCACTGGCCGTGCTGGTCGTGCTCGGCGCGACCCTGGGCACCCTGCCGCTGGTCTTCCACCTGTGGCCGGGGCTGGCCGACGTACGGGTCGCCGGGCTCCCGATCGCCTGGCTGGGCCTGGGCGCCGTCGTCTACCCGTTCCTGCTGCTCCTCGGCTGGCGCTACGTGCGCAGCGTGGAGCGCAACGAGCAGGCGTTCGCCGACCTGGTCGACGGCTACCCGGACCGTGCCGGCCGAGAGAGCCGCGGCCCGTGAGCACCGACGCGCTCCCCGGCCTGGTCGCCGTCCTCGCCGTCACCGTCGCGACCGTCGCGATCGGCACCTGGGGGCTGCGCTTCTCCCGCACCACCAGCGACTTCTTCGTCGCCTCGCGCACGGTGCGGCCGCGGCTCAACGCGTCGGCGATCGGCGGTGAGTACCTCTCCGCCGCCTCGTTCCTCGGCATCGCGGGCCTGCTGCTCCTGGGCGGCGCCGACATGCTCTGGTATCCCGTCGGCTGGACCGCGGGCTACCTCGTCCTGCTCGTCCTCGTCGCCGCCCCGCTGCGCCGCTCGGGCGCCTACACCCTGCCCGACTTCGCCGAGGCGCGGTTGGCGTCGCGCTGGGTCCGCGCCGCGTCGTCGATCCTCGTGGTCGGCGTCGGCTGGCTCTACCTGGTGCCGCAGTTCAAGGGCGCCGGCATCACGCTGGAGTCCGCGATCGGGGCGCCCGTGTGGGTCGGCCCGGTCATCGTCGGCCTGGTCGTGCTGGTCAACGTGATGTCGGGCGGGATGCGCTCGATCACCTTCGTCCAGGCCTTCCAGTACTGGCTCAAGCTCACCGCCCTGCTCGTCCCCGCCATGGTGCTGCTGGTGGTGTGGTGGGGCGACGGCCGCCCCTCGGGCAGCGGGAGCGGCGACGGCTGGTCGGTGCCCGTCGCCTCCGGCGGCGGGATCGGCCTCTACTCGACCTACTCGCTGATCATCGCGCTCTTCCTCGGCACGATGGGCCTGCCGCACGTGGTCGTCCGCTTCTACACCAACCCCGACGGGCGCGGTGCACGCCGGACGACGCTCGCGGTGCTCGCCCTGCTCGGCCTCTTCTACCTGTGGCCGCCGGTCTATGCCGCCCTCGGCCGGGTGTACGGCGACCGGCTGGTCCGCGAGGGCCATGCGGACGTGCTGGTGCTGGAGCTGCCGCGGCTCATGCTCGGCGGTGCGGGCGGCGAGGTGCTGACCGGACTGGTCACCGCCGGAGCGTTCGCGGCGTTCCTGTCGACCGCCTCCGGCCTGGCGATCGCCGTCTCCGGGGTGCTGACCCAGGACGTGACGAGCCGGTTCGTCGGCGAGCGCGACCCGGGCGGGTCGGTGGCCCGGGCGTTCCGGCTCGCGGCGGTCGTCGCGGTCGTCGTACCCCTGCTCGTGGCGCTCGTCGTCGGCAAGGTCGGCGTCGCCGAGTCCGTCGGCCTGGCCTTCGCGGTCGCGGCCTCGACCTTCTGCCCGCTGCTGGTGCTCGGCATCTGGTGGCGCGGGCTGACCGAGGCCGGCGCCCTCGCCGGACTGGCCGCGGGCGGCTTCGGCGCGGGCGGCGCCGCCGTGCTCAACCTCGCCGGGGTCGACGCGTCCGGCTGGGCCGGCGCGCTGCTCACCCAGCCCGCGGCCTGGAGCGTGCCGCTCGCCTTCGGCGTGATGGTGCTGGTCTCGCTGGCGACCGCGTCGACCGCTCCCGCGCACGCACGGCGGTTCCTGGTCCGGCTGCACACGCCGGAGACGCTGGGGACGGCGGGAGCGCTGGGAACGCTGGGGAACGGACGCGGGGGCTCCTGAGAGGTCGTTCACCAGCCGAATTCGTGGTCGAGCGCGGGAATCCGCCACGAATTCGGCTGGTGAACGGCAGACCAGACCAGCCCCCGGTCAGCGGCGCGGTGCGCGTCCGGTCAGGTCCGAGCCCGCGAGCCCCCGCGCCCGGTCGCAGACCAGGTCGACGACGAGCGGGTGCGGACCGACCACGTCCGCCACCACGCTGGCGCCGGCGGCGAGCGCGTCGTGCCGGGCCTTGCGGTGGAAGAAGCCGGTGGCGAGGAGGTACGGCGAGACGGCGTCCCCCCGGCGGACGACGTGCTCCGGCCGGGCGCCGATCCCCGACAGCGTCGCCAGCCGGACCGGCGCGCCCCAAGCGCGGGCGAGCTCGTCGGCGGCGCCCTCCAGGTCGGCGGTCGCCAGCGGATCGGTCGACCCGGCCGCGACGAGCACCACCGGCTGCCCCGGCGTGGCGCCCGCCTCGCGGAGCCGGGCGACCTGGGCGGCGGCGAGCAGCGGGTCCGGCCCGAGGCTGCGGCCGAGGTGCACGAGGTCCGGCCGGTCCGCCGACGCGACGGCCTGGGGGAGGTCGTGGCGCAGGTGGTAGCCGGTCGACAGCAGCAACGGGACGACCACGGTCGGCTCGTCGGCCGTGCGGACCACGTCGGCGAAGAGCGGGTCGCACAGCTCGACGTACGACGTCGTCGCCTCGACGCCGAGCCAGCGACCGGCCGCCGCGGTGAGCTCGGCAGCGACCAGGTTGCCGGACGCCGTACGGGTGCCGTGGGCGACGGTGAGCAGTTTCATGCCGGGCTCACGACGGGACCGCGAGGCGGTAGCCCCGCTTGACGACGGTCTGTACGCAGCGGGTGCCGAGGGCGGCGCGGAGCCGGGCCACGGCCATCTCGACGGCGTGCTCGGAGCCGGCGGTACCCGAGGGCAGGGCGCCCAGCAGGTCGCGGCGCGAGACGACGGTGCCCGGGTTGACCAGCAGGGCCTGGAGGACGGCGAACGGCGCGGGCGAGAGCTTCACCTCGACCCCGTCGAGGAGCACGGCGCGGTCGCCGAGGTCGCCGTGCAGGAGCAGGGTGTGGCCGCCGACCTCGAGCGTGGTGCCGGAGGCGCGGGAGGGCAGCTCGGTCTCGAGCTGCTTGACCATCGCGGCCAGCCGCGAGCGGTCGGGAAAGATCGACGGCACGCCCCACATCTCGAAGGCGGCCGCGGTGACCGGTCCCACGCAGGCGGCGACGACGTCGGCCTGGAAGGCGCTGACGACCTCCTCCCGGTGGCCGGTGGTGCCGGCCGCCTCCATCAGCGACGCGATGGCGGGGGCGGCGGTGAAGGTCACCGCGTGCACGCGGCGCTCGGCGATCTGCTCGATCAGGCCGAACATCGGCTCCGGGTCGGCGGCGCCCTCGACGCGGTAGACGGCGACGGTGGTGACCTCGGCGCCGAGACGACGCAGTGCGTGGGCGGCCAGCGACAGCGACTGGCCGTGCTCCTGCACCACGATCCGCAGGCCCGCCAGGTCACGACCGCGCAGGTGGCCGAGCACGTCCTCGAACGCCTCCGACTCCGGCGCCCACAGCTCACGCAGGCCGAAGCGACGCAGCGCACCGACGCTCTTGGGGCCGCGGGCGAGGATCTCCGCCTGCCCCAGGTGGGCGGTGAGGTCGTCGAGCAGGCCCCAGCGCTCGGCCGCGCCGAACCACGACTTCAGGCCGATCCCGGTGGTGGCGACGAAGATGTCGACCGGCTGCGAGAGGACGTCCTTGGTCGCGGCCAGCAGCCCGACCTCGTCGATCCGGTTCGGGTCCACCGACAGGGCCGGTGCGTGCACCACCGTGGCTCCGCGCCGCTCCAGGAGGGCGACCTGCTCCTCCGCCCTGCGGGCAGCGGTCACCCCGATCCTGAATCCGGACAGGGGCTGGTCGGTCACGATGCCAGTGTCTCGCGTCGGGCGCCGACGAGCACAACGCCGTCGACGACGCGGACCTGCCAGGTCGGTACGGCGACCGCGGGGTCGTCGAGGCAGGCGCCCGTGCGCAGGTCGAACGGCTGCTTGAGCAGGGGGCTCGCGACGAACGGCACCTGCTCGTCCCCGTCCTCGCGCTGGACCGTCCTCGTCCCGACGATGCCGCGCGAGAGCACGGACGCCTTGCCGTAGGGGTCGAAGTTCGACAGCGCGAACACCTCGTCGTCGTACGTCCGGAACACGGCGACCGCCTCGCCGTCGACGAGCGCGGTGACGCCCGACTCGCGGCGGATCTGGTCGAGCCGGCAGACGGGGGTCATCGGGGTGCCCCCACGGGGATCGTGGCGCCGAGCGACACCGGACCGTCGTTGGTGGCGGCCTGGATCTGGCCGCGCTCCTCGCGGAAGGTGATGTTGGGGTCCGGGGTGCCGGGGGCGTTCACGAACGACACGAAGCGGGCGAGCTTCTCCGGGTCCTCGATCGTCGCCTTCCACTCGTCGAAGTAGGAGTCGACGTGCTGCGCCATCGCGGCCTCCAGCTCCGAGCCGAGGCCGAGGGCGTCGTCCACGACGACCTCGCGGATCCGGTCCAGGCCGCCGATCGCGTCCATCCAGTACGACGTGCGCTGCAGCCGGTCGGCGGTGCGGATGTAGTACATGAGGAAGCGGTCGAGGTACCTGATCAGCGTCGCGGAGTCCAGGTCCCCGGCAAGCAGCTGGGCGTGCGCCGGGATCGCGCCGCCGTTGCCGCAGACGTAGAGGTTCCAGCCCTTCTCGGTGGCGATGATGCCGAAGTCCTTGCTCCGGGCCTCCGCGCACTCGCGGGCACAGCCGGAGACGCCGCCCTTGAGCTTGTGCGGCGAGCGCAGCCCCCGGTAGCGCAGCTCGAGCTCGATCGCCATCCCGACGGAGTCCTGGACGCCGTACCGGCACCAGGTCGAGCCGACGCAGGACTTCACCGTCCGCAGCGACTTCCCGTAGGCGTGGCCGGACTCCATGCCGGCGTCGACGAGCCTCTTCCAGATCGCCGGCAGGTCCTCCATCCGGGCGCCGAACAGGTCGATCCGCTGGCCGCCGGTGATCTTGGTGTAGAGGCCGAACTCCTTGGCGACCTCGCCGATCACGATCAGCCTGTCCGGGGTGATCTCACCACCGGGGATGCGCGGGACGACCGAGTAGGTGCCGTTCTTCTGCAGGTTGGCGAGGTAGGCGTCGTTGGTGTCCTGCAGTGTCGCGTTCGAGCCGTCGAGCACGTGGTGGTTGAGGAGGCTGGCCAGGATCGACGCCACGGCGGGCTTGCAGATGTCGCAGCCGCGGCCCCTGCCGTGGCCCTCGATGATGTCGTCGAAGCGGTTGTAGCCGTGGACGGCCACCACCTCGAAGAGCTCCTGGCGGGTCATCGCGAAGTGCTCGCACAGCGACCTGTCGACGGTCTTGCCGGTCGCGGCGAAGTGGTCCTCGACGATCTTCTTCACGACCGTCTTGCAGGACCCGCAGGTGGCGCCGGCCCGGGTGCACCTCGTGACACAGCCGGCGTCGGAGCACGGGCCGCCGTCGTTGAGGGTGGAGTCCTCGGAGACGGCCGCCTTGATCTGTGCCTTCGTGACGTCGTTGCAGGAGCAGACCTGCGCCTCGTCGGGGAGCCCGAGCTCGACGCCGCCGCCGCGGCCGGCCGGGAGGATCAGCTCCTCCGGGTTCTCCGGCAGCTCCATCCCGGAGCCGACCATCGGGCGGAGCACACCGTACGCCGACGCGTCGCCCACCAGGATCCCGCCGAGCAGCTCGAACCCGCCGGTCGCGTTCTCCTTGACCACGAGCTTCTTGTAGATGCCGGCGACCGCGTCGGCGAAGACCAGCTCGAGGCAGTCCTCGGTGGTGCCGAAGGCGTCGCCGAAGGAGGCGACGTCGACGCCGAGCAGCTTGAGCTTGGTCGACATGTCGGCGCCGGTGAAGGCACCCGCGGCGCCGCCGAGCAGGGTGTCGACGACGACCTCGGCCATCGTGTAGCCCGGGGCGACCAGGCCGTACATCCGCCCGCCCGGGGCCGCGCACTCGCCGATCGCCCACACGTGCTCGTCCGAGCTGCGGCACTGCTCGTCGACCAGGACGCCGCCGCGCTCGGCGACGTCGATCCCCGCCTCGCGGGCGATCGCGTCGCGGGGCCGGATGCCGGCGGAGAAGATGACGAGGTCGAGGGGCAGCGCGTCCTGGTCCTTGAACTTGATCGCGCTGACCTTGCCGTCGGCGTCGCCGTCGATCAGCTCGGTCATCACGCCGGTGTGGACGGAGAGGCCCAGCTCCTCGATGTGCCGCTTGAGGGTGGCGCCGCCGGCGTCGTCGACCTGCACCGCCATCAGCCGCGGCGCCATCTCGACGACGTGGGTGGGCACGCCGAGCTGGTGCAGCGCGTTGGCCGCCTCCAGCCCGAGCAGGCCGCCGCCGATGACCGCGCCGGCGCGGGCGCCCCTGCTGGCCTCCCGGATCGCCTCGAGGTCCTCGATCGTCCGGTAGACGAAGACGTTGTCGAGGTCCTTGCCCGGCACCGGCGGCACGAACGGCGCCGCACCGGTGGCGAGGACCAGCTCGTCGTAGCGGAGCTGCTCGCCGCCGGCCAGCGTGACCGTGCGCGCCGCCGCGTCCAGGGCGACGACCTCGGTGTTGAGGCGCAGCGTGACCCGCGGGTCGTCGTACGCCCCCTCCGGGAGGAAGGAGAGCGCGTCCGCGCCCACCTCGAAGAAGGAGGTGAGGGCGACCCGGTCGTACGCCGGCCGCGGCTCCTCGCCGAGCACGACGATGTCGTAGGTCTCGGTCAGGCCGCGCTCGATCGCGGCCTGGACGAAGCGGTGGCCGACCATGCCGTGGCCGACGACGACGAGCTGCTTCCTCAGGTGCCTGGTGTGCCTGGTCGGGTCGGTCATCTCAGGATCCCTTCTGGGAGGTTGCCAGGACTGTGCGGCCCGGGCTGCTGGCGAGCAGCTGGCGGACCGTCGAGGCGCAGCCACCGCATCCGGTGGTCGCGCGGGTGGTGTCACGAACCTGCTCGAGGGACGAGCAGGCCCGGACCCGGCCGGCGGTGACGCCCGCGCAGGCGCACACCTCGACCTCGTCGGGGAGGCTGCGGACCGCGCTGTCCGCGTCGTTCGGGTCCCCCGACCGCTCCGGCATCAGCAGGCTCCCGGGCTCGTGGGGCCCGAGGACCGTCTGCCGGTCGAAGTGCTGGGTGATCAGGCCGACCCGCGAGAGGTCGCCGACCAGGGTGGCCGCCACGATCCGTCCGTCGCGGACGACCAGGCGTCGGTGGGAGCCGGAGATGGGGTTCGAGACCTCGACGACCTCACCGCCGTCGGCGACCTCCCGGGCGGCGTCGCCGAGGACCGCGACGTCGAGGTCGGTGGCGCGCAGCCGGGCGACGACGCGGGTGCCGTCGTAGGTCATCCGCTCGGCGCCGGGCGACTCGGTCAGGATGGCGGCGAGGATGCCGGCCTGCTCCCAGGCGGGCGGCACGAAGCCGGTGGTGCGGCCCTGGCCGTCCGCCGACACCGTCTCGACACAGTCGCCGATCGCGTGGATCGACGGGTCGGTGACGCTGGCCAGCCGGTCGTCGACCACGATCCCGCGACGCACCTCGAGGCCGGCGCCGCGGGCGAGCGCGGTCGACGGGCGGCCGCCGGCGGTGAGCACCAGCAGGTCGGTGTCGAGCGTGAAGCCGTTGTCGAGCCGCAGCGCCACCCGACCCGGGTTGCGCGGCAGCGGGTCGAGCACCCGCACCCGGCCCTGGTCGCCGAGGGCGCCGGCGCCGGTCAGCGCGCCAGTGCCGTTCGGCGCGCCGCCGTCGGAGGCGAGCCGGACGGCCCGGGCACCGGTGTAGACCGCGACCCCCAGCTTCTTCAGGTCGCGGGCGAGGATCCGCCCCGCGGCGGTGTCGATCTGCTGGTGCAGCAGGTGCTCGGCGCCCTCGACGATCTCGGTGTCGAGGCCGCGGGCGCCCAGGGCGCGGGCGACCTGGAGGCCGAGGAGCCCGCCGCCGACCACGACCGCGCGCCGGTTGACCGGGCGCCCGTCCTGGTCGGTGGCGGCGATCGCCTCGAGCAGCCGCTCGCAGTCGGCGAGGCTGCGGAACGCGTGCACCGCGTCGTGGAGCGAGCCGTCCATCCGGACCAGCCCGCGGATCGGCGGCAGGGTGGGGATGCTGCCGGTGGCGAGCACCAGGACGTCGTACTCGACCAGGGTGCCGTCGACCAGCATCACGTCGCGGTGCTCCCGGTCGACCCCCAGCACGCGGGCGCCCAGGCGCAGGTCGATGCCGTGCTCGTCGTACCACTCGGGCGAGCGGAGCGTCAGTGCCTCCGGCCGGTGCGTGCCCTCGAGCACGGCGGACAGCAGGATCCGGTTGTACGGCGCCACGGGCTCGTCACCGAGGACGGTGATCTGGTACCGCTCGGGCGCCTGGCGGGCCACCAGCTCCTCGACGAAGCGGGTCGCGGCCATGCCGGAGCCGACGACGACGAGCCGCTTCGGCGGCTGGTCGGGGCGGCGGCTCTCGGTCATGTGACCATCCTTGGCGTCGCAGATTTCGCGGCGCGGCACGCGTCGCGCACCCCGAGGTCAACTACTCCTCACAACCTCACCGCCCTCACGGCATCACGCCGTGAGGCGGGTCACGGCCGCGTTACGGCCGCCCCCGCTGGTCGAGTAGCGGCGGCCGCTCCCGCTGGTCGAGTAGCGGCGGCCTCCTCGCTGGTCGAGTAGCCGCGAAGCGAGGAACGAGCGCAGCGGCGTATCGAGACCACAGCCAGAAGGTCTCGATACATCTTCGCTCGTACCTCACGACAGATCGCCCAGGGGCTCGGGCTACTCGACCAACGAAACACCCACCGCTGGTCGAGTAGCCGCGGCCGCCCCCGCTGGTCGAGTAGCCGCGAAGCGAGGAACGAGCGCAGCGGCGTATCGAGACCATGGCGAAATGGTCTCGATACGCCCCGCCCAGGGGCTCGGGCTACTCGACCAACGAAAGGCCCACCGCTGGTCGAGTAGCCGATGCGAGGAACGAGCATCGGCGTATCGAGACCACGGCCAGAAGGTCTCGATACGCCATCGCCCAGGGGCTCGGGCTACTCGACCAACGAAAGGCGCAGCGGCGTATCGAGACCACCCCGGCCGGTGGGCGGGAGGTGTCAGACGCGAACCTCGGCGGCGCACACCTTGAACTCGGGCATCCGGCTGGAGGGGTCGAGGGCGTCGTTGGTGAGCCGGTTCGCGCCGACCCAGTGGAAGGGGACGAAGACGGTGTCGGGACGGATGGTGGTGACGACCCGCGCGGGCGCCTTCATCTCGCCGCGGCGGGTGCGGACGACGACCGGCTCGCCATCGTGGGCGCCGATCCGGTCGGCGAGCATCGGATGCATCTCGACGAAGGCGCCCTCGTCGGGGAGCCCCTTGATCCGGCGGGTCTGCGCGCCGGACTGGTACTGCGCGAGCACGCGGCCGGTGGTGAGGTGGACCGGGTACGCCGGGTCCGGCTGCTCCGCCGCGCCGGCGTACTCCTGCACGAGGAAGCGGGCGCGGCCGTCCGGCGTCGCGAACGAGTCGGCGAACATCCGCGGCGTGCCGGGGTGCGCGGGCTCGCCGTCGGCCACGGCGGGGCACGGCCAGAACACGCCCTGCTCCGCGGCGATCCGCTCCCAGGTGATCCCCGAGTAGTCGGCCTTGCCGCCGGCGGACGCGCGACCGAGCTCGGCGAAGACCACCTCCGGATCGACCGAGAACCCGATGGGCGCGCCCAGGCGCGCGGCCAGCCCCGAGATCACCTCGAGGTCGCTGCGCACGCCGGCCGGAGGGGCGACCGCCTGCTGGCGCAGGATCACCCGACCCTCGAGGTTCGTCATCGTTCCGCTCTCCTCGGCCCACTGCGTCACGGGCAGCACCACGTCGGCGAGGGCGGCGGTCTCGGACATCACGATGTCGCAGACCACCAGCAGGTCGAGGGACTCGAGCCGCTCGGTGACGTGCAGTGCGTTGGGTGCGCTGACGACGATGTTGGAGCCGAACACCAGCAGCGCCTTCGGGCCACCCCCGCTGCCCAGCGCGTCGAGGAGCTCGTACGCCGACCGGCCCTTCCCCGGCAGCGCGTCGGCGTCGACGCCCCACACCCCGGCGACGTGCGCCCGGGCGGCGGGGTCGTCGATCATCCGGTAGCCGGGGAGCTGGTCGGCCTTCTGCCCGTGCTCGCGCCCGCCCTGGCCGTTGCCCTGCCCGGTGAGGCAGCCGTAGCCGGAGGACGGCTTGCCCGGCATGCCGAGCGCGAGCGCGACGTTGACCCAGGCCAGCACGGTCGCCGTGCCCTGGGCGTGCTGCTCGGCCCCGCGGGCGGTCAGCACGACCACCTTCTCGCTCCGGGCGAGCAGGTCGACCAGCGCGCGCAGCTCGTCGGTGGCGATGCCGGTGGTGCGCTCCACGCGCTCGGGCCACCAGGCGGCGACCGAGCGACGGACGTCGTCGAAGCCGGTGGTACGGCGGGCGACGTACTCCTCGTCGACGGCGCCCTGCGCGTCCAGCAGGTGCAGCACGCCGAGGCCGAGGGCGAGGTCGGTGCCGGGGACCGGCTGGAGGAAGAGGTCGGCGCGCTCGGCGGTCGGGGTGAGCCGGGGATCGATCACGACGACCTTGCCGCCGCGCTCGCGCAGCCGGTCCAGGTGGCGCGCCGCCGGCGGCATGGTCTCGGCCAGGTTGGACCCGACGAGCACGACCACGTCGGCCTGCTCGATGTCCACGAGCGGGAAGGGGAGGCCACGGTCGACGCCGAAGGCCTGGTTGCCGGCGCTGGCGGCCGAGCTCATGCACCAGCGGCCGTTGTAGTCGATCTGGCTGGTCCCGAGCGCGACCCGGGCGAACTTGCCGAGCTGGTAGGCCTTCTCGTTCGTCAGGCCGCCACCGCCGAAGACGGCGACCGCGTCGTTGCCGTGCGCGGCCTGGAGGGCAGCGAGCCTCCCCGCGACGTGGTCGAGCGCCTCGTCCCACTCCGCCGCCCGCAGCTCGCCGGTGGCGCGGTCCCGGATCATCGGCGTGGTCAGCCGCTCGCGGCTGCCGCGCAGCTCGCCGGACGTCCAGCCCTTGCGACACATCGCGCCCTCGTTGACCGGGAACTCCTCCCAGGCGCCGATCTCGATCCGCTGCCGTCCGCTGGTCGAGACCTTCATCCCGCACTGCAGGCTGCAGTAGGGACAGTGGGTCGGGGTCGTGCGGGTCGCCATGGCACCAGTCGACCCGACCCGGATTTCGTCCCGGGACCGCCGGTCGCGCGGCGGCGTGAACGACTCCTCACAGTCTCACGGACCGATCCCCGGTCGGCGGGGACCGGGCGGCAATGAGACCGTGGAGGCGTCACCAGAACGCCCGGGAGGACCACCGTGAACGACCTGAACCCGACCCTGCAGCCGGTCTTCGACGAGATCCTGGCGCGCAACCCGGGCGAGGCCGAGTTCCACCAGGCCACCCGCGAGCTGCTCGACAGCCTCGCACCGGTGGTGAGCCGTCACCCGGAGTACACCGACGCGGCGATCATCCGCCGGGTGTGCGAGCCGGAGCGGCAGATCATCTTCCGCGTCCCGTGGGTCGACGACGCCGGCCGGGTCCAGCTCAACCGCGGCTTCCGGGTCGAGTTCAACTCCGCGCTCGGCCCCTACAAGGGCGGCCTGCGCTTCCACCCGTCGGTCTACCTCGGCATCGTGAAGTTCCTCGGCTTCGAGCAGATCTTCAAGAACGCGCTCACCGGCATGCCGATCGGCGGCGGCAAGGGCGGCTCCGACTTCGACCCCAAGGGCCGCTCCGACGCCGAGATCATGCGCTTCTGCCAGGCCTTCATGACCGAGCTCTACCGGCACATCGGCGAGTACACCGACGTGCCCGCCGGTGACATCGGCGTCGGCGGCCGGGAGGTCGGCTTCATGGCCGGCATGGTCAAGAAGCTGTCGAATCGCGCCGATTGCGTGTTCACCGGTAAGGGGCTCAGCTTCGGCGGCTCGCTGCTGCGACCCGAGGCCACCGGCTACGGCACCGTCTACTTCGCCGATGAGATGCTCAAGACGCG
>DATMHM010000018.1:0-13760 GCA_035554935.1 Nocardioides sp. | reverse complement strand
GGAGACCTTCTTGGACTCCAGGCGCTCGCGCTCGAGCATGTTCTTGAAGTCCATGTTGCCGCCGACGTTGAGCTGGTAGGTGCGGTCCAGCGTCACGCCGCGGTCCTCGAACAGCTTCGCCATCACGCGGTGGGTGATGGTGGCGCCGACCTGCGACTTGATGTCGTCGCCGACGATCGGGACGCCGGCGTCCTCGAACTTCTTCGCCCACTCCGGGTCGGAGGCGATGAAGACGGGCAGGGCGTTGACGAAGGCCACGCCGGCGTCGATCGCGCACTGGGCGTAGAACTTGTCGGCCTCCTCCGAGCCCACCGGGAGGTAGGACACGAGGACGTCGACCTGGTTGTCCTTGAGGACCTGGACGACGTCGACCGGCTCGGCCGCGGACTCCTCGATGGTGGCCCGGTAGTACTTGCCGAGGCCGTCGAGCGTCGGGCCGCGCTGGACCTCGACGCCCAGGGTCGGGACGTCGGTGATCTTGATGGTGTTGTTCTCGGAGGCGTCGATGGCCTCGGAGAGGTCCTTGCCGACCTTCTTGTCGTCGACGTCGAACGCGGCGACGAACTCGACGTCGCGGACGTGGTAGTCACCGAACTGGACGTGCATGAGCCCCGGAACGGTGCTCGTGGCGTCGGCGTCCCGGTAGTACTGCACGCCCTGGATGAGGGACGTGGCGCAGTTGCCCACGCCGGCGATCGCTACTCGAACCGAACCCATGGGGTTTCCTTCCTTGCTACTCATGACATCTGCTGAATGCACATCTGCTGGATGCGCGTTGCCGTGCTGCGTCAGGGCGCCGACGGGGTCGTCGGCGCCTCGGGCGCACCTTCCGCACGGCCTTGGACGCCGCGCTCGGCGTTGATGAGGTCCGAGAGCCACCGGACCTCACGTTCGACCGACTCCACGCCGTGGCGCTGCAGCTCCGCGGCGTAGCGGTCGGCTTCCTTCTGGGTCATCGCGAGCTCGCGCTGCACCCGGTCCAGCCGCTCCTGCAGGCGCGACCGTCGTCCCTCGAGGACGCGCAGCCGGATCTCCATGTCGGTGGAGGAGAAGAACCGGAACCGGATGTCGAAGTTGTCGTCCTCCCACGCGGAGGGGCCGACCTCGGACATCAGGCGAGAGAACTCCTCGGTGCCCTTCTCTGTCACCTCGTAGACGATGCGCTGCCGGCGGGACTGCGGCCCCGACGGCACGGCCTCCTCGATGAGGTTGCCGCGCAGCATCTTCTTCAGCGCCGGGTAGAGCGAGCCGTACGACAGCACCCGTCCCCAACCGAGCATCAGGTTGAGCCGCTTGCGCAGCTCGTAGCCGTGCATGGGTCCCTCGTGCAGCAGTCCGAGGACCGCCAGCTCGATGGTGTCTCCACGCCGTGCCATACGACCTATCGTAGCGATATATCCCGCGGACGTGAACTCTCGATGGATCGGGAGTGTCCACCGGGCGTGGTGCAGCCCACCGACACGGTTCGGGAATCGGGACGGCGCCCGGGGCGCCCGTACCCTGTCGTCCGTGGTCGACGGAAAGCGCAAGGCAGGCGGGTCCTCGTCCCGACGCAGCACGCGGTCGGGAAAGAAGGGCGACCGCGCTCCGCGCACGTGGAAGCAGCGGCTGAAGCTGGTCGCGTTGTGGGGCCTGGTGACGGCCGTCGTGATGGGTCTGCTCGGGGTGCTCGGGTTCTGGATCGCCTACCGCTCCATCGACATCCCGGACCCCAACGCGGAGTTCCTGACCGAGACCACGCAGGTCTACTACAGCGGCGGCAAGTCCGAGCTCGGGCAGTTCGCGATCCAGCGCCGCGACTCGATCTCCTACGACGAGATGCCGCAGACCATCAAGGACGCGGTCGTCGCCGCCGAGAACCGGACCTTCTGGACCGACAACGGCATCGACCCCAAGGGCATCCTGCGCGCGGCGTTCAGCAACGCCCAGGGCAACGCCCAGCAGGGCGCGTCCACGATCACCCAGCAGTACGTGAAGATCCTCTACCTGACCCAGGAGCGCACCTGGAAGCGCAAGGCGAAGGAAGCGATCCTCTCCCTCAAGATCAAGAACCAGCTGAGCAAGCGCGACATCCTCGAGGGCTACCTCAACACGATCTACTTCGGCCGCGGCGCCTACGGCATCCAGGCCGCCGCGCAGAACTACTTCGACGTCGACGCCAAGGACCTCACCCTCGCCCAGTCCGCGGTGCTCGCCGCCGTGCTGAACAACCCCTACGCCCTCGACCCGCGCAACGGTGAGGAGGCGGCGGAGAGCCTGCTCGGCCGCTACCAGTACGTCCTCGACTCCATGGTCGACATGGACACCGCCAGCAGCGGCGAGGCCGGACAGGTCCGCGAGGCGCTGCCGAAGTTCCCGAAGATCGACGAGGACGAGCAGTACGGCGGGCAGCGCGGCCACGTGCTGACGATGGTCCGCAAGGAGCTGCTCCGGCTCGGCTTCAGCGAGCAGGAGATCGACGGCGGCGGGCTGAAGGTGACCACCACCTTCACGAAGAAGGCGATGAACGCCGCCCGCCAGGGTGTCGCCGAGGAGCGGCCCGAGGGCTTCGGCCCGAAGAACCTGCACGTCGCGGTCGCGTCCGTCGAGCCCGGCACCGGCGCGGTGCGCGGGATCTACGCCGGCCAGGACTACCTGCAGTCGCAGATCAACTGGGCGGTCTCGGGCGGCCAGGCGGGCTCGACGTTCAAGCCGTTCGCGCTCGCGGCGGCGATGGAGGCGGGCTACGAGATCAAGGACCGCTTCGCCGGCAACTCCCCCTACGTGCTGCCCGACGGGACCGACGTCGAGAACCAGGGCGACCGGGACTACGGCGAGAAGGTGTCGATGATCCAGGCGATGGAGGACTCCATCAACACCGCCTTCATCGACATGACGCTGGCCACGCCCGAGGGGCCGCAGAAGATCATCGACACCGCCAACAAGATGGGCGTGCCGCCGGCCGAGCCGGCCCCGCAGCCCTACGGCTTCCCGACCTCCAGCCCGGGCCTGCAGCCCAACACCGGCGTCTCCCTGGGCTCGCAGACGGTCAGCCCGATCAACATGGCCAACGGCTACGCCACGATCGCCAACCGCGGCGTGACCGCCGACGCCTACATCATCGACAAGGTCGTCGACCGCGAGGGCGTGGTCCGCTACACCCACAAGGTCACCGACCACCGGGCGATCCCGGAGGGCATCTCCGACGACGTCGGCTACACCCTCCAGCAGGTCGTGGAGTCGGGCTCCGGTACGGCGGCCCTGGAGCTCGGCCGCCCGGCCGGCGGCAAGACCGGCACCGCCACGAACGGCAGGGGCGAGGTCTCCTCCGCCTGGTTCGTCGGCTACACGCCCCAGCTCTCGACCGCGGTGATGTACGTGCGCGGCAAGGGCAACGAGCAGCTGCAGGGCTGGCTGCCGTCGTACTTCGGCGGTGGCTACCCGGCCGACACCTGGACCGCGGTGATGCTCAAGGCGCTCGAGGGCGAGCCGGTCGAGGACCTGCCGCCGCCGGCCTACGTCAAGGGCGAGGCGCCCGCGGAGGGCCATGAGCAGGCGCCGCCGCCGAAGCCCAAGCCGACGAAGAAGCCCGAGCCGAAGCCGACGCCCACGCCGACCCCGACGCCCACGCCCACGCCGACCCCGACGCCGTCGAAGACGCCCGGCCCGCCGGACGCGGACGGCGACGGCCTGCCCGACTCCAAGGACCCGAACCCGACCAACCCGGACACCGACGGCGACGGCCTCCTCGACGGCGAGGACCCGAACCCGCTGCTCCCGGAGGGCGGCGGCGCCGAGGAGCCGAGCCCGACCGCGACCGCGTCCGGTGGCGGTGGCGGCGGAGGCGGGCGCCAGGGCCGCCGGGCCCCGCGTCGTCGTACCGCCGCCTGACGTGGGCCACGTCCACCCGACGCAGGACGACCCGCTCGTCGCGAGCCTGAGCGAGGTCGTCGGCGGACCGATGGGCGAGCGGGCGCGGCCGCACCGGTGGTGGACGCCGGCGCGGGTGCTGCTCCTGCTGACCGCCGTCACGTTCGCGCTGGGCCTGGTGCAGAAGGCGCCGTGCTCGCTGGTCGAGGGCAAGGACCAGAACTGGGTCTACTCCCACATGTGCTACACCGACCTGCGCCCGCTCTACGTGCCGCGCGGGCTGGCCGAGCACGCCTGGCCCTACTCCGACGACGAGCAGACCCGCTCGCGCTACGAGGTGATGGAGTACCCCGTCGGCATCGCCTACTGGGCGTGGGGCGCGTCGTGGGCCACCCACCTGCTCAACGGCTCGCCCGACGTCGAGCAGCGCTACCGCTCCCCCGTCGACCAGCTGTACGGCGACCCGGAGGTCGACGAGGAGCAAACGATCTTCCTGCTCGTGAACGCCCTCGGCTTCGCCGCGCTCGCCCTGCTCGCGGTGTGGCTGCTCAGCGGGGTGAACCGGCTGCGGCCGTGGGACGCGGCGGCGTTCGCGATCTCGCCGACGCTGCTGCTGACCGGGCTGATCAACTGGGACCTGATCGCGGTGGCGCTGGTGGCGGCGGCGCTGTGGGCGTGGTCGCGGGACCGCCCGGTGCTGACCGGCGTGATGATCGGCCTCGGCACGGCGGCCAAGCTCTACCCGCTCTTCCTGCTCGGCGGCCTGCTCGTGATCTGCCTGCGCCAGCGGCGGTACGGCGCCTTCGCGCTCGCCACCCTGGCGGCCGCCGTCACGTGGCTGGTCGCGAACGCACCCGGCTACCTCACCGGGCCCGAGCAGTGGAAGGTCTTCTGGAGCTTCAACGCCGACCGCACCGCGGACCTCGGCTCGGTGTGGATGCTCGTCGACCAGGCCGCCGACGTCGGCTTCACCGCCGACACGATCAACCTCTGGTCGTGGATCCTCTTCGGCGGCTGGTGCGCCGTCGTGTTCGTGATCGGCATGACCGCCGGCCGGCAGGTGCGCCCGGAGGCCGTCGTACCCCGCCTCGCGCAGCTCGGCTACCTGATCGTGATGGGCTTCCTGCTCGTCAACAAGGTCTACTCGCCGCAGTACGTCCTGTGGCTGCTGCCGCTGGCCGTGCTCGCCCGGCCGCGCTGGCGCGACCAGCTCGTCTGGCAGGCCACCGAGGTCCTCTACTTCTGCACCATCTGGTGGTACCTCGGCGGCTACCTCGCCCCCGCCGGCGGCGGCGACGCCGGGTTCTACTGGGTCGGCATCGCGGTGCGCGTGCTCGGCGAGCTCTACCTCGCGGCGGTGATCATCCGCGACATGTACCGCCCGGACCGCGACCCGGTGCACGACCAGCAGGGCGCCGACGCCCTCCACGCCCCTGCGGTGCGCGTTGCTCACGCCTGATGTGAGCAACGCGCACCACACGGCGTCGCCGGGCGCGTTCAGGCCGCTGCGCTGACCACCGGCGGACATCGGGGGCAGCGCCGCAGCGACCCTTCCCAGCCCCGCCGTCGGAGGATGGTCGCGATCCATGCGGCGGTGCGGCACCCGGTCCGGAACACCAGGCCGTAGGTGACGCGCAGCGACTCGGCGCCACTGGCCGCCCGCTCCGCGAGCTCGCGCTCCGCGTCGGCGTCGTACGCCTCGGCGGAGTCGTGGAGCGCACGGCCGTTCAGCTCGACGATGACCCCGAACTCGTCGTACCGCACGTCGACGACCGTACGACGTCCGGTCGCCCGGCTCGCGACCTGGCGTGAGCCCGCGGGCAGCCCGTGGGCCCGCTCGACGTGGTGGAGGAACCCGCGCTCGAGGACCGAGCACGCCCCGTCGCGCAGGTCGACCAGCAGGTCCTCGATCATCCGGCGTCGCGGGACCCGGGGGCGCTCGGCCAGGCAGCCGAGGATCGCGCGCGGCAGGTCGGGCCGGCCGAAACAGGTGGCCGCGAGCTCGCTGAACGCGGACGCGACGTCGTCGCGGGCGAGGTGCTGCACCATCAGGTCGATCACGGCATGCTCCACCCGGAGGCGGGGCGGCTGCGTGCCCCGACGTACGCGCCCGGCCAGGCCCGAGACCCGACGCAGGACCACGCCGGACGGGACGCGCACCGTCCGACCGCGCTCGACGGCGACGGCGATGGTGTGCGGACGCCGGCCGGGGATCGCCGACTCCCCGCAGAGTGCGGCCGGCCACGCCGCGAGCACCGCCACCCACTCGCGCTGCTCGTAGGTCAGGGGTCCGGTGTGGTCGACGTACAGGCCGGGATGGACCCGGCGGATCTCCTTGCGCCGCCGCATCCGGGTGATGTCGCCCTCGCTGGCCCCTGCGGCGATCAGCTGCGCACGGGTCAGCACGCCACACTGCACCCGCAGCAGTCGGGCGAGCTGCGGGTGCCTCAGGTCGACCCGGGCAGCCATCCGTCGACGGTGCCACGGCCGGGTCGACCGTGCCACACCCGTCCCGGGCGCCTGTGGACAACGGCTGCAGGATCCTTGTGATGCGCGTTGCTCACGCCTGATGTGAGGGACGCGCACCACAGGTCGTGGTGCGGCCCGGCTCAGCCGCTGACGACGATCCGGTCGAAGGTCGTGGCGGTGTAGCGCACCCGCACGTCGACGTCCTCGCCGACCTCGGGCACCCGGGAGCCGTGCGGGAGGAACAGCATCGAGGCCTGCATGTGCGGCGGCTCGGCGAAGAGGCGCTGCTTGCCGTCGATGGAGTACGGCGACCGGACGAACCCGACCGCGTCCAGGCCGCCCCGGGCCAGGGTCGCGGCGCGCGCCTTCATCGACGTCTCGCCGGTCGGCGCCTCGAGACCGATGCCGTGGGCGGTGCCGCCGCTGACGACCAGCACGTGCCCGGACTTGGGGGCGGTGCGGCCGCGGTAGCCGAACGCGTCGCCGCGCTCGACGGGGTGCACGTCCAGCACGGTCGCGGTCACGCGCAGGGAGCCGCGGTCGCCCAGCCAGAGGCCGGTGCCGATCCGCGGCCGGATCGCGAAGTCGGCGTACTGGCTGCGCAGGGTGGCCAGCTCGCTGTCGGTGAGGTGGCTGACCCAGACCACCGGCCGGCCATGGGCCGGGACGTCGGCGGCGACGTAGTCGTTGACGAGCCGGGTGACCTCGCCGAGGTGGGTGCCCTGGCCGAGGGGCAGGTGCAGCGCGAGGCCCTCGACGCGGGCGCCCGGGTGCTTGCGGAGCAGCTCGCCGGCCTCCCAGAGCTCGCGCGCGGCCATGCCGTGGCGGCGCATCGACGTCATCCGCTCGAGCACGACGCGGGCGGTCGGGTCGGCGTGCAGGAGGTCGCGCAGGTCGGCCAGCCGGCTCACGGTGTGCACGAGCCGGCGGGCCAGCGCGGGCTCGGGGAGCGCCACCCACGGCCGCCACGGCGTCAGCACCAGCAGGTCGCCCGGCCAGCGCTGCACGACCTCGGGCAGCTCGTCGTAGGTGCCGACAGCGAGGGTGCGTACGTCGTGCCCGCGCTCGGCCAGCCACTGCGCCTTGCGGGCCAGCCGGCCGAGGGTGAAGCCGTAGCCGTTGCCCTTGGCCACCGGCACGATGCCCGGGTGCGCGGCGGCGACGGCCTCGAGGTGGCCGCGCCAGCGCGGGCCGTCGACGGTGAGCGTCAGGCCCATCAGCCACCCCTCCGCTTCAGGTAGAGCTGGAACGCCTTGTAGAGCGCGCGGTTGACGGGCAGGTCCCACTCGCCGGCGTACTCCACGGCCTCGCCGCCGGTGCCCACCTTGAACTGGATCAGGCCGACGTGCGGGTCGTCCGGGTCGAGCGTCTCGGTGATGCCGCGCAGGTCGTAGACCGCCGCGCCTGCGGCGATCGCGTCGCGGATCATCGCCCACTGGATCGCGTTGGAGCCGCGGACCTCGCGCTTCTCGGTGGAGGAGGCGCCGTAGGAGTACCACGCGTGCTCGCCGACCCGGATCGCGATCGTGGAGGCGACCAGGTCGCCGTCGTGGCGGGCCAGCCAGAGGGTGAACCGCTCGCCCGGCGTCGTCTCGTCGGCGCGGAGGGCGTCGTACATCGTCTCGAAGTAGCTCAGCGGCCGCGGCGTGAAGTGGTCGCGCTGCGCGGTGTGGACGTAGAGGTCGTGGAAGGCCTTGAGGTCATCGCGGCCGCCGGCGGTGACCTCGACGCCCTCCTTGGCCGCCTTCTTGATGTTGCGGCGCCACAGCTGGTTCATGCCCTTGAGGACCTCGTCCTCGGTGCGCTGGGTGCCGTCCTCATGGCGCAGCGGGACCTGGAACACGAACTGCGGCTGGCCGGCCGCGAAGCCGCCCGCGACGCCCTGGTGGCGCCAGCCGAGCTCGTGCAGCTGCGCGACCGTGCGCGCGCCGACCGGGTTGCGCTCGGCCGGCGGGACCTCGCTGAGCAGCCGGACGCCGTCGTCGGCGATGCCCTCCTTGACCTGCGCGGCGGTCCAGCGGCGGGTGACGACCGGCGGCCCGATGCGTACGGCGAACGCACCCTGCTTCCTCAGGTGCGCCACCATCGGCGTGAGCCACGCGCCGAGGTCGTCGCTCGACCAGTCGATCACCGGCCCCTCGGGCAGGTAGGCCAGCGAGCGGTTGAGCTTCGGCAGCTGGCGGTAGAGCACCAGCGCGACGCCGACCTGGGTGCCGTCGTCGTCGAACCAGCCGATCGACTCGCTGCGCCACTCGCTCTTCACCCGCGCCCACCCGGGGGTCTGCAGGAAGCTCGCCGACGGCAGGGTGGCGAGGTGGTCGCGGTGCTCGGTCGGGCTGATCGGGCGCACGCTGGGCATGGGGGTCAGGCTAGCGGGGGTGTCGGTTCATCAAGGTATGCAGGCGAACCGTCACTTCCCAATGGTTGCTCACCATGGGAACCGTCGGTTCGTCTGCATACCTTGATGAACCGACGCCCGGCGGGTTCACACCCGTGCGCGCAGCCAGTCGAAGTCGGCGACGTGCTCGTCGGCGCCGCCGGGGGTCTCGCACACGACGGGGGCGCCGGCGTCGCGGATCACCTGGGCGAGCAGGTCGGGGTCGATCTGGCCGGCCCCGAAGTTGGCGTGCCGGTCCGCGCCGGAGTCGAAGGCGTCGCGGCTGTCGTTGGCGTGCACCAGGTCGATCCGGCCGGTGATGGCGCGGATGTCGTCGACGATGGTCTCGAGCGCGTTGCCGCCGGCGTGCGCGTGGCAGGTGTCGAGGCAGAAGCCGACCATGTCGGCGCCCTCGGCGGACGCGATCGCGTCCCACGTGCCCTTGATCCGGTCGAGGTAGCGGGTCATCGCGTTGGTCCCGCCGGCGGTGTTCTCGATCAGCAGCGGGACCTTGATGTCGGTGGCCTCGACCGCCTTGCGCCAGTTGTCGAAGCCCTTCGCCGGGTCGTCCTCGTCGGTCACGTGCCCCCCGTGCACGATCAGGCCCTTGGCGCCGATCTCGGCGGCGGCGTCCATGTGCTGCTGCAGCAGCTTGCGGCTCGGGATCCGCTGGCGGTTGTTCGTGGTGGCGACGTTGATGAGGTACGGCGCATGCACGTAGAGGTCCACCCCCGCCGACTTCGCCGCAGCCCGGAGCGCGGCCGCGCCGCCGTCGTACGACAGCACGGGGCCCTTGTAGGACTGCGGGTTGCCGAGGAAGAACTGCACCAGCGGGGCGTTGCGTGCCGCGGCCTCCGCGATCGGATCGGTCTGGTCGACGTGGGCTCCGATGCGCAGCTCGCTCATGGGCTCAACTCTAGGAGGGTCCGGCGGAGGCCAGCGGCAGTGCCTCCAGGCGGCCGTCACGGATCACGAGGAGTTGGCCGGCCGCGACCGTGGTGCGGCGGACCGGCCCGTCCTCCGGTGCGCTCGGGGGGATCCGGCCGCCTGCGACCGGATCCGCCGCGGGCCGGAGGGGGTCGAACGTGAGGATGGCGGCACTGCCGTCCGCCGCCTCGTCGGCGGTCAGGACGAGGCGGCCGTCGAGGATGCCGGCCAGGCGAGCGTCGTCGGGCGCCTCCACCTGCGCGACCTGCTCGAAGGTGCCGAGGTCGAAGCCCACGATCCCGTCGCCGTCCGGGTACTGCACCCACAGCACGTGGTCGTCGACGTACGACGCCGCGACCTCGCCTCCGTAGCCGCCGGCGTCGGGGCCGAAGGGGGTCACGGCACCCCGCTCGAGCGCCAGCAGGCGGCGTCCCGAGGAGGTCGCGGCGGTGACGACGAGCGGGGTGCTGCTGAGGACGTCGCCGACACGCGCGGCCTCCCGGCGCCAGGTTGCGGTCACTGCGCCGTCGGCCTGGGAGCGGACGACGATGCCGCCCCGGTCGCCGGACACGATCGACGTGCCGTCGCTCGCCGACCACGGGCACGCCCCCGTCGTCCGGCCCAGGACCGCCCCGGTCCGGACGTCGAGCCTGGTGACGCCCTCGCAGCCCCCGGAGACCGCGACGACGCCGTTCCCCACGGCGACGGCGTGGCCGCGCACCGTCGCCGCCCGCGCGGGCGACGGGAGCGGCCGCTGCCAGCTGATCCGCGCGCTCCTCGTGTCGACGGCGACGGCACGCTCGCACTCGCCTCCCTCGCCGGTCAGCAGCGCGAGCACGCCGTCGGAGATCGCGGAGGCGCTGGCGCACACCGGTCCGGCAAGGGGAACCTCGCCCGTCGGCTCGCCGGTCGACGCGTCGTGGACGACGACCGAGGTCGTGAGCACCGCGACCACGACGTCCCCGTCGGTGACGATCGCCGGGCCCTCGTTCGGTGGCGCGGCGAGGAAGGGCGGGTGGTCGAGCGCGACGGACCAGGTGGGCGTGAGCACGCCCGTCGCGTCCGGCGGGGGAGGCTCTTCGGTGCTCTCGTCCGAGCACCCCCCCAGAAGCATCGCCCCGACGGTCGCGACGGCGACCAGCCCTCGGCGGACGGCGGGCGGCGGACAGGGCACGGGGTCATGTCTACCCCAGCCGGTGCGGAGGAAACGAGGACGAACCCGCGCAGGAGCGTGTGGGGAAGTCGCAACGGGGAAGGAGCTCGACCGACCGACCGAACGAGGAGACCACCGATGGCCAGCTACTCCCCCGAGGCAGTCCGCGCCCAACTGGAGAAGATCATCGACGCGGCCTGCGACGCCGAGATGAAGCAGCATGGCTGGGTGCCCGACTCCGGGACGTACCACAGCACCGAGTACGAGGGACACATCCCGATGCGGGCCAGCGCGGTGGAGTGCTCACTGACCTACATCCGGCCGCACCACGTCGTCCACACCCAGCTGCCCGGCGCGGTGCCGACGGCCGACGGGGAGCAGTACGCGATCGACGTGGCGACCTCGATCTTCAAGCCGTGGGTCGAGCGGCTGACCGCGATGTTCGAGGGCTGGGACGAGCTCCCGCTCGCGAGCAACTTCCAGGACGCCGTCGACGCCGCGCGCGAGGCGGTCGGGATGCTGACGCTCGAGGCCGGGTTCGACCAGTCCGGGGGCGACACCACCTCGGACGGTGACCTCTACGCCAACGTCAAGTACGTCGACGACTGGGTGGGTCCCGACGCGCCGACCGCCTACACGGGCAACGCGATCAGTGCCTTCGACTACTCCTACGGCGCAGCGCGCCAGGTGACCGTCATCGGCAACCAGCGGCAGGCGATGATCGCGGTCGGGCTGTGTCTCGCCGGCGCCCAGAACCTCTGGCTCAAGGCGGGTGAGGACGTGATGACCCTGATGGACAACGCCGAGGTCGCCTTCCACAACCTCGAGTCGCCTGAGTTCGACATCGCCGCGAACAAGGTCTACACGGACGTCATCGGCCTGTTCGCGATCGGCGGGCTGAAGCCGGTCCTGGAACTCCCGGGAAAGATCGTCGACGGGGCGGAGAAGGTCAGCACGCTGCTGGGCGAGGTGGTGCCGCAGGACGAGGCCGAGGAGGTCGATGCCGCCCTGTCGGGCGGGGACCCCGACGAGGTCGCGACGAAGCTCGAAGGCGTGCTCACGAAGCTGAACGACGTCTTCTGGACCCAGGAGAAGGCCCTGATCGCCCCGTTGCGACTGATGAAGGACGACCTCCTGGGCGACCCCAGTGCCTATCACATCCACCCGAAGCCCGGCTACGACGCGGACCTGCACCACAGCGAGGTGCTCCGCGTCGACTCGGCGGCGCTCAACAAGGCGATGGGCACCGCGCTCCCGATCATCGCGGGACAGCTCGCCCGCGCTGCCAACAAGATGGACCGGGCGGGTTCCGCGAATCCGTGGTGGCGATCCTGGAACATCGGCTACGGGTTCAACGGCGCGTTCCCCGAGCTCGGCCAGCTCACCACCCTGGTCGCCGAGACCTGCCGCAGCTCGGCCAAGGAGCTGGTCGGGGCCACCCGCCTGCTCGCGGAGGCGCTGGGGGTGATCGACGCGGTGGACGCCGACATCAGCTCGCACCTCGGCGGCGTCGAGGACGACATCCGTGGCGCCGGCTTGCGGTTCCCGGACGACCCGGGCGACCCCAGGGCGCCCCGCGACGACTTCCACACACTGCCCAACGGCAAGCAGGTCCCGATCTGACAGCAGTCCCGGATTGGGCATCGCGCCCGCCGGGGGTTAACCTCTCCTGTCCGGTGCCGCTGGCGCCGTACACCCGTCTGCCCGGACCGATCCGGTGCGGACAAGCAAGGCCCTCCTGCCGCGGAAAGTCCGTGGCCGTCAGTCCAGAGGAGGTGGAGACCGCTTTGCGCAACTACGAAGTCGTGGTCATCCTCGACCCGAGCCTCGACGAGCGGACGGTTCAGCCGTCGCTCGACAAGTACCTCAACGTCGTCCGCAACGACGGCGGCACCGTCGACAACGTCGACGTCTGGGGCAAGCGCCGCCTGGCGTACGAGATCAAGAAGCACGCCGAGGGCATCTACGCGATCATCAAGGTGACCGCCGCGCCGGCGACGATCGACGAGTTCGACCGTCAGCTGACCCTCAACGAGTCCGTGCTCCGCACCAAGGTCCTGCGACCCACCGTCTGAGGATCCCCTCGATCCACCGATCGGGCCGAACCCGTCGTCCCCCCCGGGGACTGGCCTGTGGATGGCGACTGTTCAATGTCGGCACTGCAGGACACGATGGGGGCCGTTGCCCGGGGCTGACCCGGGCGGGCCACTCGAACCCACCTCACCAGGAGACCACCATGGCTGGCGACACCGTCATCACCGTTATCGGCAACCTGACCGACGACCCGGAGCTGCGCTTCACCCCGTCGGGCGCCGCGGTTGCCAACTTCACGGTGGCGTCGACCCCGCGGACCTTCGACCGGCAGACGAGCGAGTGGAAGGACGGGGAGACCCTGTTCCTGCGCTGCTCGATCTGGCGCCAGGCCGCGGAGAACGTCGCGGAGTCGCTCCAGAAGGGCATGCGCGTCATCGCCCAGGGCCGGCTCGTCTCGCGCTCCTACGAGGACCGTGAGGGCCAGAAGCGCACGGTCAACGAGCTGCAGGTCGACGAGGTCGGCCCGTCGCTCACGTGGGCGACCGCCAAGGTGACCCGTGCCAGCCGCTCCGGCGGCGGTGGCGGCTACGGCGGCGGCCAGGGCAACCAGGGCAACCAGGGCGGCGGCTACGGCGGCGGCCAGGGTGGTCAGGGCGGCCAGGGTGGCGGACGTCCCGCGGGTGGCGACCCGTGGGGCCAGCCCTCCGGTGGTGGATCGAACGCAGGGGGCGGGGCGCCGGCCGGCGACCCGTGGGCCGCGCCCGGCGTCGGCAACGACGAACCCCCTTTCTGAGCAACATCACAACAACCATTCCGGCCGCCGTTTGACTGACGCGGCCGGGCTCTGAGGAGGAGCACCACAATGGCGAAGGCAGTCGTCCGCAAGCCGAAGAAGAAGGTTTGCCAGTTCTGCAAGGAGAAGGCCACCGGTGTCGACTACAAGGACACCAA
>DATMHM010000017.1:0-26418 GCA_035554935.1 Nocardioides sp. | reverse complement strand
CGGCCACTCGGTGCCCGAGCTCCTCACCGAGCTCTCCGCCGGGGTCCGGGGACGCAACAGCCTCCTCGTCGAGGAATGGGTCGCCATCACCGCCTGGGCCGACCAGAACACCATCGACTGCACCGAAGGCGCAGCCACCCTCGTCGATGGGGTGATCGACACCGGTGTCCCGATCGCCGGCGACGGCGCACCGCTCGTGAGCGAGTTCGCGTTGATGGAGCTGATCGCGGTCCTGGAACGCTCACCCGACAGTGGTCGTGGCTATGTGGGCAGGGTGATCGAGTGCGCCTGGCGGCTTCCCCTGCTGTATGCCGCCGTGGTGGCGGGGAAGGTGGCGCCGTGGCGGGCCGAACGGGTTGCGGACCTCACCCGCCCCCTGTCCGCTGAGGCGGCGGCGTTCGTGGACCGGCACCTCAACGCCGCCATCGGTGGGGTGGGGTGGAAGCAGCTCGAACGCCTCGTGGCGGAGGCGGTCATGCGGTTCGATCCCGAACGTGCCGAGGCCGAACGGCAGCAGGCCGCCGACCAGCGCAGGTTCGGGCCCGATGAGGTGGATGAGCACGGGCAGGTGCGCTGGGACGGTGTCCTCGATGCTGCGGACAGCCTCGACCTCGACCAGGCGATCTCCCGGGAGGCCGAGATCCGGGGCCGGTTCGGGGACGACTCACCCCTCGACGTACGACGGTCGAAGGCCGCTGGTGCGATCGCACGACGGGACCTGGCGTTGGATCTGCTCGTTCATGACGAGGGGACCGGCGAGGTCGTTGCCCAGGCGCCGGGGCGCAAGGTCGTGCTGAACGTGCACATCACCGACACCAGTCTCGGCGAGCTCGTCGATGGGGACTTGGGAGCGGAGGTTGCGGGGGTCTCGAGACGGCCGTGGCCGGCCTCCTCGACCAACGAGGACCACGGGGACTTGGGAGGAGAGGCTGCGGGGGTCTCGAGACGGCCGTGGCCGGCCTCCTCGACCAACGGGGTGGGGCGGTGTGAGGAGACCGGGATGCCGGTCACGATCGGGCAGATCAAGGAGTGGCTGCTCGCCCGCCACACGACCGTCACGATCCGGCCGGTCATCGACCTCGCCGACTGTGTGCCGGTGGACTCGTATGAGATCCCGGACCGCCTCAAGCGCAGGGTCCAGCTGAGGGACCACACCTGCCGGTTCCCCGGCTGCCCACGCCGCGCGGTGAAGTGCGACATCGACCACCACACGCCCTACGCCCAGGGCGGGCCGACCTGCCCTTGTCAGCTCGTCGCCCTGTGTCGACGGCACCATCGGGCCAAGACGTTCTCACTGTGGCGGTACGTGATCATCGCCCCCGCCCATTACCTGTGGATCAGTCCGTCCGGACGGCACTTCCACGTCGGACCGCTGGGCACCACGGCGCTGGATCCGCCCCGGCGGCTCGACCCCGACGACTACTGACCACCGAGCCCCGCACCCCGCCTCCGGCGGGGCTCGTGGCATGCCCGGAGGCAGGCGCCGGCGTCAGTCGTGCTCGGGGAGCTCGCCCCGCTGGAGGACGACGCGGTCCATCTCCTGCCCGCCGTCGCAGGTGTACAGCGCGACGGTGACCCGTTCGCCCGACTCGGCGACCACGTCCCAGTGCCCGCCGGAGGTGATCCAGCGGTCGAGGGCGGCGCGGGCGGGGCTCACGTCCCCATCATGCCCAGCCCCGGCACCCCGGACCAGCCCGGGTCACGAGCCCGGCTCACCAGTCCGGCTCACCAGTCCCGGGGCAGACTCGGCAGCATGTCGACCGCGATCGCCGGGAACCGCCGGCCGGGCTGCGTCAGCCTGCTGCCCTTCGTCGCTGCCGTGGCAGTGGTCGCGGTAATGGGCGGCGTCGCCGCCAGCTCGTCGAGCGAGACCTACCGTGCCCTCGACCTGCCGTCGTTCGCGCCGCCGTCGTGGCTGTTCGGCCCGGTGTGGACGGTCCTCTACGCGATGATCGCCGTCGCCGGCTGGATCGCGTGGCGCGCCCGGTCCGGCGCCCTCGCCCTGTCCCTGTGGGGAGTCCAACTGCTGCTGAACCTGGCGTGGACGCCGCTGTTCTTCGCGGCCGGCCGCTACGGCTGGGCCCTCGTCGACATCGTTGCGCTGCTCGCCGTGATCGCCGCGACGGTGGTCGCCTTCCGCCGTACCGCACCGCTCGCGGCGTGGCTGATGGTCCCGTACGCCGCCTGGGTCGCCTTCGCCACCGCGCTCAACGCGGCGATCGTCGTCCTGAACTGACGGTCAGGGTGCCGCGCCGGTGCGACAGCGTCGGCACACGCCGACGTGCACGGTCTCGGCGTAGCCGACCTCGAACCCGCACCTCTCGGCGAGCTCGTGGGCCGGCGGCTCGATGGTGGTCGGCAGGTTGATGATGCGCCCGCACCGCGAGCAGATCAGGTGCTGGTGGTCGGGTCCGGTCGCGGACTCGAAGCGGACGGGTCCCTCGAGGACCGCGACGCGGCGTACCAGCCCGGCATCGGTGAGCGCCTCCAAGCAGGCGTAGACCGTCTGCTGCGAGATCCTGGCCACGATCTCGCGGCTGCGCTCCGCCACCTCGGTGGCGAGCAGGTGGGCTCCCTCGGTGCGGGCGCGCTCGAGGACGGCGAGCACCGCCAGCCGTTGGGGCGTGACCCGGAGGCCCGCACCGCGCAACCGGGATTCGCCGTCCGTCATGGCGGTGCCGGTACCCGCCCGATCTGGACTGAGTCATGAACACGCCGCGATGCGGACCACCAATCCAGTCACCGTCGCGTGCAGCCGTCTACCGCTCGCGGCCGTCGGGTACCCGCCCAGACCTACGCACGGAAGGGACGATCGATGACGACCTACGACCACCGGCCCGGTGAGGGCCTCGAGACCGCAGGCCCCGACGGGCATGGCGGCACCACTGACCAGGCGAAGGCCGCCGCGTCCACTGCGGGCGAGGAGGGCAAGCACCTCGCCCACGAGGCGGGCGCTGAGATGAAGGGCGTGGCCGCCGACGCCCAGGACCAGGCGCGGGACCTGCTGCACCAGGCCCGTACCGAGGTCGAGAGCCAGAGCCGCACGCAGCTCGAGACGCTCGTCTCCACGTTGCAGGGCTTCGCGGACGACCTCGAGAAGATGGCCCGCGGCGAGGGACCCGGAAGCGGTCTCGCGCGGGACGTCGTCCGCGAGGTGGGGGACAAGGCGACCGCGCTGAGCACCCAGCTGCGCGGACGTGAGCCCGCTGAGCTGCTCGACGAGGCCCGCACCTTCGCCCGTCGCAAGCCGGGGACGTTCCTGCTCGGTGCGCTGGCGGCGGGGGTCGTTGCCGGGCGCGTCGTACGAGGCACGAAGGAGGCGCAGTCCAGCCAGTCCACCGGATCGACCGGTACGTCGCCCGACGCGACCAGCACGGCCGCGATGCCCCTCACCCAGGGCACCCCGCCGCCCCCGCCGCCGTCACCGATGCCGGGCCGGGTGCCGGGCAGTGTGCCGGGCAGTGTGACGGGATCGGCGCCGCAAGCCGGTACCGGCACCAGTGCATCCGGTTGGGGGACGCCATGACCGCGCAGGGGACGCGTCCGGTCGGGGCGGGAACACCTGACCCGACCGGGCCGGCCGGCACCGATGCGAGCGCCGACGGTCGCTCGCTCGGTGACCTGGTCGGCGACATCGCGACCGACCTCACCACCCTGGTGAAGCAGGAGGTGGAGTTGGCGAAGACCGAGCTGAGGACCGAGGCGGCCAAGGCCGGCAAGGGTGTCGGTCTCTTCGGCGGAGCCGGAGTGGCCGGCCACCTCGCCCTCCTCTTCCTGTCCTTCGCGCTGCTGTTCCTGCTCGACAGCTGGATGCACACCGCGTGGGCGGCACTGGTCGTCGCGGCGCTGTGGGGCGTCGCGGCGGCAGTGATGGCGGTACGCGGACGCAAGGAGCTGAGGTCCGTGGACCCGAGGCTCGAGACCACCCAGCGAACCCTCAAGGAGGATGCAACATGGGCCAGGCAGCTGAAGAACGGATGACGACGGAGATCGACCGCACGCGGCAGGACCTCTCCCGCGACGTGGACGCGCTGTACGACAAGGTGAGCCCCGGGCGGATCGTCGACCGTCGCAAGACCGCGATGCGGCACCGGATGTCCTCGATGAAGGACTCCGTCATGGGCAGCGCCCACGGCGCGACCGGGTCCGCCCAGGACGCCGCCGGCTCCGTGCAGGACGCCGCACAGTCGGGTGTGCGCGCCGTCGAACGTCGTACGGAGGGCTCGCCGATCGGTGCCGGCCTCGTCGCGTTCGGGGCGGGGATGGTGATCTCCGCACTGATCCCGGCGAGCCAGAAGGAGGCCGAGCTCGCCGGCCGACTGACCGAGGCGGCCAAGGACTCGCCCCTGATGGACGAGGCCAAGGCGGCCGGTCAGGAGATCGGTGGCCACCTCAAGGAGTCGGCGACCGACGCCGCCCGCGAGGTGAAGGCCAGCGCGCAGGAGTCGGCCGAGCACCTCAAGCAGGAGGGCCAGTCGGCCGCCCAGGACGTCCGGCAGCAGGCTCCCGGCACCTGACGCCTGCCCCACCATCCAGTCGGCGCCGCCCGGTGACCCCGGGCGGCGTCGGCGCGTCCGGACCCGGGTTGTCCACAGGCGCGCGTGGACACCCCTTTCGCGGCGGGGCGCCGTGGCTTACGGTTCACGCAGCCACAGCAGTCCTATCTCGGGGGAGTCGTCTTGGCCCTGCTGCAGCCGCCCGCGCAGCCGTCGGTGCCGCCGCCGGTGCCGCCACCGGCGTCGCCGTTCGCGCACCCGGCGGGTCCGTCGCAGGTGGTCGCCGCGCCCGCCTCCGAGGAGGTGGTGGCCCGGCTCGACGAGGACCTGCGCGCCGCCGTACGACGGGACGGGATCGACCCGCAGCGCGAGGTCGCGTCCGTACGTCGCCTCGCGGCCGCCCTCGTGCGTGCCCATGACGAGCGCAGCCTGACCGGGGTGGTGCCGCCGGTCGCGGACCCCGACGCGCTGGTCGCCGAGCTGGTGGCCCGGGTCGCCGGGTTCGGCGCCCTGCAGCCGCTCCTCGACGACCCCACGGTCGAGGAGGTGTGGATCAACAGCCCGGACCGGGTGTTCGTCGCGCGTCACGGCCGGCACGAGCTGACCAACGTGGTGCTCACCGAGGCGCAGGTCAACGAGCTCGTCGAGCGGATGCTCAAGTCGACCGGGCGGCGGATCGACATCAGCCGGCCGTTCGTGGACGCCATGCTCCCCGCCGGCCACCGCCTCCACGTCGTGCTCCAGGGCATCTCGCGCGGCTTCTCGGCGGTCAACATCCGCAAGTTCGTGGTCCGTGCCAGCCGGCTGTCCGAGCTCGTCGAGCTGGGCTCGCTGACCCCGGCGGCCGCGAGCTTCCTCGAGGCCTCGGTCCGGGCCGGGCTCAACATCCTGGTCACCGGCGGCACGCAGGCCGGCAAGACCACGATGCTCAACTGCCTGGCGGCGGCGATCCCCGGCGGCGAGCGGGTGATCTCGGCCGAGGAGGTCTTCGAGATCAGGTTCCCGCACCCGGACTGGGTGGCGTTGCAGACCCGGCAGGAGGGGCTCGAGGGGACCGGTGAGGTCCGGCTGCGCGACCTCGTGAAGGAGTCGCTGCGTATGCGACCCAGCCGCCTGATCGTCGGCGAGGTCCGCGCCGAGGAGTGCCTCGACCTGCTCCTCGCCCTGAACGCCGGCTTGCCCGGGATGTGCACGCTGCACGCCAACAGCGCGCGTGAGGCGCTGACCAAGGCGTGCACCCTGCCGCTGCTCGCCGGCGAGAACATCTCGGCCCGGTTCGTCGTCCCTACCGTGGCGGCCTCGGTCGACCTCGTCGTCCACCTCGCCCTCGACCCGCGCGGTGCACGCAGGGTCGTCGAGATCGTCGCCGTCCCCGGCCGGATGGAGGGCGACGTCATCGAGACCGAGTCGGTGTTCGAGTGGCGCGACGGGCGGCTCCAGCGCGGGATCGGGTTGCCGCCGCGGATCGAGCAGTTCTCCCGGATCGGTATCGACGTCGTCGCCGTCCTCAACGGGGCGGGCTGACGGTGGGCGCGCTCGTCGGGCTGGCGTTCGGCCTCGGGCTGCTGCTCGTCTGGGCGGCGCTGCGCTGGCCGCGGACCACGCCGGCCGGCACCGCCCGTGACGACCGCACCACGCGGTTCCTGGCCGAGGCCGGTCTGGGGGAGGTGACGCCGCGCTCGCTCGTCGTGCTCTGCCTGGCCTCCGGACTCGTCGGCGCGATCGTGGTGCTGGGCCTGACCCGCACGCCTGCCATCGCCGTGGTGCTCGGCGCACTCGCGGCCTACCTGCCCGTCGCCGTCGTCGCGGGTCGCGCCCGGCGGCGACACCGCGAGTTCGCCGAGGTCTGGCCCGAGGCGGTGGACGACCTCGCCTCCGCCGTACGCGCGGGCATGTCGCTGCCCGACGCCGTCGCGGCGCTCGCGGTGCGCGGACCGGAGCCGCTGCGGCCGGCGTTCGACGCCTTCGCCCTCGACTACCAGGTCTCGGGGCGGTTCGGCGACTGCCTCGACCGGCTCAAGGACCGGCTCGCCGACCCCGTCGGCGACCGGGTCGTGGAGGGCCTGCGGATCGCCCGCGAGGTGGGCGGCGGCGAGCTGGGGCGGCTGCTCCGCAACCTCTCCGGCTACCTGCGCGACGACCTGCGGACCCGCTCGGAGCTGGAGGCCCGGCAGTCGTGGGCGGTCAACGGCGCGCGGGTCGCCGTCGCAGCGCCCTGGGCCGTGTTGCTGGTGATGTCGACCCAGCGCACGGTGATCGAGCGCTACCAGTCCGCCGCCGGCGCGGTCGTCCTGGTGGTCGGCGCGTGCGCCTGTGTGCTGGCCTACCGGCTGATGATCCGGCTCGGCCGGCTGCCCGTCGAGCGACGGATCCTGCGATGAGCCCGGCGGTGTGGGGCGCCCTCCTCGGACTCGGTACGGCGACCGGGCTGCTCGTCGTCGGCGCCCGGCTCGTCGCGATGCGGCGCCCGCGGCTGGAGGCCCGCGTGCTGCCCTACGTGCGGGACCTGGTCGCCGCCGACCGGCCCGCGACGCCGGCCGAGCCCGGCAACGTCGCAGCGGCCGTCTTCGGCCCGCTGCTGCGCCGGGCCGCCGACACCGTCGAGCGCGTCGTCGGCGGCGGACCGTCCGTGCGCCGCCGGATCACTCGCGCCGGCCTCGACCTCTCGCTCCACGACTTCCGCGTCCAGCAGGTGCTGTGGGGACTGGCCGGCTTCGGCGTCGCCGCCGCCTATGGCCTGCTGCGCACCTGGGCCCGCCCCACCGGCAACCCGCTCCCGCTGCTGCTGGTCTGCGTCGGCGCCTTCGTCGTCGGAGTCCTCCTGCGCGACAACCGGCTCAGTGCGCAGGTCAAGCAGCGCGAGGCCGCCATCGTCGCCGAGTTCCCCACCGTCGCCGAGCTCCTCGCCCTCAGCGTCGCCGCCGGGGAGGCGCCGGTCGCGGCGCTCGCGCGGGTCGTCCGGCGCAGCGGCGGCGAGCTCTCGCGCGACCTCGGCGACGTGCTGGCCCGGATCCGGACCGGCGAGCCGGTCGCCGACGCCTTCGACCGGCTGGCGGCCACCACCGGTGTCTCGGTGGTGGCCCGGTTCGCGCACGGCGTCGCGGTCGCCGTCGAGCGCGGCACCCCGCTCGCCGACGTCCTGCACGCCCAGGCCGCCGACGTCCGCGAGGCCGGTCGCCGCACGCTGATCGAGCAGGCCTCGCGCAAGGAGATCTTCATGATGGTCCCGGTGGTCTTCCTCGTGCTGCCGGTGACCGTGCTCTTCGCCTTCTGGCCCGGCTTCATCGGACTCTCGCTCAGCTACTGACCTGCACCACCTCGGGAAGGGAACCCCACCGTGCACCACACCACACTCCTCGACACCCTGCGCGACACCCTGCGCGACGCCCTGGGACGCCGCTGGCGGCAGCGCGACCAGCGCGGCGACGTGCCCGGGTGGGTGCTGATCACGGTGATGACCATCTCGATCGGGGTGGGCCTGTGGGGGCTCGCCCAGCCGCAGCTGAACTCGATCCTCCAGTCGGCGCTCAACTCCGTGCGGTGACGCGGGTGGCGGCGCGGCGGCGGGACCAGCGCGGGTCGGCCCTGGTCGACTTCACGCTGGTCATGGTGGTGCTGCTGCCGATCGTGCTGGGCATCATGCAGGTCGCGCTCGTCCTCCACGTCCGTACGACGCTCGCCGCTGCCGCCTCGGAGGGCGCCCGGCTCGCGGCGACCGCCGACCGGGGCCCCGGCGACGGGGTCGCCCGCACCCGCGCCCAGATCGCGACGGCGATCGGCGGGCGCTTCGCCCGCGACGTCGAGGTGCGCAATGTCAGCGTCGACGGCGCACCGGGCGTCGAGGTGACCGTGCACGCCGAGGTGCCGGCCCTCGGGCTCGGCGGGCCGGCGGTGTCGTTCTCCGTCTCCGGGCGCGCGATCGAGGAGGACCCGAGGTGAGGCGGGACCAGCGCGGCAGCGGGCTCGTCGAGATCGTCTGGATGAGCATCATCCTGCTCCTGCCGCTGCTGTGGATCGTGCTGTCGGTGTTCGAGGTCCAGCGGGGCTCGTTCGGCGTCAGCGGCGCCGCGCGGGCCGCAGCCCGCGCCTACGCCCTGGCGCCCAACGACCTCGTCGGCGAGCAGCGTGCCGCCGCGGTCGCGCGGCAGGCACTGGCGGACCAGGGGCTGCGGGACGTGCCGGTCAGCGTCTCGGTCACCTGCACGCCGTACCCCCGCAACTGCCACAGCGGCACCTCGGTCATCAGGGTCCGCATCGACACCGCGGTCACGCTGCCGCTGCTGCCGGACGTGCTGGGCAGCGGGTCGCCGACCTTCCGGCTGAGCGCGGACCACTCGGTGCCGATCGGGCGCTACCAGGAGATCGAGCGGCGATGAGGCGCGACCAGCGCGGCAGCGCGACGCCGCTGATCATCGCGTTCGTGGCGATCATCCTGCTGCTGGTCGCGGTGGTGGTCGACGCGAGTGCCGCCTACCTTGCGCGGCAGCGACTGGACGAGCTCGCCGACGGTGCGGCCCTGCAGGGCGCCGACCTCGGCGCGCAGGGCGGCGACGCCTACCGCAGCGGCCTCGCCGACGACGACCTCGCCATCACCGCCCGCGAGGCGGCGCGGGCGGTGCGCGCCTACCTGCGCGACGTCGGTGCGCACGCCGACCACCCCGGGCTGAGCGCGGTGGTGCGAGTGCAGGCCGACCGAGTGGTGGTTGAACTGGTGGCGCCGGTCGACCTGCCGCTGCGGCTGCCGGGCGCCCCGCAGGCGCCCACGGTGCGGTCGGTCGGCTCCGCGGTGGTCGACCCGGAGGAATGAGGTCAGGACTCGCGCTGGTCGTCCCGAACGCCCAGGTCGCCCGGCGGGCTGTCGGCCTTGACCGCGCCCCGCTGGCCCATCGGCCGCTCCGGACCGACGGTCGTGTCCTCGGCGGTCTGCTGCTCGGCCTCGGCGTTGATCTCGGCGCCGAGCAGGACGACGTACATCGTCAGCCACAGCCACAGCAGCATCACGACGACGCCGGCGAGCGCCCCGTAGGTCTTGTTGTAGGAGCCGAAGTTGTCGACGTAGAGCGAGAAGCCCAGGCTCGCGACCAGCCACAGCACGGTCGCCACGACCGAGCCGATCGACACCCAGCGGAACTTCGGGGCGTCGCGGTCCGGCGCCAGCCGGTAGAGGATCCCGAGCGCCACCGACATCGCCACGAGGAGGCCGATCCAGCGGGCCGCCTCGAGCGCCCACCGCAGCGGGCCCGCGCCGACGAGGCTGTCGAGGACGGCGGGCGCGACCGCGACCATGCCGACAGCGACGACCACGAAGACGATCGCGCCGAGGGTGAGGCCGATGGCGAGGAGCTTGCGCTTGATGAACCCGCGGGTCTCCTCCTCGTCGTAGGCGAGGTTGACCGCCGTCATCACGTTGCCGACGCCGCCGGAGGCGCTCCACAGCGCCAGCACGAGGCTGATCATCAGGCCGAGGCCGAGCGAGCTGCTCGAGGTGGAGGTGATCGCCTCCAGCTGCGTCGTGAGCAGGCTCGCGGCGTCCGAGGGCAGCGTCGCGGACAGCTCGTCGATCTGCTGGCGTACGTCGTCCGGGTCGCGGACCAGGCCGTAGAGCATCACCGCCGCGATCATCGCCGGGAAGAGCGCGAGGAAGGAGTAGAACGCGACGCCGGCGGCGAGCAGCGGCACCTGGTCGGTCTTCGCCTCGCGCCAGGCCCGCTTGAGGACCTGGAGCCAGCCGCGGCGCGGGATCTCGGTGGGCTTGTCTGCCTGCGCTCCGGGCACGCGGTCCCGGAGGGTCTGGGTGCTCATGGCCAGAGCCGTACCCGGCCGGCGGCGGCTGAGCCGGGGCGGACCGCGGTGCCGCGCCGTCGTACCGGTTCGCCGCCTCGGGCGCGGGGCCGTAACCTTGCTCCTTGTGGCCGGACCTGACTACGACGCCGAGATCAAGCAGCTGACTGCGACGATGCACACCATCGAGCAGGTCCTCGACCTGCCCAAGATGGAGGCGGAGATCGCGGACCTCGGTGTGCAGGTCGCCGCCCCCGACCTCTGGGACGACCAGGCCAACGCCACCCGCGTCACCGGCCGGCTGTCCTCGCTGCAGGGCCAGGTCGAGCGGTTCCGTGGCCTGCAGGCGCGCATCGACGACCTCGGCGTCCTCGCCGAGCTCGCCGCCGAGGAGGGCGACGCCGAGTCGCTCGCCGAGGCCGAGGCCGAGCTCGAGCGGATCAAGAAGGCCGTCGAGGGCCTCGAGGTCCGCACCCTGCTCTCCGGGGAGTACGACGAGCGCGAGGCCATCGTGACCATCCGCTCCGGCGCCGGCGGCGTCGACGCGGCCGACTTCGCCGAGATGCTGATGCGGATGTACACCCGCTGGGCCGAGCGCAACAAGTACCCCGTCGAGGTCTTCGACGTCTCCTACGCGGAGGAGGCGGGCATCAAGTCCGCCGAGTTCGCGATCCACGCGCCCTACGCCTACGGCACCCTCTCGGTCGAGGTCGGCACCCACCGCCTCGTCCGGATCAGCCCGTTCGACAACCAGGGCCGGCGCCAGACGTCCTTCGCCGCGGTCGAGGTCGTGCCCCAGCTGGAGCAGACCGACGAGATCGAGGTCGACGAGAACGAGATCCGCACCGACGTCTTCCGCTCGGGCGGTCCCGGTGGCCAGTCGGTCAACACCACCGACTCCGCCGTGCGGCTCACGCACATCCCGACCGGCATCGTCGTGTCCTGCCAGAACGAGAAGTCGCAGCTGCAGAACAAGGCCGCCGCGATGATCGTCCTCAAGGCCAAGCTCCTCGCCAAGAAGAAGGCCGAGGAGGCCGCGCTCAAGAAGGACCTCAAGGGCGACGTCGCCGCGAGCTGGGGTGACCAGATGCGCAACTACGTGCTGAACCCCTACCAGATCGTCAAGGACCTGCGCACCGGCTACGAGACCGGCAACCCGCAGCCGGTGTTCGACGGCGAGATCGACGGCTTCCTCGAGGCCGGCATCCGCTGGCGCCGCGGGGCCGAGCAGGCCGCCGACAGCTGACCGGCCTGCTGGAGGTCAGCCGGCGGTCAGCCGGCGGTCAGCCGGCGGTCAGCCGGCGGTCAGGGGTCAGCGCGGGCGCACGACGTACGACCGCGCGCTGAGCCGGCTCCAGCCGACCCGGTTGCGTGCCTTCACCCGGACCACCCAGCGCCCGCGAGGGAGCGGCATCGACACCCGTCGGGTGCTGGCCGACAGGGCGCGGGTCGACCGCGTGGCGAGGACGCGTCCGCTCCAGCTGATCCGCTGGGCCACGACGGCGTAGCCGTTGATCGCTGCGCCACCGGTCCTCGTGGGTGGGCGCCAGGCCGCGACGATCGTGAGCCGGCCGCCGCGTGGGCCGCGCGCGACCCGCGGCGCGGCGGGCGCGCCCGGCCGCGTCACCGTCGGTACGACGACCGGCGGCTCCTCGGTCGTGGGCTCCTCGGTCCGCGGCTCGTCGGCCGGGGGCTCCTCGGTGAGCGGCTCGTCGGCCGGTGTCACCGCGCTGCTGCCGGAGCAGCCGGCGACCGAGACCCGGTAGGTCCCGAGGCTGCCGTAGTCGTCGTACCCGCCGCTCGACCAGCCGGAGGTGCCGCCGCTGCCGGATCCGACGCCCTTCACCACCAGGTGGAAGGGGCCGCCGGTCAGTGGCAGCGACACGGCGGCGCCCAGTCCGGTGACGCCCGAGGTGGTCCTGGTCGTGGCCGGCGCCGCGGAGGCGAGCAGGGCGCCGGTCGGGGTGCGCACCTCGATCCCGACGTCCAGGTTGGCCCCGGTGGCGGCGGGGTCGGCCCGGAGCGTCACCGTGCCGCTGCAGGCGCTGACGGTCAGCCAGTCCTCGTCGGTGCGGGTGGAGATCGTGCCGGTGCGGTTCGGCAGGGTGTCGAGGGCGACGGCCGTCGCCGCGCTGTTGCCGGCGTCATCGGCCCGCAGGGGGGCGCCGTTGCTCACGGCGATGGCGAGGTCGTCCTCGTGGTTGCCGGCGTTCAGGTAGTCGCCACGTGACCACTGCGTCACGCCGGAGCGATAGGGGCTCCCCATCAGCGGGCCCCACAGGTTGCCGCCGCCGTAGTAGCTGCTCGTCGTCGTCCCGTCGTGCCCGAGGCCGAGGGTGTGACCGGCCTCGTGGCTGGCCGCCTCCGCCATGTACTTCGCGCTGTTGCTGAGCGAGCCGGGGAACACCCAGGCAGGGCTGCGCGTCTCCGCGGTGAGGATGGAGTCGAAGGTGCCGATCCACGCGACGCCGCCGCAGGTGGACCGGCACAGCGCGGACTGGACGGTGGTCCCCGAGGAGAAGGCGACCCGGGTGCCGTACCGGGTGTCGGAGGTCGAACTGCGCCACAGGCCGCCGGCGGCGGGCTCCTGGGTGGTGACGTCGACGTCGAAGGGTGCGAAGTCCTCGGCCACCCGGGACCAGATCGCGATCACGGTCGCGCGCTCGGCGTCGGAGAAGGCCGTGGACGAGTCCGTCGACCAGCCGCGGAAGGTCGTCGAGCTCAGCCCGTTCTTGAGCCACGAGTTCGTGGAGAGCAGGGTGCCGCCGTCGAAGTCGAGGAAGATGCTGCGGGTCGCGCCGGGCCTGCTGTGCAGGGTGAACGCGTCGGTCGGCGACGTGGCCTCGGCGGCGAGGGTGCGCGCCGTCCGCGGGGCCAGGGTCGCGTCCTCCGTGTCCGGCCCCGGCTCCGGCGGCGCGGTCCACTCGTCGCGGATGAAGACGCCGCCGTCGGGGGAGACGACGAGCCCGTCCTCGCTGGTGAGGCTGGTCGTCGTCCCGTCGACGACGTCCGTGGTCTCGGCGTCGGTGCCGTCGGCGGTGGCCGGCACGGCCAGTCCCACGAGTGCGACGGTCGCGCCGACGACGGCCCAGAGTCCGGTGCGCGCACGTGACAGCATGTCCGGCCCGATCGGCCGGGTCGTGCCGGACCTGAGCAGACCGCTCAGGAGAGGGTCAGGAGAGGGTCAGGAGGAGGGCACGACCGACGCGGCCTCGGCCAGCGCCACGCACCAGCGGCCGGTGCGCTCGAGCAGGTCGTCGCCGGCGGCGGCGACGGGGAGGGTCAGGCTGCAGGCGAGCCAGGCGTCGCCGAACAGGCCACGGAAGCTCGCCGTCCGCACGTCCCCGTTCGCGCAGGTCAGCGCCACCGACGGGGTGCCGTAGGCAGGTGCGTCGGGCGCCACCGTGCATCCCTTCGTCCGGGCGGCGGCGACCAGCTGCCGGGCCCGGTCCGCGGTGACCGGGGGAGCGAAGACCCAGCTCCTGGCCTCCGCGGTCGAGGCCCCGGCGGCCGAGCCCTCGGCATCCGGCACGAACCGGCACCCGTACTCGTGCGAGACGTCCCCGCCGGGCAGGGCGTCGCTCTCCTCGCCGTTGACGTACGACGTCAGCGTCGCTGCGCCGCCGAGGGCCGCGTCGACGGCCTCCTCGGGGACCAGCTCGCAGAACGGTGCGCGCTGCACCACGGCGGCGGCGGTGTCGAAGTCGGCGAGCTCGGTGGCCTGGTAGCCCGCGGGCTCCCGCGTCGGCGTACGGTCGTCGGACACGGCGACCCCGATGCCCACCGGCGCCAGCGTGAGGAGTGCCGAGAGGCTCAGCGCACGCAGGACCGTCGACACGTCCGTCACCCTAGACGAAGGCCCCGGGGGCGACGCACCGGAGGACGGGCGTCCGCCGCCCGGACAGGTGCGTCGCGTACCGTCTTGTCAGTGATTCGCTTCGAGAAGGTCACCAAGAAGTACGCCGGTCCGGGCAGGCCAGCCCTGGACCAGGTCACCATCGACATCGACAAGGGCGAGTTCGTCTACCTCGTCGGCCAGTCCGGCTCCGGCAAGTCGACCGCCCTGCGGCTGGTCCTCCGTGAGCTGCGCCCGACGTCGGGCCGGGTCTACGTCGCCGGCAAGGAGATCAACCGCATGGCCGGGTGGAAGGTGCCCCGCCTGCGCCGCCAGATCGGCACCGTCTTCCAGGACTTCCGGTTGCTGCCCAACAAGACGGTCGCGGAGAACGTCGCGTTCGCCCAGCAGGTGATCGGCAAGTCCCAGCGCGAGATCAGCAAGGTGGTCCCCGAGACCCTCGAGCTGGTCGGGCTGAAGGACAAGGCCGACCGGATGCCCGACGAGCTCTCCGGCGGTGAGCAGCAGCGGGTCGCGGTCGCGCGGGCCTACGTCAACCGGCCGATGATCCTCATCGCGGACGAGCCCACCGGCAACCTCGACCCGCAGACGTCGATCGGGATCATGAACCTCCTGGGCGACATCAACCAGGCCGGTACGACGGTCGTCATGGCCACCCACGACCACGGCATCGTCGACCAGTTCACCAAGCGCGTGATCGAGCTCGAGCACGGCAGCGTCGTGCGCGACGAGGCGGCCGGCAGCTACGGCTTCCAGCACTGACCGGCGCCCGATCCAGCACCCGATCCGGCACTGACCCGGCACTGACCCCGGCACAGGAGTCCTCCTTCCCATGCAGCTTCGCTATGTCTTCACCGAGCTCCGCACCGGCCTGCGGCGCAACCTGTCGATGCACCTCGCGGTCATCGTCACCCTCTTCGTCTCCCTGACCCTCGCCGGCGTCGGCATCCTGCTCCAGCGGGAGGCCGACCGCACCGTCGACGAGCTCGGCAACGACCTCCAGATCCTCGTCAACCTCTGCGCGGAGGACGACCCGTCGATCCGCCTCGGCCGCACCAACTGCACCGGCGGCGAGACCACGGACGCCCAGCGGGAGCGGATCGAGCAGGAGCTCGACGCCAGCACCGAGGTGGAGTCCTGGGACTTCATGAGCAAGGAGGAGGGCTTCGAGCGCGCCTACGACCAGGCGAAGCGCAAGGGGGCCGAGGCCGCGTTCGAGGGCGAGGACCCCGTCGTCACCGTCGACAAGTGGCCGGCGGCCTACTGGGTGACCCTGGAGACGCCGGACGAGGCGGACGGCGTCATCAGCGCCGTCGAGGGGCTCGACGGCGTGTCCAGCATCCTCGACCAGCGCGAGGCGCTCAGCCAGATCTTCGGGATCATGGAGGTGCTGCGCTACGGCTCCTGGATCGGCGCCAGCGTGCTGCTGTTCGCGGCCCTGCTGCAGGTGGCCAACACGATCCGGCTGGCCGCCCTCGCCCGGCGCCGCGAGATCGGCATCATGCGGCTCGTCGGTGCGTCCACCCTCTACATCGCGCTGCCGTTCCTCCTCGAGGCACTGGTCACCGCGGTCATCGGCGTCGGGCTCGCCGCCGGCGCCCTCGCCGCCTTCCAGTTCTGGGGCGTCGAGCGCGGGATGGCGGAGCAGGTCACCTTCCTGCCGTGGGTCGACTGGAGCGACTACCAGGAGGTCCTGATCGGCCTCTTCCCGCCCGGCATCGTGATCCTGGGCCCGGCGCTCACGCTGATCCCGACACTCCTGCTGACCCGCAAATACGTCAAAGTCTGATCGGCGCCGGTTACGGTCGATTCCGTTCACTTCCCCGAACGACTGAAGGTTCTCCGTGCGCTTCTTCCCCAGCGCCCCCTGGCTCCGCCGTACCCTCGACCGGATGCCGGCCTGGGCACATCCCCAGTGGCTCGTGACCGGCGTGGCGGTCCTCGTCGCCGTCGCCGGACTGGCGGTCCCGCTCGCTAACGCCGACGACCGCGACGACCTCAAGGACCGGCAGAAGGACGTCCGCGGGCAGATCTCGAACGTCCGCGACGACATCCACGAGGCGAGCGCCCGGGTCGCCCGGATCGCCCGCTCGCTGCGTCAGGCGCAGGGCAGGCTCAGCACGGCCCGCGCCCGGCTCGCCGACGTCCGCGGCGAGCTCGCCACGGCCCGCGCCCTCGCCGACCGGCTGGCGACCAGGCTGGCCGCGGCGGAGAAGAAGCTCGCGACCGCCAAGGCCAACCTCGTCCAGGCGAGGATCGAGGTCGCCGACCAGCGCGAGGAGGGCCGGGACACGGTCATCCGGATGGCGACCGGCGGAAACCCGGACCTGGTGATGCTGACGGCGTACGCCGAGGGGGAGACGATCGAGGACGTCCTGCTCAGCCAGGCCGCCAACGGCGTCATCACCGGACGCCAGCAGATGGTGCTCGACGGCCTCGTCGAGGTCAAGGAGCTGATGGCGGCGCGCGAGGCCGCGGTTCGCGACGCCCGCAACGAGGTCGCGACCGCGAAGAAGGAGGCCGACGACAACGTCGCGGCCATCGCGACGCTCGTCACCCGGGCCGCGGCCGTCGAGTCGCAGGTCTCCTCCCTCGTGTCCCGTACGGCGACCGCCAAGGCAGCCGTCGTCCGTGCCCGTGCCGCCGACCGGGCCGCGCTGCGCCGGCTCGAGGCCCGCGAGGCCCGGATCAAGCGGCGCATCCTCGCGCTGTCGCGCCAGGAGGGCGGCAGCTACAACGGCGACACGGGCGGCCTGCTCGCCAAGCCCGGCCCCGGCCCCGTGACCTCGCCCTACGGCTACCGGGTCCACCCGATCTACGGTTACTACGGTCTGCACAACGGCATCGACTTCGGCACCGGCTGCGGCGCCCCGCTGTGGGCCGGCGAGTCCGGCCGGGTGATCGACACCTACTACGACGAGGTCTACGGCAACCGCCTCTACCTCGCGATCGGCCGGGTCAACGGCGCGTCGATGACCCTCGTCTACAACCACATGACCAGCTATGCGGTCGGGGAGGGCTCCCGGGTCCGTCGCGGCCAGGTCGTCGGCTACTCGGGCACCACCGGCTGGTCCACCGGCTGCCACCTGCACTTCACGGTGCTGCGCAACGGCAACCCGGTCGACCCGGCGCCGTACCTGTAGCGCCCACCCTCGAATCCCGTTGCGGGCCCTGAGAGAATGACGGAATGGCCAAGGGGAAGTCCGCAGCGGGCAAGGACGACGGCGGGCGCAAGCTCGTCGCGTCCAACAAGAAGGCGCGCCACGACTACCACATCGAGGACACCTTCGAGGCCGGCCTGGTCCTGCAGGGCACCGAGGTGAAGTCGCTGCGGCTGGGCCGCGCCAGCCTCGTCGACGGGTTCGTCGACATCGACGGCGGCGAGGCCTGGCTGCACAACGTGCACATCCCGGAGTACGCCCAGGGCACCTGGACCAACCACGCCGCCCGCCGCAAGCGCAAGCTCCTGCTGCACCGCGACGAGATCGACAAGATCGAGCGCAAGGTCAGCGAGAAGGGGCACACCGTCGTCCCGCTGGCGCTCTACTTCGTCAAGGGCCGCGCGAAGATCGAGATCGGTCTCGCCAAGGGCAAGAAGAGCTGGGACAAGCGGCAGGCCATCGCCGAGCGCACCGCCAACCGCGAGAAGGAAGAGGCCATCGGTCGCCGCCTCAAGGGGATGCGCGACTGACGGTCCGCGGTCGACCGTACGTCGCACCGCCGGAATATCCGGTGGGCCGGTGTCGTTGGGCACCAGTAGACTGAACGTCGTACAACTCAAGAGGGGCTGATCGGTTTCGACTTGGGACGTTTGTCCCAGGGGAAGCGGGTCGAGAAGCCAGCGTCATCTCGTAAACGATCGCTGGAAACCAATAACTGCCAACGCTAAGCGCAGTTCCTTCGCTCTCGCCGCCTGATTGCGGTGATCGAAGCGTCTGACCGGGCATCCGTCTCCGTCCCGGACCCAGGCGTCATCCAGGAGACTTGCTGACCAGCTGCTGTCAGGGTGGCTGATCGGGACTCAAACCTGACTGAGTCCGTCGGTGACGTGTTCGTGCGAGCACCGGGACTGAGAAAACGCCAGCACGAACTGCACCCGGAGAAGACCTGGCTCGGCGCTCGAGGACCGGGGTTCGATTCCCCGCAGCTCCACAACCTAGAATGGCCTCGTGACCTGCGCAAACAGTGCAGATCGCGGGGCCATTCGCTTCGGCTCTCAACACCGTTTCAACATCACTGGAACCATTGCGACCTGTCCCGTGCCGCTTCAACAGGCAGGCAACTGGACCAATGGCGACCATCAGGAAGCACGTCCGCAGGCTCGCGTCACTTCGAGACCGAGGCCGCGGCGAAGAAGTTCAACGGCGCCGTCGAGTCGATCGGGGCGGCCTCGGCGGTCGAACTCTGCTCGAGGCCAAGGCGTCGGACCGCTCGGGACACGACCCGACCGTCATCAATGGCGAGGTCGAGTGACCCCAAGGTGTCTACCCCCCCTCGACATTGTCTATCTAGTCCCCCTAAACTATTCTCATGGTCAAGGCGATGAAGCGGCGGGACGTTCTCAAGGCGTTCAAGCTGAACGGGATCGTGTTCAAGCGGCAGGGCAAGGGCGACCACGACGTCTGGGAGTGCACCTGCGGGGAGCACCACGAGATCGTTCTCACCGACACGCGGGAGATCTCGCCGGGCCTGATCCGCCAGACCATCCAGAACATGAAGTGCCGACCGAAGGGGTGGCTGCAATGAGCAAGTACAGGGCGACCGCCCTCCATTGGGAGGGCGGGTGGGAGCTCCACGTGGAAGGCGAGGGCGTGACGCAAGTCCGCACGCTCGACCACGCCGTTGATCAGGTGCGGGACTACCTCGAAACTGTGCACGAGCGCGACTTCTCCGGCGCCGAGATCGAGATCATCCCCGACCTCGGAGGCTTGGAGCGCGAGGTCATCGAGACCCGCCGCGAGATCACTGCGGCGGCAGAGGCGCAAGAACGTGCCGCTGCCCACTCTCGCAAGGTGGCACGCGAGCTGCGCGACCGCGGTCTCAGCGTCACAGACACGGCTGCCGTCCTCGGCGTATCGCGTGGTCGTGTGTCCCAACTCGTGAAGGGCTGAAATTCCGAAAGGCGGGTGCGCACCACGAGCGCAGCCCCTGCCGCCTGGCCCCCCAAAAACGACCGGCAGCCCCCGCCCACCCGAAGGTGGACGGGGGCTGCTGGTCAGGTGAGCACCACCGGAACGCGCGCCCACCCGCTGACGGGGGGCCGCTCACGCAGCGGTGGCTCGTCGGCCGGGACCAGCCGCTCGGTGCGCTGCAGCAGCTCGGTCACCGCGACGCGCAGCTCCATCAGGGTGAGGGCCCGACCCGGGCACACGTGCGGGCCTGCCCCGAAGACCAGGTTGTGAGGTGCGTTCTCCTCGGGCCGGAACTCGTCCGGGTCGCCGAACACCAGCGGGTCGCGGTTGGCGGCCGTCCAGTTCAGCATCACCCGCTGCCCGGCGGGGATGGTGCGGCCGCCCACCTCCACCGGCCGCAGCGTTCGGCGCCGGTTCGCGACGAACGGGTCGTCGATGCGCAGGACCTCCTCGATCGCGGCCTCGATGGCGGCATGCTCGCCGCGGGCCACCCGTGCCCGGGTGACGTCCTGGCGGTCGGGATGCGTGGCGAGGCGGTGGACCAGCACCCCGAGCGAGGCGGCGAGGGAGCCGAGGTCTCCGGCGGTCCAGTTGCGGAGGACGGAGACCACCTCGTCGTCGGTCAGGGGCCGGCCGTCGACCGTCTCGTGCAGCAGCTGCGTGGTCACGTCACGCGGAGCGGCGTCGCCGGCCTCGCGCCGCGTGCGCACCTGCCTCCCCACCAGCGCGTCGAAGCGGGCCGCGACGTCCGCGGTGAGCGCCCGGTCGCCCGACCGCGAGGCCGCGAAGTTGTCCGCCATCCACCCCACCAGGTCGTCCTCGATGTCGGCCGGCCAGCCCAGCCAGGTGAGCTGGGTGCGTACGGCGAACGGGGTGCCGATCGCGGCGATGGCGTCCACGGTGGTGCCGCGGGGCAGGGCGTCCACGATCGATGCCGCGTGGGCCCGGCACTGCGGCTCCTGGGCCGCCACGGCGGACGCGGTCAGGTAGCGGTCCACGACCGCGCGGTAGGCGGCGTGCTCGGCACCGTCCAGCGAGTTCGGGATCGCCCGGTGCGAGCCGGCAGCGCTCGAGAAGGTGTCCGGGTCCAGGGCCGCGGCGAGGACGTCCGCGTGCCCGAGGAGGGTCCAGGTGCCGCCGCCGTCGTGCTCCACCGGGCACGCCGCTCGGCGGGCGTCCAGCGAGGCACGCAGGTCCGGCTGCGTGTCGGTGGCTTCGGCGTGGGGGTCCGTGGTCACCTCGTGACCGTACCCACGCAGCTGCCGCCGGCGTCGGAGGAGCCGCCCGGCGGAGTCCTCTGCCCGGCGTTGGCGTGTGTCCCGGTGGACGCTGGGTACCTCCCGGAGATCCCACAGAAGGTGGGCAGAGGGAAGGAAGAACTGATGGGCACGCTCTTGTGGATCGCCGCCGTCGTCCTTGTCATCGCCGGCATCGTCACACTCATCCAGGGGAGCATCCTCCTGGGCATCGTGTTGATCGTGGTCGGCCTGCTGGTGGGCCCCGGTGGGGTCTCCCTCTTCAACGGGCGCGGGCACACAGTCTGAGGATGATCCGGGCTGGATGAGCCAGGCCGTCATCGCCGGCTCCGCGGCGCGATCGCCCCGCGGAGCCGGCGATGCACCTGATCTGCAGGGGCGCGGCAGCGCCCTAGCCGCGCGCAGCGGCGTCGACCGCCGCGGTGACGGGTACGTCGCCGCCCACGAGGTTCCACTGCCTGCCGACCGTGTCGGGACGGTCGAGCACCTCGGCGAGGACCGCGGCCACGTCGGCCCGGGTGACGTCGCCGCGTGACACGTCCGGCCCCAGCGCGACCAGTCCGGTGCCGGGGTCGTCCGTGAGGCGGCCGGGCCGGATGATCGTCCAGGCCAGGTCGCTGGCGCGGAGGGCCGCGTCGGCGTCCCGCTTCGCGGCGACGTACGCCGACCACACCTCTCCGGCGTCCGGGGAGACGGGCTCGTCCACGTCGATCGCGGAGACCTGCACGAAGCGGCGGATGCCCAGACGCAGTGCCGCGTCGATCGAGTTCAGCGAGCCCTCGAGGTCGACGGTCCGCTTGCGCACGGCGTTCCCGTCCGGTCCGCCGCCGGCGCTGAACACGACGGCCGAGCAGCCCGCGAAGGCAGCGGCGAACTGCTCCGGCCCGGCACTCTCGAGGTCGAGGAGGCGCACCTCGGCGTCGAGCGCCTCGAGCTCGGCGCGGTGCTCCTCGCGCCGGACGAGCGCGACCGGCGTGTGGCCCTGGGCGACGACGAGGGGGTGCAGGTGGCGGGCGACCTTGCCGTGACCCCCGACGATGGCGACGAGCATGCCTCCAACCTACGGGCGGGGCGGCTGCGGCCTGACGGTGAGCGTCTGCGCGATGGTGCCGATGGGCCCGCGCTCGTCGTGCATGACCGTGCTCGTCACGCCCACGCCGCCGGGGCCGAAGGACACCGAGGTGTCCAGCCCCAGCCAGCCCTCGGTGGGCTGGGCCAGGAAGTGCGCGGTCAGGTCGAGGTTGGGGAAGAGCGCCCGGGCCGGGTCGGTGCGTACCGCGATCCCGTTGCTGACGTCGAGCAGGCCCGCCACCGCCGCGAACCGGCTGACCGCCTCGTCCTCGACGAGGGGGTGGGGGGTCCGCAGCCAGGCAGTCGACCGGCCGGGCCCCATCTCCTTGCGGCGCAGCTCGAGCGAGGCGATGAACCCGCCCGGCCACAGCGCGCTCATGTCCCACGGTTCCATCTCGTCCGGCGGCGGGATCCGCGGCAGCTCGACGCCGGCGAGCCCCACGGTGTCGTAGGGCTCCGCGAGCCAGGCCCGGAGCACGACCACGGCCCGGCCGGCGTACGACGCCGTCGCCTGCACCAGCTCGATCGTGCGCCCCGGTCGCAGCACCTCGACCTCGACGTCGATCGCGTCCACGGGGACCGTGCCGAGGATGTCGTAGGACAGCCGGCTGACGACGAGGTCGTCGCCGCGCCGCCGGTCGCGGTCCTGCTCCACCACGTGGGCGAGCACGCCCAGCGCGGGGGAGATGTGCTGGGTCGCCTCGTCCCACGCGCCGCCCACGTGCTCGGTCGGCTGGTAGGTGTGCGCTCCCGTGCGGCGCCAGTAGGCCACGTCGCCTCCTCCTCGTCGTCGCGTCCCATTGTCCCCTCCCGCCCGCACCGCCCCCACCCTCGGAGGGAGGTGACGACGACCGCCACGGCGGACGGCGTGCTCCTGCCGGCCGGCTGACCGTCGGCCGCGCTTCACCTGCGCCTCGCCGCTGCGCCACCTCCGGCTGGTCGGCTCGGGACATGACCCGGAAGACCACCATCCTCGGGAGGGCTGTCGTGGCCGCCCTGTCCTCTGCCGCCGTCGCCCTCGGAGCCGCGACGGTGCCCGCCCACGCCGACACCACGCCGGCCACCCCGGCCGCGCCCGGCGCCGCAGCCCACGCCGGCCAGGCCGACGCGGGCCGGGAAGAAGCCGGCCCGCTCGTCATCGCCCACCGCGGCGCCTCGGGCTACCGGCCGGAGCACACGCTCGAGGCCTACCGGCTCGCGATCCGGATGGGCGCCGACTACGTCGAGCCCGATCTGGTCTCGACCCGCGACGGCGTGCTCGTCGCCCGGCACGAGAACGAGATCAGCGGGACCACCGACGTGTCGGTGCGCCCGGAGTTCGCCGACCGCCGGACCACGAAGGTCATCGACGGCCGATCGGTCACCGGCTGGTTCACCGAGGACTTCACCCTCGCCGAGCTCAAGACCCTGCGCGCCGTCGAGCGGCTGCCGCAGGTCCGGCCCGGCAACACGGTCTACGACGGCCGGTTCGAGGTGCCGACGCTCGACGAGGTGATCGCCCTGGTCCGAGCGGAGTCGCGCCGCGCCGGACGCACCATCGGCATCGCGCCGGAGACCAAGCACCCCACCTACTTCGACTCGATCGGCCTCTCCCTCGAGGAGCCGCTCGTGCGCACCCTGCGCCGCCACGGCCTCGACCGCCGGACGGCGAAGGTCGTCGTGCAGTCCTTCGAGACGGGCAACCTGCGTGAGCTCGACACGATGACGCAGGTCCCGCTGGCCCAGCTCGTCGATGGCGCGGGCGCGCCCTGGGACCTGCGCGCGGCCGGGTCGTCCACGACGTACGCCGACCTGGTGACCCCCGCGGGCCTGGCCGACATCGCGACCTACGCCGAGTGGGTCGCCCCGAACAAGAGCCTGGTCCTGCCGAGGGACGCCAGCGGCGCGACCGGCCTGCCGAGCGCGCTCGTCGACGACGCCCACGACGCCGGCCTGAAGGTCGTGACCTGGACGCTGCGGGCGGAGAACCAGTTCATGGCCACCAACTTCCGCGTCGGCACCGACCCGAACGCCCACGGCGACCTCGTCGCGGAGACCCGGGCGTTCCTCGACGCCGGCGTCGACGCGCTGTTCACCGACCACCCCGACATCGGGGTCACCGCGCGCGACGCGTGGGTCGAGGACCGGCGCGCGGTCGTCACGCACTGACCGCCGCCGATCCCGCGAGGCGGCGGACAGGAGCCGCGTCGAGGGTCCACCATGAGGGATGCCTCTCGGACCCCGGCGCCCCCTCCTGTCCGCCGCCCTCGTCGTGCTCGCCACGGTCGTCTCGACCCTCGTCGCCGGCATCCCCGGCCTGCCGCGGGCAGTCGCGGCGGGCGCCACGACCCTCACCCTCACCGCGCCCCCGCAGTACGCCGGCCGTGACGCCGTCGTCACGGTGGGGCTCACCGACGGGCCGACCGACGGGGAGGGCCCAGTGGCCGGCGCGGACGTCGTGCTGGAGCGGTGGGACGGCGTCGCCTGGCAGCCGGCCGGCACGGTCACCACGGACGACACCGGCGCGGCCACGCTGGCGCTCACCGTGAGCCGGTCCCCGGCGCGCAACCAGCTGCGGGCGTCGTACGCGGGCGACATGGAGCACGAGCCGGCCACGGCCACGTTCACGCTGCCGCTGCGGGCCCTGCCGACGACGACCAGCCTGACCGGACCCACGTCGGTCGTCGACGAGCGGAGCATCGTCCTGCGCATCACGTGGGTCACGACGACGGGGGAGCCGGTCGCGGGAACGGTCCGGCTCCAGCGCTACCTCGACGGCGCCTGGCGCACCGTGACGAGGCGCACCACCAACGCGAGCGGGATCGCCGACATCGACTTCGCGCCGCGCAACGACGGCCGCTACCGCGCCGTCTCGACCGGGCTGCCCTGGGCCGCCGGGTCGGTCAGCCGGCTGCACGTGGTCGACAACCTGCCGCCGGGCGTGCCGGTCCGGCTGCCCGCCGGAGCGCCGCGGCCGCGGATCGCGCTGCCCGTGCAGCCGCGGGCGACGGCGCCGGGCGCCGCCGCGGTGATCAGCCGCATCCCGGACCGGGTGTGGCGCAGCATGGTCGGCCGCAGCTGGCACCGGGGCTGCCCGGTCGGGCGCTCGGGGTTGCGCCTGCTGCGGATCAACTACTGGGACTACCAGGGCTACCGGCGGCGCGGTGAGGTCGTCGCCGCGGTCGCCGTGGTGGGCCAGATGGCCGGCGCGCTGCGCGACATGTACGCCGCGAGGCTGCCGATCCGCTCGATGTACCGCGTCGACCGGTTCGGCTGGTCCCGCCGCCTCAACGGCGCCGACGACTACCGCTCCATGGCTGCCGGGAACACCTCCGCGTTCAACTGCCGCTGGGTGGTCGGCCGGCCAGGCGTCCGCAGCCCGCACACCTGGGGCCGCTCCCTCGACGTCAACACGTGGGAGAACCCCTACCGCTCCAGCCATGGCTGGGTGCCCAACGCCTGGTGGCCCTGGCGCGCGCACGCCCGGGTCGCCTGGCGCTCCCGGACGCACCGGGTGGTGCGGATCATGGCCGGCCGCGGCCTGCGCTGGACCTACGGCCGCAGCGACAGCCAGCACTTCGACGCCGTGCCGCGCGGCGGGCGGCTGGTCGTCGTACCCGGCTGCGAGGACGTGGTCTGTCACTAGGCTGGTCGGGTGCCTGCCCCCGACTGCGTCTTCTGCTCGATCGTGGCGGGCGAGGTCGAGGCCGACGTGGTGCTCGACGAGCCCGGCCTGGTCGCGTTCCTCGACCGCCGGCCGGTGTTCAAGGGGCACGTGCTGCTCGTCCCGCGCGAGCACGTCGTGACGTTGCCGGACCTGCCGGCCGACCAGCGCGACGGGTTCCTCGGCGCGGCGCAACGGCTCGCGACCGCGGTCGTCGAGGGCCTCGGCGCCCAGGGCAGCTTCGTCGCGATGAACAACGTGGTCAGCCAGTCCGTGCCGCACCTGCACGTCCACGTCGTGCCGCGGACGAAGGGCGACGGCCTCCGCGGGTTCTTCTGGCCGCGGCGCAGGTACGACGACGGGGAGTCCGCGGAGTACGCCGCCCGCCTGCGTGCGGCGCTGGGGTCGTAGGCTCAGCCCGGACCACGAGGACTCGAACAGAAGAGCGAGGTAGGACACATGGGTCGTTTCGACGGGCGGGTCGCCGTCATCACCGGAGCTGCGCGCGGGATCGGGTTCGGCACCGCCACCCGGTTCGCCGAGGAGGGCGCGTCGGTCGCGATCGTCGACCTCGACGAGGGCGCTGCGGCCGAGGCCGCCGCGAAGCTGCCGCTCGCCGAGGGCGCGAAGGCCGTCGGCGTGGGCGCCAATGTCTCCGACGGGGCGTCGGTCGACGCCGCGGTCGAGCGGGTCGTCGCCGAGCTCGGCGGCATCCACATCCTCGTCAACAACGCGGGCATCACCCGCGACAACCTCCTGTTCAAGATGACCGAGGAGGACTGGGACCTGGTCATGGGCGTGCACCTCAAGGGCGCGTTCCTGATGACGAAGGCCGCACAGAAGCACTTCGTGGAGCAGAAGTACGGCAAGGTCGTGAACATCTCCTCGATCTCGGCCCTGGGCAACCGCGGCCAGGCCAACTACTCGGCCGCCAAGATGGGCGTGCAGGGCTTCACCCGCACCCTCGGCATCGAGCTCGGCCCGTTCGGCATCAACGTCAACGCGGTCGCGCCCGGCTTCATCGCCACCGAGATGACCGACGCCACCGCGGCGCGGCTGAAGATGGACGTCGACGAGTTCCGCCGCCTCAACGCCGAGGCGAACCCGGTCAAACGGGTCGGCCAGCCCGAGGACATCGCGGCCGCCGCCGCGTTCCTCTGCAGCGATGAGGCGTCGTACATCA
>DATMHM010000016.1:0-16115 GCA_035554935.1 Nocardioides sp. | reverse complement strand
CCTCGACCAACGCGCCCCCCCCGTTGGTCGAGGAGGCCGGCCACGGCCGTCTCGAGACCTCTGGCCACGGTGCAGGTACTCGCCCCGCGGGCTGCGGCCCGTCGGTGGTGACGATCTCAAGCAGCAGCGACGAGAGGCTGGGAGCGGCTGAGGTCGCGCTGTCGGCTTGCGGGCCGTAGGACCGGGATCGGGTGCATTGCTGGGTCCGCCTGTGAGCTACGGCGGTCTCGAGAAGGTCGCGGGCGACCTCCTCGACCAACACGACACCCCCGTTGGTCGAGGAGGCCGGCCACGGCCGTCTCGAGACCCCGGGACATGGTGCCGGAAGGCACCCCCACCGGCCTCACAAGTCACTGGAACCGACAGCTGTTCTCCACAAGCCGCGATCGAGAATTCCCTGTCCACAGGCGGGTCCTGACGTTGCTTCCTGCGCTGGAAACTGTCGGTGGTCGATGGGAGAATTCCTTCATGAACCTCGGACCCAGCACCCCGATCGGCCGCTTCGACGGCCACTCGGTGCCCGAGCTCCTCACCGAGCTCTCCGCCGGGGTCCGCGGACGCAACAGCCTCCTCGTCGAGGAATGGGTCGCCATCACCGCCTGGGCCGACCAGAACACCACCGACTGCACCCAAGGCGCAGCCACCCTGGTGGACGGGGTGATCGACACCGGTGTCCCGATCGCCGGCGACGGCGCACCGCTCGTGTCGGAGTTCGCGTTGATGGAGCTCATCGCGGTCCTGGAACGCTCACCCGACAGTGGCAGGTCCTATGTGGGCAGGGTGATCGAGTGCGCCTGGCGCCTTCCCTTGCTGTATGCCGCGGTCGTTGCGGGGAAGGTGGCGCCGTGGCGGGCCGAACGGGTCGCGGACCTCACCCGCCCACTGTCCGCCGAAGCAGCGGCGTTCGTGGACCGGCACCTCAACGCCGCCATCGGCGGGGTCGGGTGGAAGCAGCTCGAACGCCTCGTGGCGGAGGCGGTCATGCGGTTCGATCCCGAACGTGCCGAGGCCGAACGGCAGCAGGCCGCCGACCAACGGCACTTCGGGCCCGATGAGGTGGACGAGCACGGGCAGGTGCGCTGGGACGGTGTCCTCGACGCCGCGGACAGCCTGGACCTCGACCAGGCGATCTCACGGGAAGCGGAGATCCGGGGCAGGTTCGGGGACGACTCCCCGCTCGACGTACGACGGTCGAAGGCCGCGGGGGCGATCGCACGGCGGGACCTCGCGCTGGACCTGCTGATCCATGACGAGGTGACCGGGGAGGTGGTTGCGGAGGCGCCGGGGCGGAAGGTGGTGCTGAACGTGCACATCACCGACACCAGCCTCGACGCGCTTGTCGACGGGGACTTGGGAGGGGAGGCTGCGGGGGTCTCGAGACGGCCGTGGCCGGCCTCCTCGACCAACGAGGCGGGGGCGGCCTCCTCGACCAACGAGGGCGACGCGGCCTCCTCGATCAACGACGACGGCAACCCGGTGGGGCGGTGTGAGGAGACCGGGATGCCGGTCACGATCGGGCAGATCAAGGAGTGGCTGCTCGCCCGGCACACGACCGTCACGATCCGGCCGGTCATCGACCTGGCCGACTGCGTACCGGTCGATTCGTATGAGATCCCGGACCGGCTCAAGCGCAGGGTCCAGTTGCGGGACCACACCTGCCGGTTCCCCGGCTGCCCACGCCGGGCGGTGAAGTGCGACATCGACCACCACACGCCCTACGCGCAGGGCGGGCCGACCTGTCCGTGTCAGCTGGTTCCGCTCTGCCGGCGACACCATCGGGCCAAGACGTTCTCACTGTGGCGGTACGTGATCATCGCGCCTGCCCACTACCTGTGGATCAGTCCGTCCGGACGGCATTTCCACGTCGGACCGCTGGGGACGACGGCGTTGGATCCGCCGCGGTGGCTCGACCTCGACGACTACGACGACTACTAGGCACCGCGCCCCGTACCCCGCCCACCATGCAGCACCGGGCGGGGATACAGGCATGTCTGCAGGCGGTCGAGACAGTTGCTGCACCGGGGCGAGGGGTCTCGAGACGGCCGTGGCCGGCCTCCTCGACCAACGACGTGGCCAGCCTCCTCGACCAACGGGCCGTGGCCGGTCTCCTCGTCGATCTCGCCGCCCCGATGCGGCAGGCTGGACCCATGCACTACGTCGGCATCGACCTCGCGTGGGGTGAGCGCAACCCCACCGGACTCGCGGTCCTCGACGCGGACGGCCGGCTGGTCCACGTGTCGGCGGCGCAAACCGACGACCAGGTCGCGGCCGCGCTGTCGTCGTACGTCGAGGGCGCCTGCCTGGTCGCGATCGACGCTCCCCTCATCGTGCGCAACCCGACCGGGAACCGTCCGGCGGAGGCGGCGCTCAACAAGGACTTCGCGCGCTTCGACGCCGGCGCCCACCCGTCCAACACCAGCAAGCCGGAGCTCGGCGAGCAGACCCGCGGGGCGCGGATCGTCGCGCGGCTGGGCCTCGACATGAACCCCCGCTCGGGGCGGGCTCGCCGCGCGATCGAGGTCTACCCGCACCCGGCGACGGTGGCGCTGTTCCGGCTGGGCCGGACACTGAAGTACAAGAACAAGCCCGGCCGCAGCCTCGAGCAGCTTCGCGCCGCGCTGGTCGGGCTGCTGGATCACGTCGAGGGCCTCGCGAGCGCCGACCCGCCGCTCGTCACGAAGGGCGAGGACGGGGCGTGGCTGGCGCTGCGGACGGCGGTCGAGACGGCGGAGCGCAAGAGCGAGCTGCGGGTCGTGGAGGACCAGGTTGACGCGGTCGTGTGCGCCTACGTGGCGCTGTTCCGCGACCGCTGGCCCGACCGGGTGACGACGTACGGCGACTTCGACACCGGCTACATCGTGACGCCCACGCTGCCGGAGGACCTGGCGCCGACGCCGCGCGCAGCGAGGGTGCCGGCGGCGGCGCGGCGCATCGACGCCGCCATCCGGGAGTACGAGGCCGCGCATCCCCAACTCCAGCAGGCCGCCGAGGCGTGGATGCGGCTGGTCACCTCCATTCTCGACGAGGCCGGCATCAACTACCTCACCGTCACCGGCCGCGCCAAGAGCGTCGCGTCGTTCGCGGCGAAGGCGGCGCGGACCGTCGACGGGCAGCCGCTCCATCCCGACCCGCTCGTGCAGATCACCGACCAGATCGGGATCCGCGTCATCACCTACGTGCTCAGCGACGTGCAGGCCGTCGCCGACCTGCTGGCCGACCAGGTGGTCGTCCACGCCGACCGCGACCTCGGCCGGGAGACCGCCAGCGAGGGCCGGTTCGGCTACGCCAGCCGGCACCTCCACATCGGGCTCGACCCGCTCCGCGAGGCCCAGCCGGCCCACGATCTGCTGCGCGGAAGAATCGCTCAGGTCCAGATCCGCACCGTGCTGCAGCACGCCTGGGCCGAGTTCGAGCACGACATCCGCTACAAGGGCACCATCCCCGACGAGCACGTGCCCGACTTCGACCGCCGGTTCACGCTCGCCGCCGGCCTGCTGGAGCTCGCCGACCGCGAGTTCTCCACGATCCGCGACCGGCTGGGCAAGGAGGCGACCGCGGGACCGCCGGACTCGGCAGCGGAGGAGGACGACCCGCGGATCAACCCGCGCGAACTCGCGGCCTTCCTCGCCGGCCAGTACGCCGACGCCGGCTGGTCGCGCACCGACCACTACCAGTGGATCTCGGGGATCGTGCTGGAGCTGGGCATCACCTCGCTGGCCACGCTGGGCGAGGTGCTGCGCTCGGTCGACACCGACGCCCTGGCGGCGCGGATGGACTACCGCTACCCGCCCGGCGCGGTGCGCCGCCTCGACGACGCGCTGCTGTGGACCTACCGCGACACCTACGTCGCGCTGCACGGCAACGCAGACCGGCGCTCGGCGCTGCAGTCCCGCCTGGCGCGGATGGACGGTACGGCGTAGGGCTCAGCGCTCGAGCCAGGCCTGCACCCGCTGGCGGTGCTCCTCGGCCTGGTGGGCGACCGCCTGCAGCGAGGCGCTCAGCTCGAGCACCGGGCCCAGGTCCGCCGTACGGGAGGCGCGGAGCAACTGCTTGGCCATCCGCACCGCGTGCGAGGGGTTCTTCGCCACCCGCTCGGCGAGGTCCATCGCGGTGGCCATCAGGTCCTCGGGCGCACAGACCCGGGAGACGATGCCCCAGTCGAGTGCCTGCTGCGCGTCGACACGGTCCCCCGTCAGCGCCATCTCCGCCGCGCGGGCCGGGCCGATCGCCTGGGTGAGGAACCAGGCGCCGCCGTCGCCGGGAATCAGGCCGAGCTGCACGAAGGACTCGGCGAACCACGCCCTGTCGGAGGCGATCCGCAGGTCGCACATCATCGCCAGGTCGCAGCCGGCGCCGACCGCGGGCCCGTTGACGGCCGCGATGAACGGGACCTCGCTGGCGTGGAAGGCCAGCGGGATCTGCTGGATGCCGTGGCGGTAGCCGTAGCGCTGCTCGACCGGCGGCCCGCCGAACATGCCGTTGCCCTCGGCCATGTCACGCACGTTGCCACCGCTGGAGAACGCCTTGCCCGCGCCGGTCAGCACCACGGCGCGCACCTCGGCGTCGCGGTCGACACGGCGCACGTTGTCGACGATGGCGTCGATCATCTCCGGGCTGGAGATCGCGTTGCGCGTCTCCGGGTCGTCGATCGTCCAGACCTCGATGGCGCCGTTCCGCTCGACAGCCAGGTTGCTCATGGGTTCCTCCGGTCGTGGGTTCGGCTCATCGTAGGAGGGTGCTTAGACTCGGCGAACGGCCGGGACTCGGCCGCCGGACGAGGGAGCCGTACCCGGATCGCGACAAGACGGCCACGAAGGAAGTGGCTGTCGTGGCCTGGTTCGTGCTCGTCCTCTCCGGCGCCCTCGAGGCCGCGTGGGCCACCGCGCTGTCCCGCTCCGAGGGATTCACCCGGCTCGCGCCCTCGCTGGTGTTCGCCGTGACGGTCGTGGCCAGCATGCTCGGGCTGGGCTACGCGATGCGCACGCTGCCCGTCGGTACGGCGTACGCGATCTGGGTCGGCATCGGCGCCGCGCTCACGGTGGTGATCGCGATGGCCACCGGCGAGGAGCCGGTCAGCGTGGCGCGGGTGCTGCTGATCGTCGGCCTGGTCGGCTGTGCGGTCGGGCTGAAGCTCGTGCACTGACGCCCGTCCCGGCGGAGCCGGAGTCGGCGGTAGCGTTCGGCCTCATGAACGCCATCGCTGCCCCCGATCCCGCCGTCCGGACCGCCGCCGCGGAGCGGCTCGCCGGGCTGGCGACCCCCGCCGGCGCGCTCGGCCGGCTGGGCGACCTCGGCGTGTGGCTCGCCGCGACCCAGGGCGCCTGCCCGCCGCCGCCGCTGGACAACGTGCGGCTGGTGATCTTCGCGGGCGACCACGGTGTCGCGCAGCACGGCGTCTCCGCCTATCCACCAGCGATCACGCCGGCGATGGTGCGCACCTTTGTGCTCGGCAAGGCCGGCGTCTCCGCGCTCGCCGCCGCCCACGGCGTCGCGGTCCGGGTCCTCGACATCGGCGTCGACGACGACCTCGAGGGTGTGCCGGCCGACGTGCAGGCGCACAAGGTACGTCGCGGCAGCGGCGCGATCCACGTGGAGGACGCCCTCACCGCCGAGGAGACCGCCGCCGCCATCGAGGCCGGCCGCGCCGTCGCCCGCGAGGAGATCGCCGCCGGCGCGCAGCTGCTGTTGTCCGGCGACATGGGCATCGGCAACACCACGCCCGCCTCCGCCATGGTCGCCGCGGCCCTCGGCCTCCCGGCCGCCGAGGTGACCGGTCGCGGCACCGGGGTCGACGACGCAGCGCTGCTCCACAAGCAGGCCGTCGTCCAGCAGGCCCTCGACCGCGCCGGCGACCGGCTCGACGACCCGGTCCAGACGCTGCAGGCCGTCGGCAGCGCCGACCTCGCCGCCACCGTGGGCTACCTCGTCGAGGCGGCCGGGCAGGGCGTCCCGGTGCTGCTCGACGGCCTGATGTCGGTCGCCTGCGCGCTGACCGCCGAGCGCCTCGCGCCCGGCGCCTCCGCCTGGTTCGCCGCGGGTCACCGCTCGACGGAGCCGGCCCAGTCCCTCGCCCTCGAGAAGCTCGGCCTCGAGCCGGTCCTCGACCTCGGGCTGCGCCTCGGCGAGGGGTCCGGCGCCGTCGCCGCGGTGCCCGTGCTCCGCTCGGCCGTCGCCCTGCTCCGCGACGTGGCACTGCTGGCCGACCTGATGCCCGAGTGAACGTCGCCGTGGCGGGCCGCAGCCTGCGGCTCGCGATCGGGATGCTGACGGCGCTGCGGGTGCCGGCCGTGCTGCGGGTGACGCCCGGCGTCGCCACCGGCGCCCTGCTGCTCGCCCCGCTGGCCGTGCTGCCGCTCGGGGCCGCCGTCGGCCTGGTGCTGTGGGCCGGCGGTCGGCTCGACCTGCCGGCGCCGGCGGTCGCCCTCACGGCGCTCGCCGTGCTGGCGACGGGCAGCCGGGCGCTGCACCTGGACGGGCTGTCCGACGTCGCGGACGGCCTCACGTCGTCGTACGACCGCGAGCGCTCGCTCGCCGTGATGAAGAGCGGTACGGCGGGCCCGGCCGGGGTTGCCGCGCTGGTGCTCGTCCTCGGGACCCAGGCCGCCGGGCTGACCTGGTTCGTCGGGCTCGACGGCGACGTGCGGCTCGCCGTGGTGGCCGGGCTCGCGGTGTGCGCGTCCCGCGCCGCGCTCTGGATCACCGGCTGCAGCCTCGCGCCACCCGCCCGCGAGGACGGCCTCGGCGTCACCTTCACCCGGTCGGTGCCGGTCGTGGTCACCGTGACCGGGTGGGCCGGACTCGCCGCGCTCGCTGCCCTCGTCGACCCGGTCCGCGGCCCGGTGACGGTCGCCGTGGCCGGCCTGGTCGTGGCCGCGCTCACCGCGCACGCCGTACGACGGTTCGGCGGGGTCACCGGGGACGTGTTCGGCGCCGGGATCGAGCTCGCCCTGGCCGTGCTGCTCGTGGGGCTCGCCGGCGCCTGAGCGCGGCGGACATCGAGGAGGCCGGAGGTCTCGAGACGGCCGTGGCCGGCCTCCTCGACCAACGGGCGTGGCCGGAGGTCTCGAGACGGCCGTGGCCGGCCTCCTCGACCAACGGGCGTCAGAGCCTCAGCACGCGCCCCGCGACGACGAGGTGCACCTCGTCGCACACCTCGGCGACCCGCTGGTTGACGGTGCCGAGCAGGTCGCGGAACAGCCGGGCCGACCGGTGCTCGGGTACGACGCCGAGGCCGGTCTCGTTCGTCACCAGCACCACCCGCACTGCGGATGCGGCGAGGGCGTCGGTCAGGTCGGCGACCCGCGCCAGCACGTGCTCCTCCACCTCGCCGACGGGCGCGTCCCACAGGCCCGCCTCGTCGACCAGCGCGGTCAGCCAGGTGCCGAGGCAGTCGACGAGCATGGCGCCCGTCGCGGTGCGCAGGACGCCCGCGACGTCGCGGGTCTCCTCAGTCTGCCAGGCCGCCGGGCGGCGCTCGCGGTGCGTGGCGACCCGCGCGGCCCAGTCGGCGTCGTCGTACGCGGGACCGGCGGCGACGTAGGTGACCGCCTCGTGGCCGGCGAGCAGCGCCTCGGCGTGCCGCGACTTCCCGGACCGGGCTCCCCCGGTGACGAGGACCTTCACCGGACCTCGAAGGCGACCTTGCGGGCCGCGACGTCGGCGGTGACCAGGGTCGCCTTCACGTCCTCGCCGAGCGGCAGCGCCGTCGCGGAGGTGACGGCTGCCTCGACGCCGACCTCGGCGAGCACCACGACGCCCGACGTCGCCTCCTCCTCGCGGACGCTGGTGACGACGGCGTCGAACTCCTCGCCGACCCGCTCGGCGAGCACCGCGGCCTCGAGCAGGTCGAGCACGGCCCGCTCGTAGGAGCCAGCACGCCGCGCGGAGTCCTGCAGCTCGCGCGGCAGGTCCGGCAGCGCGGCGCGCACCCAGTCCGGGACCGGCTCGCCGGCGCAGATCGCGAGGCACACCTCGCCGGCGTAGCGGTCGCCGAGCCTCCGCAGCGGAGCGGTGACGTGGGCGTACTCCGCCGCGATCGCCGAGTGCTGCGTCTGCTCGGGCAGCTCGCCGTCGAAGGCGGCGTAGCCGCTGCCGCGCAGCAGCCGGGTGCAGGCGACCACCATCGCCTGGTGCTGGGAGACCGTCGGGTCGAGCGAGCGGATGAACTCGGCGTAGCCGGTGTCCGCGGGCCAGTCGATCCGCAGGCCCTTCGCGACCCGGCGCAGCCGCTCGACGTCGCGCGGGTCGGCGGGCGGCAGCGTGCGCAGCAGGCCGACCTTCGCGCCCACCATCAGCGACGCGGCGCCGATGCCGGTCAGCAGCGAGATCTGGGCGTTCCACTGCTCGACCGGCAGCTGCTCGCGGAACACCAGCTGGAAGCCGTCCTCGGTCTCGTCGACCTCCTGCTCCGGCAGCGGGAGCGAGACGCCGCCGCGGGCGGTCTCCTGGTCCTGGCGCAGGAGCCCGACCTCCTTGAGCAGCACGAGCACCTCGCCGGCGGAGCCGTCGTCGAGGGCGCGCTGGGCGTCGACGTACGACCAGCGGGCGGTGGAGCGCACCCGGGCACGCTCGACGTGGACCTTCGTGCAGCCGCCCTGCGCGTCGACGTCGATCGTCCACAGCAGCGCCGGGCGGACCTGCTCGGGCAGCAGCGACGCGGCGCCCTCGGACAGCGCGGGCGGGTGCAGCGGGATCCGGGAGCCCGGCCCGTAGAGCGTCTCGCCGCGCCGGTGCGCCTCCAGGTCGACCGGGTCGCCGGCCGTCACGAACGCCGCGACGTCGGCGATCGCGTAGTGCACCACGAACCCGTCGCCGGCGCGCTCGATGTGCACCGCCTGGTCGAGGTCCATCGAGCCCTCGGGGTCGATGGTGATGAACGGCAGGTCGGTCCGGTCCAGGTCGGGCAGTACGACGCCCGCCGCTGCCTGCTCGGCGGCGGCGGTCACCTCGGCGGGGAACTCACCGGGCAGGTCCAGCTCGGCGGCGATCGCCTGCAGCCCCTCCTGCACGGCCGAGGAGCTCGCCTTGACCCGGACCACGAGATTGTTGGGCATGTCGTGGACCCTATCCTTGCGGCCGTGCTGATCCTGCTGCCGCCGAGCGAGGGCAAGTCCGAACCCCAGCGCGGGAAGCCGCTCGACCTCGACTCCCTGTCGTCGCCCGCGCTCACGCCGGCCCGGCAGCAGGTCCTCGACGCGCTGGTCGAGCTGTGCCGCGACGACCCGGCGAAGGCCACCGAGGTGCTCGGCCTGTCCGCCGGCCAGGCCGACCTCGTCGCCCGCAACGCGGGCCTGCCCGAAGCGGCGACCGCCCGCGCGGACCGGATCTACACCGGAGTGCTCTACGACGCCCTCGACGTCGAGACCCTCTCGGCGGCGGCGAAGCGCCGCACGGCGACGCGGGTCGCGGTCGCCTCGAGCCTGTTCGGCATGGTCCGCTTCGGGGACCGCATCCCGTCGTACCGCCTCTCCGGCGACGCCTCCCTCCCCGGCCTCGGCCCGGTCGCCGGCGTGTGGCGCGAGGCGCTGCCCGACGTGATGGCCGAGGCGATCGGCCGCGGCCTCTTCGTCGACCTGCGCTCGGGGATGTACGCCACCTTCTGGCGCCCCGGCGCCGACCTCGCCGCGCGCACCGCGACCGTCCGGGTGCTCCACGAGCACAACGGCGCCCGCAAGGTCGTCAGCCACTTCAACAAGGCCACCAAGGGCCGGATCGTGCGCGCCCTGCTCGAGGACGGCGCCGACCCCCGCACCCCCGCCGCCCTCGCTGCCACCCTCGAGCGGCTGGGCTGGACCGTCGAGGTGGGCGCGCCGGGCCGGAACGGCACCCAGCTCGACGTGGTGGTCGCCGAACTCTGACGGGCCCGCCGTCGTACCGGTGGAAATGGTCGCGAGATCGCCTGATCCACGACCATGTGCGCCGGTACGACGGGCCTGTGGATGAACGGGCGCATGAATCCGCGGTTCGGCGGATGCTCGGTGCGTGGACCTGCACATCACCCGACCCGGCATCGTCACTCCGCAGCGCGTGGACCCGTGCGGCCTGACCGGGCCCACCCGCGGCCAGTCACGCGGTCCGGGCTGGTCCCGTGTCGCTCCCGCGCTCTACCGCCCGGCCGGAACGGCCGACACGGTCGCGCAGCGGATCGTCGACGCGGTCGCGGGCCTGCCGGACGGCAGCGCCGCGACGGGGTGGGCTGCCCTCGGCTGGATCGTCGACCGCTGGTTCGACGGGCTGGCCGCCGACGGCTCGGCGCTGCCGGTCCCCGTCGCGGTGGGCGACCGCCACGTCAGGCGGAACCCGGCCCGGATCACCGTCTCGGAGGACTGGCTGTTCCCCGGGGACGTGGTCGTGGTCGACGGCCTGCCGATCACCATCCCGGTCCGATCGGTCACCTACGAGGCGCGGGTCGCCGTCGGCGAGATCGACGCGCTCCGGGCGATCGAGATGGCCGCCTACGACGACCTCACGAGCATCGCCGAGCTGCGGGCCTACGCGGCCACCCTCGTCGGCCGCCCCGGCAAGGTCCAGCTCGACGCCGCCCTGGACCTCGCGAGCGAGAACTCCTGGTCCCCGATGGAGGTCGTGATGCGACGGTTCTGGCAGCAGCACCGCGACCGGCCGCTGCTGTGCAACCAACCGGTCTTCGACCTCGAGGGCAACCACGTCTTCACCCCCGACCTGCTGGACGTCGAGGCGGGGGTCGCCGGCGAGTACAACGGCGAGGTGCACGACACCGGCGCGCGGCGCAGCCGGGACCTCACCCGCGAGGAGCTCACCCGGCGGCTCGGCATCGAGGTGGTGAGCATGATGGGCGGCCGGGGCGAGCGCCGGCGCTTCCTGCACCGCCTCGACGGCACCTACGAGCGGGCCGCGCGCAGCACCGGCCCGCGGCCGTGGACGATCGAGCAGCCACCGTGGTGGGTCGACACGTCCACCGTGGCCCGGCGGCGGGCACTCAGCCCGGCCGAGCGCGAACGCTGGCTGGGCCGTCGTCGTACCGGTGGAAATGGTCGCGAGATCGCCTGATCCACGACCATTTGCGCCGGTACGACGGAGCCCGGGCCACCAGTGAACGGGTCACCAGTGACGGGCTACCAGCGCCCGGTGTCCCGCAGCGTCCGCCGGCCGGGTGCGAGCGCGTTGAAGAACCGCAGCGACCCGTGCCGCCCGCCCGTTGACGGGTCGGGGTAGAACGCGATCACCGACACCGCGGCCGGCGACAGCTCGAGCCGGAACAGCGACTCGAGCGGCGCGCCGACGGCGTGCGCGACGAGGGTCTTGATCGGCGTGACGTGGCTGACCAGGACGACGGTGCGGCCGGCGTGGGTGGCGAGCACCCGTTCGAGCCCGGCGAGGACCCGCTCCTGCACCGTGACGAACGACTCGCCGCCGGGCGGGGACGCCGTCATGTCGGCGAACCACGCATCGAGGCGCTCCTTGTCGCGCTCGGCGACCTCGGTGAAGGACAGCCCGTCCCACTCGCCGAACTCCATCTCGGCGAAGGCGTGCTCCTCCTCGACGGGGAGGCCGAGCCGGCCCGCGATGACGTCCGCCGTCTCCCTCGTACGACGCACGGGCGAGGCCACGACGACGTCGATGTCCTCCTTGAGCTCGGTCAACCAGGCGGCCACCTCGGCGGCCTGGAGGCGGCCCTCCTCCGAGAGCGGCGGGTTGTCGCCGCCGAGCCCGCCGGAGAAGCGGCGGCCGGTGGTGTGCTCGGTGACGCCGTGGCGGACCAGGACGATCGTGGTGGGCTGGCCGGGGCCGCTGGCGGGCGACTCCGCCTCCTCGATCGCCGAGTCGGGCTCGTCGGCGATCCGGTCCCCCGGCACGCTGACGCCGGAGCGGGTGCCGTCGAGGGCCTCGTTGGCCAGCCGGTCGGCGTGCGCGTTGGACGCGCGCGGCACCCACACGTACGTCGTCCCGTCGGGTGCGATCGCGGACGCCTGGGCGGCGAGGGTACGCATGTCGGCGTGCTTGATCTTCCAGCGGCCCGACATCTGCTCGACGACGAGCTTGGAGTCCATCCGCACCTCGACGACCGCGCCCGGCGCGTGGTCGCGGGCGAGCTCGAGACCGGCGACCAGGCCGGAGTACTCCGCGACGTTGTTGGTCGCGATCCCGATCGTGCGGGCGTCCTCGGCGAGCACCTCGCCGGTCGCGGCGTCGCGCAGCACCGCGCCATAGGCCGCCGGTCCGGGGTTGCCGCGCGAGCCGCCGTCGGCCTCGACGACGACCCGCTCCACTCGGCGGGCCACGGGCTAGAGCCCGCTCTCGGCCGTCCGGACCAGGATCCGCTGGCACTCCTCGTGGCGCAGCACCGTCTCCGGCGGCAGCGCGCGCATCTCGGCGAGCTCGCCGGCGTCGAGGGCGAGCCGGCAGCCGCCGCACTGGCGGGCGCGCAGCTCGCCGACCGCGACGCCGCCCTTGCTGGCGCGCAGCTTCTCGTAGAGCGCGAGCAGGTCGTCGGGGATCCCCGCGACGATCGCGTCGCGGCCGCCGGCGACCTGCGCGATCTCGCCGTCGAGGACGGCCGCCTTCTCGTCGCGGGCGGTCGTCAGCTCGCCGAGGCGCGCGTCGAGCTGCTCGATCGCGGTGGTCAGCTCGGCGAGGGCGGACTGCGCCTCCTCGAGCTGCTCCATCACCTCGAGCTCCTCGTCCTCGAGCGTGGCGATGCGGCGCTCGAGGGACTGCAGCTCGTGCTGCATCCGCTCGAGCGCCTTGGGGTCGGCGATCGCGCCGGAGTCCATCCGCTCGCGGTCGCGGGTACGGCGCGCCTTCACCTGCTCCACGTCGGCGTCGGCCTTCGCCTGCGCCACGGCCAGGTCGTCGACCACGATCCGCTGGTCGCGCAGCCGACCGTCGACGTCGGCGCGCTTGCCGAGCAGCTCCTTGATCTCCGCGGCCTCCGGCGGGTTGTTGCGCTGGTGGCGCAGCTGGTCGACCTGGGAGTCGAGTGCCTGGAGGTCGAGCAGGCGGAGCTGGGCGGCGGGGTCGGCGTTCACGGGTGCATTCTCACAGGTGCATCGTCCAGGGATCGGTCGGGACCGTGCTGACGCGGACGTCCAGCGCGTCGCCGAGCACCTCGCGCAGTCGCTGCTCGAGGACGGGCAGCCAGGTCCACTCCGCGGCCCAGTGCGCGACGTCGACCAGCGCCGGCCCGCCCTTCTCGACGAACTCCGCCGCCGGGTGGTGCCGCAGGTCACTGGTGACGTAGGCGTCGACGTCCAGCCCGGCGACCCGGTCGAGCAGGAAGTCGCCCGCCCCGCCGCAGACCGCGACCCGTCGTATCGGCCGCTCGGGGTCGCCCGCCACCCGCACCCCGTGGTGGGTCAGCGGCAGCGCCGCGGCGACGTGCTCCGCGAACTCGGCGAGCGTCGCCTGCGGCAGGCTGCCGATCCGGCCGGTGCCCGTCGTCACGATCCCGGGGTCGGCGAGCTCGACGACGTCGTACGCCGGCTCCTCGTAGGGGTGCGCCGCCAGCATGGCCCGTACGACGGCCGGCCGCACCGCACGGTCGAGGACCACCTCGACCCGCACCTCCTCGACCGTCTCCAGCGCGCCGACGGTCCCGATCATCGGGTCGGCCCCCTCGAGCGGGCGGAAGCGGCCCTCGCCCGGGGCGCTGGTGAACGAGGCGAAGTCGTAGTCGCCGATCCGGCCGGCGCCGGCCTCGGCCATCGCGGCCCGCACCGGCGCCGCGGCGTCGGCGGGCACGAAGACCGTGAGCTTGTCGCGGGGCGCGCTCCCCGCCGGCACGATCGGCTCCAGGTCGGTCAGCCCGAGGGCGCGCGCGAGCGCCTCCGAGACGCCGCCGGCGGCCTGGTCGGCGTTGGTGTGGGCGGTCAGCAGCGCGCAGCCCGCCTTCGTCAAGGTGTGCAGGGTGCGGCCCTTCGGGGTGATGGCCGCGAACCCGTTGACGGGCTTGAGGAACAGCGGGTGGTGCACGACGAGCAGGTCGGCCTTCCAGTCGGCCGCCTCCGCCGCGACCGCCGGGGCCGGGTCGACGGCGAGGAGCACCTTCTTCACCTGCTGCTCGGGGTCGCCGGACACGAGTCCGACGGCGTCCCAGGTGTCGGCGGTCGAGGGCGGGTACCAGCCGTGGAGCAGGTCGACGACGTCCTTGAGGGTCGGCATGCCCCGAGGCTATCGGGGCGCGAGGTGCCCGGGACCGGCCCGGTTGGTAGGGTGCCCGTGCCAGTCGACCTCCTCGTGGGGTCAGGGAACCCGGTGGGAGTCCGGGACTGACGCGCAGCGGTGTGGGTGACGGGCGGGGCACCGAGCAATTCGGCGATGTCACTGGGTCCACGGACCTGGGAAGACGCTCCGCACCGGACGATCCCGAGTCCGAAGACCTGCTGGCCCCCGCGACAGCCGTCGAGGGGTGAAGGACAACGCAGGAGACTGCAGGGGCGACGCGGAGAGCCCCCGGACCTCGAAGGACCTCCCACATGGCCTCCACGGCACGCAGCCGCCCGGACCGGTGCCCCGGCATCGTGCACCCGTGGCCGGCCGAGGACGGCGGGCTGGTGCGGATCCGCGTCCCCGGCGGCCGGGTGCGGCTCGCCGACCTGGTCGCCCTGGCCGGGGTGGCCGGACGCTTCGGCGACGGCCGGGTCCGTACGACGGCCCGCGCCAACCTCCAGCTCCGGGCGATGCCGCTCGCGGGCTCCGGCGACCGGCTCGCCGACGACGCGCTGGACGCCCTCGAGGCGACTGGCCTGCTCCCGTCGCGCGCCCACGACCGGATCCGCAACGTGATGGTGTCGCCGCAGACCGGGCTCGCCGGCGGCCGCGCCGACCTGCGGCCCGTCGTCGCCGCGCTCGACGCCCTCCTGCTCGGCGACGGCACCCTCGCCGGCCTTCCCGGTCGCTTCCTGTTCACCCTCGACGACGGCCGCGGGGACCTCGCGGAGCGCCACAAGGACCTCGGCCTCGTCGCGCTCGACGACGCCCGCGCCCAGCTGCGCGTCGGCGAGCACTGGGGCGAGGTCGTGGCGCTGGCCGACGCCGCCGACGCGCTGGCCGGCCTCGCCCGGCGGTTCCTGGCCGTGCGCGGCGCCGGGCCGACCGCCCCGTGGCACGTCGACGAGCTCGATGCGCCGTCCGCCGCCCGGCTCGCGGACGTCGTACCCCCGGCGGAGGGGGCGGACGTGTCCTCCCCTCCGCTGCCGTTCGGGCCGGTGCCCGGCGGCGAGCACGTGGCCGTCGGCGAGGACGGCGTCGACGCAGCGACCATCGCGGCCTGGGCGGCCGACAACGACCCGGCCACCACCGTCGTGGTCACCCCATGGCACGGTGTGCTGATCCCCGAGGAGACGACATGACGGAACTGACCGACCTGGCCGGGCCGGCCGAGCTGAAGGCGCCGAGCCGGCACTACGACTACATCGCCGACGGCCCCGCGATCTACGTCGACTCGTTCGCGACCATCCGCCGCGAGTCCGACCTGTCGCGCGTGCCCGCCGAGGCGGAGAAGGTCGCCGTCCGGATGATCCACGGCAGTGGGCAGACCGATCTCGTCGAGGACCTGGTCATCCACCCCGACCTCGTTCGTGCCGGGCGCGGCGCGCTGGCCGCCGGCGCGCCGATCCTGTGCGACGCCCGGATGGTCGCCATGGGCATCACCGCCGGCCGGCTCCCCGCCGACAACCCGGTGCACTGCTTCCTGACCGACGAGCGGGTGCCGGACCTGGCCCGCCGCTGGTCCACCACCCGTACCGCCGCCGCCGTCTCGCTCTGGGAGCCGCTGCTCGAGGGCGCCGTCGTCGCGATCGGCAACGCCCCGACCGCCCTCTTCCACCTGCTGGAGATGATCCTCGACGGCGGACCCCGGCCGGCCGCGATCGTCGGCTGTCCCGTGGGCTTCATCGGCGCCGCCGAGTCCAAGGACGCGCTGGCGTCCTTCGCCGCCGACCACGGCATCGACATCCCCTTCGTCACCGTGCGCGGCCGTCGCGGCGGCTCCGCGATGGCGTCCTCCGCCGTCAACGCCCTCGCCCAGGAGGAGGAGTGAGCGCCACCACGGGCGAGCCGCTGGACGGCCCGCCGAGCTCCTCGGCGGACTCCTCGGCGGGCTCCTCTGCCGGGCGATTCCACGTCGTCGGCCTCGG
>DATMHM010000015.1:0-62838 GCA_035554935.1 Nocardioides sp. | reverse complement strand
CGGCCACTCGGTGCCCGAGCTCCTCACCGAGCTCTCCGCCGGGGTCCGGGGACGCAACAGCCTCCTCGTCGAGGAATGGGTCGCCATCACCGCCTGGGCCGACCAGAACACCATCGACTGCACCGAAGGCGCAGCCACCCTGGTGGACGGGGTGATCGACACCGGTGTCCCGATCGCCGGCGAGGGTGCACCGCTGGTGTCGGAGTTCGCGTTGATGGAGCTGATCGCGGTCCTGGAACGCTCACCTGACAGTGGCAGGTCCTATGTGGGCAGGGTGATCGAGTGCGCCTGGCGCCTCCCTCTCCTCTACGCCGCCGTGGTCGCGGGGAAGGTCGCGCCCTGGCGGGCCGAACGGGTCGCGGACCTCACCCGCCCGCTGTCCGTGGAGGCGGCGGCGTTCGTGGACCGACACCTCAACGCCGCCATCGGTGGCGTGGGGTGGAAGCAGCTCGAACGCCTCGTGGCGGAGGCGGTCATGCGGTTCGATCCCGAACGTGCCGAGGCCGAGCGGCAGCAGGCTGCCGACCAGCGGCGCTTCGGGCCCGACGAGGTGGATGAGCACGGGCAGGTGCGGTGGGACGGTGTCCTCGACGCTGCGGACAGCCTGGATCTTGACCAGGCGATCTCACGGGAGGCCGAGATCCGGGGCAGGTTCGGGGACGACTCCCCGCTCGACGTACGACGGTCCAAGGCCGCAGGTGCGATCGCACGACGGGACCTCGCGCTGGACCTGCTGATCCATGACGAGGAGACCGGGGAGGTGGTTGCCGAGGCGCCGGGGCGGAAGGTCGTGCTGAACGTGCACATCACCGACACCAGCCTCGACGAGCTCATCGACGACGGCCTGGGAGGAGGGGCTGCGGGGATCTCGAGACGGCCGTGGCCGGCCTCCTCGACCAACGGGGTGGGGCGGTGTGAGGAGTCCGGGATGCCGGTCACGATCGGGCAGATCAAGGAGTGGCTGCTGGCGCGGCACGCGACCGTCACCATCCGACCCGTCATCGACCTCGCGGACTGTGTGCCGGTCGACTCGTACGAGATCCCGGACCGGCTCAAGCAGCGCGTGCAGCTGCGGGACCACACCTGCCGGTTCCCCGGCTGCCCACGACGTGCGGTGAAGTGCGACATCGACCACCACACGCCCTACGCCCAGGGCGGGCCGACCTGTCCGTGCCAGCTGGTTCCGCTCTGCCGACGACACCATCGGGCCAAGACGTTCAGCCTCTGGCGGTACGTGATCATCGCGCCCGCCCATTACCTGTGGATCAGTCCGTCCGGACGGCACTTCCACGTCGGACCACTCGGCACCACCTCGCTCGATCCGCCGCGGCGGCTCGACCCCGACGACTACGACGGCTACTGACCACCACGCCCCGTACCCCGCCCACCATGCAGCACCGGGCGGGGGTACAGGCGTGTCTGCAGGCGGTGGGGACGGTTCCTGCACCGTGGCGAGAGGTCTCGAGACGGCCGTGGCCGGCCTCCTCGACCAACGGGCCGTGGCCGGCCTCCTCGACCAACGACGTGGGCGACTCCTCGACCAACGACGTGGCCGGCCTCCTCGACCAACGGCCCCGGAGCGAGCTCAGGCGTCGGCGATCGACATGTCCTCGCCGGACCAGAACGCCCGCATCGACAGGATCTTCCCGTCGTCGTCGAACGTCATCACGTCGATCGGCGCGAGCGTGTAGGTCTGGTCGCCGGCCCGGGTGACCAGCTCGAAGGCGAAGGCGGCCTCGTTGCCGGCGATCCGCACGTGCAGCAGGGTCGCGGACTGCTCGAGGCCCTCCAGCGTGCCGTAGAACTCAGCGATCGACTCGCGGGTGGTGCGCACCTCGGAGCCGACCGGGTCCTCGACGGTCGCGCCGTCGGCGTAGAGCGCGACGACGCCCGCCGACGAGCCCGTCGCGACGAGGTCGACGTACTGCTGGATGGTCTCGAGGATGGTGTCGCGGCTGGCGCCCATGCCGGCTCCTGGTCGTCGGTCGGCGCACGACGCACGCCGAAACTAGAACACGTTCCAGGTGAGGATAGGGCGGCGCCGCAGGTCTGGCTACCCGGTCTCGGCGAGTACGTCGATCGAGCCCACCCGACCGCGGCCGGACTGCTTGGCGTCGTACAGCGCCGCGTCGGCGGCCGCGTAGAGCGAGCGCAGGTCGTCGCCGTGGGTCGGCATGTGCGCGCAGCCGAGGCTGATCGAGACCTGGAGTGTGCTGCCGTCCTCGAGGCGGAAGGTGCGCCCGAGGACGGCGGCGAGGATCTCGTCCGCGCGGGCGCGGGCGGTCTCCAGCGTGCACTCGGGCAGCAGGACGGCGATCTCGTCACCCCCGAGGCGACAGACCACGTCGGTCGGCCGGCTGCGCTCGAGCAGTACGACGGCCAGCTGCACCAGCACCGCGTCGCCGGCCGGGTGGCCGAGCGCGTCGTTGATCGACTTGAAGTGGTCGAAGTCCATCAGGACCAGCGCGGTCCCGGCCTCGCTGTGCGCGCCGGAGAGCGCCGACGTGGCCGCCTCGTCCAGCACGCGCCGGGTGGCCAGCCCGGTGAGCGGGTCGATCGCGGCCATCCGCTGGAGCTGGGCCACGGTGCGCGCCTGGCTCTCGCTCGCGGCGGTGAGCAGCATCGAGCAGGTCACCAGGGCCGCGATCATGTACGCCGCGTCGACGACCGCCAGGCGCAGCGGGAGCTGGGCGAGCACGACCACCAGCTCGCCGGCCACCGACGCGGCGGTCATCACGGCCGAGCCCGGGGGACGCAGCTGGGAGGCGCCGTACAGCGCCGGGAAGAGGAAGAAGACCTGCGCGGTGAGGCTGCTGTCGTGGGTGAGCAGGTCGATCGCGGTCAGGGCGGCCACGGCGAGCAGCGGCCCGAGCGCCCAGCCCAGCCGGTGCCGCTCGTCGAAGCGACGGGACAGCATGCTGAACGCGATCACGAGCGCGACCAGGCCGGCGGCGAGGAGGATGCCCGTGCGTCCCAGGTCGTCGTGGTGGATCGGGGCGGTGACAAGCGCGACCCCGGCGGCGACCGCGCACAGGGTCGACACGGACCGGGCGGCGGCGCGGTGGCGGCGCGGCTGCATCCACTGGATGAGGTTCACTGGGCGGTCCCGAGGCGGTGTGGGGGCGGGTCGGTCCTGCGACGCTAGGGCGCGGCGAGGTGGTCGAGCAGCGGAACGCGCAGGCTGGTGCCGGGCCGCAGCGGATCCCGTCCGATCGTCGGCGGCGGATGGTGTGACCGGACTACGCCGGCGTCGCCGAAAGCCGTCCTCGGGTCGCGTTTTGGTAACGTGACGCCGCAAGAGAGCCCCGGTCCTTGCCGGGGCTTCTTGCTTGGCAGACACCAGCAGAGACAAGTGGTGCGTTGAGCAGCCGTCCCGTCAGGAGGGGCGGAGGGACTCCGTCCTGGCGAAGGAGCAACCGAGATGCCGGCAATCGTGATCGTCGGAGCCCAGTGGGGCGACGAGGGCAAGGGCAAGGCGACCGACCACCTGGGCAGCCAGGTCGACTACGTCGTGAAGTTCAACGGCGGCAACAACGCCGGCCACACCGTCGTCATCGGCGACGAGAAGTACGCCCTCCACCTCCTGCCGAGCGGCATCCTCACGCCGGGCTGCACCCCCGTCATCGGCAACGGCGTGGTCGTCGACATCGACGTCCTGTTCCACGAGATCGACGGCCTCGAGGCGCGCGGGATCGACACCTCCTCGCTCAAGCTCAGCGCCAACGCGCACGTCATCCCCGACTACAACCGGCAGGTCGACAAGGTCACCGAGCGCTTCCTCGGCAGCCGCCGGATCGGTACGACGGGCCGCGGCATCGGCCCGACCTACGCCGACAAGATGAACCGGATCGGCATCCGGGTCCAGGACCTGTTCGACGAGAAGATCCTCGCCGCCAAGGTCGAGGGCGCGCTCGAGCTCAAGGGCCAGGTGCTCACGAAGATCTACAACCGACGGGGCCCGTCGGTGGAGCAGACCGTCGAGGAGCTGCTCGCGCACGCCGAGCGGCTGGCGCCGTACGTCTGCGACACGGGGCTGCTGCTCAGCCAGGCGCTCGACCGCGACGAGGTCGTGCTGATGGAGGCCGGCCAGGCCACCCTGCTCGACGTCGACCACGGCACCTACCCGTTCGTGACCTCCAGCAGCGCGATCTCCGCCGGCGCCTGCACCGGCACCGGCATCCCGCCGACGCGCATCGACCAGGTGATCGCGATCGCCAAGGCCTACACCACCCGCGTCGGCGAGGGCCCGTTCCCGACCGAGCTGCACGACGAGAATGGCGAGTTCCTGCGCCAGGCCGGCTGGGAGTTCGGTACGACGACCGGCCGCCCGCGCCGCTGCGGCTGGATGGACACCGTGATCACGCGCTACGCCGCCCGGATCAACGGCGTCACGGACTTCGTGCTCACCAAGCTCGACACCCTGACCGGCCTCGCCGAGCTCCCCGTCTGCGTCGCGTACGACGTCGACGGGGTCCGCCACGACGAGATGCCGGTCAACCAGACCGACTTCCACCACGCGGTGCCGGTCTACGAGAACCTGCCCGGCTGGACCGAGGACATCTCCGGCTGCCGCAGCTTCGAGGACCTGCCGAAGGCGGCGCAGGACTACGTCGAGTTCGTCGAGGAGCGCTCCGGCGCGCGGATCTCGGTCGTCGGCGTGGGCCCCGAGCGCGAGCAGGCGGTCGTCCGGCACCCCTTGCGCTGACCGGTTGCGCTGACCGGCGCCCGCTCGTCCTCGACCGGGTCCCGCGAATTCCTCGGAACCGGGGGGTATGAGAACCCGCTGCCGGGGAATTGCGCGGTGGACGTGCGTGGGGCACGTCGGGACAGCAGGAGTGTGGGCGTGGCCGTTCGGCCGACCGTGGTGATCGTGGACGACTCGCCCGAGCTGCGCGGGCTGGTCGGAGCGCGCCTGCGGGCGTCGGGCCTGTTCGACGTCGTGGCCGAGGGCGGTGACGGCGGAGAGGCGATGCTGCTCGCGAGCGAGCACGAGCCGGACCTGATGCTGCTCGACACGTCCATGCCGGTGGTCGACGGGCTCGAGGCCATCCCGATGATCCTGGCCGTGTCGCCGCGGACGAAGGTCGTCGTCTTCACCGGCTTCGAGGGCCGTGGCCTCGCGGCCCGGGCGCGCGAGCTCGGCGCGGTCGACTTCATCGAGAAGTCGATCCCGATCGACGAGCTCCCGGGGCGGTTGTGGCGCCACGTCCCCGACCTGTCGGGCCGGCGGGTCGACCCCGGTGCAGGGCTGCGGCTGGCGAATGCCGGCGACAGGCACGCCGCCCGGGGCCAGGCGGCGCTCGACGAGCACCTGGAGCGCTTCCGCGAGGTCTTCCACCAGGCCACGATCGGAATGGCGACGCTCACGCTCAACGGGAGCGTGGTGCGCGCCAACGAGGAGCTCGCCGCGATGGTCGACCGGGACCCGGAGGACCTCGTCGGCCTCGACTACGGCGTGCTGACCCGCCAGCACGGCGCCGCGCTGGACGAGGCGCTCGCGCGGATCGTCGCGGGCGCGGACCTCGCCGTCTTCGAGCACCCCCTCGTGGTCGGTGACGGTGACAGCACCGTCCGGGTGAGCCTGACGCCGATCCGGGACTCCCGCGGTGCGCCGCTCTACGTCTTCGCGCAGGTCCAGGACATCACCGCCGAGGTGGCGCTGCGCCGCAACGACCAGGGCCTCCGCGAGGAGGAGCGGCAGCGGGCCGCACGGCTGGGGGGCCTGCTCGCGGTGACCGCGCACGAGCTCCGTACGCCGGCCGCGGTGGTCGAGGCCGCTGCGTCGATGCTGCGCCGCGACGACCTGGCGGCGGCCGAGCGCAGTCAGCTCCTGGAGGCGTTGGCGAGCAGCGCGCAGCGCCTCCAGCGCCTTGCCGCCGACCTGGGCGCGGCCTCCGACCGGCAGACCGGCGCGCTGTCCCTCGAGCCTGAGCGGATCTCGCTGCGCGGCACCCTGCTCGCCGCGGCCGACCGGGTCCGCGCGGTGCACCTGCGCGCCGGGGTCACCGTCGAGGTGCCGCACGACGTGGAGCTCGTGGCCGACCCGGCGCGGATCGGCCAGGTGCTCGACAACCTGCTGGAGAACGCGATCCGGCACGGCCGCACCCCCGTGGTGGCGACGGGGGAGCGGAGCGCCACCGGGGTCTGCGTGCAGGTGTCCGACAGCGGACACGGTGTCGACCAGCGACTGCTGCCGCGACTCTTCGAGCGCTTCGCGCACGCGGGCCCGGCCGGCGGCAGCGGGATCGGGCTGCACCTGGCGCGCGAGATCGCCCGCAGCCACGGGGGAGAGGTGACCTACCTGCCGCCCAGCACCGACCGGCGGACCACCTTCGCCCTCGAGCTCCCGCTCCAGCCGGTGCTGCCCCGGCTCTGAGCCTCACTAGGATCCTCCCGTGAAGACCCTCGTGATCGGCACCGGTGGCCGCGAGCACGCGCTCGCCCTCGCACTCTCCCGCGACCCGGCGGTCAGCGAGGTGCACGCCGCGCCGGGCAACCCGGGGATCGGCGCCTTCGCCACGCTCCACGACGTCGACCCGATGGACGGTACGGCGGTCGCCGCCCTCGCCGCGCAGGTCGGCGCCGACCTCGTCGTGATCGGCCCCGAGGCGCCCCTGGTGGCCGGCGTCGCCGACGTCGTCCGGGCCGCGGGCACCGCCGTGTTCGGCCCCTCGCAGGCGGCCGCGCGGCTCGAGGGCTCGAAGGCGTTCTCCAAGGAGGTGATGGCGGCCGCCGGCGTCCCGACCGCGGGCTCGCGCACCTGCCGCACCCCCGAGGAGGTGGCGGCCGCGCTCGACGAGTTCGGGGCGCCGTACGTCGTGAAGGACGACGCGCTCGCCGCCGGCAAGGGCGTCGTGGTGACCCGGGACCGGGCCGAGGCGGAGGCGCACGCCGCCGCGTGCGGCACGGTCGTGATCGAGGAGTTCCTCGACGGCCCCGAGGTGTCCCTCTTCGCAGTCTGCGACGGCACCACCGCCCACCCGCTCCAGCCGGCCCAGGACTTCAAGCGGATCTTCGACGGCGGCCGCGGTCCCAACACCGGCGGCATGGGCTCCTACTCGCCGCTGGCCTGGGCGCCCGCCGACCTCGCCGCGACCGTGGTCGAGACCGTCGTCCAGCCGACCCTCGACGAGATGGGCCGCCGGGGCGCCCCGTTCGTCGGCTGCCTCTACGTCGGCCTCGCCCTGACCGCGGCCGGCCCGCGGGTCATCGAGTTCAACTGCCGCTTCGGCGACCCGGACATCCAGCCGGTGCTGGCCGTCCTCGAGTCCCCGCTCGGCGAGCTGCTCGCCGCGGCCGCGCGCGGCCGCCTCGCCGACGTGCCGGCCCCGACCTTCCGCGACGCCGCCTCCGTGACCGTCGTGCTCGCCTCCGCCGGCTACCCCGAGTCCTCGTCGAAGGGCGACGTCATCACCGGGGTGGGTGCTGCCAACGGCGTCGCCGACGTCGACGTGATCCACGCCGGCACCGCCCTGGCCGAGGGCCCCGACGGCCAGCAGCTGGTCACCGCCGGCGGCCGCGTGCTCGCCGTGCGCGCCGTCGGGTACGACGTCGCCGACGCCCGCGCTCGCGCCTACGCCGCCGCCGACCTGATCACGTTCGACGGCCTGCAGCGGCGCTCGGACATCGCGGCCGAGCCGCTCGGCGTCGTCGAGGGTGCCTCGCTCACCGAGGACTGACCCGTGGTCGACGTACGACCGGCCGGGATCGAGACGCCCCGACTCACCCTCGTGCTGTGGGACGTGTCCACGGTCGCGCTGCTGGAGGCCGGCGACCGGCGTCCCGACTGGCACCCCGACTTCCCGCGGGAGGACGACCTCGCTGCCGCCGCCCTCTGGCGCGACGGCGACCCCTGGGGGCCGCGTTCGATCGTGTCCCTGAAGCAGCGCCTCGTGATCGGCTCGATCGGGTTCTTCGGGCCGCCGGAGCCCGCCACCGACGACGTGCCGGAGGCCGAGGTCGGCTACGGCCTGGTGCCGCCGGCGCGCGGCCACGGCCTCGCGACGGAGGCGCTCGGCGCCCTCCTCGCCCGCGCCGACGCCGCCGGGGTCAGGGTCCGCGCGTCGATCGCCCCCACCAACACGGCGAGCCTGCGGGTCGCCGCGAAGGCCGGGTTCACCGGCATCCGCGGCGCGAACGAGGACGGCGAGATGGTGCTCGTCCGGCCGCTGCGCTGAGTGAGGTGCGGGGGCGCTGCCATGGGATAATCAGGCCCCGTGACCGTCCCGAACGTCGTGCCCAATGTCTTGGCCACCCGCTACGCCGCCGCCGACCTCGCCGCGATCTGGTCGCCCGAGCACAAGATCGTCCTCGAGCGGCAGCTCTGGATCGCCGTGCTGAAGGCGCAGAAGGACCTCGGCATCGAGGTGCCCGACGGCGTCATCGAGGCCTACGAGAAGGTCGCTGCGCAGGGCGAGGACGGCGTGGACCTGGCGAGCATCGCGGCTCGCGAGCGGGTCACCCGCCACGACGTGAAGGCGCGGATCGAGGAGTTCGCGGCGCTCGCCGGCCACGAGCACATCCACAAGGGGATGACCTCGCGCGACCTCACCGAGAACGTCGAGCAGCTGCAGGTCAAGCAGTCGCTGGGCCTGGTGCGGGACCGGGCGATCGCGACGCTGGCCCGCCTCGGCCGCCTTGCCGGCGAGTACGAGACCCTCGTCATGGCCGGGCGCTCGCACAACGTCGCCGCGCAGGCGACCACCCTCGGCAAGCGGTTCGCCACGGTCGCCGACGAGCTGATGATCGCGATCGAGCGGGTCGACGACCTCCTCGGCCGCTACCCGCTGCGCGGCATCAAGGGCCCGATGGGCACCGCGCAGGACATGCTCGACCTGCTCGGCGGCGACGCCGACAAGCTCGACCAGCTGGAGCAGCGGGTCGCCGGCCACCTCGGCTTCGACCGGGTCCTCACCAGCGTCGGCCAGGTCTACCCGCGCTCGCTCGACTTCGACGTCCTCTCCGCACTGGTCCAGGTGACGGCCGCCCCGTCGAACCTCGCGACCACGATCCGGCTGATGGCCGGCAACGAGATCGTCACCGAGGGCTTCAAGGAGGGCCAGGTCGGCTCCTCGGCGATGCCCCACAAGATGAACACCCGCTCCTGCGAGCGGGTCAACGGCCTCGCGGTGGTCACCCGCGGCTACCTCTCCATGGTCGGCGAGCTCGCCGGAGACCAGTGGAACGAGGGTGACGTCTCGTGCTCCGTCGTACGGCGGGTGGCACTGCCCGACGCGTTCTTCGCCGTCGACGGCCTGTTCCAGACCTTCCTCACCGTGCTCGACGAGTTCGGCGCCTTCCCGGCGGTCATCCAGCGCGAGCTCGACCGCTACCTGCCCTACCTGGCGACGACCAAGGTGCTGATGGCCGCGGTCCGCAACGGCGTGGGCCGCGAGGTCGCGCACGAGGCGATCAAGGAGGCCGCCGTCGGCACGGCGCTCGCGGTGCGCCAGGGCCAGGCCGAGAACGACGTGTTCGCCAAGCTCGCCGCCGACGAGCGGCTCGGGCTGACCGCGGAGCAGCTGCAGTCGCTGGTCGCCGAGCCGATCACCTTCACCGGCGCCGCCGTCGCGCAGACCCAGGCGGTGTGCCGCAGGGTCGCCGCGATCGTCGAGGCGAACCCGGCGGCCGCCGGCTACGCACCGGGCGCGATCCTCTGACCCGGATCGCCGTCCCCTTCCCGGTCCCGGCGGACCGGGCCTTCGCCTACCTCGCCGACCCGCGCAACCGGCCGGCGTGGCAGTCCTCGCTGCGGACGGTCGTCGACGTCGTCCCCGCGGCGGGCGGCATCACGGCCGCCGGCACGAGCTGGACCGACGTCACGGTCGTGCCCGGGGTCCGGCCGCGGATGCGCACGCTCGTGGCCGAGCCCGGCGTCGAGTGGGTGGAGGAGGGCAGCTGCGGCCCGTTCCGGGCGCGCCTCGCCCTTTACTTCTCACCGGCGGAGGACGGCTCGCTCGTGGTGGCTGAGTTCGACGTCGCGGGGCTCGGCGCCGGGAAGCTGCTCACGGTCGGCGGCCGGCCCGCGGTGACGGCCGACCTGCGCCGCGCCGCAGCCCTCGCCGGCTGACCATCTGGACTCCAGAAGGTCACGATTCGGACCACTCCGCGGGTCTACTCGCCAGTAACAGTGACGACCACGGTCCCGGCCGCTACATTCCACGCACCTGTGATGCCGATCACAGTGCGGAGGGGGCTGCGTTGCTCGCTGTTCAGAACCTCGAGGTCGTCTACGACGACGTCGTGCTCGCACTACGCGGAGTCAGCCTCGAGATCCCCGACGGCCGGATCGTCGCGCTGCTCGGGGCGAACGGCGGCGGGAAGTCGACCCTGCTCCGCTCGCTCTCCGGCCTGCTCGACGTCCACGACGGCGAGATCCGCAAGGGATCGGTGACCCTCGACGGCGACTCCGTCGGGCAGTTGAAGCCGTCGGCGCTGGCGCGCAAGGGGATCAAGCACGTCCTCGAGGGGAGGCGGGTCTTCAAGGAGCTGACCGCCGAGGAGAACCTCCGGGTCGGGGCCCATGCCGACCGGCGCAACCTCAAGGCCAACCTCGAGCGGGTCTACGGCCTGTTCCCGATCCTGCGCGACCGGCGCGACGGCCAGGCCGGCCTGTTGTCCGGCGGCGAGCAGCAGATGCTGGCGATCGGCCGGGCGCTGATGTCCGACCCGCGCTACCTGCTGCTCGACGAGCCGTCGCTCGGCCTCGCCCCCAAGGTGGTCGAGCAGATCCGCGACATCATCGTCGAGATCAACAGCCAGGGCACGGGGATCCTGCTGGTCGAGCAGAACGCCGCGATGGCGCTCTCGATCGCGCACCACGGCTACGTCCTCGAGAACGGCCGCGTCGTGATGGACCGCTCCGCCGACCAGTTGCGCGAGGACGCCGACGTCCGGGAGTTCTACCTCGGGCTCGGGGCCGAGGGCGAGGCGACCAAGTCGTTCCGGTCCGTGAAGCACTACCGGCGGCGCAAGCGGTGGGCCTCGTGAACGCGCAGAGCGGCCCGGTGCTGCAGTTCGACGACGTGCACCTGTCCTTCGGTGCGGTCAAGGCCGTCAACGGCGTCAGCTTCACCGTCGGCGAGAACGAGCTGTTCGCCGTCATCGGCCCGAACGGCGCCGGCAAGACCAGCATCTTCAACGTCCTGTCCGGCGTCTACCGGCCGCAGCGCGGCACAGTGGTGCTCGACGGTGTCGACCTGATCGGGAAGCGGCCGCCCGCGATCGCGCGGCTCGGCATGGCCCGCACCTTCCAGAACATCGAGCTCTTCGCGAACCTCACGGTGCTCGACAACCTCATGCTCGGTCGCCACCAGCACCTGCGCTACGGGACGCTCGCCGCCATGGCGTGGTGGGGACGGGCCCGCAACGAGGAGCTGCGGCACCGGGTGAAGGTCGAGGAGATCGTGGACTTCCTCGAGCTGGAGCAGTGGCGCAAGATGCCCGTCGGCCTGCTGCCGTACGGCGTCCAGAAGCGGGTCGAGCTCGGGCGGGCCCTGGCGATGGAGCCCCGCCTGTTGCTGCTCGACGAGCCGGTGGCGGGCATGAACCTCGAGGAGACCGAGGACATGGCCCGCTACATCCTCGACATCCGCGACGAGCTGCAGATCCCGATGATCATGGTGGAGCACGACATGGGCCTGGTCATGGACGTCGCCGACCGGGTGATGGTCGTCGACTTCGGGACGCCGGTCGCGACGGGTACCCCCACGGAGATCCAGCGCAACCCCGACGTGATCCGCGCCTACCTCGGAGGCGACCCGGATGCCGAGCAGGACGTCCGGCACGCCATCGAGGGAGGAGCGTCCGCATGACCCGCACGATCGTCACCCGGATCCGCGACCGGGCCGGGGAGATGCCGAAGGCCGTGGCGATGCGCGAGAAGCGCCTCGGTGTCTGGCACGAGATCACCTGGGCCGACTACTGGGAGGCCGTCCTCGACGTCGGCCATGCGCTCCTCGCGCTGGGCGTGCGCCCCGGCGACCGCGTCGCCGTGCAGTGCGAGAACCGCCCCGAGTGGCTCTTCCTCGACATCGCGACGGTGGCGATCCGGGCGACCACGGTGGGTCTCTACCCGACGAACCCGACCGCCGAGACGTCGTACCTCCTCAGCCACAGCGGCGCCTGCGTGCACCTCGCCGAGGACCAGGAGCAGGTCGACAAGGCGCTGGAGTCCGGCGACCTGCCGGAGCTGAGGACGATCGTCTACGTCGAGCCGCGCGGGCTGCGAGCCTACGACGACCCGCGGCTGCTGTCCTGGGACAACCTCCTCGAGCGGGGCCGTGAGCACCGGAGGGCGAACCCGGGGGCGGTCGAGGCGCTGGTCGACGCCGCCGAGCCGTCCGACGTGCTGACGCTGGTCTACACGTCCGGGACGACCGGGCCGCCGAAGGGCGCGATGCTCACCGCGGGCAACGCCGAGTTCGTCCTCGAGACGGTGCTCGAGCGCAGCCCGTTCGCCCGGCCGGCGCCCGGCCCGAAGGACATGACGCTGTCCTACCTGCCGCTGTGCCACGTCGCCGAGCGGGTGCTGACCACCTGGTACAACGCCGGCGCCGGGACGCAGGTCAACTTCGCCGAGTCCATCGAGACGGTGCCCCAGAACCTGCGCGAGGTGCAGCCGACGCTGTTCTTCGCGGTCCCACGGATCTGGGAGAAGCTGCTCGCCACCGCGCGGATCAAGCTCGACTCCGCGACCTGGGCCAAGCGCCACTGGGCCGGCTTCTGGCTGCGTCGCGCCGACGCCCTGGGCGCCAAGCTGGCGGCCAACGGCGGCCGGCACACGCTCGGCACCCGGCTGACGTACGCCGTCGGCTGGGTGCTGTTCTTCCGCGCGCTCCGCGACCGCCTCGGCCTGCGCCGGGTGCGGCACGCGAGCTGCGGGGCGGCCCCCGTCGCGCCCGAGGTGCTCCAGTTCTTCATGGGCATCGGGGTGCCGATGCACGAGCTCTACGGCATGACGGAGAACGCTGCCGTCGCCACGGCCAACCGGCCGGGCCGGGTGCGGCTCGGGACGGTCGGCGAGGTGCACGAGGGCATCGAGCTGAAGCTGGACGAGGGCACCGGCGAGATCCTCACCCGGCACCCGGCGGTGTTCGCGGGCTACTGGCAGGACCCGGAGGCCACCGCCCGCACGGTCTCCGAGGACGGCTGGCTGCACACCGGCGACGTGGGGGAGTGGGTCGACGGGACGCACCTGCGGATCACCGACCGGATGAAGGACATCATCATCACGGCCGGCGGCAAGAACGTCGCGCCCTCGGAGATCGAGAACGGGCTCAAGGCCTCGCCCTACATCAAGGAGGCCGTCGTGATCGGGGACGGCCGCAAGTACCTCACCGCGCTGATCGGCATCGAGCTCGACACCGTCGGCGCCTGGGCGCAGCAGCGTCAGCTCGCCTTCACGACCTACCGCGACCTCTCCGAGAAGGACGAGGTCCGCGCGCTGGTGCAGCAGGTGGTCGACGAGGTCAACGCGCGCCACAACCCCGTCGAGCAGGTCAAGCACTTCCGGATGCTGCCCAAGGAGCTCGACCACGAGGACGGCGAGCTCACCGCGACCCAGAAGGTGAAGCGCTCGGCGATCGACGCCATGTTCCACGACCTCGTCGAGTCCATGTACGCCGACCAGGCAGGTGCCCGATGACCCAGCTCCTCGGCGCCGTCGCCGGCGGCATCGGCATCGGCTCGATCTACGCCCTCCTCGCGCTCGGCTTCGTGATCATCTACAAGTCCATGGGCGTGATCAGCTTCGCCCAGCCCGCCTTCCTGCTGGCCGGCACCGTGCTGGTGACCTACCTGTCACCGGAGATCGGGTTCGTCGCGGCCGTCGTGGTCGGCGCGATCGCGATCGCGGCGGTGGCGCTGGTGGTCGAGCGGGTCGCGATCCGGCCGATGGTCGGCAAGGCGGTGTTCGTCATCGCCATCATCACCATCGGCATCGACATCATCGTGCGGATCGTGTCCGGCATGTTCGTCGGCTCCGACCAGCGCAACGTCGGCGACCCGTGGGGCCTCGGCGCGTGGGAGGTCGGCGGCGTCTACCTGGAGCACCGCGACGTCGCTGCCTTCGGGGTCACCACCGTGCTCGTGCTCGCCCTCTTCGCCTTCTTCCGCTGGACGCCGATCGGCCTCGCCATGCGCGCCTCCGCCCTCGACCAGGAGGCCGCGATGGCGCAGGGCGTCAGCGTCGGCACGGTCTTCGCCGTCTCCTGGGGCCTCGCCGGCGCGCTCGCCACCGTGGCGGGGGTCTTCGCCGCAGCCGGACGCACCGTCGACCAGAACCACTGGCACATCGCGCTGCTCGCGCTGCCGGTGATCATCCTCGGGGGACTCGACTCGCTCGGCGGGGCGGTGCTCGGCGGGTTGATCATCGGAGTCACGCAGCAGGTCGTGACGTCGTACCACCGTGACTGGTTCCCCGGCCTGGACACCAACATCGGGTCGATCACGCCCTACCTGGTGATGCTGGTGGTGCTCCTCGTCCGCCCCTACGGCCTCTTCGGGACCAAGGAGGTCGAACGCGTATGACCAGCCGCATGGTGGCCTGGGGACGCCCCGAGCTCTACACCAGCTACCGCCAGGACATGGCGCTGCTCAACACCCGCTCCAAGGTCGTGGGCGCCCTGCTCGTCCTGGTCGTGGCCGCGGCGATGCCGCTGCTGGTCACCGACGACCTGCTGATCATCCTCGCGAGCGGCCTGGTGCTGGCGGTCGGCGCGATCGGGCTCAACCTGGTCACCGGCTTCGCCGGCCAGGTGTCGCTCGGGCACGCCTTCTTCGTGGGCGTCGGCGCCTACACGGCGGCCGTCATGGCCGGCGACCCCGACGGCCGCTACCTCGGGCTCGGCATCGACTTCATGCCGGCCTGGCTGCTCGGCGCCGGCCTCGTCGCGGCCCTCTTCGGGGCCGTCGTGGCCCCGGTCGCCACGCGACTGCGCGGCCTCTACCTCGCCATCGTGACGCTCGGCCTGGTGTTCATCGGCCAGTACTTCTTCTTCGAGTGGGACGAGATGAGCGGCGGGCCGCAGGTGGGCCGCGAGGCCGCGGAGCCCGCCCTGTTCGGCATCGAGTTCACGGTCGACAACGGCTTCAAGGGCGGCTGGACCGAGGAGCAGAAGCTGTACTGGCTCTTCCTCGGCGTGCTCGTCGTCGCCGCGCTCGTGGCGCGCAACGTGGCCCGCTCCCGCGTCGGCCGGGCGTTTGCCGCGATCCGCGACCGCGACGTCGCCGCCGGCGTGATGGGAGTGAACCTGACTCGCTACAAGGTCATCGCCTTCACCATCTCCTCCTTCTACGCGGGCATCGCCGGCGCGCTCATGTTCTCGGCCAGCGGTCACTTCACGCCCGAGTCGTTCAGCCTCCTGCTCTCGGTGCAGTTCATCGCGATCGTGCTCATCGGCGGCGTCGCCACCATCTCCGGGACGATCATGGGCGCGATGCTCATCGCGATCCTGCCGCGGATCGCGAGCGAGCTGCCGGCGTTCGTACCGTTCCTGTCGGGCTCGGCGAGCGAGCACCCGAACATCTTCGACTTCGAGCAGATCATGTACGGCGTCCTGATCGTCGCCTTCCTGCTCTTCGAGCCGCGCGGCCTGTTCGGCATCTGGCACCGCGTGCGCACCTACTGGAAGAGCTTCCCCTTCTCCTACTGACCTCTGTCCTGTCGACCTCTCCGAGACGCAGTGCCGGGGACCGCACCACCACAACCACCACCAGGAGGAACCGTGAACCGAAGGTCGAGAAGCGTGGGGGTCGTCGCGACCGCCCTGACCGTGACCATGGCCCTCGCGGGTTGCGGCCGCGACGACGAGTCCGGCAGCGGCGCCGCGCCGGGCGTCACGGACGACCCGTGCCCGGAGGCCGTCGACGACAGCAAGGGCTGCATCTACCTCGGGACCATCACCGACCTCACCGGCGTGTTCAAGGGCGTGGGCGAGCCGTTCACGGCCGGCCAGAAGGCGTTCTGGCAGGGCGTCAACGAGGCCGGCGGTGTCGGTGACTACGAGGTCAACGTGACCGAGTACGTCAAGGACAGCGGCTACGACACGGAGAAGCACGCCGAGCTGTTCAACGAGATCAAGGACGACGTCCTCGCCATCAGCCAGTCCCTCGGCACTGCGCACACCAACGCGATCCTCAAGGACGCGACGAACGAGTCGATCCTGATCGGCCCCGCGTCGCTGGGGTCGAACTGGATCTTCGACGACATCTCCCTGGAGGTGGGCTCGAGCTACTGCACCGAGGCGATGAACGTCGTCGACCACGCGGCCGACCAGGGCGCGAAGTCGGTCGCGGTCGTGCACTTCCCCGGCGACTACGGCGACGACGCCATGGTCGGCGCGCGGATCGCCGCCGAGGAGCGGGGCCTCAAGTTCACCGACATCACCACCGGCACGGTGGACGGCGGCGACGACCAGTCGGCAGCCGTGGCGGCCGTGCTCAAGGCGAAGCCCGACTACGTCGTGATCGCGACCGGCCCCAAGGAGATGGCCTCGGTCGTCGGCGGCACCGCGGCGCAGGGCTTCACCGGCAAGTTCATCGGCTCCATCCCGAGCTGGAACTCCGCCGTGCTCGACTCGCCGGCCGGGCCCGCGATCCAGGCGCTCTACATGCAGGCCACGTCGTTCCCGGCCTGGGACGCGGACACGCCGGGCATGGAGAAGATGCGCGCGGCCGCGGGCGACACGACCCCGAACGACTGGTTCTCGATCGGCTACAGCAGCGGCTACGTGATGAAGGCGATCCTCGAGAAGGCGATCGAGGAGGACAAGCTCGACCGCGAGGGCATGGTCGACGTCGCGAACAGCCTGACCGGCATCGAGAGCGAGGGCACCCTGCCGGAGGGCACGGCGAACTGGGAAGGTGGCCCGAACGAGGACGCCGTCCGGGTGACCCAGCTCAACAAGGTCGACCCGAAGGCCTCGTCGAAGGTCTCGGTCGCCGTGGAGCCGTTCACCGGCCAGACGGCGGAGGACTACGAGTTCACCGAGCCCTGCTACCTGCTGAAGTAGCACCACGCACGAGAGCGGCCCGCCGGTCCAGGACCGGCGGGCCGCTCTCGTCGTACGTCGGGTCGGACCAGGCGCAGGAGAGGCGCGGGTCAGGCGCGGGCGTCGCCGCCCCAGTTGGCGAGCTTGGTCGCGACGTCGTGGAGCTGGGCGTCGGAGACGCCGTCGACCTCGAACGTCAACTGCACGTGCCCGCCGGGGATGCGGCCGAGGGTGACCGTGCCCGCCTCGGGCAGGTGCTCGATGATCCGGATCAGCCGGTTGCCGATGCGGCCCAGCTGCGAGGCGTGGTCGTCGGAGAGCTGGCCGAGGCCCTCGTCCTCGCGGTGGTGGAGGGTCAGGCCGAGCCGGTCGCCGGCGCCGTGCCGGGCGAGGATCCAGACCTCGTCCTCCCAGACCACCGGTCCGTGGGCGAGCGTGCTGTCGGGGGTCTGCGCTGACTCCGTCATGGCGACACTGTGCCACCCGGTCTCCGGAGCTGGTGCATCGACCCCCGCCGTCCGCGGTGCGGATAGTGTCAGCCCGTGACGCTCGCGAACATCCCGCCCGCACCGGAGCTCCCCGGCGCCCGCCACCTGCACTCCGGCAAGGTGCGCGACCTCTACGAGATCACCGACGGCGAGCACGCCGGCAAGCTGCTCATGGTCGCCAGCGACCGGCTCTCGATCTTCGACTTCGTGCTCGGGACCACCATCCCGGACAAGGGCGAGATCCTCACCCGGATGTCGCTGTGGTGGTTCGGGCAGCTCGCCTCCCTCGTGCCGAACCACGTGGTGTCCACCGACGTGCCCGACGCCGTGCGCGGCCGCGCGGTCGTGTGCGAGCGGCTCGAAATGTTCCCGGTCGAGTGCGTCGCCCGCGGCTACCTCACCGGCTCCGGCCTGCTCGACTACCGTGCGAGCGGCGAGGTCTGCGGCATCGCCCTGCCGGCCGGTCTCGAGGACGGCAGCCGCCTCCCGGAGCCGATCTTCACGCCCGCGACCAAGGCCGACCTCGGCGACCACGACGAGAACGTCTCGTACGACGCCGTCGTGGCCACCGTCGGCGCCGACGCCGCCGCGGCGCTGCGCGACCTCACCCTGCAGGTCTACGGGCGGGCCGAGGAGATCGCCCGCGAGCAGGGGATCATCCTCGCCGACACCAAGTTCGAGTTCGGGGTCGGCGCCGGCGTCGCGGGCGGAGGGATCGTGCTCGCCGACGAGGTCCTCACCCCGGATTCCTCGCGCTACTGGCCGGCGGACGAGTGGCAGCCGGGCCGCACCCAGCCGTCGTACGACAAGCAGATCGTGCGCAACTGGGCGCTCTCTGCCGACAGCGGCTGGGACAAGGCCTCCGGTGAGGCCCCGCCGCCGCTGCCGCCGGAGGTCGTCGAGCGCACCCGGTCGCGCTACATCGAGGCCTACGAGCGCCTCACCGGCGAGTCCTTCTGACCGCGCGCGCTGTCATTCGCGGTCACTCGCGGGCGCCGGCTGGGCGTGTGCACAAACCAGACCGGTCCTGATGTGTTCCACGGACCAGTGACCGTGGTCACGACCGGCCAGTAGGTTGTGCCCATGACGAACCTCGCCGGATTCCTCGAGAACAGCGCCCAGGCCTATCCCGACCGCACCGCCGTCGTGTTCGGGGACACCCGCCTGTCGTACCCGCAGGTCAACGGTGCCGCCAACCAGGTGGCGAACCTGCTGGTCTCGCGGGGGATCCAGCCGGGCGACAAGGTGGCCCTGAGCTGCCCGAACCTGCCCTACTTCACGATCATCTACTACGGCATCCTCAAGGCCGGCGCGACCGTCGTACCGCTCAACGTGCTGCTCAAGGGCCGCGAGGTCGCCTACCACCTCGGCGACTCCGACGCGAAGGCCTACTTCGCCTTCCAGGGCACCCCGGACCTCGCGATCGGCGCCGAGGCGTACGCCGGCTTCCAGGAGGCCGACGGCTGCGAGCACTTCTTCATGGTCACCGCCGACCCGACCGCGCCGTCGCCGATCGAGGGCACCGAGACCTTCGGCCAGGCGCTCGCGGGCCAAGCGCCGACCTTCGACTCCGTCGACGTGGACGATGACGACACCGCCGTCATCCTCTACACCTCCGGCACCACCGGCCAGCCCAAGGGCGCCGAGCTGCGGCACCGCAACATGCGCGACAACGCACTGTCCGGCAAGGCCCTGTTCGGTGCCGACGCCGACCAGCCGGACACCTACCTCTGTGTGCTCCCGCTCTTCCACTCCTTCGGCCAGACCGTCATCCAGAACGGGGCCTTCGCCTTCGGCGGGACCGTCGTGATGCTGCCCCGCTTCGAGGCGGCGCCGGCGATCGGCCTGATGCTGAAGGAGTCGGTGACCTTCTTCGCCGGCGTGCCGACGATGTACTGGGGCCTGCTCAACGCGCTCGACGAGACCGTCGACGTGAAGGCCCTGGCCGCCAACCTCCGGGTCGCCGTCGCCGGCGGCGCGGCCCTGCCGGTCGAGGTGCACCACCAGTTCGAGGAACGCTTCGGCGTGACCATCCTCGAGGGCTACGGCCTGTCCGAGACCTCGCCCGTCGCCAGCTTCTCCCGACTCGGCGAGCCGGTCCGGGTCGGCTCCATCGGCACGCCGATCCCGGGCGTCGAGATGAAGCTGATCGACCCCGAGAGCTGGGACGAGGTCAAGGACCCTGACGCCATCGGCGAGATCGCCATCAAGGGTCACAACATCATGAAGGGCTACTACAAGCGGCCCGACGCCACCGCCGAGGCCATCGACGCCGACGGCTGGTTCCGCTCCGGCGACCTCGGCCGCAAGGACGCCGACGGCTGGTACTACATCGTCGACCGCTCCAAGGACATGATCATCCGCGGCGGCTTCAACGTGTACCCGCGCGAGATCGAGGAGGTCCTGCTGACCCACCCGGCGATCTCCCTGGCCGCCGTGATCGGCGTCCCGCACGAGAGCCACGGCGAGGAGATCAAGGCGTTCGTCATCCTCAAGCCCGGTGCCTCCGCCACCGCCGACGAGATCGTCGCCTGGGGCAAGGAGCAGATGGCGGCCTACAAGTACCCGCGCATCGTCGAGCTCGTCGAGGCCCTGCCGATGACCGCCACCGGGAAGATCCTCAAGCGCGAGCTGAGCTGATCGATGGCGCGAGCGCGCCTCCGAGCATCCTCGCTGATCGAGTAGCCGTGGAGCGAGGAACGAGCGCAGCGGCGGGCCTGTTCGCTGGTCGAGTAGCCGTGGAGCGAGGAACGAGCGGAGCGGCGTATCGAGACCACCTGGCCTGTTCGCTGGTCGAGTAGCCGCAGAGCGAGGAACGAGCGCAGCGGCGTATCGAGACCGCCCACCATGGTCTCGATACGCCGTTCCTCGTCCCTCGGAACGGCTACTCGACCAACGAGGCTCATCCCAATCGGGGGTGTAGTAGTTGGGGTCTGAAGCCGCCGGTCTCGAGCAGGCTTCGGGCGATGTAGTTGGTCAGGTTGCGGAACCCGAGTGCGGAGCCGCGCAGGTGTTCGAGCCGTCCGTTGAGCGCCTCGGTCGGCCCGTTGCTGGTGCCGGGTCGTTCGAAGTAGGCGAGCACGTCAGCGGCTCGCTTCTTCAGGGTCCGGCCCAGGGTGGTGAGCTCGGTGAGCACCTTGGGGACGCCGGCGCTGAGGTCGGTGATCAGCTTCTCCATGAGCTCGCGGCCACGTTGCCGGTCCTCGTGGCGATAGGCGGCGATCATGCGCTGGTAGACACCCCAGGTCGCCTCGACCTCGACATGAGCGTCATCAACGAACAGCGCGCGTAGCCTGTCGCTCTGCTTGTCGGTGAGCATGTCCGCGCCGGTGTGCAGCGTGCGCCGCGACTTGTAGAGCGGGTCGTCCCTGAACCCACGGTGCCCGTGGATCGCGAGTTGGACCCGGCGCCGGCACCTGTCGAGGGCGTCACCGGCCAGGCGCACGACGTGGAAGGGATCCATCACCGTGACCGCGTCCGGGATCTCCTCTGCAGCGGCGGTCTTGAACCCGGTGAAGCCGTCCATCGCGACCACCTCGACCGCGTCGCGGAACGCGTCGTCGCGGTCGGCGAGCCAGGTCTTGAACGCCGCCTTCGACCGGCCCTCGACCATGTCCAGCAGCCTTGCCGGGCCGGCGCCATCGCGGACCGGGGTGAGGTCGATGATCACGGTGACGTACTTGTCGCCACGCCTGGTGTGGCGCCAGACGTGCTCATCGACGCCAATGACCTTCACGCCCTCAAACCGCGTGGGGTCGTTGATCAGCAGCCGCTTGCCTTCAGCCAGGACCGCGTTGTTGGCGGTGTCCCACGCGACCCCGAGTCCCTCGGCGACACGGGCGACGGTGAGGTGTGCGACCACGATCCCTTCCAGCGCCCACCGCAGCCCGGTGCGCGAGAGCTTTGCGCGTGGCTCCGCCGCGGCGCTGGTGTCTTGGCGCCACACGTGTCCGCAGTCGGCACAGCGGTAGCGGCGCACTACAACCTCCAGCACGGTCGGTCGCCAGCCCAGCGGCTCGTGGGCCAACCGCCGGATCACGGTGTCACGAGCAGCGCCTTCGCTGCCGCACCGTCGGCACCACTGATCTGGTTCCACCACGCGGCACGCAAGGACCGCACGATCCGGTTCAAGTCGTTGTCCGGTCACGCTCAGACCGAGGCCGTCGAGTCGAGCGAAGGCGGTCAGGTCAGGGCGGCCGAAGCCGGCCGGCGGGGTAGCGTCGGACACGTCGAGGTCTTTCGGATGGATGGCGTAGGAACCTCCGTCGTCGGGAGACCTCGACGTCTATCTGCGGACCGACGCGCCCGGCCGACCTACACCGTCATCTGAGAAGACCCCTGAAACGTCTTCGACGACGACGGGACCGGCGAGGAGGAGGGCGCGGTGAGCTAAAGGAATGGAGCTTGCTCGGCTTCGACGCCGCCGCAAGCTCCGGTGAAACGGTCGGTACTGGTCGGTCGTCGTCGGTCACCACCGGATGGCGGCGTCCCCCACGCTCGGCGTTTGCGCAGGTCAGCGGCTCGTTCGCCCAGTGGGCGCATCAAGCGATAGACGCAAAGCCGACGTGATTAGGTCGTCGGTTCGATTCCGACAGGCGGCTCCGGCGAACAGCCCCTGACCTGCGCAAACGCAGGGCAGGGGCGGTTCGGTTCTGGTGGTCGCGCGATGCGCTGGCCTCACGGCTCTGCCCGACACCGACGTCGCTCTCCTCTGCGACGGACCCCTCGCCGGCTGAGCGCTCGCGGCCGGCATCCTGTCCGTGTGCCGATAGGCCTCGCACCGCTCGGCAACGCCGCGTGGCGTTGCGTCGCGACCTGGCGACGGCTCGGCGGGGCGCGATCGTCTCGTGCGTTGGCGGACTACGGGAGCTTGGACGCGAGGACGTCGGCCGCCAGGATCTCGGGTGCTGCGCCGAGGAGGTGCTGGTTGGCCATCAGGGCTGCGACGATGGCGCCGTTGGCGTGGGCTTCGCGAGCGGCCTCGTCGGGGAATGCATCGAAGATCCAGAAGGTGTCGGCGTGGGTCCTGACCGCGAACCAGACAATCGTTCCTACTTCTTCGTTGGCGAGCGCGACAGCGCCGGCGAGCAGATCGGAGAGCGCGTCGTGCTGTCCATCGGCCGCGACGATCTTGGCGACGAAGGCATACGGAAGTGATGCGGGTGTGGACATGAGGGGTTCTCCTAGGTGTCGAGGTTTCTTGGTGAAGCGAGTTCAGCGTATGACGAGCAAGGGCATGTGAGAAGTGGCGTATACGGCAGTATTGCTATTGTTCGCGCCATGCGTATCGGACTGATCGCGATCGACGGCTGCTTCGGTTCGGCGGTCGCGTCGGTCATCGACATCGTGCGGGTGGCCGACGGAGCCCGCGGCGATGTCGACCCACGGATCGACCCGATCGAACTCGCCATCCTCGGACCGAAACGGCGAGTGACCACGACGGCATCGATGACCCTGTCGGTGGACCACCCGCTGTCGGAGTCCGCAGAGTTCGACGTGGTCGTCGTCCCTGCGCTTGGAACCCTCACGGCCGCCGCTACCAACGACGCCCTCCAGAGCCGAGATGCTCGTTCGGTCATCGCCTCGCTCGGGCGCCTCGACGACGCGACCACCCGGATCGCCGCGGCGTGCACCGGCGTGTTCGCTGTCGCCGAGACCGGACGGATGCATCATCGGCGGGCGACGACCAGCTGGTTCCTGGGGCCGGAGTTCCTGAAGCGCTATCCGACCGTCGCCCTCGATCTCGACACCATGGTCGTGGTCGACGGAAACCTCGTCACCGCCGGCGCCGCCTTCGCCCACATCGACCTCGCGCTCTCACTCGTGCGATCGATCAGCCCCGACCTGGCCCAACATGTCGCCAAGCTCCTCATCATCGACGAGCGCCCGTCGCAGGCGGCCTTCGTCGCCTACGAACATCTCCGGCACGAGGACCCGATCGTCGTCGAGTTCGAACGCTTCGTGCGCGCCCGCCTGGACGAACCGTTCAACGTCGCGTTCGTCGCGCAGTCGCTCGGCACCAGCCGGCGCACCCTCGAACGACGAGTCCGTGCGGCGCTCAACCTCACTCCGCTCGGCTTCGTCCAACGGCTTCGCATCGAACGAGCTCGGCACCTCTCAGCAACCACGGACCTCACCTCCGCCGAGATCGCGCTACGGGTCGGCTACGCGAACGCCGAGACTCTGCGCTCCCTCCTGCGCAGGGAGCGACGCCGTTCCTGACCTATCGCCATGCCTGTAGCCGGTGTCCTAGCGCTCGACTGGAACCACCTCTCAGCACGTCGCGTCGACGCCCCTGCGTCGCCCCTGGACGACCCACTCGACACGCCCGCAGCACAGGCCATGTGACGTGCCCCGGCTTCCCGGACGGTCGGGGTCGGGTGGCTGTGATGTCGCTGCGTTCTCGCCGAGGGGGTCAGCAGACCCGATCAGGGTCGATTGGGATGAGACGCGAAGGCGGTCAGGTCAGCGCGGCCGAAGCCGGCCGGCGGGGTAGCGTCGGACACGTCGAGGTCTTTCGGATGGATGGCGTAGGAACCTCCATCGTCGGGAGACCTCGACATCTACCTGCGGACCGACGCGCCCGGCCGACCTACACCCTCATCTGGGAAGAGCCACCAACGAAGGCACCCGCTGGTCGAGTAGCCGTGGAGCGAGGAACGAGCGCAGCGGCGTATCGAGACCACCCACCATGGTCTCGATACGCCGTTCCTCGTCCCTCGGAACGGCTACTCGACCAACGAAGGGCCGCTCGACCAGCGAAGGGCCGCTCGACCAGCGACGGGTCGCTCGACCAACGAAGGGCCGGATCGGGGATGGGCTCGGGGTGCTCGCGAGCAGCTTCCAGGCCGCAACCTCGTGCCCGCCGTCCGTGACCCGACCGCGGAATCGGTGCCCGGCCCCCGCACCACTAGACTGCGGGCCGTGGCCCGAGTCGTCGTAGCTGTCATGCCGAAGCCCGAGATCCTCGACCCGCAGGGGAAGGCGGTCCAGGGCGCACTGCCCCGGCTCGGCTTCAGCGGTGTCACCGACGTCCGCCAGGGCAAGAGGTTCGAGCTCGAGATCGAGGGCGAGGTCACCGACGCCGTGCTCGCCGAGGTCGAGAAGATGGCGGAGACGCTGCTCTCCAATCCGGTGATCGAGAACTACTCGGTGACGGTCGAGGCCCAGCAGTGAAGGTCGGCGTCGTCACCTTCCCGGGCTCGCTCGACGACGTCGACGCGCAGCGCGCGGTCCGCATCGGCGGCAACGAGGCGGTCGCGCTCTGGCACGGGGACGCCGACCTCAAGGGCGTCGACGCCGTCATCCTGCCGGGCGGCTTCTCCTATGGCGACTACCTGCGCTGCGGCGCGATCTCGCGGTTCGCGCCGGTGATGGGGAAGGTCGTCGAGGCGGCCAACGCCGGGATGCCGGTCCTCGGCATCTGCAACGGCTTCCAGATCCTCTGCGAGTCGCACCTGCTCCCCGGTGCGCTGATCCGCAACGACCACCGCAAGTTCGTCTGCCGTGACCAGCTGCTGCGCATCGAGAACAACCGCACCCCCTGGACCGCCGCCTACGAGCAGGGCCAGGAGATCCGGATCGTCCTCAAGAACGGCGAGGGCGGGTTCGTCGCCGACGCCGAGACGCTCGCCCGGCTCGAGGGCGAGGGCCAGGTCGTGGCCCGCTACCTCGAGATGAACCCGAACGGCTCGCTCGACGACATCGCCGGCGTCAGCAACGAGCGCGGCAACGTCGTCGGCCTGATGCCGCACCCCGAGCACGCGGTCGAGGAGCTCACCGGCTCCGGCCTCGACGGGCTCGGCTTCTTCACCTCGCTCGTCGAGCAGACCTTCGCCTGACCCGGCACTCGCCGCCGGGCGCCATGCTCAGAAGCGGGGCGCCTGGAGGGCGGTCCAGGTGCTGCTCTCGACGATCCCGGTCTTCCTGAGCCCGACCTCGACCCGGTAGCTCGCGACGGCGTTGCTGGTGTCCCGCCCGAAGTAGCCCGTGATCGGGAGCCGCAGGCCCGGTGCGGCCGCGTTCAGCGTCCGCTGCACCCGTCGTACGTCGTCCCCGAGCGACCCGCGCTTCTGGACGGGCCGGTCGCCCTCGCTGAGGATGACCATCCAGTGCGGACGGCGCCAGTGCACCGTGCGGGTCATGTCGTGGTCGCTCTGCCAGCGGTGGATCGCCGAGCGGAGGCCGCTGCCGTAGTAGCGGTTGAGCGGGCCGTCGAAGTAGCCGGCCTCGGTCAGCAGGCACTTCAGCGCGATCGTGATCGGGCCGTTGGGGTGCCGGCCCGTCGTCGAGTAGGGGCTCACGCCGAGGTAGACGGGGAAGTCGATGTCGACGCCGCCGCAGTGGCTCTCCCGCGGCGCGACGGTGGCCCGGCCGAGGTCGAGGTAGTTGCGGTCGATGTTGATCGTGACGCCGCCCCAGGTCTCGTTGTGGCCGCCCAGGTACTGCTTGACGCGGGCGCCCGGCAGCCACGCCGTGCTGGCGAGGTAGTCCGTGCTCACGGAGGTGTTGGCGCGGCCGTCCCAGCGGGCGATCCACAGCCGGTCGGGGACCGAGAGGCCGACGTACGCCGACGACCTGCGGGCCCGGACGTCGTCGAGCATCTTGATGCCCGAGCCGGCGCTGGAGTAGAAGCCGGAGACGTACTTCAGCTCGTGGAGCCGGTTGGTCCATGCGTGCACGAACCGGATGGCCGACTCGCGGCAGCGGGTGTTGCCGAGGTCGAACGCCTCCAGGTCGTAGAACAGGGTGCTGCCCGGGACGATCCCGATCGCCTGCGCGGCGGCGACGGCCTTCTCGGCCTCGCGGCGGCCCTGGGAGCGGGCGCGGGCGTAGTTGTTGTCCGGGTTGGGGCTGATCGTCGGGTCGTCGTCGTACTTCGGGTAGCGCGTCGAGCAGCTGGCCTGGGGGCCGAGGGTGATCGGCAGCAGGTGCCAGCCGCGCTGGAGCTGGGTGGCCACCCAGGTCGGCGTCAGGTTCGGCTGGTTGCGGCAGGCGCGCGAGTTGCCCGAGATGTAGATGCCGACGGCGAGGAACGGCGAGTGGGACAGCCAGGTGTCCATCGCGCGCTGGGTCGGCGCCAGGCACTGGTCGAAGCCGTAGCCGCGGAACGGGCCCGGTGTGGGCTGGTTGGTCGACGCGAGCGCCTGCTCGGCGCGGTCGGCGCCGCCACGGGCGTCGTCCTGCAGCGGCGCGAGCAGCGAGGCCGCGAGGGCGCCGGTGGCGGCGACGGCGAGCGAGCGTCCGGCGAGGAGGCGCAGACGCGACGGGGTCGGGCGGCGTCGAGAGGTGGCAGTGAGCCGGGCTGGCATCGCGGTGACTCCAGGGGAAGGCGGGCTGGTGTGCTCGGGAGCCCCGTCACGATAACCACAACTTTCACACCAGTAACAGTCTTCGCGGCGAACTACACGCCTGTAGTTCGCGCGCACCGCAAGTCTTCCTGTGCCGCGGCCCTCGTGCGGGACGTCCGCTCCATCGGCCCGCGCCGGCCCGACGTGAGCCGGTGGCCCGTCTCACGGGGGGACGGGGGAGGGGGCGAGCGACTCGGGCCGATAGATTTGTCCCCGTGGCCGACACCGCTTCCGCACCCGTCCGTTCGACCCTCGACACCGTGGCCGTGGCGGCCGGTGACCCCGACCGCGAGCAGCCGTGGGCCGACCTCGGCCTCAAGGCCGACGAGTACGAGCGGATCCGCGAGATCCTCGGCCGCCGTCCCACGGGCGCCGAGCTCGCGATGTACTCCGTCATGTGGAGCGAGCACTGCTCCTACAAGTCCTCCAAGGTGCACCTGAAGCAGTTCGGCGAGATCCCCCAGGAGACCCCGATCGGACCGATGCTCGCGGGCATCGGCGAGAACGCCGGCGTCATCGACATCGGCCAGGGCTACGCGGTCAGCTTCAAGGTGGAGAGCCACAACCACCCGTCGTACGTCGAGCCCTACCAGGGCGCCGCGACCGGCGTCGGCGGCATCGTCCGCGACATCATCGCGATGGGCGCGCGCCCGGTCGCCGTGATGGACCCGCTGCGCTTCGGCCCCCTCGACGCCGACGACACCCACCGCGTGCTGCCCGGGATCGTGGCCGGCGTCGGCGGCTACGGCAACTGCCTCGGCCTGCCCAACATCGGCGGCGAGGCCGTCTTCGACGAGACCTACCTCGGCAACCCGCTCGTCAACGCGCTCTGCGTCGGCGTGCTGCGTCACGAGGACCTGCACCTGGCCAAGGCGTCCGGCACCGGCAACCGCGTCATCCTGTACGGCGCCCGCACCGGCGGCGACGGCATCGGCGGCGTCTCGGTGCTGGCCTCCGAGACGTTCGACGCCGACGGTCCGGCCAAGCGGCCGAGCGTCCAGGTCGGCGACCCGTTCATGGAGAAGCTGCTCATCGAGTGCACCCTCGAGCTCTTCCGTGCTGGTGTCGTCAACGGCATCCAGGACCTCGGTGGCGCGGGCCTCTCCTGCGCCACCTCCGAGCTCGCCTCCGCCGGCGACGGCGGCATGCGCTGCGAGCTGGACCGGGTCCCGCTGCGCGACTCGACCCTCTCGCCCGAGGAGATCCTCATGAGCGAGAGCCAGGAGCGGATGATGGCGGTCGTCGAGCCCGGCGACGTCGAGGCGTTCCTCGCGATCTGCGCCAAGTGGGACGTCGAGGCCGTCGACATCGGCGAGGTCACCGACACCGGCCGCCTCGAGATCACCTGGCACGGCGAGACCGTGGTCGACGTCCCCCCGCGCACCGTCGCCCACGACGGCCCCGTCTACCAGCGCCCGTTCGCCCGCCCCCAGTGGCAGGACGCGCTGCAGGCCGACGGCGCCGAGAAGCTGCCCCGTCCCGCCACCGGCGACGAGCTCCGCGCGACCCTGCTCCAGCTGGTCGCCAGCCCGAACCTCTGCGACAAGTCGTGGATCACCGACCAGTACGACCGCTACGTCCAGGGCAACACCGTCCTCGCGCAGCCGGCCGACTCCGGCATGGTCCGCGTCGACGAGGAGACCCACCTCGGCGTCTCCGTCGCCACCGACTGCAACGGCCGGTTCGCCAAGCTGGACCCGTACGCCGGCGCGCAGCTCGCGCTCGCCGAGGCCTACCGCAACGTCGCCACCGGCGGCGCGACCCCGCTGGCCGTCAGCGACTGCCTCAACTTCGGCTCCCCCGAGGACCCGGACGTGATGTGGCAGTTCGCCGAGGCGTGCCGCGGCCTCAAGGACGCCTGCCTCGAGCTCGGCATCCCGGTCACCGGCGGCAACGTGAGCCTCTACAACCAGACCGGCGAGACCGCCATCCTGCCGACCCCGGTCGTCGCGGTGCTCGGCGTGATCGAGGACGTCCGTCGTCGTACGCCGTCGTCGTTCCAGGCCGCCGGTGAGCGGATCGTCCAGCTGGGCAGCACCCACGAGGAGCTGTCCGGCTCGGAGTGGGCGCACGTGGTGCACGGCCACCTCGGCGGCCGGCCGCCCGCGGTCAACCTCGCCAACGAGCACAACCTCGCGCTGGTGCTGCAGGACCTGGTCGGCGTCGCCACCAGCGCGCACGACCTGTCCGACGGCGGGCTCGCCCAGGCGCTGGCCGAGGCGGCCATGGTGAGCGGCATCGGCGCGCGCGTGACGCTGCAGGGCGACGCCTTCCTCGATCTGTTCGCCGAGTCCGCGGCGCGGGCCGTCGTCACCGTCCCGGCCGACGCCGTGGACGAGCTGATGACCATCGCGGCGCGCCACAGCGTCCCGGCCGTCGAGCTCGGCAGCACCGGCGGCGACGCGCTCGTCGTCGAGGGTCGGTTCGAGGTCGCGCTCGACGACCTGCGCAGCGCGTGGACCGCGACGCTCCCGGCGGCGCTCGGCAGCTGAGGCTGCGCGGTCTGTTCGGTCGGCGCGGTCCGGTCGGTCGGGTCGGTCAGCGTCGCGCGGCCGGCTTCAGCCGGACGTCGAGGCTGACGTCGAGGTCGAGCCTGTCCTCGCGCTCGACGTCGCCCCAGCGGCTGCCCAGCAGCAGGTTGAAGGTCTGCTCGACCGCGAGCCGGTTGCGGGCGCCGTCCTCGACCTCGAAGACCAGGTGGTAGCGGCCGGTGCAGCCGATCCCGCCGGGTGCCGGGCAGGTGTCGACGACGTCCTGCACGGAGCTGACCGGCTCCCGCCCGTCGAGCTCGAAGGTCGAGCTGACCGACGCCGGGGCATAGATCGCGCCCGACCCCGGGAGCGGTCCGAGGACGTCGAAGCGGCGGACCGCGGTGGTCACGGTCACCGCTAGGAAGGTGCGCCCCTCGCCGGCCCAGCGGCCGTCGGCGTACGGCAGGCGGACGGGCGCGGTGACCCGGCAGCTGTAGTCGGGCAGCCCGATGGTGTCGTTGAAGTCGGCGCCGGCGGAGCAGTCGCGCGCCCGGGACGAGCGTGGGCCGAGATCGTAGAGGCCGGCGGCGGCGCCGGGCTCGCGCTCGCCGGTGCGCAGGTCGACCGACTGGGCCACCTCGTCGTAGGTGACCTCGAGGCGCAGGTCGCTGGCGGTGCCGGCGACGAGGACGTAGAACGACTCGGCGCCCTTCCCGGTCTCCTGCGGCGCCGGCAGGCGGTAGCGGGCGTCGTCCGCGAGCAGCTCTACCTGGGGGGTCTCGTCGCTGGCGACGTAGTCGGCGTAGTCCCCGAACGTCCCGGCGTCGTACTGCCACGTGATCGGCACGAAGGTGCTGCCGTCCGGAGCCGCGGTCGCCTCGAGCGCACGGGTGTCCTCGGCCTCCAGCCGGTCGGTCGGCTCGCCGAGGAAGACCTCGAGCCGGCCGATCGGGAGGGCCAGCACGGACTCCGTGCCGTTGCTGAACTGGGCGTCGTCGCGGGCCGGGACGAGGTCGCCGTCGCCGTACCCGCTCGCGTCCTCGCCGCACGCGGCGAGGACGGGCAGCAGGGCGAGCAGCCCGAGGGCGGCAGCGGCGGAGCGACGAACACGCATGCCAGCCATTGTGACGGTCGGGCGGCGGGCACGCGGACGGGCCTCGTGGTTCGGGGCCTCGTGGTTCGGTCGTTAGCCTTGCGCCGTGCCCGCCCGACTCAGGCCCGCCGACCCCGTGGTCGTGGCCGCCGCGCTCGCCCGGGTGGCGGACGGCGAGGCGGACCGCGCGGACCTCAAGCTCCTCGTGAAGCACTACCTCGCCGTGCTGGAGGCCCGGGCACCCGGTCGCTCCGTCGAGGTGCGGGTGCCGCCGTTCGCCGCGGTGCAGGTGCTCGAGGGCGTACGGCACACCCGCGGCACCCCGCCGGCCGTGGTCGAGACCGACGCCGCCACCTGGGTGGCACTGGCCACGGGCGCGCTCGCGTGGGCCGACGCGGTGGCCGCCGGGCAGGTGCGGGCCAGCGGCGAGCGGACCGACCTGGCGCCGTACCTCCCGTTGGGGTGAGCGCCGCCCCGGCATAGGTTGACCTCCATGACCGGACCTGTCCCCACCCCTGACCTGCGTGCGCGTCTCACCGAGCTCCTGCCCGGCGTCCGATCGGACCTCGAGGCGCTCGTCCGCATCCAGTCCGTGAGCGCCGACCCCGCCCGCCTCGACCAGGTCGAGGAGAGCGCCCGGGCGACCGCCGCGCTCTTCGCCGCCGAGGGCGTCGACGTCGAGATCGTGCGCGCCTTCGACGGCGCCCCGCCCGCCGTCATCGGCGAGAAGAAGGGCCCCGAGGGCGCCCCGACGGTGCTGCTCTACGCCCACCACGACGTGCAGCCCGAGAACGACCACGCCGAGTGGGACAGCCCGCCGTGGGAGCCGACCGAGCGGGACGGCCGCCTCTACGCGCGCGGTGCCGCCGACGACAAGGCCGGCATCCTCACCCACATCGCCGCGCTGCGGGCCTTCGGCGACGAGCTGCCGGTCACGGTCCGGCTCTTCATCGAGGGGGAGGAGGAGGTCGGCTCCGACACCCTGGTCGACCTGCTCGAGGCCTACCGCGACCGGCTCGCCGCCGACGTCATCGTCATCGCCGACTCCGGCAACTGGGACATCGGCGTCCCCGCCCTGACCACCTCCCTGCGCGGCTTGGTGCGGATGGATGTCGAGGTCCGCACCCTCACCCACGCCGTGCACTCCGGCATGTGGGGCGGGCTCGCGCCCGACGCCCTGATGACCCTCGCCCGGCTGATCGCCAGCCTGCACGACGACCGCGGCAACGTCGCCGTCGTCGGCCTGCACTCCGGTCCGGCGGCCGACGTCGACTACCCCGAGGAGCGGCTGCGCGCCGAGTCGGGTGCCGCCGAGGGCATCGAGTGGATCGGTGACGGCTCGGCCGTCGAGCGGCTGTGGACGAAGCCGGCGCTGAGCATCACCGGCCTCGACGCCCCCAAGGTCGACGGTGCGTCCAACACCCTCATCGCCAGCGCCCGTGCCCGGATCTCCCTGCGCATCGCACCCGGCGACACCACCGACAACGCGGTGGCCTGCCTCCAGCGGCACCTGGAGAAGAACGTGCCGTGGGGCGCGACCCTCTCGACCACGGTCGTCGACACCGGCGAGGCGACCCAGATCGACGCTGCCGGCCCGGCGTACGACGCCGCCCGCGCCGCCTTCACCGAGGCCTGGGACGGCACCGCGCCGGTCGACATGGGCGTCGGCGGCTCGATCCCGTTCATCGCCGAGTTCCTCGAGGCCTTCCCCGAGGCCTCCGTGCTCGTCACCGGCGTCGAGGACCCCGACACCCGCGCCCACGGCGCCAACGAGGGCCTCCACCTCGCCGAATGGGAGCGGGTCCTGCTCGCCGAGGCACTGCTGCTGCGCAACCTCGGCGCTCGTTGACTTGGGGTTTGCGCCCGTCGAGTTGGGGTTTGCGACGGGTTCAGTTGGGGTTTGCGACGGTTCAGTCGTGACTTCCGCCCGCCCACGCGGGCGCATCCCACAACTCGACGGGCGCAAGTCACAACTCGACGGGCGCAAGCCACAACTCGACGGGCGCAAGCCACAACTCGACGGCTGGGCGAGCCCGTGGCGCACGGCACGTCTCGCCGCAGCGTCGCGGACTGAGCCGTTGGCGGGGTTCGCAGGTAGGCTTGCGCAACGTGTGCGGAGTCTTCGGCGTATGGGCCCCGGGTGAGGACGTCGCCAAGCTGACCTACTTCGGCCTCTACTCCCTGCAGCACCGGGGGCAGGAGTCGGCAGGCATCTCGGTCAGCAACGGGCGCCAGATCCTCGTCTACAAGGACATGGGGCTCGTCTCCCAGGTCTTCGACGAGAACACCCTCGAGTCGTTCGCGGGCCATCTGGCCGTCGGGCACTGCCGCTACTCCACCACCGGTGCGAGCACCTGGCAGAACGCCCAGCCGACGTTCCGGCCGACCGAGGACGGCTCGATCGCGCTCGGCCACAACGGCAACCTGATCAACACCGCGCACCTCGCCGAGCTGGTCAAGGAGCTGCCGAGCGGCGACGGCGAGCTCGACATCCACGCCCGCGACCTCGAGACGTCGACCAACGACACGAGCCTGGTGACCGCGCTGCTCGCGCACCACCCGGACCAGTCGCTGGAGTCGCGCGCGCTCGAGCTGCTGCCGCAGGTCCAGGGCGCCTTCTCGTTCGTCTTCATGAACGAGAACACCCTGTACGCCGCCCGCGACCCCGAGGGCATCCGGCCGCTCGTGCTTGGCCGGCTCGAGCGGGGCTGGGTCGTCGCGAGCGAGGACGCCGCGCTCGCCACCACCGGCGCCAGCGTCGTTCGCGAGGTCGAGCCCGGTGAGCTCATCGTCATCGACGAGGACGGCCTGCGCTCCCACAAGTTCGCCGAGCCGCGCCGCAAGGGCTGCGTGTTCGAGTACGTCTACCTCGCCCGCCCCGACGCCAGCATCGCCGGCCGCAGCGTGCACGAGGCGCGGGTCGAGATGGGCCGCCAGCTGGCCCGCGAGTTCCCGGTCGACGCCGACCTGGTCATCCCGGTCCCCGAGTCCGGCACCCCCGCCGCGTCGGGCTACGCCCTCGAGAGCGGCATCCCCTTCGGCCAGGGCTTCGTCAAGAACGCCTACGTCGGCCGCACCTTCATCCAGCCGAGCCAGACCCTGCGCCAGCTCGGCATCCGGCTCAAGCTCAATGCGCTGGAGCACATGATCCGCGGCAAGCGGATCGTCGTCGTCGACGACTCGATCGTGCGCGGCAACACCCAGCGAGCCCAGGTCCGGATGCTCCGCGAGGCCGGCGCCACCGAGGTCCACGTCCGGATCTCCAGTCCGCCGGTCAAGTGGCCCTGCTTCTACGGCATCGACTTCGCCACCCGCGCCGAGCTGATCGCCAACGGCCTCGACGTCGACGAGATCGCCGCCAGCGTCGGCGCCGACAGCCTCGGCTACATCTCGCTCGAGGGCATGGTCGAGGCGACCGGCCAGCCGCAGACGTCGCTGTGCACGGCGTGCTTCACCGGCGAGTACCCGATCGAGCTGCCGGACGAGAGCCTGCTCGGCAAGCACCTCCTCGAGGCGACGCTCACGCCGAGCACGCACGGCGAGGCGCTCCCTGTCTTCAACAACCCCTGATCGAGGAGAACGACCGATCGTGGCTGACAACGCCTACGCCCGTGCCGGTGTCGACATCGAGGCCGCTGACCGCGCCGTCGACCTGATGAAGGAGTGGGTCGAGAAGGCCCGCCGCCCCGAGATGCTGGGCGGCCTCGGCGGCTTCGCCGGCCTCTTCGACGCGACCGCCCTGACGGCGTACAAGCGGCCCCTCCTCGCCACCTCCACGGACGGCGTCGGCACCAAGGTCGCCGTCGCGCAGATGATGGACAAGCACGACACGATCGGCTTCGACCTGATCGGCATGGTCGTCGACGACCTCGTCGTGTGCGGCGCGGAGCCGCTGTTCGTGACCGACTACATCGCCACGGGCAAGGTCGTGCCGGAGCGGATCGCCGCGATCGTCAAGGGCATCGCCGAGGCGTGCGTCGAGGCCGGCTGCGCGCTGGTCGGCGGCGAGACCGCCGAGCACCCGGGGCTGCTCGCGCCCGACGAGTACGACGTCGCCGGCGCCACCACCGGCGTGGTGGAGGCCGACGCGCTGCTCGGGCCCGGCCGGGTCCGCCCCGGCGACGTGGTCGTCGCGATGGCCGCCAGCGGCCTGCACTCCAACGGCTACTCGCTGGCCCGCCACGTGTTCTTCACCCACGCCGGCTGGACCGTCGACCGTCAGGTCGAGGAGCTGGGCCGCACCCTCGGCGAGGAGCTGCTCGAGCCGACCCGGCTCTACACGAAGCCGTCGCTGGCGATCGCCCGCGAGACCGAGACGCACGCGATGGCGCACATCACCGGCGGCGGCCTCGCCAACAACCTCGCCCGGGTCATGCCGCCGGAGCTGAAGGCCACGCTCGACCGCGGCACCTGGACCCCGGCGCCCGTCTTCGACCTGGTCCGCCAGGTCGGCGACGTCGCCCAGCCCGACCTCGAGGCCACCCTCAACTGCGGCGTCGGCATGGTCGCGCTGGTGGCCCCCGACGCCGTCGACGCGGCCGTCGCGCGCCTCGCCGACTTCGGTGTCGAGAGCTGGGTCGCCGGCGAGGTCACGGTCGACCCCGACCAGAAGGGCACCGTCGAGCTGGTCGGCCAGCACCCCGGCTGGTGACCTGCGCCTCATCGGCCGCGCGGGTGGTCGCCTCGGTGTGCGGGAACACCCACCGGCCATGTACCGTTGGACCCACGAGACTCTGATTCAGCAGTCCGGGGCCCGGAGGGTACCCGGCCAAGTGTGCGAGGGGGCTGGACCCTATGGGCCGCGGCCGAGCGAAAGCCAAGCAGACGAAGGTCGCACGCGACCTGAAGTACCGCACTCACGACACCGATCTCTCGGCGCTGGCGCGCGAGCTCCATGGTGAGCCCGTCGACCGCGTCGAGGACGACGTCGACGACGCGGACCTCGACAAGTGGGCGGACTACGACCCCCGACAGCGCTAGTCGGCGCGAGCGCGGTCGTCTCGCGTAGGTCCACGCCTGGCCTGGCGGCCAGCCTGACGTAGCTCAGTCAGTCGCCGCCATCACCACGAGGTCGCCGTGGGTGCCATAGCCCGCGAGACGTCCCCCGGTCGGCGTACCGTCGAAGGTCACCAGCCGCCATCCCTCCCCGGGCTCGTCGGGGTGGGGCGGCACGACCGTCGGCCACGGGATGTTCGTCGGGTACGGCGCCCGCAGGGTGCCCACGTCGCGCAGCGCGCCGTCGAACACGGGGTAGCGCCCCCGACGGGCGCGGCGGTTGCCGCGCCCGTCGCTGGCCAGCACGCGCCACCCGTCGGCGGTGCGCAGCAGCGTGGTGCCCTCGGTGGCTCGGCGGTCCGTCGCCGCGCCGCGGAGCGTGAGCTCCGCCAGTGACGACCCTGCGGCGAGCACCGGGTGGAAGTCGAAGAAGCGTCGCGCGCTGACGTAGCCGACCAGCCACGAGCCGTCGTCGTCGCGGACCAGGTGCGGGTCCCACACGCCGACGCTCGGCCCGTCGGTCGGCAGGTCGAGCGGGCGCGTGGTCAGCAGGTGCTGCCCGCGGGTCACGTCGGCCGTGGTCGTCGCGAGCGTGACGCCCACCCGTGCGGTGGCGCGGTCCGCCGGGGCGTCGGGGAAGCCCGACCACGTGCTGGTCGCGACCAGCCAGCGGTCGCCGTCGCGCACGACGTGCGTCGCGTGGTCGCCCCACGCGCCCGGCCGGTCGCTGCGGCGGAAGAAGAGGTCGGCCCGGTGCTGCACCGTGTGGTCCGGGGCGAGCGCCCAGACCGAGGTGTGCGCGGTGTCGAAGAAGCCGGGGCCGGCGCTGGTGGCGCTCAACAGCACGGTCCCGTCCTCCCGGTACGGCGACCCGTTGGCGTGCGTCACCACGCGGATGTCGCGCAGGCCCAGCTGGCCGAAGCCGCCCGCCTGCGCCTGCGCCACGTCCCCGGACCAGCGGGCGGTCAGGGCGCCCAGCCAACCGGGGTCGCGGACGTCGGGACCGCCCGCGTCGCGCAGGTCGACCCGGCCGCGGACCAGCCACCTGCCGGACTCCTGCACCAGCACCGCCAGGTGGCTCCCGGTGAGGGTGAGTGCGACCCGGTCCGGGGTGCCCCGGACGCGGCCGTGGCGCCGGCTGCGGAAGGTCCGCTCGTCACCGTCCACGGTGACGCCCAAGGTCGCCCTCCCGGCCTCCAGGTCGGCCGTGAGACGCGTGCCGTCCGCGCCGGCCAGCTCGAGCCGGGCGGCCCCAGCGGAGCCGGAGCCGCTGAGGGCCGCCTCGACGGCACCGAACGGGGCGAGCAGCGGGAGGGGGACCTCGCCGGCGCCGTCCGCAGCAGGCGGTGCGACCGGAGTCCCGACAATTGCGACGGGGCGGTGGCGGGCCACGACCTCGAACGCGGGGAGCACCCGCCGAGGGTCTCACGCGACCGCGCGTCCGGCGGCGCGGCGTACCGAACCTCTGACCCGGCCGCCGCCTGAACGACGAAGGGCCCCGCAGTCGTGCTGCGGGGCCCTTCGCTTGCGTGTGGCCAGGGGCGGGGTCGAACCGCCGACCTACCGATTTTCAGTCGGTCGCTCGTACCAACTGAGCTACCTGGCCAAGCAGTCGCAAACCTTACCGGAGGCACCCGGATCTCACGAAAGCGGCGGCCCTCCGTGGACGGCGGGTGTCCTGCGCCGATCCGTGCGCCCACCTGTGGGCGGCCCGCGGATGGGCATGGTCCGCGCCTCCCGCACTATGCTGGCCCGGCCGCCGCGGGCTCCGGTCCGTCGGCGGAGGGCCCCCATCGTCTAGCGGCCCAGGACACCGCCCTTTCACGGCGGGTACGCCGGTTCGAATCCGGTTGGGGGTGCGCGTTGTCGCGGCGGTGGCTCCCGATTGGGTGTCGCGGTCGGGCATGGGTTAGAGTTCCATCCGCTGCGCACGCGAGTGCGAAGTGCAACCAGGCCCCGTAGCGCAGTTGGTTAGCGCGCCGCCCTGTCACGGCGGAGGCCGCGGGTTCGAGTCCCGTCGGGGTCGCAGGAAACAGACCCGCTCCGGATCACCGGAGCGGGTCTGTGCTTTTTCGGTTGCGGGCCTGCGGGAGAATGGCGCGCGTGCCGGTCGAGATGAGCCCCGAGGACTTCGACGCCCTCGTCGACGCCGCGCTGGACGAGATCCCCGAGGACCTCGCGCGCCTGGTCCACAACGTCGTCGTCCTCGTCGAGGACGAGCCGCCCGAGGGCGAGCCCGACGACCTGCTCGGCCTGTACGACGGCGTGGCCCTCACCGAGCGCGACAGCTCCCTGATGCCGCACCTGCCCGACCGGATCTTCCTGTTCCGTGGGCCGCTGCTCGAGATGTGCGAGGACGTCGAGGACCTGGCCGAGGAGGTCCGGATCACCGTCGTGCACGAGATCGCCCACCACTTCGGGATCGACGACGCCCGGCTCCACGACCTCGGCTACGCCTGACGGCGGGATAGTCCCGGGTCAAAAGCACCGAAATCGGCCGATTTCGGTGCTTTTGACCCGGGACTACCCCGCAGCGAGCAGGAACCCCAGCGCGCAGGCCCCCAGCCCGAGGGTGATCGTCAGGACGGCGTACGACGTCCCGCGGAGCAGCCCGAGGTCGCGGGCCTGCACGACCAGCGACGAGTAGGTCGACAGTCCGCCGCAGAACCCGGTGCCGACCAGGGCGAGCGCTGCGCCGTCGAGCGACCAGCCGGCACAGGCGCCGAGGAGCAGGCTGGCGAGGGTGTTGGCGGCCAGCGTGCCGTGGTGCCAGCGGTCGTCCAGGTGCCGGCCCAGGGCGTAGCGCAGCACGGAGCCGAGCGCGCCGCCGACGGCGACCAGCAGCACCGTCACAGCTCGTCCTCCGCGGGCGGCGGGGGCGCGAGGGCGCCGACCAGGACGGCTGCAGCGGCGGCGGCCGCGAGGGTGCCGAGCACGTAGCCGGCTGCCAGCCCGGTGCGGCCGTCGGCGAGCAGGGCGCGGGCCTGCTCGGAGGTCGCGGAGAAGGTCGTGAAGCCGCCCAGCAGGCCCGGCCCCAGTCCGACCGCCCAGGTCGGCGAGCGACGGGCGAGCGGGAGCAGGAGCAGGCCGGCGAGGAGCGCGGCGCCGATGACGTTGATCGCGAAGGTCGTCCACGGGAACCCCGAGCCGTCCGGGGCCGCCTCGCCGAGCGACCAGCGCACGGCCGCGCCGGCCGCGCCTCCCGCGGCCACGGCGAGGTGGTGCCGGGGCCCGGGAGTCATGGCGACAGCGTAGGGCGGGGCCGCCTCGTCCAGCGGCTCCGGAGGTGTCAGAGCGCGCGGGAGGGCGCCCCGGTGCCGGCGGCGCCCTGCCACGACACCGGCGGCGCGCCGGCGGACTGGCGCCGGAACTCGCCGAGGAACCAGATCTGGAACGCGCGCTGGTCGGCGGCGCGGGGCGCGGTGAGCAGGCGCTGGGCACGGCTGAACTCGTCGGCGGCGTCCAGCAGGTCGATCAGGCCGCCGATCTGCCGGGCCGTCTCCCGCGGCATCCGCAGGCGCAGGTCGACGGTCGGGTGCCCGTCCTCGTAGGCGTCGTCGACCTGCTCGCGACCCATGTTGGACCGCAGCGGGCGCTCGAGGGCGTCGAAGTGCTCGGAGAGGACCTTCGCCAGGGGGTAGTCGTCCTCGTGGGCCAGCGCCAGCAGCCGGATCTCGCGGCGCAGGTCGCGGTAGTGGCGCTGGAACATGCCGAACGCCCGCACGGGGACCCCGTTGATCTGGACGGCGACCTCGCCGACCCGGGTGTGGTCCTCGGCGAACGGGCTGCGGCTGTGGGTCTGCTGGTAGGGCGCGCCGCCCTCCTCCGAGAGCTCGGTCGCCGGCTCGAACCAGACGGCCTTGCCCTCGTCGTCGATCTCGGCGCCCCAGGCGACCGACGCGCGGGCGACGATGTCGAGCCCGCGACCGACCGTCGTCAGCGCTGCCAGCTGCTCGTCGTCGAGCGCGTCGAAGGCGTCGAGGTCGAAGGCGTCGAGGTCGAACCCGCCGGCCTGGGTCTGGGGCTGGGGTGCGATCGTGGAGGCGTCGTGGACCTCGAACCGCGGGTGGTCGGCCGTGCCGCGCAGCTGCATCCGCACCGGGGGCTCGCCGTGCAGGACGGCGTTGGTGACCAGCTCGGAGACGGCGAGCTCGGCGCAGTCGGCGACGTCCTCGCGGCCGATCCGCTGGCAGGTCTCGACGACCCAGCGGCGTGCGTCGTGCACGCTGCGCGGCCCGGGGGCCAGCTCCAGGGTCTGCCGCTGCTGCACGGATGCGCCTTCCACGGTCTCTTCTCCGGTGCCCGAGTCTCTTGCTCTGTGTGTCGGTGGGGTCCCGATCCCGGATGCGATACCCCGTTGAACTCGCAACTAAACCAACAGGTTCCGACGGATTTGGTGACGGTCCGGGCCGAGTGTGACGGACCAGACCGCGAGGGCGGATTGGGCCCGGTGGACAGGACGCGGAAGAATGCAGGGGAGCATCACCCGTGCTTCCCAGATGCGTCCAGGAGGAACCCCACCATGGCAGCAGGCGACACCCAGCCCGATCTGCCCGATCGCGTCATCGTCCCCCGGTCCGACCGGCACCAGGTCCTGGTCATCGGCTCCGGCTTCGGCGGTCTGTTCGGCACCAAGGCCCTGCGCAAGGCCGACGTGGACATCACGATGATCGCCAAGACGACGCACCACCTCTTCCAGCCGCTGCTCTACCAGGTGGCGACCGGGATCCTCTCCGAGGGCGAGATCGCGCCCCCGACGCGCGAGGTGCTGGCGAACCAGAAGAACGCCCAGGTCCTGCTGGGCGAGGTCACCAGCATCGACCTCGAGAACCGGCAGGTCACCTCGCACGTGCTGGGACGGGAGCTGGTGACGCCGTACGACTCCCTGATCGTTGCCGCCGGTGCCGGCCAGTCCTACTTCGGCAACGACCACTTCGCCGAGTTCGCGCCCGGCATGAAGAGCATCGACGATGCCCTCGAGCTGCGCGGCCGGATCTTCGGCGCCTTCGAGATGGCCGAGCTGGGCGCCGCCCGCGGTGAGAACGTCGACCACCTGCTGACCTTCGTGGTCGTCGGCGCCGGCCCGACCGGTGTGGAGATGGCGGGCCAGATCGCCGAGCTCGCCCACCGCACCCTGACCCGCGACTTCCGCGCGATCAGCAGCCGCCACGCCCGGGTGATCCTCGTCGACGCCGCGCCGCAGGTGCTGCCGCCGTTCGGCGCCAAGCTCGGCAAGTGGACCCAGGAGAAGCTGGAGAAGCTCGGCGTCGAGGTCATGCTCGGCGCGCTGGTCTCCGAGGTCGACGAGCGCGGCCTGACCGTGAAGTACAAGGACGGCTCGGAGGAGCGCATCGATGCGGTCGCCAAGGTGTGGGCCGCAGGCGTGCAGGCCAACCCGCTCGGCAAGCAGCTCGCGGCGCAGACCGGCGCCCCGCTCGACCGCGCCGGCCGGATCTCCGTCAACCCCGACCTGACGCTCCCGGGCCACCCCGAGGTGTTCGTGGTCGGCGACATGATCTCCCTCGACAACCTCCCCGGCGTCGCGCAGGTCGCGATCCAGGGCGCGAAGTACGCCGCCAAGGAGATCGAGGGCCGGCTCGAGGGCAAGCCCGCGCAGCCGCCGTTCAAGTACTTCGACAAGGGCTCGATGGCCATCATCAGCCGCTTCCGCGCGGTCGCGATGGTCGGCAAGCTCCGGCTCACCGGCGTCATCGCCTGGCTGATGTGGCTGGTCGTCCACCTCTTCTACATCACCGGCTTCAAGAACCGCGTCACCGCCGTGATCCGCTGGGCGGTCTCGTTCCTCGGCCGGGGTCGCTCCGAGCGGACCTCCACCGAGCAGCAGATCTTCGCCCGGATCGCCCTCAAGCGGCTGGAGCGGGGTGCCAGCGACCTGGTCTCCCGTCCCGGCGAGTACGACGACGCCGAGCGCCGTCGCGCCGAGCTCGAGGCGCAGGCGGCCGAGGAGGCGCGCCTGAGCGACGAGAACCAGCGCGGGGTCCGGGTCGGCGGCTGAGTCGGTCAGGCGTCGTCGCCGCGCAACGCCCGCGGCAGGATGAACACGCCGTCGGCCTCGGCGGTCACGCCGTCGGGGCCGATCATCTGCGCCCTCGCCCAGGTCTTGATGCCCTCGCGTCGCTCGACCCACGACTCGACCCGCAGGTCGCCCAGCGGGGTGCCCCGGCGGTAGACGATCGTCAGCGTGCCGGTCATCCCGGGCCGCCCTGCTGCGCCGACCGAGTGCCCGAGGACCTGGTCGAGGACCAGCGACACCACGCCGCCGTGGACCAGCCCCGGCGGTCCCTCGTAGGCCGGTCCGCAGTGGAAGTCGGCCTCCGCGCGGCCGTCCGGCTCGGTGCGTACGTCGAGGGGCGGGGCGATCGGGTTGCGCAGCCCGGTGACCGGGTTGCCCCACGGCAGGCGGCGGCCGTTGGCGAGGAGCTCCTGCCCGAGGGTCTGCTCGCGGCGTACCTTGCGCAGCCGGGCGACGGCGGCCTCCACGTCCGCCTGGGCCGCGCGGACCTCGTCCTCGTCGACGTCCGACATCACGCACAGGTCGACCAGCTCCCGCGTCGCGTCGGCGAGGGGACGCCACACCCGTGCCTCGTGCTCGACCTCGACGTTCTCGCCGGCGGGGTCGTCTGAGGGCAGGTGCCAGTTCATGCGGCCAGACTAGAACACGTTCTCGTCGCGCGGGGCCTCGATCCCGGCCTGCCCCGGGCGCAGCTCGGGCCGGAGCCGGTAGAGGGCGCTGGTGAACCAGTGCGCGTCGACCATCCGGGCGTCGATCACCACGAGCGGCAGGCCGGGGCGCTCGACCAGCACCGTCCAGCGCCGATGGCCGGGCTCCCCGACGATGGCGATCGGCGTGTAGTCGCTCGCGAGATCGACCACCTCGGTGCGGCCCGCGCGGCGGATCGACAGCTGGCCCCGGTGGATCGACAGCTCGGTGGTGGTGCAGCCCGCGCGCACCGCCCACACCATCAGGGTGAGGAAGCCGAGCACGCCGGCGACGGCGATCGCGAGGGGCTCGCGGGTCTGCGCGGCGACGTACGACGTCGCGCCGGTCGCCGCCAGGACGGCGAGCAGCACGACGGACAGCGCCCGGCGGGTCCCCCCGCGCACCGGGAAGTCGACGTCCGTGCTCGCCTCGAGGGCCGCCAGGTTCTCCTCGGGCTCGGTCCAGCGGCTCGCTCCCGAGGGGGAGGGGGCGGCGACCGCCGGCCCCGCCGGCCCGGTGGGGGGCGCCGGCGGTGCCGGGGTGATGACCTCGTGGCGGCGCGGGGCGCTGACCCGGGCGGTGGCGCCGCGCCGCGTTCTGGTGGTCGTGGCGGTCGTGGTGACCGCGCTCCGGCGCGCGGCTGGCGGCGCCGCCGGTCGCACGTCGGCGTGCAGGGCGTCCACGACCGAGCGTCCCGCCGCGGTGCTGTTCGCGGAGCCGGTCAGCGTCGGTGTGACGGGCGCGGGCGCGGGCGCGGGCGCCGGCGCGGGCGCATCGCCGGCCGACGGCCCGGTCGCTGTGGTGGCAGCCGCGGCGCCGCGCGGCGCTCCGATCACGCGTGCGTCCTTCGCATAGGTGGCCCGCTTCGCCAGCCATGCGCGGATCGTCTCCGTGTCGGGCCCGAACTCCTGGTCGCTCCCCAAGGCGGAGTCCTCCCTTTCCCTCTCCCACCGACGAGCGTAGCTCCCGGGGCTCCCGGCGTCGTCGGGACGAAGGGCACGTGTCGATGGCCCGTCCGGGCCATGCGGAATGGGCCGGAAGGACCAGTCGCCGGCAGCGGGTAGATTTGAGACTGATTCCCGATTCCTGGAGGTTCGGTGCCCGAGACCGACGAGCGCCCCACGGCGCTGCGCCCCACCCGCCAGCGGCTCGCGATCACCGCCGCGCTGCGGGAGGCGGTCGACTTCCAGAGTGCGCAGGACATCCATGACGCGGTCCGGCAGGCGGGGGAGAAGGTCGGCCTGGCGACGGTCTACCGGACGCTCCAGGCGATGGCGGACTCCGGCGAGGTCGACGTACGGCACAACCCGGCCGGCGAGGCGACGTACCGCCGCTGCAGCGACTCGCACCACCACCACCTGGTCTGCCGCTCGTGCGGCCGCACCGTCGAGATCACCGGGTCCGCGGTGGAGCGCTGGGCGCACACGGTCGCCGACGAGCACGGCTTCGTGGACGTCAGCCACACGGTGGAGCTCGTCGGGCTGTGCGCCGACTGCGCGGCGAAGCACCCCTGACCTGGTAGGCCCCGTGGGACTCGAACCCACAACCTAAGGATTAAAAGTCCTCAGCTCTGCCAATTGAGCTAGGGGCCCGGGACCTCGGACTCTAGCGCCGTCGCTCCGGATCGCCCGAACCAGCGCCCGTTTCCGGGTGCGTCACGTTCGCGTCGCAGAACCTTCATGGCGGATCGCGAGATCCGGGCAGTTCTGCCATTCCCTTGTCGCCGCGGATTGGTAGTGTCCTGTTTGCAGCGGATGCAGTTCTGGAAGGTTCAACGCCTGCGGAGTTCTGTGGCCGACGGCGTCCTGGTTTGTGGTGTCACCCATCACGGGTCGGAGCGACGTGTCATCGCACCCGCTGCGGGCCGCCGAGGTGGCGGCTCTCGCCCCGACACAAGGAGTAACGAGCACAATGGCTCAGGGCACCGTGAAGTGGTTCAGCGCCGAGAAGGGCTTCGGCTTCATCGAGCAGGAGGGTGGCGGCGACGACGTCTTCGTCCACTACTCGGCGATCCAGTCCAGCGGCTACAAGTCGCTCGAGGACAACCAGAAGGTCGAGTTCGACGTCACCCAGGGCCCGAAGGGCCCCCAGGCGGAGAACGTCCGTCCCCTCTGATCCAGGCCCCCGCCTGAACGAGGAGACAACGAGTCTTCTGTGGAGCCCCGCCCGGTTGGGCGGGGCTCCACGAATTTTTGCTGAACTTTGGGGTTTGCGTCTGGTGCGAGGGGGGAAGATGGAATCAGTTGTCCGCGCTGAGCACGCCAGGGAGGGTCGAATGGGCGATCAGTTCGACGTGACCCTCGAGGATGGCGACCTCCTCACCGAGGTCGAGCTGACCACCAACCTGATCATCGCGGCCAGCGCGTCCGACGATCGGCTCTCGCCCGACGAGATCGATCGCATCCTCGGCGTCGTCCCCCGCGCCAGCTAGGCAGGACCGCGCCGGAGCAGTAGTCCCGCCGCGAGCGCTCCCGCCGCAGCCACGACCGCCGCGCCGACGAACGCCGCCGAGTAGCCCTCGGTCAGCGCCACCGGGTCGCCCAACCGGTCCGCACCGGCGGCCGCGGCCACCGCGGTCATCACGGCGAGGCCGAGCGCCGAGCCGACCTGGTAGCTGGTGTTCACGATGCCGGAGGCGAGGCCGCCGTCCTCCGGCGGCGCCGCCGAGATCGCCGTCCCCAGGGTCGGGATGAAGGCGAGCGACATGCCGAGGGCGGCCACCAGTGACGCCGGGAGTACGTCGACCGCGTAGCTCCCGTCCGGGTCGATCATCGCCAGCCAGGCCATGCCAGCGGCGAGCAGCACCAGGCCGGTCACGGTCGCGGCGCGCACCCCCAGGGCCGCGAGCACCCGCGGGGCGAGCACGACCATCCCGACCATGATGAGCACGGTCATCGGCAGCAGCGCCGCGCCGCTCGGGAAGGCGGTGAAGCCGAGCACCTGCTGCAGGTAGAGGTTGAGGAAGAACCACATCGGGATCCACGCCCCGCCCAGCAGCAGCTGGGCCAGGTTGGCGGCGGCCAGGTCGGGCGCGCGGAAGATGCCGAGCCGGACGAGCGGGTCCCGGCCGCGGGCCTGCTGGGCCACGAAGGCGCCCACGAGGACGGCGCCGGCGCCGAGGACCCACCATGTGCGGGGCGCGTCCCAGCCGACCTCGGGGGCCTGGACGACGGCGTACACGACCGCGGCGAGGCCGGCCGTGACGAGCAGTGCGCCGGCGATGTCGACCCGGCGGGTGGCGCTGCCGCGGCCGGCGGGCATGGTCGCGGGCACCACCGCGAGCACGACCGCCGCGACGGGGATGTTGATCGCGAAGACCCAGGGCCAGCTGAGGTACTCGGTGATCAGGCCGCCGAGGAAGACGCCTGCCGTCCCGCCGGCGGGGGCGGCGGCGCCGTACAGGGCGAGGGCCTTGGTGAGCTCCCGCGGACTGCCGCCGAAGAGCATCATCAACAGGGTCAGTGCGGACGGTGCGATGAGCGCGGCGCCCGCGCCCTGGATCGCGCGGCCCGCGAGCTCGACCTCGACGTTGCCGGCCACCGCGGCGAGCAGGGAGCCGGCCGCGAGCACGACCCAGCCGGCCGAGAAGACGGCGCGGGCGCCGAGGACGTCGGACACCTTGCCGCCGAGCAGCAGCAGGCCGCCGAGGGCGACGACGTAGGCGTTGAACACCCAGGACAGGTTCTCGGGGGTGAAGCCGAGCTCGCGCTGCATCTGCGGCAGCGCGACGCCGATGATCGAGGTGTCCATGATGACCATGAACTGGGCGGCGGCGATGACCGCGAGCCCGAGCCAGCGACGGTCGGTCGCCGGCGGGGTGAGGACTGACATCGTGATCTCCTACTTGTGTCGAGGTACCCTAGGGGGGTACCGTACTTTCGAGATCGGGACGTTAGCACGAAATACCACAGGGGGGTATCCTGTTCAGGCAGGAGATTCCCGGCACACGAAGGACACAGGGTCATGGCAGAGCACGCATCCGGCGCGGAGCACCAGCACAGCTACATCGCCAACCGCACCAAGGACGACTACCTCAAGCGGCTGCGCCGCATCGAGGGCCAGGCGCGGGGCCTCCAGCGGATGGTGGAGGAGGAGCAGTACTGCATCGACATCCTCACCCAGGTCTCCGCGATGACGAAGGCCCTCCAGTCCGTCGCCCTCGGCCTGCTCGACGAGCACATGGCGCACTGCGTCGTGGACGCCGCCCGCGAGGGGGGTGAGGAGGCCGCGATCAAGCTGAAGGAGGCCTCCGACGCCATCGCCCGCCTGGTCCGTTCCTGACCGGCGCCCACCCGTCCCGATCCCGTCCAACCCCACCAGAGAGGAAGCTCCGATGAGCACCACCGACAAGTTCACCCAGACCTTCACCGTCACCGGCATGACCTGCGGCCACTGCGTCGCCTCCGTCACCGAGGAGGTGCAGGAGATCGCCGGCGTCGAGGACGTCGCGGTCGACCTGCCCACCGGTGCCGTCACGGTCACCAGTGCCGCCCCCCTCGACGAGTCCGCCGTGAAGGCCGCCGTCGAGGAGGCCGGCTACCAGCTCGCATGAACACCCCGGTCAGGCTGGCCGGCTTCGCGGCGCTCGCCGCGGCCGTGTTCGGTCTCGCGCTCCTCGTCGGCCGGGTCGTCGGCCCGGTCGGCGAGGAGCCCGCGGAGGCCGCCCACGACACGCACGGCGACCGCCTGGTCGTCACGCCTGCGGCCGCCGGGGGAACCGAGATCCCGGGAGGACTCATGTCGTCACAGGACGGCTACACCATCACGCTGACCGACGAGCGCGCCCGGCCGGGCCGCGCCGTGCCCGTCGCGTTCACCATCACCGGCCCCGACGGCGCCCCCGTGTCGTCGTACGAGGTCGAGCACGAGAAGGAGCTCCACCTGATCGCCGTACGACGTGACTTCAGCGGCTTCCAGCACGTCCATCCCACCCTGGCCGGTGGCACCTGGTCGACCGACCTGGCGCTGACGCCCGGGACCTGGCGGCTGTTCGCCGACTTCAGGGCCACCGGCGGCGAGGCCCTGACGCTCGGCGCCGACCTCGAGGTCGCCGGCGACTACCGGCCGGCCGGACCCGCGCCGGAGGACCGGACCGCCACGGTTGACGGCTACGAGGTCACCCTCGACGGCGACCTGACCGCAGGCGCCGACGCCCGGCTCACGCTCGCGGTCAGCAAGGACGGGCAGCCGGTCACCGACCTGCAGCCCTACCTCGGCGCCTACGGCCACCTGGTCGCGCTCCGCGGCGGCGACCTCGCCTACCTCCACGTCCACCCGGACGGGGAGCCGGGCGACGGGCGGACCCGGCCCGGGCCGGACGTGGTGTTCCACGCGGCCGTCCCCAGCGACGGGACCTACCACCTCTACCTCGACTTCAGGCACGACGGCGTCGTGCGGACCGCGGCGTTCACCGTCACGGCCGGTGGAGCGGGCGGCGCGGGTGGCGCAGGTGGAGCCGGCGAGGAGCAGTCCGGCGGGCACGACGAGCAGGAAGAGGAGAGCGGTGGACACGGACACTGAGCAGCAGGTCGAGCTGGCGCTGACCGGGATGACCTGCGCGTCCTGCGCCAACCGGATCGAGCGCAAGCTCAACAAGCTCGACGGCGTCGTCGCCACGGTCAACTACGCCACCGAGAAGGCGAAGGTCACCTACGCCGACGGCGTCTCGACCGACGACCTGCTCGCGGCCGTCGAGGCGGCCGGCTACGGCGCCTCGCTGCCGCGGCCACCGGCGGCCGAGGGCGACGCCGGGACCGGCGGGGACGAGGACGACCCCGTCCGCCCGCTGCGCCAGCGGCTCCTCGTCTCGGCGGCGCTGACCGTGCCGGTGATCGCGATGGCGATGGCCCCCGCCCTGCAGTTCGACCACTGGCAGTGGCTGTCGCTGACCCTCGCCGCGCCCGTCGTGGTGTGGGGCGCCTGGCCGTTCCACCGGGCGGCGTGGACCAACCTGCGCCACGGCACGTCGACGATGGACACGCTCATCTCGCTCGGCACCCTGGCCGCGCTCGGGTGGTCGGTCTACGCGCTGTTCTGGGGCACGGCCGGCATCACCGGCATGACGCACCCGTTCGAGCTGACCATCGAGCGCACCGACGGCAGCGGCAACATCTACCTCGAGGCCGCTGCCGGGGTCACCACGTTCATCCTCGCGGGCCGCTACTTCGAGCAGCGGTCCAAGCGACGGGCCGGCGCCGCCCTGCGGGCGTTGCTGGAGCTCGGCGCGAAGGAGGTCGCGGTCATCGGACCGGACGGCGTGACGGAGACGAAGGTGCCGGTCGAGCAGCTCGCGGTCGGCGACCTGTTCGTCGTACGGCCGGGGGAGAAGGTCGCGACCGACGGCACCGTCGAGCGCGGTACGTCGGCCGTCGACGCCTCGATGCTGACCGGCGAGTCGGTCCCGGTCGAGGTCGGGCCGGGGGACGCCGTGGTCGGTGCGACCGTCAACGCCGGCGGCCGCCTGGTCGTGCGGGCCACGCGGATCGGCAGCGACACCCAGCTCGCGCAGATGGCGCGCCTGGTCGAGGACGCCCAGAACGGCAAGGCCCAGGTGCAGCGCCTGGCGGACCGGATCTCCGGGATCTTCGTGCCGATCGTCATCCTGCTCGCCGCCGGCACCCTCGGCTTCTGGCTGGGGACCGGCAACGGCCTGGGCGCGGCGTTCACGGCCGCGGTCGCGGTGCTGATCATCGCCTGCCCCTGCGCGCTGGGCCTGGCCACGCCGACCGCGCTGATGGTCGGGACCGGGCGCGGAGCCCAGCTGGGCATCCTGATCAAGGGGCCCGAGGTGCTCGAGTCGACCCGCGCGGTGGACACCGTCGTGCTGGACAAGACCGGCACGGTCACCACCGGCCGGATGACCCTGCGCGACGTCGTCGCGGCGGAGGGCGAGGACGCCGACCAGGTGCTGCGGCACGCCGGCGCCCTCGAGGACGCCTCCGAGCACCCGATCGCGCGCGCGATCGCCGACGCCGCCCGGGAACGCTTCGGCACCCTGCCGGCGGTCGAGGACTTCGCGAACGTCGAGGGACTCGGGGTGCAGGGAGTGCTCGTCGACGGCGAGTCCAGCCACGCGGTCCTGGTCGGGCGGCCCCGGCTGCTCGAGGAGTGGTCGCAGCGGCTCGCCCCGGAGCTGCAGGACGCCCTGGCGCACGCCCAGGCCAGCGGCGGCACCGCCGTCGCGGTCGGGTGGGACGGCCGGGCCCGGGGGGTCGTGGTGGTCGCCGACGCGATCAAGCCGACCTCCGCGACCGCGATCGCCGAGCTGCGTGCCCTCGGGCTGCGACCCGTCCTGCTGACCGGCGACAACGCCGCCGTGGCGCGGACGGTCGCGGCGGAGGTCGGCATCGACGAGGCCGACGTGGTGGCCGACGTACTGCCGGCCGACAAGGTCGACGTCGTCCGGCGGCTGCAGGACGAGGGCAGGGTGGTCGCGATGGTCGGCGACGGTGTCAACGACGCCGCGGCGCTCGCCCAGGCCGACCTCGGCCTGGCCATGGGCACCGGGACGGACGTGGCCATCGAGGCCAGCGACCTCACCCTGGTGCGCGGCGACCTCCGGGTCGCGGTGGACGCCATCCGGCTCTCCCGCCGCACCCTGGCGACGATCAAGGGCAACCTGTTCTGGGCCTTCGCCTACAACGTCGCCGCGCTGCCGCTGGCCGCCGCCGGCCTGCTCAACCCGATGCTCGCCGGTGCCGCGATGGCGTTCTCGTCGGTGTTCGTGGTCTCGAACAGCCTGCGGCTGCGCGGGTTCCGGGCCCAGTCGGCCGGAGCGTCGGCCTGATCCGGGCGACGCTCAGCAGGAGGCGAAAAGCACCGGGCCCTGGCTGAGGTCGGACAGCACCGACCAGCCCTCGACCGGGGTCAGGTCCATGGTGACCACCCGGCCGTCGGCGACCACGTCCCCGAGCGCGAAGCGCTCGGGGAACGTGCCGCCCTGGCCCGGTGCCGGCCCGGCCGCCAGGCGGGAGCGGGAGTCGGCGTCGGCGCGGGCCTGGTCCTCGCCGTCGAGCGTCAGCGCGACCCGTACGTCGCCGCCGGCCCGTGCGGACATCGCGAACCCGGTCAGCGGGTGCAGCCCGCCGGCCTGCTCGACCAGCTCCGCGGCGCGGGTGCGCTCGGTGGGGTCGGCCTCGGCCATCGACAGCTGGCCGCAGGCGTGGTCGCCGGTGTAGGCGACCGCGCTGAGCGACGGGCCGACGGCAGCGACGGCGCGAGCGACGCCGTCCTCCCGGTCACCGCGCGCGGCGTCGGCGCGGTCCTCGAGGAAGGAGGGGTCGTCGCTGCCGTAGAGGACCCCGGCCTCGTCGTCGATCTGCAGGGCCGCGAGCTCCGGCGTGACCGGGCCGCCCAGCGTCTCGAGCACGTCCACCCCGCCGACCCACACGCCGTCCCGCTCGCGCGGGTCCGTGAACCCGATCGACCGGATCCGGTCGCGCAGCGCGGCGGTGTCGAAGTCCTCGGGCAGGCCCAGCGCGACCACCGCGCCCTTGCTGCCCTGGCTGAACATCTCCCAGTCCACGGTCGCGGGGGAGAAGCCCATCTCCTCCTGGATCGTCGGCGCCGACTCCGCCAGCGCCGTCCCGCTGAGCAGGTCGCGGTCGAAGGCGTCGAGCAGGAAGTCCTCGACCTCCGCACCGCTCGACGCGGCGTCGAGGTCCGCACCCAGCTCCGCGCGTACGGCCGCCCAGTCGGTCCACACGAACCGCTCGGAGGACTCCGGGGCGAGCTCCAGTGCGGCCGAGAGACGGGTGTCGTCGTCCCTCGCGACACGCCACGCGACGACGCCGGCCGCGACGGCGACGACGGTGAGGACGACCGCGATGGCGATCCAGCGGCGGCGTGGCACGGGCGGCGGCTCCTCGGGGCGACTTGTCAGCGGGTTTTCCCGTTGGTGAGACTATGCGACGTGCCCGACATCCTCGCCGCCGGCGTGGTCGTGTTCCGTCCCGGCCGCGAGGTCCTGCTGGTCCACCGGCCGAAGTACGACGACTGGTCCTTCCCCAAGGGCAAGCTCGACCGTGGTGAGCACCCGGCCGCCGCCGCCGTCCGCGAGGTGGCCGAGGAGACCGGGCTCCACGTCCGGCTCGGCCCGCCCCTCGCCTCGCAGCGCTACCCCGTGGCGCGCCGGATGAAGACGGTCCACTACTGGACCGGCCGCGTCGTCGGTGACGACGACGTGTCGACGTACCGGCCCAACCACGAGATCGACGGCGTCGCGTGGGTGCCGATCGAGGAGGCCCGGGCCCGGCTCAGCTACGAGTACGACCAGGAGACCCTCACCGCCGCGCTGAAGGTCCGCCGCAAGACCCGCGCGGTCGTCGTGCTCCGGCACGCACAGGCCCGCTCCCGCAAGGCGTGGCGTGGCGAGGACCGCGCCCGGCCGCTGGTGCAGAAGGGCTTCCTGGAGGCGGACCGGCTGGTGCCGCTGCTGGCGGCGTACGACGTCACGCGGGTCCTCAGCTCGTCGAGCGAGCGCTGCGTGCAGACCCTCCAGCCGTACGTCGAGACGACGGGGCTCGAGCTCGAGACCACCCCCCGGCTGAGTGAGGAGAAGGTGAGCGCCCACGGCGTCGCCACGGCCGTCGCGGAGCTGTTCGACGGTCCCGGCGGCGCCGTGCTGTGCACGCACCGGCCGGTGCTGCCGCTCGTCTATGACGCGGCGGGCCTGTCCGTGGTCGACCCGCCGCTCGACCCCGCCGAGATGCTCGTCCTGCACGTGCGCAAGGGCAAGGTCGTCGCCGTCGAGCGGCACCGCCCCCGGTTCGCCCCCGGGGTGGTGTGAAGGGGGCCACGCCCGGCTGCCGCCCCGACCGCCACTGTTCACCGGCCGTTCAGATCGGCCGGGGAGTTGCGTTACCGACGCTCCCTAACTTCGTCGGTGTCCAGTACGAATCGGGGGGCCCTGCAACCTGCCCCTCACACCGAGAGGCAAGTTCCTTGAACTTCAACTCCATCCGCCGCGGCATCGTGCCCGGCATCGCGGCCCTCGCACTGACCCTCACCGCCTGCGCCGGCGAGGAGGAGACCACCGGTACCGACGGTACTGGCTCCGGTGCGAACGCGGGCGCGACCGTCGACACCACCGTCACCGGTGACGTCATCGTCGACGGCTCGTCCACGGTGTACCCGATGAGCACCGCCGCCTTCGAGCTGATGAAGGCCGAGGGCGCTGCGATCGAGGTCTCGGTTGCCGAGTCCGGCACCGGCGGCGGCTTCGAGAAGTTCTGCGCCGGCGACACCGACATCTCGGACGCCTCCCGCCCGATCAAGGAGGACGAGGAGGTGCCGGTCTGCGCCGAGAACGGCGTGGAGTACACCGAGCTCCTCGTCGCGACCGACGCGCTGACCGTGGCCGTGCACCCCGACCTCGCCGTCGACTGCCTGACCGTCGACCAGCTCAAGGAGCTGTTCGGCCCCGGCTCGAAGGTCAACAACTGGAACCAGCTCGACCCGAGCTTCCCCGACCAGAAGATCGCGGGCTTCATCCCCGGCACCGACTCCGGCACCTACGACTACATGGCTGCTGACGTCGTCGAGGACGAGTCCGAGACCCTCCGCGAGGACTTCGAGTCGTCCGAGGACGACAACGTCCTGGTCCAGGGCATCTCCGGCACCAAGGGCGGCGTCGGCTTCTTCGGCTACTCCTACTACGAGGAGAACGCCGACAAGCTGAAGGCGCTCCAGATCGACAGCGGCGCCGGCTGCGTCGCCCCGTCGGCCGAGACGGCCCAGGACGGCACCTACACCCCGCTGGCCCGCCCGCTGTTCATCTACGTCAACAACAAGTCCTACGCCGACGAGGCCGCGGTCAAGTCCTACGTCGACTACTACATCGCCAACCTCGCCGACATCGCCGAGGGCGCGCTGTTCATCCCGCTGAACGACGAGGACTACACCGCGACCAAGGACGCGCTCGCCGGCATCGGCGCCTGACGCAACCCGAAAGCACCTGCTTCATGACGGTCTTCACTGAGCCGGGCCCGCCCTCCGGGGCGGGCCCGGCGCCCGTGCTCACAGCCCGGTCCCGACCGGGCGAAAGGGTGATCCGGACGCTGCTGCTCGCCGCAGCGGCGCTCTCGGTCGCCATCACGGTCGGGATCATCATCGCGATCCTCGAACCGGCGATCCAGTTCTTCCAGCAGATCCCGCTGGGCCAGTTCTTCGACACCAAGGACATCGGCAGCCAGGAGATCCGGCCTGCCGTGCTGCCGCTGGTGTGGGGCACGATCCTGACGACCATCGTGGCGCTCTGCATCGCCGTACCGATCGGGCTCGGTGCGGCCATGTACTTGTCCGAGTACGCCTCCAAGCGTGCCCGCAAGGTGCTCAAGCCGACCGTCGAGCTGCTGGCCGGCGTGCCGTCGGTCGTCTACGGCTTCTTCGCCCTCGCCTTCGTGACGCCGACCGTCCTGAACGGCTGGCTGAACCTCGAGGTCTCGCTGACCAACTCCCTGGCGGCCGGCATCGTGCTGGGCGTCATGATCATCCCCACGATCGCCTCGCTCTCGGAGGATGCGTTCTCCGCCGTGCCGATGGCACTGCGGCAGGGCTCGCTCGCCATGGGCGCCAACCGGATGCAGACGACGCTGCGGGTGGTCCTGCCGGCCGCGCTCTCCGGCGTGGCCGCCGCGGTCGTGCTCGGGCTCTCGCGCGCGGTCGGCGAGACGATGATCGTCGCGCTGGCTGGCGGCTCCACCAAGAGCATGTCGGCCGACGTCGGTGCGCCCCACCAGACGATGACCGCCTTCATCGCGCAGACCGCGCAGGGCGAGAACCCGCCGGGCACGCCCGGCTACAACATGCTGTTCGCGGTGGCCCTGCTGCTGTTCGTGATGACCTTCGTCATGAACATCGTCAGCATCGCCATCGTCCGTCGATTCAGGCAGGCCTACTGATGAGCGTCGCCTCCACCACCGCGCGGGAGGTCACCCGGACCACCGCCGCGATCGCCTCCGGCAGGAGCCGGGACCGCAATCCCGCGTCGATCGTCTTCCTCGGCCTGCTCTGGGCGTCGCTGTTCTTCGGGATCATGGTGCTCGCCGCACTGATCATCGACACCGCGATCCAGGGCGCCGGCCGATTCGACCACTTCCTGTTCACCGACTACCAGAAGAACCTCGGCCACGAGCAGGCCGAGCGCTTCGCCGAGGCCCGCGGCCTGGCGGTCGAGGACCTGTCGAACGAGTACACCGGGTTCCGGGCCGGCATCCTCGGCTCGCTCTTCCTCATGGTGACCACGGCGCTCTTCGCGATCCCGCTGGGCATCGCCGCGGCGACGTACCTCGAGGAGTTCGCGAACGGCAAGGCCTGGTACAACAAACTGATCGAGGTCAACCTGCAGAACCTCGCCGCCGTCCCGTCGATCATCTACGGCATGCTCGCCGCGGCGATCATGGGCCTGCTCGGCTACCAGTTCAAGGGCATCGTCCTCGGCGGCGCGATCGCGCTGGCGCTGCTGATCCTCCCGGTCGTCATCATCACGACCCGGGAGGCGCTGCGCGCCGTGCCCGAGGAGATCCGGCAGGGCTCGCTGGCCCTCGGTGCGACCGTGTGGCAGACGACCTGGCGCAACACGCTGCCGTCGGCGGTCCCCGGCATCGCGACCGGCACCATCCTCGGCCTCTCGCGCGCCATCGGCGAGGCCGCACCGCTCATCATGGTCGGCCTCGCCGCCGCCTACTGGGATCCCACCAGCTTCACCAGCAAGGTCGAGGCGCTGCCGATGCAGATCTACCGCATGGCCAGCAGCCCGCAGGCCGCCGTGCAGGAGGCCGCGTCGGCCGGGATCATCCTGCTCCTCGTGATGATCCTCGGCATGAACGCCGTCGCCATCCTCATCCGCAACAAGTTCCAGAAGTCCTGGTAGGGAGACTCCCATGGCCAACCAGCCCGCCACGTTCAGCACCGGTTCCAGCACCGGCACCTCCGCGCTCGACGCGATGCAGTCGGACGACTCGCAGAAGATCGGCGAGGTCCCGACCGACGTCGTGATCGAGGCGAAGAACCTCAACGTCTACTACGGGGACTTCCACGCCGTCCACGACGTGAACCTGTCCTACGGCAAGAACGAGATCACGGCGATGATCGGCCCCTCCGGGTGCGGCAAGTCGACGGTCCTGCGCTGCCTCAACCGGATGAACGACCTGGTCGACAGCGCGCGCGTGGAGGGCGAGGTCCTCTACCACGGCCAGAACGTGTACGCGAAGGGCGTCGACCCGATCGCGGTGCGCACGCACATCGGCATGGTCTTCCAGAAGCCCAACCCGTTCCCGAAGTCCATCTACGACAACATCGCCTACGGCCCCCGGGTCACCGGCATGAAGGTCGACAACATGGACGACCTGGTCGAGGAGGCGCTGCGCGGCGCCGCGCTGTGGGACGAGGTCAAGGACAAGCTCAAGCAGTCCGCCTTCGGCCTCTCCGGCGGCCAGCAGCAGCGGCTGTGCATCGCCCGCACCATCGCGACCAAGCCGGACGTGATCCTGATGGACGAGCCGTGCTCCGCGCTCGACCCGATCGCGACCTCCAAGGTCGAGGACCTGATGCTCGAGCTGCGCAAGGACTACACGCTGATCGTGGTCACGCACAACATGCAGCAGGCCGCCCGCGTCTCCGACCGTACGGCGTTCTTCACCGCGCGACCGGACGAGACGACCGGCAACCGGACCGGCCTCCTGGTCGAGTTCGACAAGACGAAGACGATCTTCTCCACGCCTGCCGACGAGCGCACCGAGGCCTACATCTCCGGTCGCTTCGGCTGATCTCCGCGCTGCGACTCGGGAAGCGGCACGGAGAACAGGACGGAAGCGACATGGGCGAGGTGGACGGTCGCAGCGACGCCCGCCGCCAGTCCGCGCGCACCTACCTGCACCGCTGGGCGGAGACCACGGGAGCACAGCTCCTGGTGGTCGACCCCCAGCCGGACGAGGGGGTGCTCGCGGACGCGATGGCGGTCCACGGCGTGCACGTGACGTGGGTCGGGTCGACGGTGGACGGGCTCGTCGCGTTCGGCCGCACGGACCCGCACGTGGTCGTGGTAGCGCCGGACGCGCCGGGGATCTCCCCGGTGGAGTTCGTCGACGCGATCCGCCGCCACGGGACGCCGTACGTCATCGCCGGCACGGCGGGCCTCGACGCGACCGGTACGCCGGCGGGCGGGCCCGGTGTCGGGCCGTTGGTGCTGGCCGGGGCCTCCGCGGTGGTGCTGCGTCCCTATGCCGCCCAGCCGCTGTGGGAGCTGATGAGCAGGGGGCCGCGCTCCCTGTCCGAGCACGTGCGGGTCGTGGTCGGTCCGATCGAGCTCGATGCCGCGGCCTTCACGGTCCGGATCGACGGCGAGCGGATCGCGGACCTGCCGCTCAAGGAGTTCGAGCTGCTCCGCGCACTGATGCTGCGCTCACCGGACGTCGTGTCCGACGACGAGCTCGGCGGCGCGCTGTGGGGCGAGAGCGGCCGCCGACCGGGCGGCAACACGATCGCGATGCACGCCACCCGGCTGCGGGCGCGGATCAGCGACGTCGCCGTCGTACGCCGAGTGCGTGGTCGCGGCTACGCGTTGACCCTGGCCTGACCCTGGCCTGACCCGGACCGACGCGGGTCAGTTGCCCGGGATGATCGCGGCGAGGCCGAAGTAGGTGAGGACGGCCACGAACGCTGCAGCCGGGATGGTCACGATCCAGGCGACGATGATCCCGCGCGCCACGCCCCAGCGCACCGCGCTGAACCGCTTGGTCGCACCGGAGCCCATGATGGCCGACGTGATCGTGTGCGTCGTGGAAACCGGCGCGTGCAGGCCCATCGCCATCACGTAGAGCACCGACGCCGCGACGCCCTCCGCCGCGAACCCGCGGGGCGGGTCGAGGTCGATGATCTTGCGGCCCAGGGTGCGCATGATGCGCCACCCGCCGGAGTAGGTGCCGGCCGCGATCGCGAGCGCGGCCGCGATGATGACCCACAGCGGGACGTCGCTGCCGTCCTCGTAGCCGCCCGCGACGAGGGCGAGCACGATGACGCCCATCGTCTTCTGGGCGTCCTGGAGCCCGTGGCCGAGCGACATGCCGGCCGCCGAGACCGTCTGGGCCAGCCGGAAGCCGCGGTTGACGCGATGTGGGTTGGCCTTCCGGAACACCCACATGATCGCTGTCATGAGGAGGAATGCGCCGAGGAAGCCGATGAGCGGGGAGGCGATCATCGGGATCGCGACCTTGTCCACCAGCGTGGACCACTCGACGGTGGTCGCGCTGGCGATGCCGGCGCCGACGATGCCGCCGATGAGGGCGTGCGACGAGGAGCTCGGGATCCCGAAGTACCAGGTGATCAGGTTCCACGTGATGGCGCCGATGAGCGCCGCCGCGACGATCGTCAGGCCGTGGATGCGATCGAGCTCCGCTCCCGACGTGGTGGCTTCCTCGATCCGGATGATCCCCTGGATCGTCTGGGCCACGCCGACGCCGAGCAGGGCGCCGACGAAGTTGAGGATCGCGGCCATCGCCAGGGCGATCCGCGGGGTGAGGGCGCGGGTCGACACCGAGGTGGCGATCGCGTTCGCGGCGTCGTGGAAGCCGTTCGTGTAGTCGAAGACCAGCGCGATCACGACGACCGCGAGGACCATCCAGAAGATGGGATCCACTGCTCCCGGTCAGCCTTCCTTGACGGCGATCTGCTCGACCGTGTTCGCGACCCGCTCGAAGGCGTCGATGGCGCTCTCGAGCGACTCGACGATGTCCTTCAGCTTGAGGACCTCGATGGTCGGGAACTCACCCGAGAAGAGCTTGGCGAGCGTACGGCGGTGGTTGCGGTCGCCGGTGTTCTCGAGCCGGTTGATCTCGATCCAGTAGTCGTCGAGCGACTTCATCGACTGCAGGCGCGGCATGGCGGCAGCGGTCAGCTCGGCGCAGCGCTGGAGGACCTCGACCTGGTCGGACAGCTCGGTCGGCAGCGTCGCCACCTCGTAGAGCAGGATCAGGTCCACGGCCTCGTCCATCATGTCCATCACGTCGTCGAGGCCGGAGCCCAGCGCGTAGATGTCCTCGCGGTCGAAGGGCGTGACGAAGGTGCTGTTGACCTTCTTCACGATCTCGTGCGTCGTCTCGTCGGCGGCGTGCTCGGCAGCACGCATCCGCTCGGCGACGCCCGCCTTGTCGGAGTTCTCGGAGAGCATCTCGGCGAGGAGCTCGGCTCCTGCGACGAGGTGCTGCGCCGACTTGGTGAAGAGGTCGTAGAAAGAAGTGTCGACCGGACGCAGACGCAGACCCACATGGACTCCCGTTGAGGCGGAGACGAACGGCTTCATGCTAGGGGGTCACGAGCGGGTGAACGCAACCGACGGCGACCCGCGCTCGTGTGTCCCCGGCCACCCCGCGCGGCCACCGGATCGGCGCCGTACGACGTTGTTGCAGGTCAGCCCGCGTGTCGCTGCCGGTGCTCAGCCTCCTGAACGGCGCCGGCGCTGTCGTTCGATGAGCCTCTCGTGGAGGTGCTCGGTGCCGTCGTTGCGGGTCCAGTGCGCATCCGGACCGAGCTCCCAGGCCTGCGTGGTGGGGGCGAAGGCGAGGTCCAGGAGGGTGCGTACCTCGTCCCGGCTCTGCTCGGGGAGGCGCACCAGCACCTCGACCCGGCGGTCGAGGTTGCGGTGCATCATGTCGGCCGACCCGATCCACGCGACCGGTTCGCCGCCGCCCTCGAAGGAGAAGATCCGGCTGTGCTCGAGGAAGCGGCCCAGGATCGAGCGGACCCGGACGTTCTCGCTGAGCCCCGGCACGCCCGGGCGCAGCGCACAGATGCCGCGGACGAGCAGCTCGACCGGCACCCCCTCGCACGAGGCCAGGTAGAGGGCGTCGATCACCTCCTCGTCGACGACCGAGTTCGCCTTGATCCGGATCCCGGCCGGCCGTCCCGCCCGGTGGTGCTCGATCTCCGCGTGGACCTGGTCCACCAGGCCCGAGCGCACCGAGTCAGGCGCCACCAGCAGCTGTTCGTAGGTCGCCTTCCGCGACCAGCCCGAGAGGTTGTTGAAGAGGTGCGCGACGTCCTCGCCGATCGTCACGTCGGTGGTGAGCAGGCCGAGGTCCTCGTACAGCCGTGAGGTCTTGGGGTTGTAGTTGCCCGTGCCGATGTGGGTGTAGCGGCGGATGCCCTCCGGCTCGTCGCGGACGACCATCGCCAGCTTGCAGTGGGTCTTGAGCCCCACCAGGCCGTGCACGACGTGGCATCCCGCCTGCTCGAGCTTGCGCGCCCAGCGGATGTTGGCCTGCTCGTCGAAGCGGGCCTTGATCTCGACGAGCACGAGCACCTGCTTGCCGGCCTCGGCGGCGTCGATCAGGGCGTCGATGATGGGGGAGTCGCCCGAGGTGCGGTAGAGCGTCTGCTTGATCGCGAGAACGTGCGGGTCGGCGGCGGCCTGCTCGATGAAGCGCTGCACCGAGGTCGCGAACGAGTCGTAGGGGTGGTGCAGGAGCACGTCGCTGCGCCGCAGTGCCTTGAACACGTCGACCGGGGCGGCGGACTCGACCTCCGCGAGGCGGGGGTGCGTCGCCGGCACGAACGACGGGAACTTGAGGTCCTCGCGCGGCAGGTCCGCGATCGAGTGGAGGCCGCGGAGGTCGAGCGGCCCGGGCAGCCGGAAGACCTCCTCCTCGGTGATGTCGAGCTCGGACACGAGCAGGTCGAGCACCGACGGGGCGATCGACTCCTCGACCTCGAGTCGGACCGGCGGGCCGAACTTCCGGCGCAGCAGCTCCTTCTCCAGCGCGGCCAGCAGGTTCTCGGCGTCGTCCTCCTCGACCTCGAGGTCCTCGTTGCGGGTGACCCGGAAGGTGTGCACCTCGAGCACCTCCATCCCCGGGAACAGCCGGCCCAGGTGGGCGCCGATCACGTCCTCCAGCGGGACGAAGCGGGCGTTGCCGAGCGCGACGAAGCGGTCGAAGTTCGAGGGCACCTTGACCCGCGCGAAGTGCTCCTTGCCCGTCTTCGGGTTGCGGACGAGCACCGCGAGGTTGAGCGAGAGGCCGGAGATGTAGGGGAACGGGTGGGCCGGGTCCACCGCCAGCGGGGTGAGGACCGGGTAGACGCGCTCCTTGAACAGCCGCTTGCAGAACTTCTGCTCGTCCCGGTCGAGGTCGGACCAGCGGATCAGCTCGATGCCCTGCTCCCGCAGGGACGGGATCAGCTTGTCCTGGAAGGTGGTCGCCTGCCGCTGGCTGAGCTCCTCGGCGCGGGTCCAGATCGCCTCCAGCACCTCGAGCGGCATCAGGCCGCTGGCCGCCCGTACGGCGAGCCCGGTCGCGATCCGGCGCTTGAGGCCGGCGACGCGCACCATGAAGAACTCGTCCAGGTTGCTGGTGAAGATCGCGAGGAACCGGGCCCGCTCCAGCAGGGGGAGGCTCTCGTCCTCGGCGAGCTCCAGTACCCGCTCGTTGAAGCGCAGCCACGACAGCTCGCGGTCGACGAACCGGTTGTCCACCGACGCGATCCGGGCGAGGAGCTCCGCGGAGGGAACGTACGCCTCGTCGGCGGGCGCGTCGACAGGGGTGTCGGTGGGGTCGTCCATCGGGTCGTCGTGCCCGTCGTCGTACGCGTCGTCCACCATCGCCCCGGGCAGGTCGTCGGTCAGCTGGGCGGGGTGCTGCTCGGTGGACATGCAACGAGTGTGGCAGTGCTCGGTGAACGGCAGGTGACTCCGCGCGGCAGCGGTGTCCGGCGCCGGCGTCACCGGGGGGCGGCGGTCGCCGTGCTCGGTAGGTTGTCGGGCGTGAACGTCCTCCTCGCCGTCGAGTCCGCCGCCCTGCGCGCCCTGATGGGCCTGCCCGAGAAGGTCCAGCGGGTGCTGGCCGGGCGACCTGTCGTCCTGGACGGGCAGACGCTCGCGGTCGACCTGCAGGTGATGCTGCGGCTGCAGCGTCTCGCCGGCAAGAGCGAGCTCGGCGCCACCGACGTGGCGAAGGGCCGCGCGAACATGCTGGAGGGCGCGCGGCTCGTCGGCGGCGACCAGCCGATCGGTGCGACCCGCGACCTCACCGTTGCCGGGCTGCCCGCACGTCACTACCTCCCCCACGGCGCCCGCTCGGCCTCGGAGCCGCGCCCGCTGCTGGTCTTCTTCCACGGCGGCGGCTTCCTGTACGGCGACCTGGAGTCCCACGACGCGCCCTGCCGCGTGCTCGCCGAGGAGTCCGGCGTACCGGTCCTCGCCGTCGAGTGGGGCCTCGGCCCCGAGCGACCCTTCCCCGGAGGCTTCGACGACGCGGAGGCAGCGCTGCGCTGGGTCGTGGAGAACGCCGCCGAGCTGGGCGCCGACCCGCAGCGGATCGGCGTCGCCGGCGACTCGGCGGGCGCCAACGTCGCCGCCTGGGTCGCGATCGCCGCGGCGCGCGACGGCATCCCGCTGGCCTTCCAGCTCCTCGTCTATCCCTGCACCGACCCCGACCGCGACACCGAGAGCCTGCGCCTGTTCGGCAAGGACCTCTACCTCACGGCGGAGTCCATCGCCGGCTTCAACGCCGCCTACCTGCTCACCGACGCCGACCGGGCCGACCAGCGCGTCAACCTGCTCGACATCGACCTCCCCGACGGTCTGGCCCCCGCCTACGTCGCAACCGCCGGCTTCGACCCGCTGCGCGACGAGGGCGAGGCCTTCGCACGCCGCCTCGCCGACGCGGGCCACGAGGTCGAGCTGCGCCGCTACCCCGACCAGATCCACGGGTTCCTCAACATCGTCGGCGTCGGCCGCACCAGCCGGGCCGCCGTCCTCGAGATCGCCGGTCGGCTCCGGGCCGGCCTGGCCTAGCACCCGTCGGTCCGAGCCAGCCCGCCGCCGGTCGGTCGAGGACGCCCGGCCACGTCGTTGGTCGAGGAGGCCGGCCACGTCGTTGGTCGAGGAGGCCGGCCACGGCCGTCTCGAGACCCCGGGCCCCACCCGTTGGTCGAGGAGGCCGGCCACGGCCGTCTCGAGACCCCGGGCCGCGGTGCTGGTACTCGCCCCGCCGTTGGTCGAGGAGGCCGGCCGCGGCCGTCTCGAGACCCCGGGCCATGGTGCTGGTACTCGCCCCACCCGTTGGTCGAGGAGGCCGGCCACGGCCGTCTCGGGACCTCTGGCCTTGGTGCTGGTACTCGCCCCGCGGGCTGCGGTCCGTCGGTGGTGACGATTTCAAGCAGCAGCGACGCGAGAGCTGGGTGGACGACTGCCTCCGCCTGTCCGCTGCGGGGGTCTCGAGACGGTCGCGGGCGACCTCCTCGACCAACGAGGTGGCTGGGTGGATGGCCCGGTCCGCCTGTTGGCTGCGGCCGTCTCGAGACCCCGGCCCACCCGTTGGTCGAGGAGGCCGGCCACGGCCGTCTCGAGACCCCGGGCCATGGTGCTGGTACTCGCCCACGGGCTGCGGTCCGTCGGTGGTGACGATTTCAAGCAGCAGCGACGAGAGAGCTGGGTGGACGACTGCCTCCGCCTGTCCGCTACGGCGGTCTCGAGACGGTCGCGGGCGACCTCCTCGACCAACGAAGTGGCTGGGTGGGCGACTGCCTCCGCCTGGGGGCTGCGGGGGTCTCGAGACGGTCGCGGGCGACCTCCTCGACCAACGCGACACCCCCGTTGGTCGAGGAGGCCGGCCACGGCCGTCTCGAGACCTCTGGCCATGGTGCTGGAAGGCTCCCCAGCGGCCTCAAGAATCACCCGGATCGACACCTGCTCTCCACAAGCATTGATCGAGAATTCCCTGTCCACAAGCGGGTCC
>DATMHM010000014.1:0-76599 GCA_035554935.1 Nocardioides sp. | reverse complement strand
GCGAGCACCTCCGGCGTCTGGGTGTGGCTCATCATCAGGAAGCCGACCGTCTCCAGGCCGAGCTCGCGGGCGAGCCCGAAGTGCTGGATCGAGACGTCGGCCTCGGTGCAGTGCGTCGCGACCCGGCAGATCTGGCCGCCGTTGTCCTGCGCGGCGCGGATGTCGTCCTTGGTGCCGAGGCCCGGCAGCATCAGGAACGCGATCTTGGCACGCTTCGCGGTCTCCGCAGCGATCCTGATCAGCTCCTGCTCCGGCGTGCGGGAGAAGCCGTAGTTGAACGACGAGCCGCCGAGGCCGTCGCCGTGGGTGACCTCGATGACCGGGATCCCGGACTCGTCGAGCGCCCGGACGATGTCCTCGACCTCCTGGCCGGTGAACTGGTGCCGCTTGTGGTGCGAGCCGTCGCGCAGGCAGGTGTCGGTCAGGCGCAGGTCGAGCGTGCCCCAGCGGTCGGCGTCCGGCCCGTCGCCGTGCATGCCGGACCAGGTGCGGGTCAGTGCGTTGATGTCGGTCATGGTCAGTCGGCTCCCAGGATCGAGCGGGCGATGTTCTCGCCGACCTGCGCGGCGGCGGCGGTCATGATGTCCAGGTTCCCGGCGTACGGCGGCAGGAAGTCGCCCGCGCCCTCGACCTCCACGAAGATCGAGACCCGCTTCATCCCCTTCGTGAAGTCGGAGGGCCCGTCGAACTGCGGCTCCTGCAGGAGCCGGTAGCCCGGGACGTAGGCCTGGACGGCCTTCTCCATCGCGAGCACCGACTCGGCGATCGCGTCGGTGTCGGCGTCCGGGTCGACCGCGCAGAAAATCGTGTCGCGCATGATCATCGGCGGCTCGGCCGGGTTCAGGATGATGATCGCCTTGCCCTTCTGGGCGCCGCCGATGCTCTCGACGCCCGCGGAGGTGGTCCGGGTGAACTCGTCGATGTTGGCCCGCGTGCCGGGGCCCGCGGACGCCGACGAGACCGAGGCGACGATCTCGGCGTACGGCACGGCCGTGACCCGCGAGACCGCGTTCACCATCGGGATCGTGGCCTGGCCGCCGCAGGTGATCATGTTGACGTTCAGCGCACCGACGTGCTCGAGCCCGTTGACGGGCGGGATGACGGCCGGACCCACCGCGGCCGGCGTCAGGTCGATGGCGCGGATCCCGGCCTCGGCGTAGCGGGGCGCGTACTCACGGTGCACGTAGGCCGAGGTCGCCTCGAAGAGCAGGTCCGGCAGCTCGTCCTGCTTGAGCAGCCAGTCGACGCCCTCGTGGCTGGCCTCGAGGCCCTTGTCCGACGCGATCCGCAGCCCGTCGGACGCCGGGTCGACGCCGATCATCCAGCGCGGCTCCACCACGTCGGACCGCAGCAGCTTGAACAGCAGGTCGGTGCCGATGTTGCCCGGGCCGACGATGGCCGCCGTCAGCTTCTCTCCACTCACGTCTTACTCCTCGAACGAGACGGTCAGCGGCGCGAACCCGCTGATGGACGCCGTGACCCGGTCTCCCGGGGCGAACGGCACGAACGGGCCGAGGGCCCCGGACAGGATCAGGTGACCGGCCCGCAGCGGGTCGCCGAACCGGGCGGCCTGCACGGCCAGCCAGCGCAACGCCTCGAGCGGGTCGCCGAGGCACGCCGCGCCGTTGCCGGAGGAGCGCTCCTCGCCGTTGATGGTCAGCGACATGATGACCTCGCGGGGCTCGATCCCGCCCTCGCCCCGCCCGCTGAGCGGGAGCCCGTCGCGACCGACGACGAACAGGCCGCTGGAGGCGTTGTCGGCGACGGTGTCGGTGAACCCGATGTCCCAGTCCTCGATCCGCGAGTCGACGATCTCCAGGGCCGGCAGCGCCACCTCGACGGCGTCGCGGACCAGCTCGAGCGTGATCTCCTCCTCCGGCACGTCGATGTCGCGGGCCAGCACGAAGGCGACCTCGGCCTCCACGCGCGGCTGGACCAGGGTGCGCATCGAGATCGGCTCGCCGTTCACGCCGTCGCTGACGTCCATGTCGGACAGCAGGTAGCCGAAGTCGGGCTGGTCGACGCCCAGCTGCCTCTGCACCGCCTCGGACGTGGCGCCGATCTTGCGGCCGACCACGTCGACGCCGCCGGCGATCCGCGCCTGCACGAGGCCCTGCTGGACGGCGTACGCCGCGGGGAGGTCGTCGGTGCCGATCAGGTCACGCACGGCTGCGCAGGGCACACGAGTCGCCTGGGCCGTGGCGAGCCGCTCGACGGCGGCCGCGATGGCACTGGCTTCGGTGGCACTGGCCTCGGTAGTTCGGGATGAGGTCACACGGGACATACTAGAACCTGTTACAGTTTTTTGCATGAAGGAGTCCTACGACGTGGTCGTGGTCGGCGCCGGTGGCGCCGGCATGGCCGCCGCCCTCGCCGCCTCCCGCAAGGGTCTCGACACGCTGCTGGTCGAGAAGAGCAAGTACTTCGGCGGCTCCACCGCCCGCTCGGGCGGGGGAGTCTGGATCCCCAGTAACTACGCTCTGAAGGCCGCGGGACAGGACGATCCCGGTGACCGGGAACGCGCGAAGACCTATCTTGACGCCATCGTGGGCGACGTCGTGCCGAAGGTGCGCCGGGACACCTACATCGACCGCGGCCCCGAGGTGATGGACTTCATCCGCGCCAACACGCCGCTGAAGTTCACCTGGGTGCCGGAGTACGCCGACTACCTCCCCGAGCAGCCCGGCGGCCGTGCGCGCGGCCGCAGCGTCGAGCCGGAGCCGATGGACGCCCGCTTCCTCGGCGACGAGCTCGAGCGGCTGCACCCGCCGTACACGAAGGCCCCGGCCAACCTGATCGTGATGCAGCGCGACTACCGCAAGCTCAGCCTCGGCCTGCGCACCATCAAGGGCCCGCTGACCATGCTGCGGGTGATGCTGACGCGGATGCTGTCGCTGGTCCTCGGCAAGAAGATGTACGCGATGGGCAACGCCATCGCGATCGGGCTGCGCCAGGGCCTGCGCGAGGCCGGCGTCCCCGTCGCCTACGAGACCGAGCTGCTCGACCTGCTGGTCGAGGGCGGCCGGGTGGTGGGCGTCGTGGTCTCGACGGCCTCGGCCGACGGCCGGGCGGAGCGCCGCGAGGTCCGGGCGACCCGCGGGGTGGTCCTCGGCTCCGGTGGCTTCGAGCACAACCAGGAGCTCCGCGAGAAGTTCCTCCCCCAGCCCACGTCGACCGCGTGGTCGACCGGCGCCGCGTCGAACACCGGCGGCGGCCTGCTGGCCGGTACGGCGGCCGGGGCCGCCACCGACCTGCTCGACGACGCGTGGTGGGGCCCGACGATCCCGCTCCCGGGGCGCGCGTGGTTCTGCCTGGCCGAGCGCAACCTGCCCGGCTCGATCATGGTCAACGCCGCGGGCCAGCGCTACATGAACGAGGCGCTCCCCTACGTCGAGGCCACCCACGAGATGTACAAGGGCGAGGCCACCGGCGTGAGCCACGTGCCGTCGTACCTCGTCTTCGACCAGACCTACCGCAACCGCTACCTCTTCGCCGGCCTCGCGGGACGCCAGCCGTTCCCCGGGCGCTGGTACAAGGACGGCATCGTGACGCGCGCCGACTCCCTCGGCGAGCTCGCCGACAAGCTCGGACTGCCGCAGGGATCGCTCGACGCGACCGTGGAGCGGTTCAACGGCTTCGCCCGGGCGGGCGTCGACGAGGACTTCCACCGCGGCGAGAGCGCCTACGACAAGTACTACTCGGACCCGACCGTGAAGCCGAACTGCTCGCTCGCGCCCATCGAGAAGGGTCCGTTCTACGCCGTCAAGATCGTCGCCGGCGACCTCGGCACCAAGGGTGGCCTGGTCACCGACGAGCGGGCCCGGGTCCTGCGCGAGGACGGCACCGTCATCGAAGGCCTGTACGCCGCCGGCAACGTCTCGTCCGCGGTCATGGGCAACACCTACCCCGGCCCCGGCGGGACCATCGGTCCCGCGCTCGTGTTCGGCTACCTCGCAGCCGAGGACATCGCGAAGGAGAACCACTGATGCCGATCGACCCGTCCGTCGCGATCGGCGCCGACCTCGGCGCCCGCACGTTCAGCTGGACCGAGTCCGACGTCCTGCTCTACCACCTCGGCATCGGCGCCGGCACGCGCGAGGGCGACAACCTCTCCCCGGCCGCGCTGCGCTACACCCTCGACGACGCCGCCCTGCAGGTGCTGCCGTCCTTCGGCGTGGTCGCCCCGACCTTCCACGAGACCGACCCGCCGCCCCTCGACCTGCCCGGCTGCGACATCAACCTCGCCCAGGTCGTGCACGGCTCCCAGTCGATCTCCGTGTCGGGTCCGCTGCCGACCTCCGGTACGGCGACGGTGCGGACCACGCTCACCGACGTCTGGGACAAGGGCAAGGCCGCGGTGATCTGGCAGGAGGGCGTCGCCACGTCCGACGCCACCGGCGAGGAGCTGTGGCGCGTGCGCTCCTCGATCTTCGTCAAGGGCGAGGGCGGCTGGGGCGGCGACCGCGGCACGGCCACCCCCGTCGTGGTCCCCGACCGCGACCCGGACCACGTGTCGTCGTACGCCGTCACGCCGCAGCAGGCCCTGCTCTACCGCCTCTGCGGTGACCGCAACCCGCTGCACGCCGACCCGGACTTCGCCAAGGCCGCCGGCTTCCCGGCGCCGATCCTGCACGGCCTGTGCTCCTACGGCATCGTGCTGCGCGAGCTCACCGACGGCCTGCTCGACGGCGACGCCTCGAAGGTCGGCGGGTTCACCGGCCGGTTCTCCGGCGTGGTGTTCCCCGGCGAGACCATCCGGGTCGCCGGCTGGCGCACGGACGACGCGATCATCGGCTCCGCCACGATCGAGGGCGGCGACCGGGACGGCTCCCCCGTGCTCGCGGACTGCGTGCTGTCGCTCGCCTGACCCCGGGGCTCGGGCCGTGGCCCGTTGACACCGTCTTGGCTACGTTGGGCAGGTCCCCGACGAACAGGAGTCACGCATGCCCACTCGAACCGGACGTACCGCCTGGAACGGCGGCCTGCAGGACGGCAGCGGACAGGTCGAGCTGACCTCCTCCGGTGCCGGCACCTTCGACGTGTCCTTCCCCAAGAGGGCGGCCGATGAGGCCGACGGCACGACCAGCCCGGAGGAGCTGATCGCGGCCGCGCACTCCGCGTGCTACTCGATGGCGCTGTCCAACGAGATCGCCCAGGCCGGTGGTACGCCGATCGCGCTCGACGTGAAGGCCGACGTCAGCCTCGGCCCGGATCCCGCCGGCGGGTTCCAGCTCACCGGCATCACCCTGACGGTGCGCGCCGAGGTCGAGGGTCTCGACGAGGACGCCTTCCAGGCGGCCGCGGGTGCCGCGAAGGTCGGTTGCCCGGTGAGCAAGGCGTTGAGCGCCGTACCGATCACGCTGGACGCGGCGCTGGAGGGCTGACCTCCAGCTCGACCGGGTCGCCGGGACGGATCGTCCCGTCCTCGAGCACCCGGAACACGGTCCCGGCCCGGCGCCGGAGCGCCTCCTGCGCTCCGGCGCCGATCGTGTCGTCCAGGAGCTTGCAGGGCGCCGCCACCCGGACCACCTCGAGCAGCACGTCGCCGACCCGGACCCGGGCACCCGGGTCACGGGGTACGACGCCGTGGCTGATCGTGACGTTGCGGCGGGTCAGCTCCGAAGGCACCTCCCGGCCGAGGGCCCGCGCCGCCTCGTCCAGCGCCTCCCGGCTCTGCACCGTGACGTGCCGGTGCCGGGTGCCGTGGTAGCGGTCGCCGACGATGCCGCGGCCGGCCTCCACCTCGACGACGTCCTTCGGCTGCATCGGCAGCCGGGTCGCCTTGGCGACGTGGATCGCCTCGACGACCGGCTGGGTCCGAGCGGGCGCCATGTCAGCCGCGCGCGTCCTCGGCCTTCGCCCGGAGCGCGGCGACCATCGCGTCGGGGTCCTCGGCGGAGTAGACCGCCGAGCCCGCCACGAACACGTCGGCGCCGGCCTCGGCGCACCGCTCGATGGTGTCGAGCGAGACGCCGCCGTCCACCTGCAGCCAGGTCTCGACGCCGTGCTTGTCCATCAGGGCCCGGGCGCGCCGGATCTTCGGCAGGCACATGTCGAGGAACTTCTGGCCGCCGAAGCCGGGTTCGACGGTCATGATCAGCACCATGTCCAGCTCGGGCAGGAGGTCCTCGTAGGGCTCGATCGGCGTGGCCGGCTTCAGCGCCATCGACGCACGTGCGCCGGCGGCGCGGATCTCGCGGGCCAGACGCACCGGGGCCTTCGCGGCCTCGACGTGGAAGGTGACCGAGCCGCAGCCGGCCTCGACGTAGGCCGGGGCGTTGCGGTCGGCGTCCTCGATCATCAGATGCGCGTCGAGCGGCACCGGGCTGACCCGGGCGAGCGCCTCGACCATCGCCGGGCCGAAGGTCAGGTTCGGCACGAAGTGGTTGTCCATGACGTCCACGTGCACCCAGTCCGCGCCGGGGATCCGCGCGACCTCCTCGCCCAGCCGGGCGAAGTCGGAATTCAGGATCGACGGGGTGATCTGGATGTGGCCCACGTGCCGGAAGTCTAGGAGACGACGGCCCGGCGAGGGACATCGGCCGGGCCTGGCCCGACGTTCCCCGATCCGGTACCACCCGTCCGTGGAATTGTCCTTGGAACCAACCTTCGATGGTCGATCATCGGTTCAAGGAACCGACGGAGTTTCCCCGGGGGGAGGTCATCCCATGGCCATGATGAACAGCGAGGCGCGCAAGCGTACTGCCCAGGTCCGCGACGACGCGGCCGACCCGCGCGCCATCGCGGCACGGCTCGCCGATGCGTGGGACCTCGAGGCGGACCACGCGGACGCGAGCGGCAACGGCTTCGCAGCCGTGATCCTGCACAAGCAGGCACGCGAGCTGCGCGAGGCGATGCACCCGCCGCTCAGCGCCTGAGCCTCAACCTCACCGCGCCAGCTGGGCGGCGATCGCCGCGATCCCCCGCTCCACCTCGGCGAACGACGTCGACAACGGGGACAGCCCGATCCGCAGCCCGTCCGGGTTGCGGAAGTCCGGCAGCACGTCCTCGGCCCACAGCGCCGCCGTGACCTCGCGCATCCGCGGGTGCGCGATGGTGACGTGCCCGCCACGGACCGACGGGTCCCGAGGCGAGACGAGCTCGACGTCGGGCAGGTCGCGTTCGATCAACTGGACGGCGTACGACGTCAGCTGCACCGACTTCGCGCGCACGGCCTCGATGCCTGCCTCCTCGAGGAGGTCGACCATGTCCTCGAGCCCGAGCATCCCCAGGATCGGTGGGGTGCCGCTGAGCAGACGACGGATCCCCGGCGCCGGCGCATAGGCGGGCCCCATCGCGAACGGCTCGGCCGCGCCCATCCAGCCCTGGACCGGCTGCTGGAACGCGCCGCTGTCGAGGTGGCGCCGGGCGACGTAGCCGAAGGCCGGGGAGCCGGGACCGCCGTTGAGGTACTTGTAGGTGCAGCCGACGGCCAGGTCGACGCCCCACGCGTCGAGCTCGACCCCCACCGCGCCGGTCGAGTGGCACAGGTCGACGAGGATCCAGGCCCCGGCGTCGTGGGCCAGCCGGGTCAGCTCGGCGACGTCGGCCAGGAACCCGGACTTGTAGGCGACGTGGCTGACCACGACCAGCGCCGTGTCCTCGCCGAGAACGGGCGCGAGCACCTCCGGCGTCACCCCGGTGACCGGGTCGACCTCGAGCCAGCGGATGGTGAGGCCGCACTCCTTCGCGACCCCCTCGACGACGTAGCGGTCGGTCGGGAAGTTGTCGACGTCGATCACGACCTCGCGTCGACCCGGGCGCCCGGCGGCGGCCGCGCGGACGAGCTTGTAGAGCAGCACGGTGGTCGAGTCGCCGACCGCGGTCTGGCCGGGCCCGGCGCCGAGGGCGACCCGGCCGAGCCGGTCGCCGAGGGTCAGCGGCAGCTCGAACCACCGCTCGTCCCAGCCGCGGATCAGTCGTCCGCCCCACTCCTCCTCGACGAACCGGCCGATCCGGTCCGCGGTCGCACGCAGCGGCCGGCCGAGCGAGTTGCCGTCGAGGTAGACCAGCGGGGTCTCGGCGCCCACGAAGCGGTCGCGGAAGGAGGCGAGGGGGTCGGCAGCGTCCAGGGCCGATGCGTCGAGCGTCACCCGCAGAACCTACTCCGGCGCCCCAGCCTCCTCCGCGCCCGCCGCCTCGTCACGGTCCGCCCACTCCAGCAGGGGCGCGAGGTCGTACACGTGGTCGTCGATGTCGTGGTGGAGGTCGCCGAGCTCGGCGAAGCGCGCGGGCACGGTGCGGATGGTGAGGTCGCGTGGGTCGGCGTCGTCGATTTCGTCCCAGCGGATGGGCGTCGAGACGCGGGCGTCCGGGAGGCCGCGCACGGAGTAGGCGGCGGCGATCGTGTGGTCGCGGGCGTTCTGGTTGTAGTCGACGAACACGGCCGCCGGGTCGCGGTCCTTCTTCCACCACGCCGTGGTGACCAGCTCCGGCGCGCGGCGCTCGACCTCGCGGGCGAAGGCGAGTGCCGCCCGCCGTACGCCCTTGTGGTCGTGGTCCGGTCGCACCCGGACGTAGATGTGCAGCCCCTTGCTGCCGCTGGTCTTCGGGTAGCCGACCGCACCCAGCTCGTCGAGGACCTCGTGGGCGACGTGGGCGACCTTCCGCACCGTGTCGTACGACGCCGCGGGGCCCGGGTCGAGGTCGATGCGCCACTCGTCGGGCATCTCGGTGGCACCGCGCCGGCTGTTCCACGGATGGAACTCGACGGTGGACATCTGGACGGCCCAGATCACCGACGCGAGCTCGGTCACGCACAGCTCGTCCGCGGTGCGCTTCCAGCGCGGGAAGTACAGCTGCACCGTCTCGACCCAGTCCGGGGCACCCGCGGGCAGCCGCTTCTGGTGCACCTTGTCGCCCGCCAGACCCTTGGGGAAGCGATGCAGCATGCACGGCCGCTCCCACAGCGCGTTGACGATCCCCTCGCCGACGGCGAGGTAGTACTCGACCAGGTCGAGCTTGGTGGCGCCGATCTCCGGGAAGTAGACGCGGTCGGGGTTGCTGACCCGGACCACCCGGTTCTCGACCTCGATCTCCACCGACGGGGATGCCATGGGGCGAGCCTAGTGTCGCCGCCGAGCAACCCCGCGGAGGACGGCGAGGCTCAGCGCCAGCCGAGCCCCGGCGCCACGTGGGTGAGGATCGACTCGATCACGTGGGCGTTGTAGTCGACGCCGAGCTGGTTCGGGACGGTCAGCAGCAGGGTGTCGGCCTCGGCGATCGCCTCGTCCTCGCGCAGCTGGTCGACGAGCTGGTCCGGCTCGGCGGCGTAGGAACGGCCGAAGATCGCACGCATGTCGTCGATCTGGCCAATCTGGTCGCCGTCCGGGCGGCCGCCGAAGTACATCCGGTCCTCGTCCGAGACGAGGGGGAAGATCGAACGACTGACCGAGACCCGCGGCGCGCGGTCGTGGCCGGCCTCGGCCCATGCCTCGCGGAACACCCGGATCTGCTCGGCCTGCTGGACGTGGAACGGCTGGCCGCCCTCGTCCTCCTTCAGCGTCGAGCTCATCAGGTTCATCCCGAGCCCGGCGGCCCAGCGGGCGGTGCCGTTGGAGGCGGCACCCCACCAGATCCGGTCGCGCAGGCCCTCGGAGTGCGGCTCGAGGCGCAGCAGGCCGGGCGGGTTGGCGAACATCGGGCGCGGGTTGGGCTGGGCGAAGCCCTCGCCCTTGAGAACCTCGAGCAGCACCTCGGTGTGCCGGCGCGCCATGTCGGCCTCGGTCTCGCCCTCCGCGGGCGCGTAGCCGAAGTAGCGCCAGCCGTCGATCACCTGCTCCGGTGACCCGCGCGAGATCCCGAGCTGCAGCCGGCTGCCGGCGATCAGGTCCGCCGACCCGGCGTCCTCGGCGAAGTACATGGGGTTCTCGTAGCGCATGTCGATGACGCCGGTGCCGATCTCGATCCGGCTGGTGCGGGCGCCGACGGCGGCGAGCAGCGGGAACGGGCTGGCGAGCTGCCGCGCGAAGTGGTGCACCCGGAAGTACGCGCCGTCCGCGCCGAGCTCCTCCGCGGCGACGGCCAGGTCGATCGACTGCAGCAGCGTGTCCGACGCCGACCGCGTCTGCGACTGCGGACTCGGCGTCCAGTGCCCGAACGAGAGGAACCCGATCTTCTTCATGGGTGGTTGAACCGTCAACCTTCCCGCTTCATTCCTTGGCGAGCAGCGCCAGGAACATGGCGTCGGTGCCGTGCCGGTGCGGCCACAGCTGGGCCGTGCCCTCGAGCGGACCGTCCGCGTCCGCCACGCCCGGCAGCAGCGGCCGTACGTCGACCAGCCGCACCTCCGGACGACCGGCCAGCGCCGCGTCGACCACCTCGCCGGTCTCGGCCAGCAGCGGCGAGCAGGTGGCGTAGAGCAGCGCTCCCCCGGGTCGCAGCACCCGGATCGCGTCGTCGAGGAGCGCGCGCTGGAGCGCGACCAGCTCGCGCAGGTCGGCCGGCGTGCGGCGCCAACGCGCCTCGGGCCTCCGGCGCAGCGCGCCCAGCCCGGTGCAGGGCGCGTCGAGCAGGACCCGGTCCACGGAGCCGTCGTCAAGTGGGGCCCGGGTGCCGTCCGCCTGGACGACGAGCACGCCCGGGTCGGGGCCGACGGCCCGCCGTACGAGCGCAGCACGGTGGTGATGCCGCTCCACTGCCACCAGGCGCGCGCCGCGCTGGGCGGCGAGCGCGGCGAGCAGGGACGCCTTGCCGCCAGGCCCCGCGCACAGGTCGACCCACACCTCGTCGCGGCCGGCGACCGGCGCGGTCGCCGCGGCGAGCGCCACCAGCTGGGAGCCCTCGTCCTGGACGCCGGCGCGGCCCTCGGCGACCGCCGTGACCGCCGACGGGTCGCCGCTGTCGAGCACGACACCGAAGGGCGAGTACGGCGTCGGCGTACCCGGCAGCTCGTCGCGGTCCGCCCGCCCGGGCCGCGCCACCAGCGTGACCCGCGGCGGGACGTTGTCGGCGGCGAGCAGGTCGGGGAGCTCGCCGGCGTCGCTACGCAGCGCACGCTCCAGCTCCGCGACCACCCAGCGCGGGTGGCTGTGGGCGACGGCGAGGTCGTCCGGCGCCACCTGGGCCAGCCAGGCTCCGAGGTCCTGCGCGGCGACCTTGCGCAGCACCGCGTTGGCGAAGCCCGCAGCCCCCTGGTTCACCTTGGCGCGGACCAGGGTGACCGTGGTGTCGATGGCCGCGTGCGTCGGCACGCGCATCGCGAGCAACTGATGGGCGCCCAGGCGCAGCGCGTCGAGCACCTTGGCCTCGACCTTGCGCAGCGGCCGGTCGATGCAGGCGGCGAGGACCGCGTCGTAGGTGCCCTGCCTGCGGATCGTCCCCGACGCGAGCTCGGTCACGAACGCGGCGTCGCGACCGGTCAGCCCGTGCCGGGCCAGCGCGGCGGGCAGCAGCAGGTTGGCGTAGCCGTCGTCGACGCGGACCGCCTTGAGGACCTCGAAGGCGGCCAGGCGAGCCGGGTCGACGCGCTTCACGGCGCGGTCCCGCGGGCGGTCACTGGAAGGTCGCCGTGTCCGGGAGCCGGACGCCGCGGGCCCAGTCGGCCGCGGCCATCTGCTTCTTGCCGAACGCCTTGACCTCGCCCAGGCGCACGGCGGACGTGGCGGTCCCGACGAGGACGTGGTTCTTGCCGACCCGGATCGCGCCGGGGGCCAGGTCGTCGGCGCCGTCCTCGATCGTGACCGGGCCCAGCTTGACCCGCTCGTCGTCGAGGGTGGTCCACGCGCCGGGACCGGGCGTGCAGGCACGGATCCGCCGGTCCACGCCGACCGCCGGCTCGTTCCAGTCGACCCGGGCGTCGTCGACCGAGATCTTCGGCGCCAGGCTCACGCCGTCGGCCGGCTGCATCCGCGCCTCCAGGGCGCCGTCGGCGAGCCCGTCGAGCGTCGCGACGAGCAGGCTGGACCCGCCCTCGGCGAGCCGGGCGAGCAGGTCGCCGGCGGTGTCGGTCGGCCGGATCCGCTCGGTCATCACGCCGAACATCGGGCCCGCGTCGAGCTCCTCGACGATCTGGAAGGTGGTGGCCCCGGTGAACTCGTCACCGGCCCAGATCGAATGCTGCACGGGTGCGGCGCCGCGCCACGCCGGGAGCACCGAGAAGTGCAGGTTCACCCAGCCGTGCCGGGGGATGTCGAGCGCGCTGCTTGGGATGAGGGCGCCGTAGGCGACCACCGGGCAGCAGTCGGGCTCGAGCGCCCGCAGCGCCTCCTGGAACTCCGGCTCGCGCGGGTGCGCCGGCTTGAGCACGGGTACGCCGAGCTCCTCCGCCCGCTGCGCGACGGGGCTCGGCGTCAGCCTCCGCCCGCGTCCGGCCGGGGCGTCCGGGCGGGTGACCACACCGACCAGCTCGTGCGGGGACGCCGCGATCGCGTCGAGGGCGGGCACGGCGACCTCGGGGGTGCCGGCGAAGACGACCCTCATCGGCCGAACCCCCCGGTGGCGTGGGGCGAGATGCGGACGGTGGGCTTCTCCAGCCCGAACCACTCCGACTCGCGGATCTCGCGCATCGCCGCCTTGCGGCCCGCGTCGTCAAGGCGGTCGATGAACAGGATGCCGTCGAGGTGGTCGGTCTCGTGCTGGATCGCCCGGGCGAGGAGCTCGCTGCCCTCGATGGTCACCGGGTCGCCGTGCATGTTGAAGCCGGAGGCGACGACCGACAGCGCCCGCAGGCAGTCGTAGGTCAGCTCGGGCAGCGACAGGCAGCCCTCGGGCCCGTCCTGGGTCTCGTCGGAGAGTTGCAGCTGCGGGTTGACCAGGTGGCCGACCTCGCCGTCGACGTACCAGGTGAAGACGCGCAGCCCGACCCCGATCTGCGGGGCGGCGAGGCCCGCTCCCGGGGCGTCGAGCATGGTGTCGGTCAGGTCGGTCACCAGCTGGCGCAGCTCGGTGTCGAACTCGACGACCTCGATCGCGGGCTTGCGCAGGATCGGGTCGCCGAACAGGCGGATGGGTCGGATGGCCACCCACCAAGACTAGTCAGGCCCAATCAGGCGATCTCGAACGGATCGACCTGCACCCGCACCGGCTCGAGCTTGCGCGCCGACCTGAGCCGCTGCGCCTCGCCGAGGGCATGGGCCAGGTCGGCACCCAGCGCGCGCGGCACCCGGACGACGAGCCGCTCCTCGTCGTCCTCCTCCGCACCTCCCAGTGGGACCGGGCCCAGCACCTCGGCGGCCTCGGGCAGGGCAAGGAGGGCGCGCAGGTCGTCGAGCGCGCCGGGCGTCCCCGTGAGCGTGGCGACCCGCGCGGCCGGGGGCAGCCGGGCCGACCAGCGCTCCTCCGCCTCCCGCGCGGCGAAGCCGGCGGGATCCCAGCGCACCAGCGCCTGGAGGGCCGGGTGCGCCGGGTCGCCGACCGCGAGCGCGCGCCCGCCCGGGCGCAGCAGCCCGATCGCGTTGCACCACCGGCGCACCGCCTCCTCGGCGGCCCGCAGGCTGTCGCGTCCCAGCGGCCACCACGTGTCGAGGAGTACGACGACCGCGTAGCCGCCGTCCGCGACCGGCTCGGCCCCGGGCGTCGCGACCACGATCCGGTGCGCGCCGTCGACGCTCGCGCGGACCCGGTCCCCGGACGAGGCCACGACGGGCGAGGCGGGGAACGCGCGACCGAGCTCGTCGGCGGTCCGTGCGTCGCCGAGCACCGGCGCCCGCAGTCCGGCGGCGCCGCACTCGGGGCAGGACCAGTCGGGAGCACTGGTCGCGCACCAGCGGCACCGCGGCGGCGCGGTCGGACCGACCAGCTCGAGCGGACCGGCGCATGCCCGGCAGCGGGCGGGGGTCCGGCACCGCTCGCAGGCCAGCCGAACGGCGTAGCCGGCGCGCGGCGTCTGCACCAGCACCGGACCCCGCTCCAGCCCCCAGCGCAGCGCGTCGTAGGCATCCCGCGGCACACGCGCGGTGGCGGCGAACGGGTCCCGCTCGAGGGCGTGGTCGGTCGCACCGCTGACCGCGACGAGCGCCCGCTCGCGCAGCACCGCCCGCGGCAGGGAGATCTCCCTGGCCCAGCCGGTGCGCAGGAGCTGGTCGGCCTCGACCGTGCGGGCGAAGCCGCCGACCACCGCCGCCGTGCCCTCGAGCTCGGAGCGCAGGAGCAGCACCTCGCGGGTGTGCGGGTAGGGCGCGCGCGGTTCGGCGTGCAGGTCGTCGCCGTCGTCCCAGACCACCACGAGCCCCAGGTCGCGGACGGGGGCGAACGCGGCCGACCTCGTGCCGACGACGATGCGCCGGGTGCCGCGGCTGACCGCGAGGAAGTCCCGGTAGCGGACCGCTGGGCCTGCGCCCTTGCCGGCACTGCCGGCGTGCAGGGTGACGTGGTGCCCGTCCCCGAGCAGCGTCGTGAGCGCAGCGTCGACCCGCGCGACGTCGCGGTGGTCGGGCAGGCACAGGATGCTGCCGCGGCCGGCGGCCAGCGCCGCCGCCGCGAGGTGCGCGATCAGCGCCGGCCAGTCCTCCCCCGGTCCGACGCCCCAGACCGCGCGCGGCGCCCCGCCCGTGCGCAGGTGGCCGATGAACGCGGCCGCCGCCGGGTAGGCCGCCCATGCCTGGTCGCATCCCGGTGCCGGGGCACCGGTCAGCGGCGGCTCGGCCGGCGACGCCTCCTTCTCGGTGGTCGCATGCCGCGGCGGGATCGCGAGGCGTCGTACGTCCGACGCGACGCCGGCGTAGCGCTCCGCCACCCGCTCGCACAGCGTCGCGACGGCCGGGCTGAGCACCGGCTCGGGGCTGACCAGCCGCCTCAGCGGCGCCAGCCGCCCCTGGTGCTCGCTGGCCGCCGACCGGCCCACCACGAAGCCGTCGACGTCCTGGCCGGCGAAGCGCACCTTGACCCGCGCCCCGGGCACCGCGCCGTCTGCCATCGCGGCGGGCACGGCGTAGTCGAACGTGCGGTCCAGGTGCGCGAGCGGGAGGTCGAGGACCACCTGCGCCACCGGGTCGACCTCCGCGATCTCCGCCTCGGTCACCTTGCGCGCCCGGGTCGCCGCCGCCTTGACGCGCCCCTCGGCCGCACGGTCCCGCACCAGACCGGGCAGGTCGAGCGCCGGCTCGTCGGGGGTGGGCGTCATGGGCGCAGTTCTACCAGCGGGGTGGGACGCAACGCGCCCGCCGTCCACAGGGGACGGCGGGCGCGTGGTGCGGCGTGGATCAGATGCCGGCGGCGGCCTTCAGGGCGTCCGCGCGGTCGGTCCGCTCCCACGTGAACTCGGGGAGCTCGCGGCCGAAGTGGCCGTAGGCGGCCGTCTTGGCATAGATCGGACGGCGCAGGTCGAGGTCGCGCAGGATCGCGGCGGGACGCAGGTCGAAGACCTCGAGCACGGCCGCCTGGATCTTCTCGTCCGGGACGACGCCGGTGCCGAAGGTCTCCACGAACACGCCGACCGGGTGCGCGACGCCGATGGCGTAGGCGACCTGGACCTCGGCCCGGCGGGCGAGACCCGCGGCGACGATGTTCTTGGCGACCCAGCGCATCGCGTAGGCGGCCGAGCGGTCGACCTTGGACGGGTCCTTGCCCGAGAAGGCACCCCCGCCGTGGCGGGCCATGCCGCCGTAGGTGTCGACGATGATCTTGCGGCCGGTCAGGCCGGCGTCGCCCATCGGGCCACCGACGACGAAGCGAACGGTCGGGTTGATGTAGAGCTTGTGGCCCTCGGACGGGACCGACGCCTTGAACTGCTCGAGCACGGGCTCGATGACGTTGACGGTGATGTCCTTGGCCAGGGTCTCCTGGTCGACGTCCTCGGCGTGCTGGGTGGAGAGCACCACGGCGTCGACGCGGACCGGTCGGTCGTCCTCGTCGTACTCGATCGTGACCTGGGTCTTGCCGTCGGGACGCAGGTAGGGCAGCGTGCCGTCCTTGCGCACCGCGGTGAGCCGCTCGGCGAGCGTCTGCGCGATCTTGATCGGGAGCGGGAACAGCTCCGGGGTGTCGTCGCAGGCGTAGCCGAACATCAGGCCCTGGTCGCCGGCGCCCTGGCGGTCGAGCTCGTCGCCGGAGCCGTCGACCCGCTCCTCGAAGGCATCGTCGACGCCCTGCGCGATGTCGGCCGACTGCGCGCCGATCGCGACCTGGACGCCGCACGAGTTGCCGTCGAAGCCCTTGTCGGAGGAGTCGTAGCCGATCTCCAGGATCTTCTGGCGCACCAGCTGGGCGACCGGGGCGTACGCCTCGGTGGTCACCTCACCGGCGACGACGACGAGGCCCGTGGTGAGCAGCGTCTCGACGGCGACCCGGCTCTTCGGGTCGTGCTCGAGCAGGTAGTCGAGCACGGTGTCGCTGATCTGGTCGGCGATCTTGTCCGGGTGACCCTCGGTCACCGACTCCGACGTGAACAGACGTCCGGTCATGTGGTGGGAACTCCTGGTAGTCGGACCGCGGCGGAAACCCCCGCACCGGCGCAGTCAAGTGTCGTTTGTTGCAGTTGTGGCGGTGACTCAACGATACGTGTCGGCTGGAGTCATGCCCCAACGTCTCAGGACCTGGGGGCGAGCCGCATCGCGACCTGGTCCCAGATGAGGTGGGCCAGCGCCGCCTTCGAGCCGTGCGGTACGTCGACCGACGACCCGTCGGCGCCGAGGATCACCGCCTCGTTGTCGGTGCTGCCGAACACCGCTCCCCCGCTGACGTCGTTGACGACGAGCAGGTCGCAGCCCTTGCGGGCCAGCTTGGCGCGGGCCAGGTCGAGCACGCTGCCCGTGGCGTCGCCGGTCTCGGCGGCGAAGCCGACGATCACCGCGCCGGGGCGGACCCGGTGGGTCGAGATCTCCTTGAGGATGTCGGGGTTCTGCTCCAGCGTGATCGCCGGGGCGGAGCCGTCCTCGGACTTCTTGATCTTCACCTCCGACTGCGCCGTCGGACGGAAGTCGGCAGGCGCGGCCGCCATCACGACCGCATCGGCCGTCGCGGACGCCGACAGCACCGCGTCGCGCAGCTCCGCGGTCGACTCGACGCGCACGACCTTCACCCCCGCCGGGTCGGTGAGCGTGACGTTGGCCGCCACCAGGGTGACCTCGGCACCGCGCGCGGCGGCCGCCCGGGCCAGCGCGTAGCCCTGGCGCCCGGAGGACCGGTTGCCCAGGAAGCGGACGGGGTCGAGCTTCTCGCGGGTCCCGCCGGCAGAGACCACGACGTGGCGGCCGGCGAGGTCGGTGGTGCTGCGCACGCCGGCCCCGCTGGACGCGCGCCCGAGGACTTCGCGGGCGACCTCGAAGATCTCCTCCGGGTCCGGCAGGCGGCCCTTGCCCGTGTCGGCGCCGGTGAGTCGGCCCTCCGCGGGCTCGATGACCACGACGCCGCGCGAGCGCAGGGTGGCGACGTTGGCCACGGTGGCAGGGTGCTCCCACATCTCGGTGTGCATCGCCGGGGCGACCACGACCGGACAGCGGGCGGTGAGCAGGGTGTTGGTCAGCAGGTCGTCGGCCAGGCCGTGGGCGGCCTTCGCGAGCAGGTCCGCGGTCGCGGGCGCGACGACGACCAGGTCGGCGGTCTGCCCGAGGCGCACGTGCGGGACCTCGTGCACGGCCGACCAGACGTCCGGCGCGACCGGCTTGCCGGACAGCGCCGCCCACGTCGGGGCGCCGACGAACTCCAGCGCCGCCGCCGTGGGGACGACCGTCACGTCGTGGCCGGACTCCGTGAACCGCCGCAGCAGCTCGCACGCCTTGTAGGCGGCGATGCCGCCCGAGACGCCGAGCACCACCCTGGGCCGGGACATGGGACTGGTCAGGTCACTCGGCGTCGGCGACCGGGGCCTCGGCGGCCGGCGCGGCAGCAGCAGCCTGCTCGGCGGCCAGCTCGGCGGGGTCGATGTCCTCGCAGGTCAGCAGGTCGCCGCTGATCTCGCGCAGCGCGATCGACAGCGGCTTCTCCTGGACGTGGGTCTCCACGAGCGGGCCGACGTACTCGAGCAGGCCCTCACCGAGCTGCGAGTAGTAGGCGTTGATCTGCCGGGCGCGCTTGGCGCTGTAGAGGACCAGCTTGTACTTGCTGTCGGTCTTGGACAGCAGGTCGTCGATCGGGGGGTTGGTGACACCCTCGGCGGCGATGTTCGGGGCAGACACGTAGGTCCTCACTTGTTGCGGACGGAATCAACCATCAAGGCTACCAACTCCTCGACAGCAGCGTGAACTTCGCGGTTGACGATCGTCACGTCGAACTCGGCCTCTGCGGCCAGCTCCTCGCGCGCCGTCGCGAGCCGGCGCTCGCGCTCCTCCTCGTCCTCGGTGCCGCGGCCGACGAGGCGTCGAACGAGCTCCTCCCAGGAGGGCGGCTTGAGGAAGACGAAGACGGCCTCGGGCATGGTCTCGCGGACCTGGCGCGCGCCCTGCAGGTCGATCTCGAGCAGGGCGGGACGGCCGGCGGCGAGCGCCTCCTCGACCGGGCCGCGCGGGGTGCCGTAGCGGTTCACCCCGTGCACGACGGCCCACTCGAGCATCTGGTCCTCGGCGACGAGCCGGTCGAACTCGTCGACGCCGACGAAGTGGTAGTGGACGCCGTCCACCTCGCCCGGCCGCGGGGCGCGGGTCGTGGCCGAGACGGACAGGTAGATCTCGGGGTGCTGCTCGCGCATGGCGGCCGCCACCGTCCCCTTGCCGACCGCGGTGGGCCCGGCAAGGACGAAGAGTCGCGCGGTCACTCCGAGAACTCGCGCTCCAGCGCGGCCACCTGCTTGGCACCGAGGCCGCGCACGCGGCGCGACTCGGCGATCCCGAGGCGCTCCATCACCTGACGGGCCCGCACCTTGCCGAGCCCGGGCACCGACTGCAGCAGGTCGAGCACCTTCATCTTGCCGATGACCTCGTTGACCTGGCCCTGCTGCAGCACGTCGCTGATCGAGGCACCGGAGTTCTTCAGGCGGTTCTTCACCTCGGCCCGCTCGCGTCGCGCGGCCGCTGCCTTCTCCAGGGCGGCCTGACGCTGTTCGGGAGTGAGTGGGGGCAGGGCCACGGGGTCGGAGTCCTTAAGGTCGCGAGAAGTGTGACGGGAGCGCGCCGTCCGCCGTCAATCTAGCCATTCCCGATCGGCTCGGGCAATGCGGGCCCTCGTCGACGGGTCTCAGAGTGACAGCGGCGACTTGCAGACGTCGCGGGCCTGCTGCTCGACGCCCGCCAGGGCCCGCGCGGTGTCCGCCGAGCCCAACCGCAGCGCGGCCGCCCGGATCGCCTCGCGCTGCTCGGCCCCGATGTCCGCGGGCGGCTTCTGGGGGTCGTACGACGCCGCGTCGACGCCGGCCTCGTCGAGCGCGTCGCGCAGGTCCCGGACGCTGGTCACCACCGTGCGCCACTCGTCGCGGATGTCGTCGGGCGCCTTCTCGGCCAGCGCCTCGAAGGACGGCAGGGCCCGGATCAGGCCGGTCGTCTCCCCCGCCGCCAGCGCCGCGCCGATGTCGCCACGGCGCTCCTCGACCTCGGCGCAGTAGTCCGCGAAGGGCTCGTCGGAGCCGACCTCACGCAGCAGCACGAGGCCGACGACCGCGGCCGCGACGAGGACCGCGACGACCAGCACCGAGTCGCGCGAGGAAGGACGCCTCATCCCTGGCTCACCCGAGGAGGCCGCGCAATTCGTCGTTGGCGCGCAGCACGGCGTCGCGCATCGCGACCGGGTCGGGACCCAGGCGCAGCACGCCGCGCGAGGAGCTGGCGGCGACGTTGCGCGCGCTCGCGCCGAAGATCCGCAGGATGTCGCTGCTCGTGCCGCCCTGCTCGCCGTAGCCGGGCGCGAGGATCGGCCCGTTGAGCGCGAAGTCGAGGCCACTGCCGTCGATCGTCGCGCCGACGACCGCCCCGAACGAGCCGAGCGGTGCCGCCCCGGAGTTGAGCTCGCGCAGGTGGTCCAGCATGGCCGAGGCGACGGTGCGGGCGCCGAACTCCTCGGAGGTGACGGCCTCCTGCACCTCCGGCCCCTCCTTGTTGGAGGTCGCGGCGAGGACGAACAGGCCGGCGTCGAAGCGCCGCGCGGTGTCGACGAACGGCAGCAGGGAGCCGAAGCCGAGGTAGGGGCTGATCGTGATCGCGTCGGACGCCAGCGGCGAGGACGGGTCCAGGTAGGCGTCGGCGTAGGCCTGCGACGTCGAGCCGATGTCGCCGCGCTTGACGTCGAGCAGCACCAGCGCACCGGCCGCACGGGACTCCACGATCACCCGCTCCAGCACGGCGATGCCCTTGCTGCCGAAGCGCTCGTAGAACGCCGACTGCGGCTTCACCACGCTGCAGTGGGGCGCCACCGCCTCCACCGCGCCGAGGGCGAACCGCTCGAGCCCGGCCACGTCGTCGTCGTACCCCCACGCGTGCAGGAGCGAGCTGTGGGGGTCGATGCCCACACAGAGCTGGCCACGGTCCGCGAGGGCTGCGGCGAAGCGGGCGCCGAAGCTCGTGTCGACCTTCATCAGGGGATCCTCTTCAGGGCGTCGGGGCCGAGGTCGGCCAGGGTCGGGTAGCCGTCGACGGCCATGATCAGGTCGGTCTCGGCCTGCAGGGCGCGGACCTGGTGCACCGCGCCCGGGACGCCGCCGAGCGCGAGCGCGTAGACGTAGGGCCGGCCGATCGCGACCGCGTCGGCGCCCAGGGCGAGGGCCTTGACGACGTCCGCGCCGGTGCGGACGCCGGAGTCGAAGACCACTGGTCCGCGGCCGTCGACCGCGGTGACCACGTCGGGCAGCCAGTCCAGGGCCGCTCCCCCGCCGTTGGCCTGCCGGCCGCCGTGGTTGGAGCAGTAGATGCCGTCCACGCCCTCGTCGAGCGCGCGGCGGGCGTCGTCGGGGTGGCACACGCCCTTGACGAGGATCGGCAGGTCCGTGAGGCCGCGCAGCCACGGCAGGTCGTCCCAGGTGACGGGGTGGCCGAAGGTGCCGACCCAGGTCATCACGACGGTGCCGGGGTCGGGGTTGGGACCGGTCATCTCCTGGAACACCGGGTCGGAGGTGTAGTTGGCCAGCGCCTTGCCCCGCAGCTGCGGGAAGTTGCCGGAGGCGAGGTCGCGCGGACGCCAGCCGGGCACCCAGGTGTCGAGCGTGATCACGATCGCCTCGTAGCCCGCCTTCTCGGCCCGGCTGACGAGGCTGGCGGCGAGCTCGCGGTTCTTCGGCGTGTAGAGCTGGAACCAGGCCGGGGTGTCGCCGGTCGCGGCCGCGACGTCCTCGAGCGGGTCGCTCATCAGGGTCGAGCCGATCAGCGGCACGCCGGTGGCCGCGGACACCTCGGCCGCGTGGACGTCCCCGTGCTGGTCGGGCGTGCAGAGCCCGACGACGCCGACGGGCGCCAGCAGCAGCGGGCTCGCCAGCCGCTTCCCGAACAGCTCGACGGACAGGTCGCGCTCGGCCGTGGCCCGGAACATCCGCGGTACGACGGCCCAGCGGGCGAAGGCGTCGACGTTGGCGCGCTGGGTCGCCTCGTCGCCCGCACCCCCGGCGACGTAGGTCCGCAGCTCCGGCGGCAGCGCGGCCAACGCGTTGCGCTCCAGCTCGGCGTGGTCGAACGGGTGTGCCGGGAGCACGCCACCGAGGGCGCCCAGGTAGAGCTCGATCTGGTAGTCGCCGAAAACCATCGTCACCAGCTTTCTAGAGGGCCTTGAGGACCTGCCGGGGCCAGGTGGGGCCACCGTAGATCAGGCCGCTGTAGACCTGCACGAGGTCCGCGCCCGCGGCGATCCGCTCCCGCGCGTCCTCGGGCGTGCTGATGCCGCCGACACCGATCAGCACCAGCCGGTCGCCGACCCGCTCGCGCAGCAGCCGGACGACCTCGGTCGAGCGCCCGCGCAGCGGCGCGCCGGACAGGCCGCCGAGGCCGCACGCCTCGACCTTCTCCGGCGCGGAGCGCAGCCCGTCGCGGGAGATCGTGGTGTTGGTCGCGATCACGCCCGACAGCCGCAGGTCCAGGGCCATGTCCGCGACGGCGAGCACGTCCTCGTCGGACAGGTCCGGCGCGATCTTCACGAGCAGGGGGACGGTGCCGACGCCGGTCGCCTCGTCCGCCGTACGGCGCACGTGGGCGAGCAGCGGCGCCAGCTTCTCCACCGCCTGCAGGTTGCGCAGGCCCGGGGTGTTGGGCGAGCTGACGTTGACGACGAGGTAGTCGGCGTGCGGCGCGAGCAGCCGGGTCGACGTCTCGTAGTCGGCCTCGACGGCCGCCTGGTCGTCGTCGGGGACCACCTTCGACTTGCCGATGTTGACGCCGAGCACGAGGCCGCCGGGCCGGCGGCGGCGCTTCGCCAGGCGCTGGGCCACGACCGGCGCACCGTCGTTGTTGAAGCCCATCCGGTTGACGATCGCCCGGTCCTCGGGCAGCCGGAACAGGCGCGGCTTCGGGTTGCCCGGCTGGGCGAGCGCCGTGACGGTGCCGATCTCGACGTGGCCGAACCCGAAGGCGCCCATCCGGTCGTAGACCTCGGCGGTCTTGTCGAAGCCCGGCGCCAGGCCCAGCCGGTTCGGGAAGGTCAGGCCCATCAGCTCGACCGGCTCCCCGCCCCGGACCGGGGCCCGGGTGAGCAGCGGTCCCCCGGCGCGCAGGGCGTCGTAGGTCAGGTGGTGCGCCTTCTCGGCGTCCATCCGGACCAGGACCTTCTCGAAGACCTTGTCGTACAGGGTCACTGCGCGTGCCACTCCTGGAGGGAGCGGACGCCGATCGAGCCGGCCCGGATCGCGGCGATGCCCTGGACGGCGGCCGCCAGTCCCTGCACCGTCGTGATGCACGGGGTGCCGGTCAGCACGGCCGAGGAGCGGATCTCGTAGCCGTCGATGCGCGAGTCGCCGCCGCCGGTGGCACCGTGCGGCGTGTTCACGATCAGGTCGATCTCGCCGGCCAGGATCATGTCGACGACCGTCGGCTCGCCCTCGGGGCCCTTGCCCTCGAAGTGCTTGCGCACGACCGTGGCCTCGATCCCGTTGCGGCGCAGCACCTCGGCGGTGCCCTGCGTCGCGAGGATCTCGAAGCCGTAGTCGGCCAGCACCCGCGCGGGGAAGATCATCGTCCGCTTGTCGCGGTTGGCGATCGAGATGAAGACCTTGCCCTCGGTCGGCAGCGAGCCGTAGGCCGCGGCCTGCGACTTGCTGAACGCGGTCCCGAAGTGCGCGTCGAAGCCCATCACCTCGCCGGTCGACTTCATCTCCGGCCCGAGCACCGTGTCGACGAAGCTGCCCTCCTTGGTGCGGAACCGGTTGAACGGCAGCACCGCCTCCTTGACCGCGATCGGCGCGTCGGCCGGCAGCGTGCCACCGTCGCCCTCGGCGGGCAGCGCACCGGCGGCCCGCAGGTCGGCGATCGACTCGCCGAGCATGACCCGGGCGGCGGCCTTGGCGAGCTGGGTGCCCGTCGCCTTCGAGACGAACGGCACCGTGCGCGAGGCGCGCGGGTTGGCCTCGATCACGTAGAGCACGTCGGCGCCCAGCGCGAACTGGATGTTGATCAGGCCGCGCACCCCGACCCCCTTCGCGATGGCCGTGGTGGCCTCGCGGATCCGGGTGATCTCGGCGTCGCCGAGGGTGATCGGCGGCAGCGCGCAGGAGGAGTCGCCGGAGTGGATGCCGGCCTCCTCGATGTGCTCCATCACACCGCCGAGGAAGAGGTCCGTGCCGTCGTACAGCGCGTCGACGTCGATCTCGACCGCGTCGTCGATGAACCGGTCGACCAGCACCGGCCGGTCCGGGCTGATCTCGGTGGCGGCCTCGATGTAGGCCCTGAGCGAGTCGTCGCTGTAGACGATCTGCATGCCGCGACCGCCGAGGACGTACGACGGTCGCACCAGCACCGGGTAGCCGATCGAGTGCGCGATCGCCCGGGCGTCCTCGAAGGACACCGCGGTGCCGTGCTTCGGGGCCACCAGGCCGGCCTCGGCGAGCACCCGGCCGAAGGCCCCGCGCTCCTCGGCGAGGTCGATCGCCTCCGGCGTGGTGCCGGCGATCGGGACACCGGCGTCCTCCAGACCCTGGGCGAGGCCCAGCGGCGTCTGGCCGCCGAGGGTGGCGATGACGCCGGCGATCGGGCCGGCGGCCTTCTCGGCCTCGTAGATCTCGAGCACGTCCTCGAGGGTGAGCGGCTCGAAGTAGAGCCGGTCCGAGGTGTCGTAGTCGGTCGAGACGGTCTCCGGGTTGCAGTTGACCATGATCGTCTCGTAGCCGGCCTCGGCCAGCGCGAGGGACGCGTGCACGCACGAGTAGTCGAACTCGATGCCCTGGCCGATCCGGTTCGGCCCGGAGCCGAGGATGATCACGGCCTCCTTGCCCTCGGGGCGCGGCAGGACCTCGGACTCCTCGTCGTAGGACGAGTAGTAGTACGGCGTCTGCGCGGCGAACTCGGCGGCGCAGGTGTCGACGGTCTTGTAGACCGGCCGGACGCCGAGGGTCTGCCGGGCGATGCGGACCTCGGACTCCTTCAGGCCGCGGATGCCCGCGATCTGCGCGTCGGAGAAGCCGTGCCGCTTGGCCAGGCGCAGGGCGCCGGCGTCGAGCAGATCGGTCGCGGCGACCTTCTGCGCGATCTCGTCGATGAGGAACAGCTGGTCGACGAACCACGGGTCGATCTTCGTGGCGTCGTGGACGTCCTGCTGCGTGGCCCCGGCGCGGATCGCCTGCATCACCTTCTGCAACCGGCCGTCGTGCGGGACCTTGATCGCCTCGAGCAGCGCAGCCTTGTCGCCGGGCTCACCGGTCCAGTGGAAGGGCGCGGCCTTGTTCTCCAGCGAGCGCAGCGCCTTGTTGAGGGCCTCGGTGAAGTTGCGGCCGATCGCCATCGCCTCGCCGACCGACTTCATGTGCGTGGTCAGCGTCGGGTCGGCGGTCGGGAACTTCTCGAACGCGAACCGCGGCACCTTGACGACCACGTAGTCGAGCGTGGGCTCGAAGGACGCGGGCGTCTCCTGCGTGATGTCGTTCGGGATCTCGTCGAGCGTGTAGCCGACGGCGACCTTGGCGGCGATCTTGGCGATCGGGAAGCCGGTCGCCTTCGAGGCCAGCGCGGAGGACCGCGAGACGCGGGGGTTCATCTCGATGACGATGACCCGGCCGTCGGCGGGGTTGACGGCGTACTGGATGTTGCAGCCGCCGGTGTCGACGCCGACCTCGCGGATGATGCCGATCGCGAGGTCGCGCAGGTGCTGGTACTCGCGGTCGGTGAGCGTCATCGCCGGGGCGACCGTGATCGAGTCACCGGTGTGCACGCCCATCGGGTCGAAGTTCTCGATCGAGCAGATGATGACGACGTTGTCGGCCTTGTCGCGCATCACCTCCAGCTCGTACTCCTTCCACCCGAGGATCGACTCCTCGATCAGCACCTCGGTGGTCGGGCTCGCCGAGAGGCCGGCGCCGGCGATCCGGTGCAGGTCGGCCTCGTCGTAGGCGATGCCCGACCCGAGCCCGCCCATGGTGAAGGACGGCCGTACGACGACCGGGTAGCCGAGCTCGCCGGCGGCGTCCTCGACCTCGTCCATCGAGTGGCACACGAAGGACCGGGCGACCTCGCCGCCGACCTTCTCCACGATCGCGTTGAACAGCTCGCGGTTCTCGCCGCGGTGGATCGCGTCGAAGCTGGCGCCGATCATCTCGACGTCGTACTTCTCCAGCACGCCGCTCTCGTGGGCGGCGATGGCAGCGTTGAGCGCGGTCTGGCCGCCCAGGGTCGGCAGGATCGCGTCCGGGCGCTCCTTGGCGATGACCTTCTCGACGAACTCCGGGGTGATCGGCTCGACGTAGGTAGCGTCCGCGAACTCCGGGTCGGTCATGATCGTGGCCGGGTTCGAGTTGATCAGGATGACCCGCAGGCCCTCCTCCTTGAGCACCCGGCACGCCTGGGTGCCCGAGTAGTCGAACTCGCAGGCCTGGCCGATGACGATCGGGCCGGACCCGATCACCAGGACGGACTTGATGTCTTCACGCTTCGGCATCAGGCCTGCGCTCCTTCGGTGGTCGAGTGGCCGGTCGTGAGGGACGAGCGACCGGTGTGTCGAGACTCCAGAAGCTGCACGAACCGGTCGAAGAGGTACGCCGCGTCGTGCGGGCCGGCGGCGGCCTCGGGGTGGTACTGGACGGAGAAGCTCTTCAGCGCACCCGAGGCGTCCCGCAGCTCGAGGCCCTCGACGACGTCGTCGTTGAGGCAGACGTGGCTGACCGTCGCGCTGCCGTACGGCGTCTCGGTGGCGGTGTCGCGCGGCGCGTCCACGGCGAAGCCGTGGTTGTGGGCGGTCACCTCGACCTTGCGGGTGGTCAGGTCCATCACCGGCTGGTTGATGCCGCGGTGGCCGTACTTCAGCTTGTAGGTGCCGAAGCCGAGCGCGCGGCCGAAGAGCTGGTTGCCGAAGCAGATCCCGAAGTAGGGCAGGTCGCGGTCGAGCGCCGCCCGGAGCAGCTCGACCTGGCCGGTCGTCGCCGCCGGGTCGCCGGGGCCGTTGGAGAAGAACAGGCCGTCCGGCCCCGCGCCGTCAGCGCCGACGGCGAGGACGTCGTCGATGCTCGCGGTCGCCGGCAGCACGTGCACCTCGATGCCGCGCTCGCTCATCCGGTAGGGGGTCATGTCCTTGATGCCGAGGTCGAGGGCGGCGACGGTGAACCTCTTCTCGCCCTGCGCCGGCACGACGTAGGCCTCCCCGGTGGAGACCGCCTCCGACAGGTTGGCGCCGGCCATCTCGGCCGAGGCCCGGACCCGCTCGAGCAGCTTCGCCGGGTCGGTCTCGACGGTGGAGATGCCGACCCGCATCGCGCCGCTCTCGCGCAGGTGGCGGGTCAGCGCGCGGGTGTCGATGCCGGAGATGCCGACGACGCCCTGCGCCTTGAGCTCGTCGTCGAGCGAGCGCTGCGAGCGCCAGTTGCTCGGCACGCGGGCGGGGTCGCGGACGACGTACCCGGCGACCCAGATCCGCCTCGACTCGGGGTCCTCGTCGTTCATCCCCGTGTTGCCGACGTGCGGCGCGGTCATCACGACGACCTGGCGGTGGTAGGACGGGTCGGTCAGCGTCTCCTGGTAGCCGGTCATGCCGGTGTTGAAGACGGCCTCGCCGAAGGTCTCGCCCTCGGCCCCGTAGGCCTCGCCGTGGAACGTGCGGCCGTCCTCGAGGACGAGCAGCGCCCCGGTGGTCGGGCTTGTCGGTACCGTCATGCGAGTTCTCCTTCCAGCACCGTCGGCGTGCCCCGCAGGAGCGTGGCCACCACCCGTCCGGTGAGCTTGCGGTCGTGCCAGGGGTTGTTGCGGCTCAGCGAGACGCTGGCGGCACGGTCGACGACCACCTGCGCGGCGGGGTCGACCAGGGTCAGGTTGGCGGGCTCGCCCACGGCGATCGGGCGGCCCTGCGGCCGGTCCCCCTCGGACAGGCCGGCGATCCGCGCCGGGTTGGTGCTCATCACGCGGGCGACGCCGGCCCAGTCGAGCAGGCCGTTCTCGACCATCACCGTGGTGACGACGGAGAGCGCCGTCTCCAGGCCGAGCATGCCGAACGCCGCGTCGACGAAGGCGTGCTCCTTGTCGTGGCGCGCGTGCGGCGCGTGGTCGGTGGCGACCGCGTCGATCGTGCCGTCCGCGAGTGCGGCGCGCAGCGCCTCGACGTCCTCGGCGGGGCGCAGCGGCGGGTTGACCTTGTAGGTCGGGTCGTAGCCGCTGAGCAGGTCGGTGGTGAGCAGCAGGTGGTGCGGGGTGACCTCCGCCGTCACGTCGATGCCCTGGGCCTTCGCCCAGCGGACCACCTCGACGCTGCCGGCGGTGGAGACGTGCGCGACGTGCACCCGGCTGCCGGTGTGGCGAGCGAGCATCACGTCGCGGGCGACGATGACCTCCTCGGCGATGCCGGGCCAGCCGGGCAGGCCGAGCCGGCCGGACAGCTCACCCTCGTGGCAGCACGCAGTCGGGCCGGCGAGGGTCGGGTCCTGGCTGTGCTGGCTGACCACGCCGCCGAACGCCTTGACGTACTCCAGCGCCCGGCGCATCACCCGCGCGTCGTGGACGCACTTGCCGTCGTCGGAGAAGACCCGGACCTTCGCGCGGCTGCGGGCCATCAGGCCCAGCTCGGCGAGCTCCTCGCCCGCAAGGCCCTTGGTGACCGCGCCGACCGGCTGTACGTCGACCAGGCCGGCCTGGCGGCCGAGGTCGAGGACCCGCTCGGCGGCCTCGGCGGTGTCGGTCACCGGGTTCGTGTTGGCCATCGCCAGCACCGCGGTGAAGCCGCCGACCGCCGCGGCGCGGGAGCCGCTCAGCACGGTCTCCGCATCTTCGCGGCCCGGCTCGCGCAGGTGGGTGTGCAGGTCGACGAGACCCGGCAGCAGGACCAGCCCGTCGGCGTCGATCGTCCGGTCGACCGTGGGGGCGGCCGCGCCGGAGCCGAGCTCCGCGACCACGCCGTCGCGGACGAGCACATCGGTCGTCGTACCGTCGGGCAGGGTGGCGCCCTTGATCAGGATGCTCATGCGGTCTCCTCGCCTGCGAGCAGGTGGTAGAGGACGGACATCCGGACCGCGACACCGGAGGACACCTGGTCGAGGACCAGGCTGTCGGCGGCGTCGGCGGCGTCCGGGGAGATCTCCAGGCCGCGGTTCATCGGGCCGGGGTGCAGGATCGGCGCGCCCGGCTTCAGCAGCGCGAGCCGGTCGCGGGTGAGGCCGTAGCCGATGGTGTACTCGCGGGCCGTCGGGAAGTACCCGCCGCTCATCCGCTCCCGCTGGACGCGCAGCATCATCACCGCGTCGACCTCGGGCAGCACCGCGTCCAGGTCGTACGACGTCGCGAAGCCGGCCTGCTTCGACCACTCCCCCACGCCCGCCGGCATCAGGGTCGGCGGCGCGACGACGGTGACGCTCGCACCGAGCTTGACCAGGCTCTTGACGTTGCTGCGGAACACCCGGCTGTGGGTGACGTCGCCGACGATCGCGACGTGCTTGCCCTCCAGGGTCCCGAGCTTGCGGGTCAGCGCGTAGCCGTCGAGCAGCGCCTGGGTCGGGTGCTCGTGGGTGCCGTCGCCGGCGTTGATCACCGGGACGTCGACCCAGCGGCTGATCTGCTCGGCCGCTCCGCTGGCCGAGTGCCGCACGACGAGGCCGTCGATGCCCATCGCGGTGACCGTCAGCGCGGTGTCGCGCAGCGACTCGCCCTTGCTGGTGCTGCTGCCCTTGGCCGAGAGGTTGATGACGTCGGCCGAGAGCCACTTGCCGGCGATCTCGAAGCTCGACCGGGTCCGGGTGGAGTCCTCGAAGAAGAGGTTGATCACCGTCCGCCCGCGCAGCGCGGGCAGCTTCTTGACCTCACGCCTCTGCACGTCGTGCATCTCCGCGGCGGTCGTGAAGATCCGGTGGATGTCGGCGACGTCCAGGTCGTCGATGCTGAGCAGGTGGCGGTTCACTGGATGGTCACCTCGTCCTCCCCGTCGATCTCGCTGAGGCGCAGGCTCACGCGTTCGCTGCGCGCGGTGGGCAGGTTCTTGCCGACGTGGTCGGCGCGGATCGGGAGCTCGCGGTGGCCCCGGTCGACCAGCACGGCGAGCCGGACGACGGCCGGGCGGCCCAGGTCCGACAGCGCGTCGAGCGCCGCGCGGATGGTGCGGCCGGAGTAGAGCACGTCGTCGACGAGCACCACGGTCTTGCCGTCGATGCCGCCGGAGGGGACCTCGGTGCGGTGCGGCGCGCGGGTGGGGTGCGAGCGCAGGTCGTCGCGGTACATCGTCACGTCGAGGGAGCCGGTCGCGACCGTCGTACCCTCCACCTTCGCGATGTTGGCCGCGATCCGGTGCGCCAGCGGCACGCCGCGCGTGTGCAGCCCGAGAAGCAGGAGATCCTCGGCGCCCTTGTTGCGCTCGAGGATCTCGTGGGAAATGCGGATCAGTGCCCGGCTGATGTCGCCGGCGTCGAGGACGACGCGTCCCGCCGAGGGGACCGGGGCGTGGGTAGGCATCAGTACGCCTGAACTCCTTCTCCGCCTCACGGGACGGCTCGTTAAAGGTGTCCGAACGGGCTCCACCCTAGCGGGTCGAGGTGCTCCGTGCGAACCGGGACGGGCGTGGCCCGGCACACGCGCGGGCCCGCCCCCCAGGGTCGGGCCCGCGTCGTGCTCGCGCTGGGTCAGCAGGTCACTTGAATGCGTCCTTGACCTTCTCGCCGGCCTGCTTGAGGTTGCCCTTGACCTGGTCGCCCTTGCCCTCGGCCTCCATCTCCTCGTCGTCGGTGGCCTTGCCGAGTGCCTCCTTGGCCTTGCCCGTCTTCTCCTCGGCGGCGTTGCTGATCTTGTCGTCGAGACCCATGTGAGGGACCCCCTTCAGTCTCGCGCGGCGGGCTCCTTGCAGCCCGCACGGCCGTACACGTGCACTACCCGGCCGCCGCGGTCCGATTCAGCAGGCTCCTGGCGACCTCTAGAGCGCTGCCGCCATCGCCGCGCACGCACGCAGCCACGACCGGCGGGTCCGCGCCGACAGCTCGGCGTACGGCACGACGGAGCCGGCCACGAGCGCCGGGTCGTAGGGCACCCGGTGGACGCCGCGGGTGCGCTGCTCGTAGACCTGGGTGAGGTCGCGGGCCAATCCCTCGTCCACCTGGGGGCTCGGGTCCGACAGGACCGTGACGGTCTTGTGCTTCAGGTTGTCGTAGCCCGCGTCCTGCAGGGCGTCGAGCATCCACAGGCCGCTGTAGCCGGTGTCCTCGCGCACCGTGCTGGTGACCACGAGCAGGTCGGCGGCCTCGGCCGCGGCGAGCCAGTTCTCCGCCCGGACGTTGTTGCCGGTGTCGACCAGGATGATCCGGTAGAAGCGCTCGAGCAGCGAGTGCACCTCCGCGAAGTCCTTCGCGTGGATCGTGCCGGTGACGTCCGCACGCTCGTCGGAGGCCAGCACGTCGAAGTGCGCGTCGCCCTGCGAGCGGACGAACGCGCCGAGGTCGCCGATCCGGGCCTGGTGGACGTCCTTGAACCGCTCGACGTCCTCGAGCAGCTCACGCGTGGTGTTGCGGTGCGCACCGCGCGCGCCGCGGATCCCCAGCGTGCCTCGCGTCTCGTTGTTGTCCCACGCCACCACGCCGCCACCGCGCACCGTGCCGAACGTGTAGCCGGCGGCCAGCACGCCCGTGGTCTTCGCGGCGCCGCCCTTCGGGTTGACGAACGCGATGGTCCGCGGGCCGTCGAAGTCCTTCTGGACCTGCGCCCGGTCCGCCTCGTGGGCCCGCTCCGCGGCGCCCATGGCCGGCGTCACCAGCCCTCCCGACCAGCGGCGCACCCGGCCCCGCCAGCCCCACGTGGCCGGTCCGGGCTCGTGCTCGCCGTGCCGGCGGTCGAGGAAGTCGGTGGCGGTCATGAACCGGCGCGGGTCCGGGGGTCCAGCGGGCGGCGACGCGGGCGGCGGCACGGGACGGTACGCCGGCGGTGCGCCCGGGGGCGGGCCAGCCGGCGGCGGCGTGCCCGGGATGGGGTCCGTCAACGGGTCGGCGACGCGGTGGCGGGCAGGGTCGACACTGGGCTGACTCACGAGAACCTCCGAGATGGGCAGTCAGGGCCGCCAATCTACCCCGCGTCGACGTCGTTCAGCGCCGTCTCGATCGCCCTGTGGAAGGTGGGGTACGCGAAGTGCATGCCGCGCAGCGTCGCGAGCGGCACCTCCGCGTGGATCGCGGTCACCAGCATGCCGATCACCTCGCCGCCGGACGGGCCGACCGCGGTCGCGCCGACGAGGACCCCGCGGTCCAGGTCGGCGACCACCTTGATCACGCCCTCGTTGCCGACCTTGTGCAGCCAGCCGCGGCTGGACTCGGCGAGCTTCGCGGTGCCCGTCCCGACCCGGATGCCGGCGTCGCGGGCCTGCTGCTCGGTGAGGCCCACGGAGCCGACCTCGGGGTCGGTGAAGGTCGCCCGGGCCACCGCGCGGTAGTCGGCCCACGGGCCGTCCTCGCCGGTGAGGTCACGGATGGCGATGTTCGCCTGGTACATCGACAGGTGCGTGAAGGCGCCCTTGCCGGTGATGTCGCCGATCGCCCACACCCCGTCGACGCCGGCGACCCGCATCCGCTCGTCGACCTCGACGGCCCGGGCCCCGGGATCGCCGCCGACGGTGTCGAGGCCGACGTCCGCGAGGTTCGTCCGGCGCCCGGCCGCCACCAGCAGCGCCTGGGCCGCGAGCGTCGTACCGTCGGCCAGCGTGAGCCCGAACGCGCCGTCGTGGGCCACCGACGCGACGCCGACGCCGGCGCGCACGCCGATGCCCTCGGCCTCCAGCGCCGCGGCGACGACCTCGCTGGCCTCGGGCTCCTCCGGACCCAGGATCCGCTCCCCCGCCTCGACCACGGTCACCTCGACGCCGAACCTGGAGAACGCCTGCGCGAGCTCGCAGCCGATCGCGCCGCCGCCGAGGACGACAAGGCTGCTGGGGAGCTCGCGGACCTGCACGGCCTCGCGGTTCGTCCAGTACGGCGTGCCGGCGAGCCCGTCGACGGGCGGCACGGCGGGCTCGGTGCCGGTGTTGAGGACCACCCCGCGGCGTACGACGAGCTCCTGCTCGCCCTCGTCGGTCATGACCACGACCCGGCCGGGTCCGGCCAGCCGGCCCTCGCCGCGGACGAACCGGGCGCCGGCGCGCTCGAGGCGCTCGACGGCGACGGTGTCGTCCCAGTCGTCGGTGGCCTCGTCGCGGATCCGGTCGGCGACCGGGGTCCAGTCCGGGTCGACGTCGGCGGACCCGCCGAGCGCTGCCACCCGCCGCGCCTCGGCGATCGCGTCGGCGGCGCGGATCATCATCTTCGACGGGATGCAGCCGTAGTAGGGGCACTCGCCGCCGACGAGGCGGCGGTCGACGCCGACCACGGAGAGCCCCGCCTTCGCGAGCGAGGCGGCGACGTGCTCACCGCCCGGTCCGAGTCCGATGACGACGACGTCCACCTCTGCAGGCTGCGGCATGTCCCCAGCCTGTCACACGCGCGGACGCGCCGGACGTCAGACGAGGGTCGACTTGCTCCGCTGGATCGCGCCGAGCACGCCGTTGACGAACGCGGGCGACTCGTCGGTCGACAGCTCGCGCACCAGGGTCATCGCCTCGGTGACCGCGACCGTGTCGGGGACGTCGTCGACCCAGAGCATCTCCCAGACGCCGATCCGCAGGACGTTGCGGTCCACGGCGGGCATCCGGGCCAGGCTCCAGTCGGTGGAGAACTGGCCGAGCACCTCGTCGATGCGCTCGCGGCGCTCGGTGACGCCCCGCACGATGGTGGCGGTGTAGGGGTTGCTCGGGGCCTCGCCCTCGGCGGTCACGCGCTCGAGCGCCTCGACGCCCGTCTCGCCGCGCATGTCGGCGGCGTAGAGGACGTCGAGGGCCCGCTTGCGAGCCTTGGTCCGGGCTCCCATCAGCCCTTCACACGGGAGAGGTAGGAGCCGCCGTCGCGGGTGTCGACCTTGATCTTCTCGCCCTGCTCGATGAAGAGCGGGACCTGGATCTCGGCGCCGGTCTCGAGGGTGGCGGGCTTGGTGCGGCCGGTGGCGGAGTCACCGACGACGCCCGGCTCGGTGTAGGACACGACGAGCTCGACGGAGGCGGGCATCTCGACGAAGAGGACGCGGCCCTCGTTGGTCGCGATGACGACGTCCTGGTTCTCCAGCAGGAAGCCGGCGGCGTCGCCGACGATCGCCGGGTCGACCTCGACCTGGTCGTAGTCCTGGACGTCCATGAAGACGAAGTTGGTGCCGTCGTTGTAGAGGTACTGGAAAGAGCGGCGGTCGACCGTGGCGGTCTCGACCTTGGTGCCGGCGTTGAAGGTCTTGTCGACGTTCTTGCCCGACTCGACGTGCTTGAGCTTGGTGCGGACGAACGCCGGGCCCTTGCCGGGCTTCACGTGCTGGAACTCGACAACCTGCCAGAGCTGGCCCTCCAGGTTGAGAACCATGCCGTTCTTGAGGTCGTTCGTGGTTGCCATTCGTCAGCCTTCTTTTTGCAGATGTCCAAGATCAGGGCGACCCGTGCGCGACGGCAGGGCCGGCGGAGCAGTCTAGTCGCCCAGCCGCCCGGCGATGAATTCCAGCGCCTGCCGGTAGCCGTCGATGCCCTGCCCGGAGATGGTCGTCGCCGCGTGCGGCTCGACGTACGACGTGTGCCGGAAGACCTCCGGCCGCTCCTTGGGCTCGGAGATGTGCACCTCCACGAGAGGGGCGGTGAGCTGGGCGCAGGCGTCGTGGAGGGCGAGCGAGTAGTGCGTCCACGCGGCGGCGTTCAGCACGACCGGCGTGTCGTCGTCCGCGGCCGTGTTGAGCCAGTCGAGCAGCTGGCCCTCGTGGTTGGTCTGGCGGACCTCGACGTCGAGGCCGACCGGGCGCCCCCAGTCCGCGCAGAGCGCGGCGAGCTGGTCGTGCGTGGTGTGGCCGTAGATCTCCGGCTGCCGCCGGCCGAGCCGGCCCAGGTTGGGTCCGTTGAGGACCAGGACCCTCCTCACGAGGCACTCCCGCTGATCGCTGCGTACGCCGCCCGCAGGTCGTCCTCGGACGGGCCGGCCAGCACGACCGGCTTCGCGAGGTCGTCGAGGACGACGAAGCGCAGCTGGTTGCCGCGGGCCTTCTTGTCGACCCGCATGGTGGCGAGCAGGGTGTCGAAGTCGGCGCCGCTCCAGGAGGTGGGCAGCCCGACCCGGCCGAACGCCGTCCGGTGCCGCGCCACCAGCTCCGGGGCGAGTCCCCCGCTGCGCGCGGCCAGCTCGGCGACGTAGACGCAGCCGATGGCGACCGCCTCGCCGTGGCGGATCGCGTAGTCGGTGGCCTTCTCGATCGCGTGGGCGAGGGTGTGGCCGTAGTTCAGGACCTCGCGGCCCGGGTGTCCGTCGACGCCGCCCCGCTCCTTGAGGTCGCCGGCGACCACCTCGGCCTTCACCGCGATCGCGCGCTCCACGAGCTCGCGCAGGACCGGCGAGTCGGGCGTCAGGTCCTCCGGGTCGTTCTCCTCGACGAGCTCGAGGATCCGCGGGTCGGCGATGAAGCCGCACTTGACGACCTCGCCGAGACCGGCGGCGAGCTCCTCGCGCGGCAGCGTCGCGAGCAGCGCGAGGTCGCAGAGCACCCCGGCGGGCTCGTGGAAGGAGCCGACGAGGTTCTTGCCGGCGGGCGTGTTGATGCCGGTCTTGCCGCCGACGGCGGCGTCGACCATGGCGAGCACGGTGGTCGGGACGTGCACGACGGCCACGCCGCGCAGCCAGGTCGCCGCGACGAAGCCGCCGAGGTCCGTGGTGGCTCCTCCGCCGAGGGTGACGACCGCGTCGGACCGGGTGAAGCCGTCCTCGCCGAGCGCCTCCCAGCACGCGGCGGCGACCTCCCAGTTCTTCGCCTCCTCGCCGTCCGGCACCTGCAGCACGACGACGTCCAGGCCGTCGAGCAGCTCCGCGAGCGGCTCGAGCAGGTCCTCGAGCGACTCGGGGCAGACGATCGCGACCCGCTGGGCGCCCGCGGGCAGCAGCCCGCGCAGGCGGTCGAGGACGCCGTGGCCGACCACGACGTCGTACGGCGCCGCGGTGGCCACGTGGATGACGGACGGGGCGGTCACGAGGGCTCCTCAGGGGTGGCGATGTGGGTCAGGATCTCGGCTGCGACGTCCTGCGGGGTGCGCTCGTCGGTGTCGACCACGATCGTGGCCAGCCCCTCGTAGACCGGGGTGCGCTCGTCGAGCAGCTGCTTGACGCGGGAGCGGACGTTGCCCAGCAGGAGCGGCCGGCCGACGCCGAGGCCCACCCGCTTGACCGCCTCGGACAGGCCGACGCGCAGGAAGACCACCCGGTGCGCGGCCAGCAGGTCGCGCGTCCCGGCGTCCAGGACCGCGCCGCCACCCAGCGACAGCACGCCGTCGTGGCCGGCGAGGTGCTCGGCGACCACCGCCCGCTCCAGCTCCCGGAAGGCCTGCTCGCCGTCGTCGACGAACACCTCCTGGACGGTCTTGCCGGCGCGTTGCTCGATGACGGCGTCGGTGTCGGCGAAGCCGGCACCGAGCGCACCGGCGAGCAGCCGGCCCACGGTCGTCTTGCCGGCACCCATCGTGCCGACCAGCACACAGACGGGGGCACCGTCCGCCCGAGCACCCGGACGAGCCGTCACCGGTAGCGGAGGTTGTCGAGGTAGGTCTGCACGTTGCGACGGGTCTCGCCGACCGAGTCGCCACCGAACTTCTCCAGCACGGCGTCCGCCACGACGAGCGCGACCATCGCCTCCGCGACGATGCCGGCCGCCGGAACCGCGCAGACGTCGGAGCGCTGGTGGTGGGCGACCGCCTCCTCGCCGGTGGCGACGTCGACCGTGCGCAGCGCGCGCGGAACGGTCGCGATCGGCTTCATGGCGGCCCGCACACGGAGCACCTCACCGGTGGTCATGCCGCCCTCGGTGCCGCCGGAGCGGCCGGAGACCCGGCGCAGCCCGTCCGCGGTCGGCACGATCTCGTCGTGGGCGAGCGATCCGGGCGTGGCGGCGAGCTCGAAGCCGTCGCCGATCTCGACGCCCTTGATGGCCTGGATTCCCATCAGCGCACCGGCGAGCCGGGCGTCCAGGCGCCGGTCCCAGTGGACGTGGGACCCCAGCCCCGGTGGGAGTCCGTGGACGACCACCTCGACGACGCCGCCGAGGGTGTCGCCGTCCTTGTGGGCCTGGTCGATCCGCTCGACCATCAGCTTGGAGCCGTCGGGGTCGAGGCAGCGCACCGGGTCGGCGTCGAGGCGCTCGACGTCATCGGGCGCGGGCAGGTCGCGCGACGGCGTGCGGACGCCGCCGATCTCGAGCACATGGCTGACGATCCGGGCGCCGGTCGCCTGCTCGACGAAGTTGCTGGCGACCCGGCCGAGCGCGACCCGCGCAGCGGTCTCGCGGGCCGAGGCGCGCTCGAGGATCGGCCGCGCGTCCTCGAAGTCGTACTTCTGCATGCCGGCCAGGTCGGCGTGGCCGGGCCGCGGGCGGGTCAGCGGCGCGTTGCGGGCCTGCTTCTCCAGCACCTCGGGAGCGACCGGGTCGGCCGCCATCACGGTCTCCCACTTGGGCCACTCCGTGTTGCCGACCTCGATCGCGACCGGTCCGCCCTGGGTGCGGCCGTGCCGCACCCCGCCGGTGATGGTCACCTCGTCGGCCTCGAACTTCATCCGGGCGCCGCGGCCGTAGCCGAGGCGGCGGCGGGCGAGCGAGTCGGAGATGTCGTCGGTCGTGACCTCGACGTGGGCCGGGAGGCCCTCGAGGATCGCGACCAACGAGGGGCCGTGGGACTCCCCCGCGGTCAACCAGCGCAACATGGAGTCAAGTCTCCCACGGGCTCAGACGCCGGCGAGTACCTGTCCCACGACGACCGCCAGCAACGCGCCTCCCACCAGGAACGGCCCGAAGGGCACCTTGCGCCGGATCATCGTGCCGCGCTGCCACATCGGGAGCAGGCCGACGACCGCGAGCACCGCGGCGCCGATCGCCGACAGCAGCAGGGTCCCCGGGCCGAGGGGGCCGAGCGCGAGGCCGAGCAGGGCCCCGAGCCGGACGTCCCCGAAGGCCATCGCCCGGGGGCTCACCAGCCACATCAGGCCGTAGTAGCCGCCGAGGGCGGCGAACCCGATCGCACCCCACAGCAGCACCCGGGGATCGCGCAGCCCCACGGCCGCGACGACCTCGAGGGCCGCCACCACGGCGTACGACGGCAGGATCAGCCGCGACGGGAGGTACCAGGTCACGAAGTCGATCACGGCGAGCGCGATCGCGACGGGGACGAGGTAGAGCAGCCACGGCAGCGACCAGCCCCACCCGACCGCACCGCCGATGGCGGCCCCGGCCACCACCCCCGCCACCGCGCTCCCGGCCGCCAGGCGCGGACGCGCCGCGAGGTCGCGGAACGGCACGTGGTCCGGGAAGTCCGCCGGGTCCTCGTCGGGATCGGGCGTCGGGTCGGGGCACAGCGCGATCAGCCGCGGGACGAGGAGGCCGCCCAGCAGCCCGGCGAGAGCGCCGACGAGCGCGGGAACCAGGTGCACGCTGCGAACCTACCGTCCGGCAAGGGCGCGCTCGCCCGCCGCGCGCATGCTCGCCAGCGGCCCGTCGTGGCCGGTGAACATCGCGAACTGCAGGACGGCCTGGTGGACGAGCAGGTCGAGGCCCGACACGACGGCCTGCCCCCGCGTGCCCGCCGCTCTCGCGAGCCGGGTCGGCCACGGGTCGTAGACCACCTCGAACACGACCGCGGCGCCGGCGGTCGCGGCGAGCAGCCCGTCGGTCTGCGCGGCGACCGGGATCGTGGAGACGACCACCTCCCCGACGACCGCGGGCTCCGTGAGCAGTCCGACCTCGACGGTGAGCCGCGGATCCCGCTCGAGGGCGGCCACGGTCTCGTCGGCGCGGGACGGATCACGCACGAGCAGCCGGATCGACGCGGCGCCGAGGTCGGCGAGCGCGAGGCCCGTCGACGCGGCGGTCGCGCCGCCGCCCAGGATCGTGGCGGCCGTGACCGGTCCGTCGTAGCGCTCGCGGATCGCGGCCGCCGCCCCGGGAAGGTCGGTGTTGTCGGCGCGCCACCCGTCGGGCTCGCGCACCAGGGTGTTGGCACCGCCGGCGAGCGCCGCCCGGTCGGTCACCGTCGCGGCCAGGGCGAGCGCCTCGCGCTTCAGCGGCGCGGTGACCGACAACCCGCGCCACTGCGGCCCGAGACCGGCCACGAACGCGGCCAGGCTCCCGGCCGGCACCCGCACGGCGTCGTACGAGGCGTCGATGCCGAGCTCCTCGAACCCCGCCCGGTGCAGTGCCGGGGACAGCGAGTGGGCGATCGGGTCGCCGACGACGGCACAGCGGACCTGCCCGGTCATGTCGCTTGCTGGTCGGTCACCGGCGCGCTCAGCACTCGGCGCCGTTGACGGCGTCGTACTGGTTGTGCTCCTCCAGCGTCTCGGAGAACCGGGTCGTGCCGGCGCAGTCCACGGTGACCCAGTAGACCCAGGCGCCCTTCGCGGGGTTCAGCGCCGCCTGGATGGCCTCCTCGCCGGGCGCACCGACCGGGCCCGGGGGCAGGCCCGGGAAGCGGTAGGTGTTGTAGGGCGAGTCCGTGAGCTCGGACAGCGGGGCGACCAGCTTCGAGGTGTCGCGGGTGCCGAGCGCGTAGAGCACCGAGGCGTCGATCTGCAGCAGGCCGTTGGTGCCGCCGCCGTCGGGCAGCTCGAGCCGGTTGTAGATCGCCCGCGCGATCTTGCGCATGTCCTCGCCACGGCCCTCCGCCTCGACCAGGCTGGCGACCGTCATCACCTGCTCGGGGGTGTAGCCGGCGCCCAGTCCGGCGCCGACGGCCTCGATGTCGTTGTCGCCGAGCGCCTGCTCGTAGCGGGCGACCATCGCCTTCAGCATGTCGACCGGCTTGTCGGCCGGGCTGAACGCGTAGGTGGCCGGGAAGAGGTAGCCCTCCGGGTTGCCCTTGGCGTACGCCGGCAGGCCGATCTGGGCCGGGCGGGCGAGCGCCTGCCGGAACTGCCGGGCCGGGAAGTCGGTCTCCTCGGCGAGCCGCGCCACGACCTGGTCGACGGTGAAGCCCTCGGGGATGGTGACCGTGGTCGTCACGACGTTGGCGGGGTCGACCAGCACCTTCACCGCGTCGGAGGCCTTCATCTCCTTGCGGAGCAGGTAGGTGCCGGGCTGGATGCCGGTCGACTTCGCGTCGGCGGCGGCGGCGTCCACGAACGCTTCAGAGGAGGCGACGACCCCCAGCTCCTCGAGCTCCTGCCCCATCGACGTGACGGACTGGCCGGGGTCGACGACGAGCATCACCTCGCCCGTGCCGGGTCCGTCGAAGTCGTCCGGTCCGGCGAGCATCTCCCGGACGTCCGAGATCGCCCCGCGGGCGAACCACGCGAGCACGGCGCAGAACAGGATCGCGACGAGCAGCACGGGCAGGCAGCCCGAGCGCCGCTTGCGGTTGCGCCGCCGGCCACCCGCGGTGGACCCGGGGTGCTGGTCCGCTGCCGGCTCCGGCAGCACCGACTCGCTCATGCGTCTCCCTCTTCGAGTGGCTCGAGCTCGACCAGCTGGCCGGGTGGCCGGCCGGTCGCGCGTTCGGCGTCCAGCGCCTGCTGGAGGATCACGACGGCCGCGACCTGGTCGACCACGGCGCGCTGCTTCGCTCCCTTGCGCTGGTCGCGCAGCATAGCCTCCGCCGTCACGGTGGTCAGCCGCTCGTCGACGAGCCGCACCGGCACCGGCGCGACCCGGCGCGCCAACTCCGCGGCGAACTCGCGGGTCTTGAGCGCCGCCGGGCCCTCCCCGCCGCCCAGGGAGCGGGGCAGGCCCATGACGACCTCGACCGCGCCCTCCTCGACGAGGATCCGGTGGATCCGGCGCAGGTCGCCCTTGCCGCGGCGCACCGTCTCCACCGGCGTCGCCAGGATGCCGGAGGGGTCGCTGCGCGCGACACCGATCCGGGCGTCCCCCGGGTCCACCCCCAGCCGGACGCCGTGCCTCATCCGGCGTTCGCGACCGCGGCGGTCACGGCCGCCAGTGCCTCGTCGATCCGGCTCACGTCGGTGCCGCCGCCCTGCGCCAGGTCGGCCTTGCCGCCACCCTTGCCGCCCAGGAACGGTGCCGCCGCCCGGACCAGGTCGCCGGCCGCGAGGCCGCGCTCCTGCGCCGCGCCGTTGAGGGCCGCCACGATCGCCGCCTTGCCATCGGCAGCACCGATCAGCACCACCACGGCGGGGGCGTCGCCGGTCAGGCGCGCCCGGACGTCGGTGGCGAGCGTGCGGACGTCGCCGCCGCCGGCGCCGTCGAGCCGCTGCGCGACCAGCCGTACGCCGTTGACGTCGGTCGCGGCCTCGGCGAGCGCGGCGCCGCCGGAGAGCAGTTGCTGGAGCCGGATCCGCTCCATCTCCTTCTCGACCTGCTTGAGCCGGTCGACCAGGTCGCCGACCCGGCCGACCAGGTCGCCGGGCTGGGTCTTCAGCAACGTCGAGAGCTGGCCGACCACGTCCCGCTCGCGGGCGAGGTAGGAGAAGCCCTCGACGCCGGTCAGCGCCTCGATGCGGCGGTTGCCGGAGCCGACGCTGGCCTCACCCGTGACCACGATGGTGCCGATCTGGCTGGAGTGGTCCACGTGCGTGCCGCCGCAGAGCTCACGGGACCACGGGCCGCCGATCTCGACGACGCGGACCTTCTGGTCGTCGTACGTCTCGCCGAACAGCGCGAGCGCGCCCCAGTCCTTCGCCTCGCCGAGGGTCATGTACTGCCAGCCGACCGGCAGGTCCGCGCGCAGCGCGTTGTTGGCGACCTGCTCGATGTCGTGCACCTGCTCGGGGCTGAGGGCGTTGAGCCAGCCGAAGTCGAGCCGGAGGTAGCCGGGCCGGTTGTAGGAGCCGGACTGCAGGGCGGTGGGACCGAGCACCTCGCGGAGCGCGGCGTGGACGACGTGCGTGCCCGAGTGCGCCTGGCGGGCGCCGGTCCGCCACTGCGGGTCGACGCGCGCGTGCAGCAGCGGGGCGTCCGCCGGCAGCTCGCCGTCGACGACGCGGACCTGGTGGACGACGAGGCCGCGGACCGGGCGCTGGACGTCGATGACCTCGAGCTTGCCGCCCTCGAACTCGATGACGCCGGCGTCGGCGACCTGGCCGCCGGACTCGGCGTAGAACGGGGTGCGGTCGAGCACCAGCTCGCCGACCTCGCCGTTGGCGAGAGCGGTGACGGCAGCGCCCTCGCGCAGCAGCGCGAGCGGGCGCGACTCGGTCTCGAGGGTCTCGTAGGCGAGCCACTCGGTGGGGCCGTTGGCGTCGAGGATGCCGCGGTAGACGCCGGTGTCGGCGTGCTGGCCCTTCTTGGCGCGGGCGTCCGCCTTGGCGCGCTCGCGCTGCTCGCTCATCAGCTGGCGGAAGCCGGGCTCGTCGACCGTCAGCCCTGCCTCGGCGGCCATCTCGAGGGTGAGGTCGATCGGGAAGCCGTAGGTGTCGTGCAGCGCGAACGCCTTGTCACCGGGGATCGTGCTCGCGCCCGCGTCCTTCACCGAGTCCGCGGCCAGGTCGAAGATCTGGGTTCCGGCCTGGAGCGTCTTGCGGAACGCCTCCTCCTCGGCGAACGCGACCTGCGCGATCCGGTCCCAGCCGGTGACCAGCTCGGGGTAGCTCTCCCCCATCCGGTCCCGGGAGACCGGGAGCAGCTCGGGCAGCGCCGGGTCCTGGTAGCCGAGCAGCCGCATGTTGCGCACCGCACGGCGCAGCAGGCGGCGCAGCACGTAGCCGCGGCCCTCGTTGCCCGGGGTGACCCCGTCACCGATGAGCATCAGCGAGCTGCGGACGTGGTCGGCGACCACCCGGAAGCGGACGTCGTCGACGTGGGCATCCGCGCCGGAGGCGCCGTACTTCTTGCCGGAGAGCTCCTCGGCGCGCTCGATCACCGGGAAGACGGTGTCGATCTCGTACATGTTCTGCTTGCCCTGCAGCAGGTAGGCGACCCGCTCCAGGCCCATGCCGGTGTCGATGTTCTTGCTCGGCAGCGGACCCGCGACGTCGAAGTCGTCCTTGGCCCGGACCGCGCTGAGCTCCTCCTGCATGAAGACCAGGTTCCAGATCTCCAGGAAGCGGTCCTCGTCGGCGTCGGGGCCACCGTCGGGACCGAACTGGGGGCCGCGGTCGACGTAGATCTCGCTGCACGGGCCGCCGGGGCCCGGCACGCCCATGTTCCAGTAGTTGTCCTTGAGCCCGCGCGGCTGGATCCGCTCGTCCGGGAGCCCGGCGACGGTCTTCCAGAAGTGACGCGCCTCGTCGTCCTCGGGCAGCACGGTGACCCAGATCCGGTCCGGGTCGAAGCCGAGGCCACCGCTCGCCTGGTCCCCGGTGACCAGGTCCCAGGCGTACTGGATCGCCCCCTCCTTGAAGTAGTCGCCGAAGGAGAAGTTGCCGTTCATCTGGAAGAACGTGCCGTGGCGGGTGGTCTTGCCCACCTCCTCGATGTCGAGGGTCCGCACGCACTTCTGCACGCTGGTCGCGCGCAGGAACGGCGGCGTCTCCTGACCGAGGAAGTAGGGCTTGAACGGCACCATGCCGGCGTTGACGAACAGCAGGTTCGGGTCGTCGAGCAGCAGCGACGCGGACGGGACCACGGTGTGCCCGCGGGTCTCGAAGTGCGCCAGGAACCGGTTGCGGATCTCCGCGCTGCTCAGGTGTCCGTCCGTCATCGGATCTGCTTCCCTTCTCGGTCTTCGAGGGCGGCCGGGGCGGCCGTCATGGTCGTGCTCGCGGTGAGCTGGGGGTGCGGGCGTCCGGGGCGGGCCGCGGCGCCGAGGGCCCGGTAGTGCTCGCGCAGCCGCGCCTCGGCGTCGGCCTGGCCCTGGGCGACCTCGTCGCGGAACATCCGGGCGCCGACCACCGCGGCGCCGATGCGGTCCCGCATCCCGTCGGGGGTGAGCGCCTCGGCGACGCGCCGCACCTTCACCATCCCGTAGACGCCGGCGGCCACGCCTGCGCCGAACACGACGCCGGCGCGGATCACGGCGTCACCTCGACGCCGGCGCGCTGCCGGGACTCCCAGTCCCGCCGGGCGGCCCGGAGCATCAGCTTGCGCTCCTTGCGGGACCGCTTGACCTCGCGCTTCATCTCGAAGCGGATCCGGTTGCGGATCTCGGGCGCCAGCGCGCGGCGCAGGCCGGCGGCGAGGGCGGCGGTCTTGATGACGCTCTCGCGGAGCAGGATGTCGGCGAACTGGGGCGCCGGGACGACCCGGGCGGGCACCTTCGGCCCGCGCTGGTTGCCGAGGTCGGTGATGAGGTACTCCCGGTCGTCGACCACCGCGACCGGCACCCGGTCGCGCACCTCCACCGCGGTGGCCCGGGTCCGGAGCCGCAGCTCCAGCCCGGCGAGCTCCTCCCGGAGCGCGTCGGCGTCGCTGGCGGCCGCGGCGAGCAACTCCTCGGTGTGCTGCCTGGACCGGCGCAGCGACCGGTCGAGCCGGGCCACGGCAGCCACGAGCGCCAGCACGAGGAGCAGGGTCAGCACAGCCAGCACGTTGGGTACGACGAGGAGGCTGGTCACGACGGACAAGCCTACTTGCCGCGGATGATGCGGCGAACCCGCTCCCACCGTTGCTTGACGGTCGCCTCGGCGCCGAGCTCGGTCGGTCGGTAGTAGGAGCGGTCCAGCACGACGTCCGGCGCGTACTGCTGTTCGGCGACGCCGAAGGGGGCGTCGTGGGCGTAGACGTAGCCCACGCCGTGGCCGAGCGACTTCGCGCCGGCGTAGTGGGCGTCGCGCAGGTGCGGCGGCACCTGGCCGATCTTCCCGGACCGGACGTCGGCGATCGCCTCGAAGATGGCGGTGGTCACGGCGTTGGACTTGGGCGCGACGGCCAGCGCGATGGTCGCGTGGGCGAGCGTGAGCTGCGCCTCGGGCATGCCGATCAGCTGGACGGTCTGGGCGGCGGCCACGGCGGTGGTCAGCGCCGACGGGTCGGCGAGCCCGATGTCCTCGCTCGCGAGGATCATCAGCCGCCGGGCGATGAACCGGGGGTCCTCCCCCGCCTCGATCATCCGCGCCAGGTAGTGGAGTGCCGCATCGGCGTCGGAGCCACGCACCGACTTGATGAAGGCGCTCACCACGTCGTAGTGCTGGTCCCCGTCGCGGTCGTAGCGGACCGCCGCCTGGTCGGCGGCCGTCTCCGCCGTCTCCACGTCGATGGTGGCGCTGCCCTTGGACCGCGCGGCGCCGGCGGCGGCCTCGAGATAGGTGAGCGACCGGCGGGCGTCACCGCCCGCGAGCCGGACGATGTGGGCGCGCGCCTCGTCCTCCAGGACGACCTCGCCGCCCAGCCCGCGCTCGTCGGCCACGGCGTGGTCCAGCACGGCGCCGATGTCGTCGTCGGTCAGCGACTCGAGCCGCAGCAGCAGGCTCCGCGACAGCAGCGGCGAGATCACACTGAAGGACGGGTTCTCCGTGGTGGCGGCCACCAGGGTCACCCAGCGGTTCTCGACGCCCGGCAGGAGGGCGTCCTGCTGCGCCTTGCTGAACCGGTGCACCTCGTCGACGAAGAGGACGGTCTCCTCCCCCGTCGCCACCAGCTGCCGGCGCGCGGAGTCGATGGCCGCCCGGACCTCCTTCACGCCCGCCGAGACCGCCGAGACCTCGACGAACCGGCGCCCCGTCTGCTGGCTGATGATCGAGGCGATCGTGGTCTTGCCCGTGCCGGGCGGACCCCACAGCAGCAGCGAGAGCGACTGGTCCCCCTCGACGAGCTGCCGCAGCGGTGAGCCCGGCGCGCGGAGGTGCGCCTGGCCGACCAGCTCGTCGAGGCCGCGCGGACGCATCCGGACCGCCAGCGGCGCCGCCGCGTGCACGGCGTCCGCGAGGGAACCGCCACCGGGCGTCGCGCCGCCGCCGATCTCGAACAGTCCTTCCACGTCGACGACCCTAGACGAGCCGGTCGAAGGGCCCGCCGCCCGTCAGGGGCGGCTCGAGCTCATCATCACGTCCTCGGCGAAGTGGCACGCCGAGGGGTGCATCCCGCCGATGTCGGCGCGGCTGATCAGCTGCGGCTCCTCGGTCATGCAGATCTCCTCGGCACGCCAGCACCGGGTGTGGAACCGGCAGCCCGCGGGCGGGTTCGCCGGGGACGGCACGTCGCCGGACAGCTTGATCTGGGTGCGCTCGCCGCGCAGCGTCGGGTCCGGGACCGGGACCGCGGAGAGCAGCGCCTTCGTGTAGGGATGCGTCGCGCGCTCGTAGATCTCGGCGTCGGTACCGATCTCGGCGATCTTCCCGAGGTACATGACGGCCACCCGGTCCGAGATGTGCCGCACGACCGCGAGGTCGTGGGCGATGAAGACGTAGGCGAGGCCCAGCTCGTCCTGCAGCCGCTCGAGGACGTTGATGACCTGCGCCTGGACCGACACGTCGAGTGCCGAGACCGGCTCGTCGCAGACGAGGACCTTCGGGTTGAGCGCGATGCCGCGGGCGATGCCGATGCGCTGGCGCTGGCCGCCGGAGAACTGGTGCGGGTAGCGGTTGATGTGCTCGGGGCTCAGGCCGACCATCTCCATGAGCTCCTGGACCTTCCGCTTGCGGTCGCCCTTGGGCGCCACCTCCGGATGGATCTCGAAGGGCTCGTTGATGATCGAGCCGACCGTCTTGCGCGGGTTCAGCGACGTGTAGGGGTCCTGGAACACGATCTGGATCTCGCGCCGCAGCCGCCGCATCTCCGCACGGCTGGTCTTGTACATGTCGGTGCCGCCGAAGTGCACGCTGCCCTCGGTCGGCTCCTCCAGGCGCATGAGCAGCCGCCCGAGCGTGGACTTCCCGCAGCCGGACTCCCCCACGATGCCGAGCGTCTCGCCGGCGTTCAGCTCGAACGAGACGCCGTCGACGGCCTTGACGTGCCCGACCGTACGACGGATCACGCCGTCCTTGATCGGGTAGTGCTTCTTCAGTCCCTCGGCCTTGAGGATCACCTCACCCACCGAGCACCTCCTCTGCGAAGTGGCAGCGCGACCGCCGGCCGCCGGTGCCGACCTCGAGGAGCTCCGGCTCCTCGCTGCGGCAGATGTCCTGGGCGTAGCTGCAGCGCGGGTTGAACTTGCAGCCCGGCGGCATCCGCAGCAGGCTCGGCGGCAGGCCCTTGATGGCGAACAGCTCCTTGCCCTTGTGCTCCAGCTGCGGGATCGAGGCCAGCAGCCCCTCGGTGTAGGGGTGGGCTGGACGGGCATAGATCGGCAGCACGTCGGAGGTCTCGACGACCCGGCCGGCGTACATCACGGCGATCCGGTCCGCGACGTCGGCGACCACGCCGAGGTCGTGGGTGATCAGGATCAGGCCCATGTCGCTCTCGTCCTGGAGCTCCTTGAGCAGCTCCATGATCTGCGCCTGCACCGTCACGTCGAGGGCCGTCGTCGGCTCGTCTGCGATCAGGATCCGCGGGTCCAGCGCGATCGCCATCGCGATCATGATGCGCTGGCGCATGCCGCCGGAGAACTGGTGCGGGAACGAGCGCACCCGCTCCTTCGCCGCCGGGATCTGGACCTTCTCCATCAGGCGCACCGCCTGGGCGAGCGCGTCGCGACGGTTCATGCCGCGGTGCACACGCAGCATCTCGGCGATCTGCCAGCCGACCGGGAACACCGGGTTGAGCGCCGACAGGGCGTCCTGGAAGATCATCGAGACCTCCGGGCCCCGGACCTTGCGCCGGGCCTTGTCCGACATCGTCAGCAGGTCCTGGCCGCGCAGCCGGATCTGGCCCCGCGGGATCACCGCGGGCGGCATGTCGAGGATGCCCATGATCGCCTGGGCGGTCACGGACTTGCCGGAGCCCGACTCGCCCAGGATCGCCAGGGTCTCGCCGGGGTCGAGGTGGAAGCTCACGCCGTTGATCGCCTTGGCCACGCCGTCGCGCGTGTGGAACTCGACCCAGAGGTCGTCCACCTCGAGCAGGTGGCCGTCCGGCGCGGCGGCAGCGCCGCCGAGCGTCATCGATTCCGTGTCAGTCACGTGCACTCACCTGGACTTCGGGTCGAAGGCATCACGGATGGTGTCGCCCAGCATGATGAACCCGAGCACCGCGGCGCTCAGGAAGCCTGCCGGGAACAGCAGCGTGTGTGGGGCGTTGCGGATCTGCTCGCTGCCCTCGTCGATCATCTGGCCCCACGAGACGGTCGGGTCCTGCAGGCCGATGCCGAGGAAGGACAGCGCAGCCTCCGAGGCGATGTAGACGCCGAGGTTGATCGTGCTGACGACGATCACCGGCCCCAGCGCGTTGGGCAGGATGTGCCGGAAGCAGATGCGCAGTGGCGAGGCGCCGAGGGCCCGCGCCGCCTGGACGTAGTCGTTCGGCTTGGTCTGCAGCACCGCCGACCGCATCAGCCGGAACACGCTGGGCCAGCCGAGGATGACGAGGATCGCGACGATGGAGATCACCGTCTTGAAGAAGCCGTCCTCCGGGGAGCTGAAGGAGAAGAGGAAGATGATCGCGCCGAGCAGCAGCGGGATCGCGAAGAAGACCTCGGCCAGACGGCTGATCAGGGTGTCCGTCACGCCGCCGATGTAGCCGGCCACCAGCCCGAGGAACCCGCCGACGAGCGCGGTCAGGGTCGCGGTGAGGACGCCGACGAGGATCGACGCCCGGGCACCGTAGATGCACCGCGTGTAGAGGTCGTGGCCCTGCAGGTCGCGACCGAACCAGACGTCGCCGGTGGGACGTGCCTGGCTCTCGCTGAGGAGGGCGAAGCGCGGGTCGGTGTTGGTGAACAGGCTCGGCCAGACAGCCATCACGATGAACAGGAGGATGACCGACGCCGAGATCCAGAACATCGGCTTGCGCCGCAGCTCGCGCCAGGCCTCGGCGCCCGGCGAGCGGGCCGGGGCGGCGGCGCCGCCCTCGGGCTCGGCCGTGCCGGTGGACAGCGAGCCGAGGGGGACGCCGGTCTCGGCCGCGACCCCCGGGGAGTCGGGGTTGTGGTGGGCGAAGTCAGTCATGGCTGATCCTCGGGTCCAGGACGCCGTACAGCACGTCGACGAGCAGGTTCATCAGCAGGTAGATCACGACGAGGACGGTCACGGCGCTGACCACGGCGATGCCGTCCTGGTCGGCGATGCCCTGGAAGATGTAGCCGCCGACGCCATAGATGTTGAAGATGCCCTCGGTGATGATCGCGCCGCCCAGCAGCGCGCCGAAGTCGTAGCCGAGGAACGTGACGACCGGGATCATCGAGTTGCGCAGGGTGTGGACGCCGACCACCCGGGAGCGCTGGAGGCCCTTGGCGTTGGCCGTGCGCACGTAGTCGGACCTCAGGTTCTCCGACATCGAGCTGCGCATCAGGCGCGCCAGGTAGGCGACGGAAGCCGAGGCGAGGACGAGCGCCGGCAGGAGCAGGTCGTACAGGGAGGGATCGAAGGGCACTGTCACCGGGAACCAGCCGAACTCCACGCCGAAGATCAGCTGGGAGACGTTGCCGATGACGAAGACCGGGATGGATATGACGAAGAGTGTGCTCACGAGCACGAGCGCATCGAGGAACCCGCCCTTGCGCAGGCCCGCGAGGATGCCCGCGAGGATGCCGATGACCCCCTCGAAGAGCAGGGCCATGCCACCCAGCTTGAACGTCACGACGTAGCGCTCGGACAGCTCCTCGCTGACCGGCAGGCCGCTCTGTGCCTCACCCAGGTCGCCCTGGACGACGTTGCCCATGTACTTGCCGTACTGCACCAGGAGCGGGTCGTCGAGGTTGTACTTCTCGTTGAAGGCCTTGACGAACTCGGGCGGGCAGTTCCGCTCGCCGCACTTGCCCGTGGTCGGGTCGCCCGGCAGCGAGAAGACCATGGCGTAGATCAGGAATGTTGCTCCGAGCGCCACGGGGATCATCTGCAGCAGGCGCCTCAGGATGTACTTGCCCACGAATCCTCCAGTTCCGGCACCCGCCGCGCCGCGCGGTCGCCGGACGACGTCCGCGCGGCGCGATCGAGTGCAGCAGCATGTGCCGGCCGCAGGTCATGCGGCCGGCACACACCGGTTGATCACTTCAGCGTGATGCCCGCGTAGTCCGGGACACCGAACGGGTCGATCTTGACCTCGTTCACGCGGTCCGACCAGCCGATCTGGACCGACGGGTACCAGGTCGGGATGACCGGCATGTCGGCGGCCAGCATCTTCTCGGCCTCCTGGTAGAGCGCGTTCGCCTCGGCCGGGTCGGTCGCGGCAGCGGCCTCCTTGAGCTTGGCGTCGAACTCCGGGTTGGAGTAGGAGTACTCGTTCGAGTCAGCACCCGTGCCGTAGAGCGGCGCGAGGAAGTTCTCGATCGACGGGTAGTCCATCTGCCATCCGGCGCGGAAGAAGGAGATGCGGTTCTCCTCCTTGTAGAGGTTGAGCTGGTCGAAGTCCTTGGTGACCTCGGTGGTGCATTCGACCTCGAGGTTCTGGCGGATCGAGTTGCAGGCGGCGTCGGCCCACGGCTTGTGGTCCGCATCGCCGTTCACGTAGAGCGCGAGCTTGCCGTCGAAGCCGCCGGCCTCGGCGAGCAGCGCCTTGGCGCCCTCGGGGTCGAACTCGCAGAACTCACCGCAGGCGCCGGCCTCGAAGCCGTCCACGACCGGGGAGACCCAGCCGGTGGCGGGCTGACGGGTGCCCTGGAAGATCGTGTCCACGATCGTCTGCCGGTCGATCGCCATCGAGATGGCCTGGCGCACCTCGGGCTTGGCCAGCGCAGCTGCGGCGTCCTTGCCCTTCGGGTCGAAGGCGATGGTCTGGATGCCGCCCATGTCACGCTCGCCGTTGCGGCCCTCGAGGTCGTCCTTGTAGTTCTGCAGCTCGGTGGTCGGGACCTGGTTGATCACGTCAAGCTTGCCGCTGACGACGTCCTTGTAGGCGGCGTTGTCGTCGTTGTAGATCTTGAAGGTGATCTGCTCGACGTTGCCGGGGAAGTCACCCGAGTAGTGCGGGTTCTTCTTGACCACGATCTGCTTGGTCTTGTCCCACGAGTCGACGTAGTAGGGGCCGGCGCCGACCGGCTTCTCACCGAACGCCTCGGGGTCCTCGAAGAACACGTCGGGGAGCGGGGCGAAGGCCGTGTAGCCGAGACGGACCAGCAGGTTGGACACCTTCTGGCTGGTCTTGATGGTGAAGGTGTAGTCGTCGACGACCTTGAGGCCGCTCATCGTCTCCGCGACCGGGTCCTTGGTGCAGGCGCCCTCGTCGTCGGTCTCGGCACACTGGACCTCGTCGTAGCCGTCGATCGCGGCGGCGCCGAAGAAGTAGGAGGATGCCTGGGCGTTGGGCTGGTAGGCGCCGTAGTTCCAGGCGTCGACGAAGTTCTTGGCCTTGACCTCGGTGTCGTCCGAGAACTTGTAGCCCTGCTTGATCTTGACCGTGAAGTTGATGTTGTCCGTCGTCTCGAAGGACTCCAGGATGTCGTTCTCCGGCTCGCCGGTCTCGAGGTTGTACTCGATGAGCTTCGCCGTCGTGACGTCGAGGACGTCGCCACCGCACGTCTCGGCGGTGTTCAGCGTGATCAGCGGGTTCTCAGGGTTGCAACCGCGAACGGTGATGGCGTCATCCCCGCCACCGCCAGCACCATCGTCTTCGCCACAGGCAGCAAGCCCGAGCGCCAGCACCGACGCCGTCACGGCGCCGAGTGCACGAGTTGTCACTCGCATGCAGATTCCTCCTCGAGTAAGAGCGAGCGGCCCGAATCCGGCCACCCCGGTGACCGTATGGCTTCACCGGGCCCGTTACCAGCAGCAACCGGTAACGATCTGGTCTCGACCCGAGGGCAATCGTCCTGCAGGAGGGGCTCAGCCGTCGGATTCGTCCTCCGGCCGGGCATCCACACCGGCTTCCTTGCGCTGCTCCGCCGTGATCGGGGCCGGTGCGGCGGTCAGCGGGTCGTAGCCGCCGCCGGTCTTCGGGAAGGCGATCACGTCGCGGATGGAGTCGGTGCCGGCGAGCAGGGCGGTCACCCGGTCCCACCCGAACGCGATGCCGCCGTGCGGCGGGGCGCCGTACTTGAAGGCCTCGAGCAGGAACCCGAACTTCTCCTCGGCCTCCTCCGGCCCGATCCCCATGACCTCGAAGACGCGCTTCTGGATGTCCTCGCGGTGGATACGGATCGAGCCGCCGCCGATCTCGTTGCCGTTGCAGACGATGTCGTAGGCCCACGCCAGCGAGCCGCCGGGGTCGGTGTCGAAGGTCTCGAGGTCCTGCGGGCTGGTGAAGGCGTGGTGGACCGCGGTCCACGCTCCCCCGCCGACCGCCACGTCACCGGCGGCCGTCGCCTCGTCGGCCGGCTCGAACAGCGGCGCGTCGACGACCCACAGGAAGCTCCACGCGTCCTCGTCGAGCAGGCCGGTCCGACGACCGATCTCCAGGCGGGCGGCGCCGAGCAGCGCCCGGCTGGACTTCACCGCACCGGCGGCGAAGAAGATGCAGTCGCCCGGCTGGGCGGCGACGTGCGCGGCGAGGCCGGCCTTCTCCTCGTCGGTGATGTTCTTGGCGACCGGGCCGGTCAGCTCGCCGTCCTCCTGGACGAGGACGTAGGCGAGGCCCCGGGCCCCGCGCTGCTTGGCCCACTCCTGCCAGGCGTCGAGTTGCTTGCGCGGCTGGCTCGCGCCACCGGGCATCACGACGGCGCCGACGTAGGGAGCCTGGAAGACGCGGAAGGTCGTGTCCTTGAAGTAGTCGGTGCACTCGACGAGCTCCTGGCCCATCCGCAGGTCGGGCTTGTCCGAGCCGTAGCGGGCCATCGCGTCGGCGTACGTCATCCGCGGCAGCGGCAGCGGGACGTCGTGCCCGATCAGCTTCCACAGCGCGGCGACGATCTCCTCGCCCAGGGCGATCACGTCGTCCTGCGTCACGAAGCTCATCTCGATGTCGAGCTGGGTGAACTCGGGCTGCCGGTCGGCGCGGAAGTCCTCGTCGCGGTAGCAGCGCGCGATCTGGTAGTAGCGCTCCATGCCGGCGACCATCAACAGCTGCTTGAAGAGCTGTGGGCTCTGCGGCAGGGCGTACCAGCTGCCGGGCTGAAGACGCGCAGGCACGAGGAAGTCGCGCGCGCCCTCGGGCGTGCTGCGGGTCAGCGTGGGCGTCTCGATCTCCACGAAGTCGTGCGCGTCGAGCACGTCGCGGGCGGCCTTGTTGACCTTGCTGCGCAGCCGGATCGTGTTGCCCGGCGCGGTACGGCGCAGGTCGAGGTAGCGGTGCTTGAGGCGCACCTCCTCGCCGACCTCGACGTGGTCGCTGATCGGGAACGGCAGCGGGGCGGCGGCGCTGAGCACCTCGAGGTCCTCGGTGACGACCTCGACCTGGCCGGTCGGCAGGTTCGGGTTCTCGTTGCCGTCCTTGCGGGCGACGACCTCACCGGTGACCTTGAGGCAGTACTCGGCGCGCAGGCTGTGTGCCACCTCCTCGCGGATCACGACCTGGACCACGCCGCTGGCGTCGCGCAGGTCGATGAACGCCACGCCGCCGTGGTCGCGCCGGTTGGCCACCCACCCGGTGAGGGTGACGGTCTGGCCGACGTGGTCGGCACGCAGGGTGCCGGCGCCATGGGTGCGGATCACTTGGAGTTCCCTTCGGTGGTGACTTCGTTGGTCGCGGGGGTGGTGACGACCTGCGGGCGCAGGTCCTCGGTCGGAGGCTGCCACGTCGCTGGATCGGCGGCCACCTGGTCCCCGCTGCGGATGTCCTTGACCTCGTGGACGGTGTCGCCGTCCGCCGAGGTGGAGGTGAACCAGACGTAGGGGATGCCACGGCGGTCGGCGTGGCGGATCTGCTTGCCGAACCTCGCCGCCGTCGGCGCGACCTCGCACGGGATGTCGCGGGCGCGCAGCGCGGTGGCGACGGCGTCGGCGTCGGCGCGGGCCTCCTCGCTGGCGAGCGCCACGACCACGACGCTGGGCACCGAGCGGTCGGCGGTGATGACTCCGCGCTGGACCAGTGGCACCAGCAGCCGGCTCAGCCCCAGGGAGATGCCGACGCCGGGGTAGGTCGTGCGCACGTCGGAGGCGAGGGCGTCGTACCGTCCGCCGGAGCAGATCGACCCGAGCGACTCGTAGCCGTCGAGGCGGGTCTCGAAGACGGTGCCGGTGTAGTAGTCCAGCCCCCGGGCGATGGAGAGGTCCGCCTCGATCCGCACCGTCGCGGTCGCGAGCGGCGCGCACGCGCGCACCAGCGTCGCCAGCTCCTCCAGGCCCTCGTCGAGCAGCTCGTGCTCCACGCCGAGCTCCCGCACCCGGTCGACGAAGGAGTCGTCGCCCGAGCGGATCGTGGCCAGCGCCAGCGCCTTGTCGGCCTGCTCGCCGGTGATGCCGGCCTCGTCGAGCAGCAGCTCGCGGACCTTCGCGGCGTCCAGCTTGTCGAGCTTGTCGACCAGCCGCATCACCTCGTCGATGCCCTCGGCCGACACGCCGAGGCCGGCGTAGAAGCCCTGGATCAGCTTGCGGTTGTTGACCTGCAGACGGAAGCCGGGAAGGAACGTCAGCCGGGTGAGCGCCTCGAGCATCACCCGCGCGACCTCGACGTCGTGGTGGAACGGCAGCGTGTCGCGCCCGACGATGTCGATGTCGGCCTGGGTGAACTCACGGAACCGGCCGTCCTGCGGCCGCTCGCCGCGCCACACCTTCTGCACCTGGTAGCGGCGGAAGGGGAACTCCAGCTTGCCGGCGTTCTCCAGGACGTATCGCGCGAACGGCACGGTCAGGTCGAAGTGCAGCCCCATGCCGGAGTCCTTGCCCGACGCCTCCTCCTGCAGCCGGCGCAGGACGTAGACCTCCTTGGAGGTGTCGCCCTTGCGCAGCAGCTGGTCCAGCGGCTCGACCGCACGCGTCTCGACGTTGGCGAAGCCGTGCAGCTCGAAGGTCCGCGCCAGGGTCGCGACGACCTCCTGCTCGACGAAGCGCTGGGCAGGCAGGAACTCGGGGAAGCCGCTCAGCGGCCGGATCGGCACAGTCGTGGCCTTTCGGGAGGCGGGGTCACAGCCCGCGGGAGACTCGCCCGGCGGAGCCGGAGTCGAGGAGGTCGAGCAGGAACGGGTTGGTGGCGCGCTCGCGGCCGATCGAGGTCTGCTCGCCGTGGCCGGGCAGGACCACGACGTCGTCGGCCAGCGGCAACACCTTGGCCGCGAGCGAGCGGAGCATCGTGGCGTGGTCGCCGCCGGGCAGGTCGGTGCGGCCGATCGAGCCGGCGAACAGCAGGTCGCCGGAGAACATCACCTCGGAGATGTCCGGACCGTCCGGCTGGTCCCACGGCGTGCGGAAGGTGACCGACCCCTCGGTGTGGCCGGGCGTGTGGTCGACCATGAAGGTCAGCCCGGCCAGCTCGAGGGACACGCCGTCGGCCAACTCGGCCACGTCGTCGGGCTCGGTGAACTCGTAGTCGCCACCGAGCAGCATCCCGGCGCTCTCCCGGGAGAGCCCGGCCATCGGGTCGGCCAGCAGGTGCCGGTCCCCCGGATGGATCCACGCCGTCGCGTCGTAGGCCCCCGCCACGGGCGTGACCGACCACATGTGGTCGATGTGGCCGTGGGTCAGCAGCACAGCGACGGGCTTGAGCCGGTGCTCGCGCACCACCTCGGCGACACCGGACGCGGCGTCCTTGCCGGGGTCGATCACGACGCACTCCGCACCGGGAGCCGTGGCCGCGACATAGCAATTGGTCCCCCACGGACCTGCGGGGAAGGCGGCGATCAGCACCGACCCACCCTATCGGCTGGGACACCTTTGATTAGCATGGGCCACTGTGACTACCTCTGACTGGGGCCGCGTGGACGACGACGGCACCGTCTATGTGAAGACAGCCGACGGCGAGCGAGCGGTCGGGCAGATGCCCGACGCCACGCCCGAGGAGGCCCTGGCGTTCTACACGAAGCGCTACGACAACCTCGCCCTCGAGGTCGACCTGCTGCACAAGCGGGTCCTGGCGGGGGTGTTGTCACCCGAGGAGGCAGTCGCGTCGGTCAAGCTCGTGCGCGACCAGCTGGTCGACGTACACGCCGTCGGGGACCTGGCCGCCCTCGTGCGCAAGCTGGACGAGCTCGGCCCGGTCATCGCCACGCAGCGCGACGCCCGCAAGGCCGCCAAGGCCCAGCGTGCTGCCGAGGCGCGCGACCAGAAGGCGAAGCTCGCCGAGGAGGCGGAGCGGATCGCGACCGGCCGCGACTGGCGCAACGGCGCCAACCGGCTGCGTGAGCTGCTCGACCAGTGGAAGCAGCTCCCCCGCATCGACAAGGCCGCTGACGACGAGCTCTGGAAGCGGTTCTCGTCGGCCCGCTCCGCCTACACCAAGGCCCGCAAGGCGCACTTCGCGGAGCAGGACGAGCGCCGCGAGGGCGCCCGCGTCATCAAGGAACGCCTCGTCAAGGAGGCCGAGGCGCTCGCCGGGTCGACTGAGTGGGGCCCGACCTCGGGTCGCTACCGCGACCTGATGCGCGAGTGGAAGGCCGCGGGCCCCGCCCCGAAGTCCGTCGACGACGCGCTCTGGCAGCGCTTCCGGGGCGCGCAGGACACCTTCTTCGGCGCCCGCGACGCCGCCAACGCCGCGCTCGACAGCGAGTTCGCCGCCAACGCCGAGGTCAAGGAGGGCCTGCTCGTGGAGGCCGAGGCGATCCTCGGCCCGCTCGCCGAGACCGGCGACGTCGCCGCCGCCAAGGCCGCCTTCCGCGACGTCGCCGACAAGTGGGACGAGGCCGGCAAGGTCCCGCGCGACCGGATCAAGGACCTCGAGGGCCGGATGCGTACCGTCGAGCAGACGATCCGCAAGGCCGAGGACGAGCAGTGGCGCAGGTCCGACCCCGAGAAGTCCGCGCGTGCCGATGACATGGTCTCCAAGCTCGAGGCCGCCATCACCGAGGCGGAGGCCAAGCTCGAGGCCGCCCGCTCCCGCGGGGACGGGAAGTTGGTCCGTGAGCTCGAGGAGAATCTCGAGGGCCGGCGTTCCTTCCTCGAGATGGCGAAGAAGGCGTCTGCCGACTACAGCTGACCGGCCTCCGTGCCGTCGGCGGCTGCGCGCCCGGCGCCTACTGCGTGACGCGGTACGCGTCGAAGACGCCGGGCACGGAACGCACGGCGTTCAGCACGGTGTCGAGGTGCTTGGCGTCGGCCATCTCGAAGGTGAACCGCGACTTGGCCACCCGGTCGCGGGAGGTGGTGAGGTTCGCCGACAGGATGTTCACGTGGGCGTCCGACAGCATCATCGTGATGTCGGACAGCAGCCGTGAGCGGTCCAGCGCCTCGACCTGGATGTTCACGAGGAACGTCGACTGGCCGGTCGGGGCCCACTCGACGTCGACCAGCTTCTCGGGCTGGGCCAGCAGGCTGGCGGCGTTGGTGCAGTCCTTGCGGTGGACCGAAACACCGCCGCCCTTGGTGACGAAGCCGAGGATCGCGTCCGGTGGGACGGGCGTACAGCACTTCGCGAGCTTGACCCAGACGTCCGGCGAGCCGGTCACGATGACACCCGCGTCGCTGCCCGACGGCCGGCGCACGCGGCGGCTGCGGCCGGTGATCGTGACGGCCTCGGCGAGGTCCTCCTGGGCTCCCTCGTCGCCGCCGTGCAGCTCGATGACCTTGCGTACGACGGCCTGGGCGCCGAGGTTGCCCTCGCCGACCGCGGCATACAGCGCCGTCACGTCGGTGAGCCGGAAGGCGCTGGCCACGAGGGTCAGCGAGTCGTGGGTGAGCAGGCGCTTGAGGGGCAGGCCCTCCTTGCGCATCAGCTTGGCGATCTCGCCCTTGCCGCGCTCGATCGCCTCCTCGCGCCGCTCCTTGGTGAACCACTGCCGGATCTTGGACCGGGCCCGCTGCGACTTCACGAAGCTCAGCCAGTCACGGGACGGACCGGCGCCCTCGGCCTTCGACGTGAAGACCTCGACGACGTCGCCGTTCTCCAGCGTCGACTCGAGGGGCACCAGCCGTCCGTTGACGCGTGCGCCGATGGTGCGGTTGCCGACCTCGGTGTGCACGGCGTAGGCGAAGTCGACGGGCGTGGACCCGCTGGGCAGCGCGATCACGTCGCCACGCGGCGTGAAGACGTAGGTCTCGGTCTGGTTGATCTCGAAGCGCAGTGACTCGAGGAACTCCCCCGGATCCTCGACCTCGCTCTGCCAGTCGAGCAGCTGGCGCACCCAGCTCATGTCGTCGAGGTCGCCGCGCTTGTCGGTGTCGTTGCCGGCGCGACCGTCCTCCTTGTATTTCCAGTGCGCCGCGACGCCGTACTCCGCCCGGCGGTGCTGGGCGAACGTGCGGATCTGCATCTCGACCGGCTTGCCCTGCGGGCCGATGACCGTCGTGTGCAGCGACTGGTACATGTTGAACTTCGGCATCGCGACGTAGTCCTTGAACCGTCCGAGCACCGGGTTCCACCGCGAGTGCAGCACGCCGAGGACGCCGTAGCAGTCGCGGTCCTCCTCGACGAGGATCCGGATCCCGACCAGGTCGTAGATGTCGGAGAAGTCGCGGCCACCGACGATCATCTTCTGGTAGATCGAGTAGTAGTGCTTCGGCCGGCCCGTCACGGTGGCCTTGATCCTCGCCTCGCGCAGGTCCTTCTCGACCTGGCTGATCACCTCGGCGAGGAAGGAGTCGCGCGACGGCGCGCGCTCGGCGACCAGGCGCACGATCTCGTCGTAGATCTTCGGGTGCAGGGTCGAGAAGGCGAGGTCCTCGAGCTCCCACTTGATGGTGTTCATGCCCAGCCGGTGGGCCAGCGGCGCGTAGATGTCGAGTGTCTCGCGCGCCTTGCGCTCCTGCGTGGACTGCTTCACGAAGCGCAGGGTCCGCATGTTGTGCAGCCGGTCGGCGAGCTTGATGACCAGGACCCGGATGTCGCGCGACATCGCGACGATCATCTTGCGGATCGTCTCGGCGTTCGCGGAGTCGCCGTAGACGACCTTGTCCAGCTTGGTGACGCCGTCGACCAGGCGTGCGACCTCGTCCCCGAAGTCCCGGCGACACTCGTCCAGCGTGTAGGGGGTGTCCTCGACCGTGTCGTGCAGCAGCGCCGCGACCAGGGTCGGCTCGGTCATCCCGATGCCGGCGAGGATCGTCGTCACCGCCAGCGGGTGGGTGATGTAGGGGTCGCCGCTCTTGCGCTTCTGCTGCGCGTGCAGGCGTTCGGCGGTGACGTAGGCGCGCTCGAGGAGGGCGAGGTCCGCCTTCGGGTGGTTGGCCCGCACGGCACGGAACAGCGGCTCGAGGACCGGGTTCGACGCCTGCCCGCGGCTGCCCATCCGGGCCAGCCGCGCCCGCATGCTCCGGCCGCCACCGGCCTCGGCGGGGACCGGCGCCGGCGCAGGCTCCACCCGCGGTGCGACGCGGGGTGGGGTGCGCTCCTCGGCCATGGGAGCCAGTCTAGTGAAACCGCTGACGGCGGCGTCGGTCAGACGGTCACCAGCGACGTGAGCGGTACGTCGCCCAGCACGCCGCGCCCGTCGAGGAAGCCGAGCTCCATCAGCACCGCGAAGCCGACCGGCCGCCCGCCGCACCGCCGCACCAGCTCGGCGGTCGCGCGAGCGGTGCCGCCGGTGGCCAGCACGTCGTCCACCATCAGCACCCGCTCCCCCGGCGCGAACGCATCCTGGTGCAGCTCGAGCTCCGCCTCGCCGTACTCCAGCGCGTAGGCGGCGCTGTGAGTGGCGTGCGGCAGCTTGCCGGCCTTGCGGACCGGCACGAAGCCGGCGCCCAGCGCGAGCGCCACCGGTGCGGCGAGGATGAACCCGCGCGCCTCCATGCCGACCACCTTGTCGACGACCGGCTCGCCGTCGGGTCCGCGTCCCGCCTCGGCGAGGCCCGCCACGACAGCGGCGAAACCGTCACTGTCGGCCAGCAGCGGCGTGATGTCCTTGAAGACGATCCCCGGCTCGGGGAAGTCCGGGACGTCCCGCACGAGCCGGGTCAACGCCTCGGCGGCCCGCTCGGCAGCAGAGCCCACGTGCCGCTACTTCTTCCCGCGCTTGGAGCGGGACTGGCGCACCGGCTGCTTCCGGCCCGAGCTGCCGCCGTCGTTCACCGGCCGTGCCGCGTTCGGGAGCACACGTCCCTTCCCGGTCGGCTCGGGGCGACGCTCGGCCGCAGCCCGCGCAGGTGCGCCCCGGCCGGCCGTGGCCTCGTCGTCCTCGTCGTCCTCGAGGAGCTCCGCGGGCTCGTCGGAGCCACCCCGGTCGGCGCTGGAGCCGCCCACGACGGGGGTCTCGTCCTTGAACACCGGCACGGCGGCATAGCGGTCGGCGAGCGCGCGCTGCTTGGCACGCGCACGGCGGGCCTGCAGCTGCACCTCCGTCTCCTGCATCTTGAGGTGCACCAGGATCCGCGGCGCGAGCATGACGGACGAGTAGACGCCGACGCCCATGCCGACGAACTGGGCGAGTGCGAGGTCCTGCAGCGAGCTCGCGCCGAGCTGGACGGCGCTGACGTAGAGGATCGCGCCGATCGGGATGAGCGCCACGATCGAGGTGTTGATCGATCGGACCAGGGTCTGGTTGACCGCCAGGTTCGCGGCGTCCGCGTAGGTCTGCGTGCTCTTGCGCAGCTGGTGGGTGTTCTCCTTGACCTTGTCGAACACGACGACCGTGTCGTAGAGCGAGAAGCCCAGGATGGCGAGCACGCCGGTCACCGCGGCGGGCGTCACCTGGAAGCCCGAGAGGGCGTAGACGCCGATGGTGAGCAGCACGTCGTGCGTCAGTGCGATGAACGCGGCCACCGACATCCGCCACTCGCGGAAGTACCCCCAGATGAAGAGGACCACGAGCACCAGGAAGATGCCGACGCCGAGCGCGGCGCGCTTGGCGACCTCCTGACCCCAGCTCGGGCCGATGTCCTGGACCGAGATGTCGCCCTCGTCGACCTGCGGGTAGAGGTCGTGGATGACGTTCGTGATCTCGTCGCGCTGGCCCTGCGTCAGGTTCTCGACCTGCACCGTGAGGGCCGAGTCGCCCTCGGTGGTGACGGTCGGGTTCTCGGCGTTCTCGATGTCCGCATCGGCCACCGCCTCACGCAGGTCGTCCGCATTGTCCTGCGACGCGTTGCCCGCGCCGACCGGGACCGACAGCGTCGTACCGCCGGTGAACTCGACGCCCATGTTGAGCGGCTTGAGGAACAGGACCAGCAGTGCGGCACCCACGAGCACGGCGGAGATGAGGTACCACAGCCACGGCTTGCCGACGAAGCTGATCGACCGGCGGCCCTGGTAGAGGTCGTTGCCCAGGCGGGACATCTTGCCCATCAGGCGTCACCTCCGGCCGTGGCGGTCCGCGGCTTGGCGACGTCCATGCCGAGTGTCTCCTTGCTGAGGCCGGACAGCTTGTGCCCGGAGTTGAAGGCCTTGAACTGGGCGAGCCACGACACCATCGGCTTGGTGAACCAGAACAGCACCGCGAGGTCGATGAGCGTGGTGAGGCCGAGCGCGAAGCCGAAGCCCTTCACCGCGCCGGTCGCGAAGATGTAGAGCACCGCCGCGGAGAGCAGCTGGACCGTGTTGGCCGCGATCCGGGTGACCCGTGCCCGGGCCCATCCCGTCTCGACCGCGACCCGCATCGACTTGCCCTCGCGCATCTCGTCCCGGATGCGTTCGAAGAAGATCACGAACGAGTCGGCGGTGATGCCGACGGCGATGATCAGGCCGGCGATGCCGGGCAGCGTGAGCGTGAATCCGGCGGTCTCGCTGAGGAGGAGCACCATCGCATAGGTGATCGCGGCCGCCACGAACAGCGAGCTGACCACCACCAGGCCGAGGCCGCGGTAGTAGAAGAGGCAGTAGAGCATCACCAGGGCGAGGCCGATCGCGCCCGCCGTCAGACCGGCCGAGAGCTGGTTGCCTGCGAGGGAGGGACCGATCTCCTCGACCGAGGTCTGCTCGTCGTTGAAGGTGATCGGGAGCGCACCGAACTTGAGGCTGTTGGCCAGGTCGAGCGCGCTCTGCTCGGTGAAGTTGCCCTCGATCTGCGAGCGACCGTCGGTGATGACGGCGGTCATCCGGGGCGCGGTCAGCACGACGCTGTCGAGCACGACGGCGAACTGCTCCTCCGTGCCGGCGAAGGCCCGCGAGACCGCCTCGAAGTCGTCCGACGCGCCGGCGGAACCCTCCGGGTGAGCCTTCTCCTTGTCGTTGCCCATCTCGATGGCCACGACCCAGCCGACGCCGTTCTGCGGGGTCTGCGCGCTCGCGTCCTCGAGCTCGGTGCCCTCGACGACCGAGCGGCTCAGCAGGTACTTGAGCGACTGCCCCTCCTCGGGCTGGGCGCAGGCCACGAGCGGCTGGTCCGGGTCGTCGGGCAGGCTCGCCGGCGTTCCGTCCGCCGCGTTGAGCAGCTGGCCCTGGTCGTCACAGACGTACTTCCCGAACTCGGCGATCGCCGCCTGGTCCGGGCTGCGGGACCAGGCGATGCTGTCCTCGACGGTCCAGGTCTCGCCGTTCCCCGCGGGGTCGCCCGCGGCGGGCGCGCCGGTCTCGCCCTCGACCGGCGCGCCGGTCGGGCTGGGGTCCGTGGTCGCGGTGTCGGTCGCGGACTCGCTGGCGGCGTCGGTCGGCTCCGCGTCCGCCGCTGCCGACAGGTCGAGCGGAGCGCGGCCCAGGCCCTGGAGGCCCGGCGTCGCGCCTGCGCAGGCAGCGGGCTTCGCGTCCGAGCAGGCGACCAGGCGGAAGCGCAGCTGGGCCTGCCGCTTGACCGTCTCCTCGAGCTGGTCGCGGTCGGTGTCCTTCTTCTTGCCCGGGACCTCGACGACGATGTTGCGGCTGCCCTGCGTGGTCACCGCCGCTTCGGCGACGCCGGAGCCGTTGACGCGCTGGTCGATGATCCGGCGCGCCTCCTCGAGGTTCTCGCTGGTCGGCGTGTCCTTCGTGGTCAGCGTGATCCGGGTGCCGCCCTGGAGGTCGAGCCCGAGTGCCGGACGCCACGGCTTCTCCGGCTCCTCGACGCCCGCCTGGGAGAGCGCGGTGAGGCCGTAGAGCACGGCGAGGGCGAGGAAGAAGATGATCAGGTTGCGCCCGGGGCTTGGACGGCGTGCCGCCATGGTGTCAGCGCTCCTCGTCGTCGGAGGGGTCCGTGGTCTCCGCCGGGGGCTCCACCGGGGCGACGTCGCGACGGATCGAGCCGACGGCGCCACGCACGACGCGGAGCACCACGCCGGGGGCGACCTCGACCTCGAGGTGGTCGTCGGCCGCGCCGACGATCGTTCCGAAGATGCCGGACGTCAGCATCACGTCGTCACCGACGGACAGCGACGCCTGGAGCGCGGCGACCTCCTTCCGCTGGCGCGACGCCGGGCGGATGATCAGCAGCCAGAAGATGGCAGCGATCGCCACGAACGGAAGCAGGGACAGAGCGTCTTCCACGGACAAACCTCTCCAGCGGGGCACGGACGAGCACCGCAGGACGGATGTCCGGCGGGCCGACGGGAAGTGTAGCCACGGACGCCAGCACGGCGGGGATCGGCGGCGCGTCGGTGCCGGGGCCCGGCGCCCGGAGCGGCCGGTCGGCCTGCAGCGGGTGAGTCAGTCCTCGAACAGGGTCGGCGAGGCGCCGTCGCCGGCGAAGGGCGGTGCAGCGAGCCCGAGGTGGGTCCACGCCGCCGGGGTGGCGATCCGGCCCCGGGGAGTGCGGGCCAGGAAGCCGTTGCGCACGAGGAAGGGCTCGGCGACCTCCTCGACCGTCTCGCGCTCCTCCCCGACGGCGACCGCGAGGGTCGAGACGCCCACGGGACCACCGCCGAACCGGCGGCACAGCACGTCGAGCACGGCCCGGTCGAGACGGTCCAAGCCGAGCCCGTCGACCTCGTAGAGGTCGAGCGCCGCCTGTGCGACCCGCCGGGAGACGGTGCCGTCGGCGCGCACCTGGGCGTAGTCCCGGACCCGGCGCAGCAGCCGGTTGGCGATCCGGGGCGTGCCCCGGGAGCGGCCGGCGATCTCCGCGGACCCCTCGGGCGTGAGGTCGACGCCCAGCAGGCCTGCCGAGCGGCGCACGATGAGGTCGAGGTCGTCGGGCTCGTAGAACTCGAGGTGGGCGGTGAACCCGAAGCGGTCGCGCAGCGGGCCCGGCAGCAGGCCGGCCCGCGTGGTGGCGCCGACCAGGGTGAACGGCGGGATCTCGAGCGGGATCGCGGTGGCGCCCGGCCCCTTGCCGATCACGACGTCCACGCGGAAGTCCTCCATCGCGAGGTAGAGCATCTCCTCGGCCGGGCGGGACATCCGGTGGATCTCGTCGACGAAGAGCACCTCGCCCTCGTTGAGCCCCGACAGGATCGCCGCGAGGTCGCCCGCGTGCGTGATCGCCGGGCCGCTCGTGATCCGCAGTGGCGCTGACATCTCGTGGGCGATGATCATCGCGAGCGTGGTCTTGCCGAGCCCGGGCGGGCCGGACAGCAGCACGTGGTCGGGCGCCCTCCCCCGCTGGAGCGCGGCCTCCAGCACGAGGCCGAGCTGGTCGCGCACCCGGACCTGGCCGACGACCTCGTCGAGGCTGCGCGGACGGAGCGCAGCCTCGACCGCGCGCTCGTCGCCCTCGGCCTCGGCGGCGGTCAGCGACCGGAGGTGCACGTCCTCCGCGGCGTCCAGGTCGTCCTCGTGGAAGGGCATCGCGCTCAGGCCTTCGAGAGGGTGCGGAGGGCGGCACGGAGCAGGGCGCCCACGTCGGGAGCACCCGACCCGGCCTGGTCGACGACCGCCTCGACCGCCTTCTCGGCGTCCTTCTGGTTGTAGCCGAGGCCGACGAGCCCCTGGTGGACCTGGTCGCGCCACGCGGGCGCTCCCGCCGCGGACGGGCTCGGCGCGGCACCGGTGGGCGCCCCGATCCGGTCCTTGAGCTCGAGGATGATGCGCTGCGCGCCCTTCTGGCCGATCCCGGGCACCCTGGTCAACGTCTTCACGTCGTCGCCGGCGATCGCGGTCCGCACGCCGTCGGGCGAGAGCACGGCCAGGATCGACTGGGCGAGCTTGGGGCCGACCCCGGACGCGGTCTGGACCAGCTCGAAGAGCGTCTTCTCCTCCTCGTCGGCGAAGCCGTAGAGGGTCAGCGAGTCCTCCCGCACCACCATGCTGGTCGGGAGGGTCGCCTGGCGGCCGGTCCGCAGCTGGGCGAGGGTGCCGGGCGTGCACATCAGCTCGAGGCCGACGCCGCCGACCTCGACCACGGCGCTGGAGAGGGTGACGGCGGCGACGTTGCCGCGCACGAATGCGATCATCGGGCTCCTCCGGGGATGCGGGACCTGGCCGGGCGGGCCGCCGCCAGCGCGGCGTCGATGCGGGCCTGGGTGCCCCCGCGCCAGATGTGGGTGATGGCGAGGGCGAGCGCGTCGGCGGCGTCGGCCGGCCTGGGCATCGCATCCAGGCGCAGGATCCGGGTCACCATCGCGCCCACCTGCGCCTTGTCGGCGCGGCCGTTGCCGGACACGGCGGCCTTGACCTCGCTCGGCGTGTGCAGCGCCACCGGCAGGCCCCGGCGGGCGGCGCACACCATGGCGATCCCGGCCGCCTGGGCGGTGCCCATGATCGTGCTGACGTCGGAGCGGGCGAAGATCCGCTCGATCGCGACGGCGTCGGGGCGGTACTCGTCGAGACGGGCGTCGATGCCCTTCTCGATGAAGACCAGCCGCTCCGGCACCGACCACGCCGAGGGGGTGCGGACCACCCCCACGTCGACCAGGGCCAGCGGCCGCCCGATCGCTCCGTCGACCACGCCCAGGCCGCAGCGGGTCAGCCCCGGGTCGATCCCGAGCACGCGCACGTCGTCACCTCTCGTCCGAACATGTGTTCGGGCCCACCGTAGACGACGCCCTCGAGTGGTCGGGGCGGGACACGCCCGTCAGGCGTCGATCTGGTCGAGCACCTCGTCGGGGATGTCGGCGTTCGAGAAGACGTTCTGCACGTCGTCGAGGTCGTCGACGGCATCGACGAGCTTGAAGACCTTCCCGGCGGCCGCGGGATCGGCGACCGGGATGTCCATCGACGCCACGAACTGGACGTCGGCCGACTCGTAGTCGATGCCGGCGTCCTGGAGGGCGGTGCGGACGGCCACGACGTCACCGGCCTCGGACTGGACCTCGAAGGCCTCGCCCAGGTCGCTGACCTCCTCGGCGCCGGCGTCGAGGGTCGCCTCGAGGATGTCGTCCTCGGAGACGTCCTTGCCCTCCTGTGCCTTGGCGACGACGACGACGCCCTTGCGGTTGAAGAGCCGGGACACCGAGCCGGGGTCGGCCATCGTGCCGCCGTTGCGGGTGACGGCGGTGCGCACCTCCATCGCGGCGCGGTTGCGGTTGTCGGTGAGGCACTCGACCAGGAGGGCGACGCCCTGCGGGCCGTAGACCTCGTACATGATCGTCTCGTAGTCGACGCCCCCGCCCTCGAGGCCGCCGCCGCGCTTGACCGCGGAGTCGATGTTCTTGTTGGGGACGGACTGCTTCTTCGCCTTCTGGATGGCGTCGAAGAGGGTCGGGTTGCCGGCTGGGTCGGGACCACCCATCTTCGCGGCGATCTCGATGTTCTTGATCAGCTTCGCGAAGAGCTTGCCGCGCTTGGCGTCGATCGCGGCCTTCTTGTGCTTGGTGGTTGCCCACTTGGAGTGGCCAGACATTCCCGTCCTCTATCTACCTCGACGACTACCCGGCTGCCGGAACAGCCGCAGCGGAGTCTATCCGGCGACCAGGTCGAGGAAGACGCGGTGCACCCGGCCGTCGCCGTCGACCTCGGGGTGGAAGGAGGTCGCCAGCAGGTGCCCCTGTCGTACGGCGACGGGGTGGCCGGCCGCCTCGGCGAGGACCTCGACGCCGGGACCGGCCCGCTCCACCCACGGCGCCCGGATGAACACCGCGTGCACGGGCTCGTCGAGGCCGACGAACGGGAGGTCGGCCTCGAAGGAGTCCACCTGCCGGCCGAACGCGTTGCGTCGTACGGTCACGTCGAGCCCGCCGATGCTCTCCTGGCCTGCAGTGCCGCCCTCGATCCGGTCCGCGAGCAGGATCATCCCGGCGCAGGTGCCGAAGGTCGGCATGCCGGCGGCGACGCGGGCACGCAGCGGCTCCAGCAGGCCGAACGTCCGGGCCAGCTTGACCATGGTCGTCGACTCGCCCCCCGGCAGGACCAGGCCGTCGCAGCGCTCGAGCTCCTCGGGCCGGCGTACGCGGACAGCCTCGACGCCGAGAGCGGTGAGGGCCTGCAGGTGCTCACGGACGTCGCCCTGGAGCGCGAAGACACCGATGACTGGCACGGGAGGAGGGTAGTGGTCACGCGTGGCCGCACCGGACGGCGGCTCCGATGATGAGGATGCTCGCCCGCCTCACGGGTGTGGTGGTGGCCGTGGCCGCGGCCCACGTGGTCGTCCCGGCGAGCCGGGCGCGGACCACGACGTCGTAGTTGGTGTCGATCCCGAGCAGGCCGGTGCCGAGGTCGAGGGTGACCGTGGCTCCCTGGGCGAGGCCGGTGCCGACCGTGCCGGACGTGACCAGCGCGTTGGTGTCGGAGCGGCGCACCTCCCAGGCGTACTGGTAGCGGGCGTCGACCTGGGCCCAGGTCAGCCGGGCGATGTTGCCGAGCACCAGGACGCCGTCGACGTTCGTGCACGTGGGCTGGGCCTGGGAGACGACGAGGTGCGCCTGCACCGGGCCGGCGGTGACCGCGCCGGCGTCGGTGAACCAGGCACCCGTGGTCGTGACCGCCGCGACCGCCACGACCGTGGCCGCCAACCCACCTGCCACACCACCCCCGGCCCCACCTGTGTCCCGACCGCCGCTCCTCCCCCCGGGCCGGAGCGCGAAGACCACGAGGCCCGCTCCGACCGCGCCGAGGGCGAGCAGGCCCCACGGCGACGACAGCCACGCGACCGGGTGGCCGATGCCCGGGACGTGCGCCCGGACCGTGCCGACCGAGTCGACCACGTAGCTCTCGGGGTCGGGGGTGGCGTTGGCGTCGCCCTTGAGCGTCAGGGCGACCCGGTCGCCGGCGGGCCGGACCGAGACGACGCGGTGCATCACCCGGCTGCCGTCCGCCCGCAGCACGGTCACCACGTCCCCGGCACGAACGGCGCCGGCCGGGGTCTCCTGCGCGAACGCGAGCGACCCGGCCGGGACCGCCGGGCCCATCGAGCCCGACACGACCACCATCGGGCGGATCCCGACGAGGAGGCAGCCGACGACGGTCACCGCGCTCACGACGCCGAGCAGCGCGCCGGCGCCCAGCAGGAGGCGGCCGAGCCGGCCGGGCCACGCGGGCCACCCGGGCCACCCGGGCCACCCGCTCGTCGTACGACGGTGGCGGTGCGCGCTCATGGCGCACTCACCTGTGCCGCACGCAGGTCGATGACGACCGAGGTCGACCCACCCTGAAGCGTGGTGGGGGCCGCGGTGCTGAGCCAGGCCCGCAGGCAGAGGTTCCGGGTCGTGCCCGTGCTGGCCAGCGCGACGTCCACGGCGAACACGTCCGTCGAGGCCGTCGTCGTCACATAGCTGGTGTGCACGAGCGTCCCGTTGCAGCTGCCGGTCCGGTCGGCACCCGCCTGGGTGCCGGTGTTGATGGCCGTGGTCCCGTTGTCGTACACCTGCACCTGCAGCCCGTTGCTGCCCGACGTCAGTGCGGCGGTCGAGGCGCGCACCGTCGCGTTGAAGCGCAACGGCGCGGTCCCGGAGTTCCTCACCACGAACGTCGCCGCGGTGCTCTCCCCCGGCACCACGCTGCTGATCGCCAGCAGCCCCGACGCCCACGTGTTCGGCCCCGTGCCGGTGAGCTGCTCGGCACCCGTGGTCGGCCCCGCGGTCAGGTCGAGGGTTCCGGTCGTGATAGCGCCGCCGGCGATGGTCGCCTCGTCGGTCCAGTACGCCGAGGTGCTGGTCACGGCGAGCCCGGCAACCACGCCCAGGCACAGCAGCGCCCTGGTCCGCCCGTCCCCGAACCAGCGGCCACCCACGTCGGCGCGACGCCGGGGGGCCGGGCGCCGCGCGCCACGAAACCTAGCCATCGGCCGTCTCCCCGCCCCGGCGGACCGCGACCAGCGCCAGGCCCGCGCCGACGAGGGCGGCACCCAGCGGGACCAGCCACGAGGGCACCGAGGAACCGGTCAGCGGCAGGTCGTTGCTGTCGGGCGCCTCCGACAGGGTCACGAGCAGCCGCAGCGGCAGGCGCGCCGACTGCGACCCGTTCCCAGCGTCCTCGCCGAAGGTGGCCCGTACGTCGACCCGGGCGCTCCCGCCCGCCGGCAGGTCCGCGCCGAGGGGCGCGCTCGGCGTGCCGTTGGCGAGCGGCAGCCAGCGCCCTCCTCCCAGCCGCGCCTCGAGCGCGACGTCGCGCTGCGTGAACAGGTCGTCGGCGTCGGGGGTGCGCACGGTGACGGTGAGCACGGCGCCGGTGCCCGACCTGTTGCGCAGGGAGAACGAGGCGACGTCGACGTCGCCCGGGACCCAGCGCCGGTGGGGCGTGAACAGCGGCGCCGACAGCTCGTCGGTCCACGCGGTGCCGTCCCAGCTGAGCCCGGGATCGTCGGCGCCGTGGGCCGGCTGCGCCGACAGCAGCAGCACGGGCGTGCACAGCGCGGCGACGATCGCGCGGCTCACGGCCGGCCCCGCTCCGCGGACCGGACGGGCTGCCGCCGGCGGTCGCGCGCGGCACTGGTCAGCATCCACGCGGCATAGAGGGCGAGCGCCCCGGCCACCGCCTGCACGGCCACCTGGCGCCGGTCGTTGGTGAGCAGGCTGCTCGCGCGGCCGGCGTACGGGACGGCGTACCAGAGCCGGCCGCGCACCTGCACCGGTCGCACCGGCTCGGCGTCCGGGGTGCCGTTCGCGTCGCCGCGGGTCAGGAAGGTGCGTCCGCCGTGGTCGTCGACGCTCACCGCGACGACCCGGTGGGTGACGACGGCAGCGCGACCGGATGCGAGCTGGTAGGTGACGACGTCGCCGATCCCGATGTCCTCGGCCGGCACGGGCCTGACCACGACGAGGGTCCCCGGCGGGAGGTCGGGCTGCATCGAGCCGGTGAGGACGGTGTACGGCGTCGCGCCGGCCACCCTCGGGAGGGCGACGGTCGCGACGAGGACGGCGACCAGCCCGACGCCGACGATGCCGACCACCAGCCGCCAGCCCAGCCGCCAGCCCAGCCGCCAGCCGCCGCCGTCGGAGCTGCGCGCGGACGACACTGCGTCGGCCTCAGGCGTGGACCTGGGTGACCGTCAGCGCGATGTCCGCCAGGGCGCTGGTGATGTCCTGCGTCGTCGCCGGGTCCTGGGCGGAAGCGCTGAAGGTGACCGTCATCGTGATCCGCAGCGTGTCGCCGTCGTTGGCCTCGGTGACCTCCTGCGGGGACAGGGCCGCGAAGGCGGTGACGCCGCCGTCGGGCGACGCGGCCACCTCGGAGACGGCGAGGACCAGGCCGGGCGTCGCGGTGAACAGGCTCGTGCTGGCGCCCGGGGTCGCGGTGACCGTCGCGCGCAGGTGGTTGCCGGACGCCTCGAGCAGGACGTCGCACGACCGGCTGATCACGTCGCCGGGCACGAGCCTGTCCGTCGCCGGGTCGAACGCCTCGCCGGCGGTCACCTCGCCGGTGTCGAGGGTCCACCCACTGCACGTCTCGGCGTCGGAGATGCGCAGGTGGCCGGTGGTGATGTCTCCGCCGTCGACGGCGGTGGTGTCGTTCCAGTAGGCGAGCGTGCCCGCGCCGCCGGCGAGCAGCGCCACGGCGGTGCCGGCCGCGAGAGCGCCCTTGGTGGACTTCTTCATGTCGTGCTCCGTGTCCCCGGCCGGTTCCGGTCGGTGTCTCCGGACGGTGCCGCGGGAGCTGACGGCATCGACCTCTGCGTCGCCGGCGAAGGTGCCGGCGACTCGACGGTAGGACCGGTGGGGCCCGACGTGGAGCCGTAGGGACCTTTTGCCCCTGAAGTGGAACCGGTTCGCGCGCCCGGATGGGCCCTACGGCCTACCCGCGGGTGACCGAGTGGCCCATCCGGCGCGCTCGACTACCAGCCGCGCTCGGAGAGACGGTGGGGCTGCGGGAGCTCGTCGACGTTGATGCCGACCATCGCCTCGCCGAGCCCGCGCGAGACCTTCGCGACCACGTCCGGGTCGTCGAAGAAGGTCGTCGCCTTCACGATCGCCTCGGCCCGCTGGGCCGGGTTGCCCGACTTGAAGATGCCCGAGCCGACGAACACGCCCTCGGCGCCCAGCTGCATCATCATCGCCGCGTCCGCCGGCGTGGCGATCCCGCCGGCGGTGAACAGCACGACCGGCAGCTTGCCGGTCCGCGCGACCTCGGCGACCAGCTCGTACGGCGCCTGGAGCTCCTTCGCGGCGACGTACAGCTCGTCGTCGGAGAGCACCGTCAGGCGGCGCAGCTCGTTGCGGATCGTGCGCATGTGCGTCACCGCGTTCGAGACGTCACCGGTGCCGGCCTCGCCCTTGGAGCGGATCATCGCCGCGCCCTCGGTGATCCGGCGCAGCGCCTCGCCCAGGTTGGTCGCACCGCAGACGAAGGGAACCGTGAAGGCCCACTTGTCGATGTGGTTGGCGTAGTCGACCGGGGTCAGCACCTCGGACTCGTCGATGTAGTCCACACCCAGCGACTGCAGCACCTGGGCCTCGGCGAAGTGGCCGATCCGGGCCTTGGCCATCACCGGGATCGAGACGGCCTCGATGATGCCGTCGATCATGTCGGGGTCGCTCATCCGCGACACGCCGCCCTGGGCGCGGATGTCCGCAGGCACGCGCTCGAGCGCCATCACGGCCACCGCCCCGGCGTCCTCGGCGATCTTCGCCTGCTCGGGGGTGACCACGTCCATGATGACGCCACCCTTGAGCATCTCGGCCATGCCGCGCTTGACCCGGGTGGTGCCCTGCCCAGTGGTGGGCTCTGCCTGCTCGCTCATGCCGTCGATTCTACGGCTGGGGCGACCGCGGCTATGCCTCGGGTTGCTGACTGGACGCAGCGTCCGCGGCGTCCAGCGCCAGCGCCTGGCGGCGGACCTTCAGGACCCGGAAGACGACGGTGTAGGTGCTGGCCACGGCCAGCGCCCACAGCGTCACGTACATCAGCACCGGCAGGCCGAACAGGCCGCTCAGGCCCGTCATCACGAGGATCGACACGAGGCGGTCGGCGCGCTCGGCGATCCCACCCTTGGCGTCCATCCCGAGCGACTCGGCCCGCGCCCGCGCGTAGGAGGTGACCGACCCCATCACCAGGCACCACAGGGTGACGCACAGGTAGAGGTAGCTGTCGCCCTGGTCCGGACCCGTGCCGGCGAAGTAGAGCGCGAGACCGCCGAAGATCGCGCCGTCGCCGATCCGGTCCAGGGTCGAGTCCCAGAAGGCGCCGAAGCGCGACTGCCGGCCCATCTCGCGGGCCATCCGTCCGTCGATCAGGTCGCTGAAGACGAACGCGGTGATGACGAGGACGCCGACCAGCAGCTCGCCCTGCGGGAAGAAGACCAGCGCGCCGGCGCTGACGCCGACCGTGCCGACGAGCGTCACCGCGTCCGGGCTGATGCCCATCCGGATGAACAGCCGCACGAACGGGTGCAGCACGGTCCCTGCCCAGAACTCCTTGAAGCGATCCAGCACGGGGCGAGACCCTACTGGAGACCTGCTCCCGGCCACGCCTCCGCCAGCAGCTCCCGGGTGTCGCCGAGCAGCTGCGGCAGCGTCTTGGTGCCCGCGACGACCGTCATGAAGTTGGCGTCCCCGGACCAGCGCGGCACCACGTGCTGGTGCAGGTGGCCCGACAGCGACCCGCCGGCCGCTCCCCCGAGGTTCAGCCCGACGTTGAAGGCGTGTGGCTGCGAGACGGACCTGATCGTGCGCAGCGCCGCCTTCGTCAGCTCGGCCAGCTCGGCGGTCTCGGCGTCGTCAAGGTCCGCGTAGTCGGCGACATGGCGGTAGGGCAGCACCATCAGATGCCCCGGGTTGTAGGGGTACAGGTTGAGGACGACGTACGCCGTCTCGCCCCGTACGACGACCAGGTCGTCGTCCGTGGACGTCGCCGGCTCCCGGGTGATCCGGCAGAACGGGCACGCCGGGCGGGGCTCCGCGTGGGCGGGCTGCTCGGCGGGGTCCTCGTCGCCGCGGACGTAGGACATCCGGTGGGGCGTCCAGAGACGCTCCAGCCCGTCGGGGTCGGTCACGGAAGCGGTCACTCCTCGTCGGCGCCGGACGGCGACAGCGTCTGCAGCAGGTCGGAGACGGGCAGGTCGGGCAGGTTGACGCCCCTCGAGAGCGCCATGCCGTTGATCTGCAGCCAGATGGACTCGGACAGGATGTTGATGCACGCGTCGATGCCGGGCTCGCGGTTCTCCCGCTCGAGCCAGCGGCGCACGGCTGCGAAGACGGCACCGATCATGCCGAAGACCCACGGGTCCAGCGCCGCACGGTCGTCGTCGGTCAGCTCGACACCGAGGGCCGCGACGACGACCGCCATGATGCCCTCGATGCCCTCGGCCACCTGCTTGACGGCCAGGCCGAGTGGGCTCGGCTCCCACCCGGCGAGGTCGCGGTCGGCGAACCAGTAGAGCGCAGGGTGCGCTTCGGCCCAGCGGACGAATCCGCCGACGACGCGGTGGATGATCTGGTCGGGGGTGCCGTCGTAGGACAGGGCGGGCAGCAGCACGGCACCGACCTGCTCGCAGACCTTGGCCTGCACGGCGCGGTCGAGGTCGGCGCGATCGGCGAAGTGCCGGTAGATCACGGTGCGACTCATGCGGGCCTCGTTCGCGACGGCCTGCACCTGGAAGTCCTCGCCGGGCGCCTGTCGCTCGAGCACGGCGATCGCCGCGTCGATGATGACCTGGCGGCGCACCTGGTTGTGCTCCTGCCACCGCCGACGGCGACCGTCGAGCGGCTCTCCCGTCTCGTCCGAGCCCATGGGCGAAACCTTCTCACGCATACCGGTGGAACCACTGCCCGAGGTCGGCGGCGATGCCGGGACAGGTGATGTTCTGGTCGCGGCTCTGCTCGACCCACTGGCCCATGACCGCGGGCCCGCCCTGGATGGACCAGTCCGGGCCACACCGGTTGCGCGCCTCGGCGCGCGACGTCTGGCCCGCAGCGCGCCACTCCGGCACCCCACCGAGGTCGAGGTCGCCCACGACGCGCTCGTAGAGGCTGGGTGTCGAGTAGACGCCGATCCGGAACCCGGCGTCGACGTACCCCCGCGCCACGCCCTCGATCACCGCCGCGTTGGCCTGCAGGTCGTCGCTCCACTCGAAGACGGGGACCGGCTCCACGTCGATCCAGACGATCGGGCTCAGCAGGCCGGCCTGGCCCATCGTGCCGATGTTGAAGCGGGCCTGCTGGTAGCCCACGTTGCGCAGCCGGCCGAGACGGGTGGAGGCGTCGTGGGGGCCGTTCGCGCCGTGCTCGTCGAGCGTGGCGCGGTCGGGATAGCTCGACACCGCGTAGACCGCGACCAGCACGTCGTTGTCCTTCGCCCACTGCACCTGGTCGGCCAGGCAGGGGTTCGGGGTGAAACCGGGCCCGTTGGTGAGCCCAAGGACGACGTACTCAGCCTCGGGCAGCGGCATCGGCATGCCCTGTCCCTGCTTCTCGGGGATCCCCATCCCCTTCGGGCACTGCGGCCAGCTCACATCGGCACCGAGCACCTCGCCGTCGCGGGGCGCGATGTTGCTGGTCGGCCTGCCACTCTCGCGGGCGAGGTCCTCGGCGATCTTCGCGAGGTCGCTCGCGTCGGCACCCGGATCCCCCGCGTCGCCGGCCGGTCGGCCGCTGTCGCTCGGGGTCGGGGTGGCTGTCGTCGGTGCCGGCGGCCGGGCGGGCGCGCCGGCGGGCGGCTCGGCGCCACCGCACGCGGCCAGGGCGGGCAGCAGCGTCGCGAGTACGACGACGACCGCCTGCCGCTTCACGACCGGCCTGCCGCTCAGACCTGGGCGCGGCTGCGCACCGCGGCGACGACCCGCTCGACCGCGTCGGCGACCGGGACGCCGTTGTCCTGGCGGCCGTCGCGGTAGCGGAAGCTGACCGCACCCTTCTCCACGTCCTCGCCACCGGCGATCAGCATGAACGGGATCTTCTGCAGCTGCGCGTTGCGGATCTTCTTCTGGAACCGGTCGTCGGACTCGTCGACCTCGACCCGGATGCCCCGCGCCTTGAGCTGGTTCGTGACGTCGTACAGGTAGTCGGTGAAGGCGTCGGCCACGGGGATGCCGACGACCTGCACCGGGGCCAGCCACGGAGGGAAGGCGCCGGCGTAGTGCTCGACGAGGACGCCCAGGAAGCGCTCGATCGAGCCGAACTTCGCGGAGTGGATCATCACCGGCTGCTGCTTGGTGCCGTCGGACGAGGTGTACTCGAGGCCGAAGCGGGCGGGCTGGTTGAAGTCGTACTGCACCGTGCCCATCTGCCAGGTCCGGCCGATCGCGTCCTTGGCCTGGACGGAGATCTTGGGACCGTAGAAGGCGGCACCGCCCGGGTCCGGGACCAGCTCGAGACCGGTCTCGGCGGCGACGTCCTCCAGCACCTTGGTCGCGGTCGCCCAGTCCTCGTCGGAGCCGACGAACTTGTCGGGCTTGGAGTCGTCGCGGGTCGAGAGCTCGAGGTAGAAGTCGTCGAGGCCGAAGTCCTTCAGCACGCCGAGCATGAAGCCGAGCAGGTGCTTGACCTCCGCCGGCGCCTGCTCGGGGGTGCAGTAGGAGTGCGAGTCGTCCTGCGCGAAGCCACGCACCCGGGTGAGGCCGTGGATGACGCCGGACTTCTCGTAGCGGTAGACGCTGCCGAACTCGAACAGCCGCAGCGGCAGCTCGCGGTAGGAGCGCCCGCGGCTGCTGAAGATCAGGTTGTGCATCGGGCAGTTCATCGCCTTGAGCTGGTAGTTCGTGCCCTCGAACTCCATCGGCGGGAACATCGTGTCGGCGTAGTAGGGCAGGTGGCCCGAGGTGTGGAACAGCCCGTCCTTGGTGATGTGCGGGGTGCCGACGTAGGAGAAGCCCTCCTCGATGTGACGCTGGCGGACGTAGTCCTCCATCTCCCGCTTGATCACGCCGCCCTTGGGGTGGAAGACCGGCAGGCCGGAGCCGATCTCGTCGGGGAAGCTGAACAGGTCGAGCTCGCGGCCGAGCTTGCGGTGGTCGCGACGCTCCGCCTCCTCGAGCCGGTGCAGGTGCTCGTCGAGCGCCTCCTTGGTCGGCCAGGCGGTGCCGTAGATCCGCTGGAGCTGCTTGTTCTTCTCATCGCCGCGCCAGTAGGCCGCGGCGCTGCGCATCAGCTTGAAGGCGGGGATCCGCTTCGTGGTCGGGAGGTGCGGGCCGCGGCACAGGTCCTTCCAGGCGACCTCGCCCTTGCGGTTGATGTTGTCGTAGATGGTCAACTCGCCCGCGCCGACCTCGGCGGATGCGCCCTCCCCGATCGACTCAGCGTCCGCGGTCCCCGACTTCAACCCGATCAGCTCGACCTTGTAGGGCTCGTCCGCGAGCTCGACGAGGGCGTCCTCGTCCGTGGTGACCCGGCGGTCGAAGCGCTGGTTCTCCTTGATGATCTTGCGCATCGCAGACTCGAGCTTCACGAGGTCCTCGGGCACGAACGGCACCGGCACGTCGAAGTCGTAGTAGAACCCGTCCTGGATCGGCGGCCCGATGCCGAGCTTCGCCTCCGGGTACAGCTGCTGCACGGCCTGCGCGAGCACGTGGGCGGTCGAGTGCCGCAGGATGTCGAGTCCGTCGGGGCTGTCGATCGCCACGCCCTCGACCTCGTCGCCGTCGGCGAGCGCGTAGGACAGGTCCTTCAACTGCGCCTCGCCGCTCGCGCCGGCGGCGACCCGCGCTGCGATGATGTCGGCCTCGTCGCGGAACAGCTCCCAGGCCTTCGTGCCCTCCGTGACCGTCGACTCCTGGCGTGCGTCAGGGGTGAGTACGACGACCTTGATGTCCGACACGGACGGGCTCCTTCTGGGTGGCGGCGCGCCCGGTGCCGGACGCACGTCGATCGTATCGGCCGCAGTGGGACGGCACCCAGCCGATTCGGGTCGGGCCTCGCCGCCGTGCGGCAGAACGGCGCAGAACGACGAGAGCCGCGCTGGTCCAGCGCGGCTCTCGGGTGATTCCGGTGGGCGATACTGGGTTCGAACCAGTGACCTCTTCGGTGTGAACGAAGCGCGCTACCACTGCGCCAATCGCCCGAGCACGGCGTGAACCGTGGGTGCCGGACGATGCTAACTCACCCGGTGTCCGGATCTGGAATCGGTCCCCCCACCTGAGCGAGCGGCCCTCCGACGGTCCGACTCCTCGATCTTGCGGGACAGCTCCTCGACCGCGTCGTCGTGGCCGTGGAAGCGGCGGTAGCTGTAGATGATCAGC
>DATMHM010000013.1:0-7905 GCA_035554935.1 Nocardioides sp. | reverse complement strand
GGCGCCACGCACGGAGGCGATGGTCGAGCCCTTCTGGCCGATGGCGACGTAGATGCAGCGGACCTGCTTGGTCGGGTCGCCCGACTCCCAGTTCTGCTTCTGGTTGATGATCGTGTCGATCGCGACCGTGGTCTTGCCGGTGGCGCGGTCGCCGATGATCAGCTGGCGCTGGCCACGGCCGATCGGGGTCATCGAGTCGATGGCCTTGATGCCGGTGGCGAGCGGCTCGTGGACCGACTTGCGGGCCATGACGCCCGGCGCCTGGAGCTCGAGGGCACGGCGGCCCTCGGTGGCGATCTCGCCGAGGCCGTCGATCGGCTTGCCGAGCGGGTCGACGACGCGGCCGAGGTAGCCCTCGCCGACGGGGACCGAGAGGATCTCGCCGGTGCGGCGGACCGTCTGGCCCTCCTCGATCTTGTCGAAGTCACCGAGGATGACGACACCGATCTCGCGGTCCTCGAGGTTCAGCGCGAGGCCGAGCGTGCCGTCCTCGAACTCGAGCAGCTCGTTGGCCATGGCCGACGGGAGGCCCGACACGCGGGCGATGCCGTCCGCGGCAGAGGCGACGGTGCCGACCTCTTCCTTGCTGGCGGCCGCGGGCTCGAAGTCCGCGACGTACTTGGCGAGGGCGTCGCGGATCTCGTCCGGACGGATGGAGAGTTCCGTCATCTCAGGTGCCTTCTCTCTTCTCTACAGCTGTGAAGTCGTGGGTGTGCGTGGTGTCGCGCGGCGTCAGCCGGCGATCTTCCGGCGGGCGTCGTCGAGGCGGCTGACGACGGTGCCATCGATGACGTCATCGCCGATCTCCACGCGCAGGCCTCCGAGGACCTGCGGGTCGATGACGATGTTGAGGTGCACCGGGCGGCCGTACTGCCGCGTCAGTGCACTGGCGAGCCGCTGCTCGTCGGCGGCGGACAGGGCACGGGCGACGTGGACCGTGGCCACGCCCTCCCCCTGCACCTGGGCGGCGGTGCGCTCGTAGTCCTCGAGCGCGGCCACCACGGTGCGGTAGGAGCCCGCGAGCGCCTGCTTCACGAGCTGCAGGGTCGCCGGGAGCACCTTGCCGGCCAGGAGGGACTCGAGGAGCCCACCCTTGTCGGCAGCGGAGCGGGCGGGGTCCGACAGGGCGTTGCGCAGGTCGCTGTTGGCGGTGACCAGCTGACGGACGCCGAACAGCTCGTCCACCAGGGTCGCGCCCTGGAGCCCGACGGAACGGACGGCGGCCACGACACCCAACTGCTCGAGCGCATCCGCGAGGTCGCGGGTGCGGGTCCAGCGACGGCCGGCCGCCTCGCGGAGCACGCCGAGCGTCGCCGCGTCGACCTTGCCCGTGAAGAGGTCGCCGACCAGGCCCGCGCGAGCCTCACTCGGCACCGACTGGTCGGTGAGCACCCGGCGCAGGGCACCCTCGGACCGGAACGCCTGGGCCGCGGAGAACAGGTCCCCCGCCACCGTCGAGGCCGACGCCTCGGCCACCCCACCGACCTGGTCGGTGAGGACGGCCATGGCGTCAGCCGACGCACCGCGGAAGGACACCATCACGCGTCCTTGGCAGCGTCGGAGGCGTCAGCGGTCTCCAGGTCGGCGAGGAACCGCTCGACGACGCGCGACTGGCGCGCCTCGTCCTCGAGCGACTCACCGACGATGCGGCCGGCGAGGCCGGTCGCGAGCGCGCCGACCTCGGCACGGAGCGAGGTGACCGCCTGCTGGCGCTCGGCCTCGATCTGCGTCTTGCCGTGCTCGACGATGCGGGTCGCCTCGGCCTGGGCCTGCTCCCGCATCTCGGCGATGATCGCGGCACCCTGCTCGCGCGCCTCCTCACGGATGCGCGCCGCCTCGTGGCGGGCGTCCGCGAGCTGCTGCTCGAGCTCGGCCAGCTTGGCGTCGGCCTCGGCCTGCTTGCTCTCGGCGGCGGCGATGCCGCCCTCGATCGCCTGGGAGCGCTCGGCGAACGTCTTCTCGAAGTTCGGGACGACGAACTTCTTGATGGCGAAGAAGAGGATCGCGAACACCACGAGGGCGATCGCCACCTCCTCCCACAGCGGGACGAGCGGGTTGTGCTCCTCCCCCTCCGCTGCGGCGAGGATCACCAGTGAATTCATGGACCTGACCTATCTGGGTCGAGCTGGCTGTCGGTGCTCAGCGATCGTCGCGGGGCGACGATCGTCAGTTGCCGCTGGTGCTGGCGCCGGTGAGGACGAACGCGAGGGCGATGCCGATGATGGCGAGCGCCTCGGCGAGCGCGAAGCCGAGGATCGCGATCGACTGGAGGCGGCTCTGCGCCTCGGGCTGGCGGGCAACGCCGTTGATGTACGCGGCGAAGATGAGACCGATGCCGATACCCGGGCCGATGGCAGCCAGGCCGTAACCGATCATGTTGAGAGAGCCACCCATGGCTTCTTTCCTTTCGGGTTGTTTTCTCGTGTGAGAACTGTGGGTTGTGGTCGGTGGAGCTGTGGAGCGGGCGGTGCCGGACCGTGGCCCGAACAGTGCCGGATCAGTGCTCGTCGGCGAGCGCGCCCTGGATGTACATGGCGTTCAGCAGGACGAACACGTAGGCCTGCAGGAACTGGACCAGGATCTCGAGGAAGCTGACCAGGATCGCGAGCACCCAGGCGAGCGGGCCGGCGACGTAGCCGATGCCGCCCACGTGCTCGATCAGGTAGAGGCCACCGGTCGCGAACAGCACGAGCAGGATGTGGCCGGCGAACATGTTGCAGAACAGACGCAGCGCCAGCGTGACCGGGCGGACCAGGATGTTGGAGAAGAACTCCAGCGGGACCAGCAGCGGGTACATCACCGGGCTGACGCCGGAGGGGACGCTCTGCAGCTTGAGGTAGCCGAGGACGCCGTGCTTCTTCATGCCGACGCCGTTGTAGATCAGCCAGGACATGCCGGCCAGCGCGTAGGCCATGCCGGCGCGGCTGAACGTCGGGAACTGGAAGAACGGGATGCTGGCGAAGAGGTTGTTCACCAGGATGAAGAAGAACAGCGCGACCAGGTAGGGCACGAACTTCTGGAAGTCGTGGCTGCCGATGATGTCGCGGGCCACGCTGTTGCGCACGAAGTTGTAGGCGCCCTCGCCGGCGAACTGCATCTTGCCGGGGACGAGCTGGCGCTGGCGCGCTGCGACGAACAGCAGGCCGAAGACCACGATCGCGGCGATCACGAGCTGGAGCATCGGCTTGGTCACGCCGAAGCCGGCGATCTCGAAGACCGGCGGCAGGTCGAAGATGCTCGGGCCGGGGGCGTTGAACGACTCCCCTCCACCCTCGGCGGCGATGGTGGCGCTGGCTGCGGTGGTCACCAGGTCTCCTCTGCGTTCACTGCTCGTCTGTACGTTCGGGCTTCGGGCGTTCGGGCTGGTCTGGCGGAGCCATCCGGAACCGTGCGGCTGTCAGGTAGATCCCCAGCGCGGCACCCACGAGGATGCCCACCGCAACGAGGAACGTGGTGCCCAACCACCGGTCCGCGAGCCATCCCGCGAACCCGTAGCAGGCGACCCCGGCGGTGATGTAGCCGAACGCATGCCACGGATCGCCCTTGGGCTTCTCCTCGGGCTGACTCATTGCGCCCCGGACAATAGCAGCAGCCGGACCTCATCGCGCACCGCCCTCTGCCGGGTGATCAGCAGCCTGATCCGCGGGGTCGTCCGCACGGTGAACGGCGGGCGTCTCGAAGGCCGGGATGCGCGCCGTGGTGGCGAGCCGGACCTGCACCGCGAGCCACACGAAGGCGCCGACGATGATCGCCGCCCCGAGCCAGTTGCGGTCCAGTTCGTCGTCCAGCAGGCCGGAGCGGTTGATCCCCACGAACACGAGCGCCATCAGGACGACCTGGAAGGTGTAGGTGACCATCGCGAAGAGCAGCGAGGCCGCCGGCATCAGCCGGGAGACCGCATCGACCGCGAAGGCGCCGAAGGCGAAGATGCCGACGGCGATCACACCGCCGACGGCGGCACCCGCTGCCGCGGGGGCGCCGGAGACGATCGCCGCGAGCACCACCAGGGCCGCCCCGGTGGCGACGGCGGCGAGCGCCGCACGGGTCACCACGGAGGTGGTCCGGGTCTCGGTCGTCTTCATCGGCGGCCGTCCTGCTCGTCGGTCGTGACGGGTGTCCGGAGGGAGCTCCCCGGAGTTCGTGAAAGTTATCACAAAGTCCGGGGCGGGTCCGAATCAGGGTCGCTCCCCCGCTCCGGGCCAGCGCCGCCCGGCCCCGCGACGACCGGATCCGAGGGCGGGTCGAGCACCTCGTCCACGATCGGGCCGTGGACCAGCGGCAGCGCGAACGTGAGCACGACCGTGACCACCAGGCTGACGCCCAACGACGCCCACACCACCGGGCCGGTGAAGACGCTGGCGACCACCACGCCGAAGGCGATCAGGCCCGCCCACAACCACATGATGATGACCGCCCTGCGGTGCGAGTGGCCGATCTCGAGGAGCCGGTGGTGGAGGTGCTGCTTGTCGGGGGCGAAGGGCGAGCGCCCGGCCCGCGTGCGTCGTACGACGGCCAGGACCAGGTCGCCGAGCGGCACGATCAGGATGAGGATCGGCAGCGCGACCGGCAGCAGCACCGGCAGCAGGCTGGCGCGGGCGCCGTCGGCTCCCTGGGTGAGGTCCCCGGGCGCGAACTGGGTGGTGACCGTGATCGCCGTCGCCGAGAGCACCAGTCCGATCAGCATCGAGCCGCTGTCGCCCATGAACAGCCGGGCCGGGTGGAAGTTGTGGACGAGGAAACCGGCGCAGGCGCCCGCGAGCGCCGCGGACAGCAGCGCGCCGGTCGTCGCCAGCGACACGTCGTTCAGGTAGGCCAGCGAGTAGCAGAACAGGAAGAACGCCGACGCGCTGATCCCGATGACGCCGGCGGCCAGCCCGTCCAGGCCGTCGATGAAGTTCACGGCGTTGACGGTCGTGACCACGATCAGGGCGGTCAGCAGGGCGCCCTGAGCGGTGTCGAGGGTGAAGACCTCGCCGGTGGCCTGGTAGACGTAGCGGAACTGGATGCCCGAGTAGACCAGCAGGCCGACGGCGAGGACCTGTCCCCCGAACTTCGTCAGCGCGTCGAGGTCCATGATGTCGTCGACGACCCCGACCGCGCAGACCACGGTGCCGGCGACCAGCACCGCGAGCGCGTCGTCGAAGACGAAGGGGGTCTCCTTGCTGAGGAACGGCAGCTCCCGGGCGATGACGTAGGCGGCCCACAGGCCGCCGAGCATCGCCAGTCCGCCGAGGTACGGCACCGGCTCCGCGTGGACGTCGCGGTCGCGGACCTTGGCGACCGCCCCCGTCCGGACCGCGATCTCCCGGGCGACGACCGTCAACAGGTAGGTGACGACCGCGGCGACCAGGAAGACGACGACGTACTCACGCATCGGCAGGTCCGGGCTCCTCGCCCGTCTCGCCTGACTCGCCTGACTCGCCCGTCTCCACCGTGATGTCCAGGTCCGCGAGCGCGGCGTCGAGGTCGGCCACCGCGATGGCGCCGTCGCGCAGCAGCCGCGGCCGCTCGCCGGTGGCGTCGATGATGGTCGAGGCCACCCCGCCCGGGGAGGCGCCTCCGTCGACGACGACGGCCACCGCCTCGCCCAGCATCCGCATCGCCTCGTCGGCGGACTGCGCCGCCGGCTGGCCCGAGAGGTTCGCCGAGCTGACCGCGAGCGGTCCGGTGCGGTCGAGCAGCGCACGGGCGAGGTCGTGGTCGGGCATCCGGATCGCCACCGTCCCCCGGGTCTCCCCCAGGTCCCACTGCAGCGAGGGCTGCTGGTGGCAGACGATCGTCAGCGCCCCCGGCCAGAACCGCTCGACCAGCGGGGCGACGTACGACGGCACGCGGGTCGCCAGCGCATCGAGCGTCCCCTTGGTGCCGACCAGGACGGGCGGCGGCATCTCGCGGCCCCGCCCCTTCGCGGCGAGCAGCCGGGCGACGGCCTCGGGGTCGAAGGCGTCGGCGCCGACGCCGTAGACGGTGTCGGTCGGGAGGACGACCAGCCGGCCGCGGCGCACCGCGCGGCTCGCCGCGTCGAGGGCCGCCTCGCGCTCGTCGTCGGTCTCGGTCGCAACCAGCTCGGCACTCACGCCCGCCATCCTCCCATCCGCGATCCGCTCACCGCGGTCGGCGTGCCGTCAGGTAGCGCGGCCGGTCGGCGAGGTCCCGGTGGTCGCGGACCTCCTTCCAGCGGCCGGTGCGGCTGAAGACGCCCGGGGCGGACTCGCCCTGCACGTCGGCGTGCTCCACGCCGACCACGCCGCCGGGGCGGAGCAGCAGGCCACCTCGCCGCTCGATCACCCGGATCGCGTCCAGCCCGTCGTCGCCCGAGAAGAGCGCCAGGTGCGGGTCGTGGTCGCGCGCCTCGACGGCGACCGACTCCCACGCCTCGAGGGGGACGTAGGGCGGGTTGCTCACCAGCACGTGCACGGTGCCGGCGAGGTCGTCGAAGGCGGTCGCGAGGTCGCCGAGGCGCAGCTCGACGCCGGTGCCCACCAGGTTCCGCTCGGCCCACGCGTGCGCCGGCGGGTCGAGCTCCACGGCGTGCACCCGGGCCTGCGGCACCTCGTGCGCCACCGCCTTGGCGATCACGCCGGAGCCCGTGCACAGGTCGACCACCACCGGCTCCTCCCCGCGGCCGACCACCTCGAGGGCGCGCTCCACCGCCCACCCGGCGAGCAGCTCGGTCTCCGGGCGCGGGACGAACACCCCCGGGCCGACCTCGACCGAGACGTGGCGGAACCAGGCCGTGCCGAGCAGGTGCTGCAGGGGCTCGCGGGCCGCACGCCGGCCGACGAGGTCGTCGTACCGCTCGACGGCCGGGGCCGGCAGGTCGTCGACGAGGAACAGGCGGCCGCGGGTGGTGCCGAGCACGTGCGCAAGGAGCTCGGCGGCATCGTGCTCAGGGCTCGCCACCCCGGCTGCGCGGAGGCGGTCCGCAGCCTGCCGCACGGTGGCCCGCAGGGCGCTCACCTCACTCCTCCAGCGCGGCGAGCCGGGCGGCCATGTCGGCCTCGACGCAGGAGTCGAGGACGGGCTGGAGGTCGCCGTCGAGCACCTGGTCGAGGTTGTAGGCCTTGTAGCCGGTGCGGTGGTCGGAGATCCGGTTCTCCGGGAAGTTGTAGGTGCGGATCCGCTCCGAGCGGTCTACGGTGCGGACCTGGCTGCGGCGGGCGTCGCTCGCCTCGGCCTCGGCCGCCTCCTGTGCGGCCTGCAGCAGCCGGGCCCGCAGGATCCGCATCGCCTGCTCCTTGTTCTGCAGCTGCGACTTCTCGTTCTGGCAGCTGACCACGATGCCCGTCGGCAGGTGCGTGATCCGGACGGCGGAGTCGGTCGTGTTCACGCTCTGCCCGCCGGGGCCCGAGGAGCGGAACACGTCGATGCGCAGGTCGTTGTCGTTGACCTCCACGTCCACCTGCTCTGCCTCGGGCATCACCAGGACACCGGCGGCACTGGTGTGGATCCGGCCCTGGGACTCGGTCACCGGCACCCGTTGGACGCGGTGCACGCCACCCTCGAACTTCAACAGGCCGTACGGGGCCTGGCCCGGCTCGACCGCCCCGGACGCCTTCACCGCGACCGTCACCGACTTGTAGCCGCCCAGGTCGGACTCGGTGGCGTCGAGGACCTCGGTGCGCCAGCCCCGGGCCTCGGCGAACCGGGAGTACATCCGCAGGAGGTCGCCCGCGAAGAGGGCGGACTCCTCCCCGCCCTCCCCCGACTTGACCTCGAGCAGGGCGTCCTTGGCGTCGGCGGGGTCACGCGGCACGAGCAGGTGGCGCAGCCGCTCCTCGGCCTGCTCCCGACGCGACTCCAGGGCCGCGGCCTCGTCGGCGAACGCCGGGTCGTCGGCGGCCAGCTCGCGTGCCGCCTCGATGTCCTCGCCCAGTCCCAGCCACTCCCGCCACGTGCCCACCA
>DATMHM010000012.1:0-2891 GCA_035554935.1 Nocardioides sp. | reverse complement strand
CTCCAGGGCGCCGGCGAGCCGGGCAGCCTGGGCGAGCGGGGCGTTGAGGAGGTAGACGGCCTGGCTGAGCGAAGCGAGCATCGCGCCCGCCAGCTTGCCCAGGAGCACCTCGCGCGACTCGAGATCGGCCAGCTTGGCGATCTCGGAAGCGTCGAGGAGGTTGCCGTCCAGAACTCCACCCTTGATCACGAGGGTGGGGTTGGCCTTGGCAAAGTCACGCAGGCCCTTGGCGGCCTCGACGACGTCGCCCTTGATGAAGGCGATCGCGGTCGGGCCGGTGAGGAGCTCGTCGAAGCCCTCGATGCCCGCCTCCGTGGCGGCGAGCTTGGCCAGCGTGTTCTTGACCACGGCGTAGTTGGCGTTCGCACCGAGGGAGCGGCGAAGGTCCTGCAGCTCCTTGACGGTGAGACCGCGGTACTCGGTCAGCACAGCGCCTGCGGACTCGCTGAACGACTCAGCGATCTCCGCGACGGCGGCCTGCTTGTCTGCCCGCGCCATGGGTCTCCTTCCGGTGGGAGACCGCCGCGAGGGACCCGGAGAATGAAGGACGCCCCGAGCGCAGGCGCTCAGGGCGTGGACATCGGCACCTGTCGGCGCCGTTCGTTGCTCTGATTCCCTGCGCAGGCCGTCCGCTTCCACGGAACCTTCGGTCGGGACTGGCAGCCCTGACAACCGGCGGTCTTGAGGTTTCGTCGAGAAGCGTACGGCGCCGGCGGCGCCCCGCCCAAATTCACGGGGCGGGCCGACGGATCCCGAGCACGGCCGATGCGGCACGATGGTCCCCGTGACCACCACGACCCCGCTGTCCGAGCTGTCCGCCGACGACCTCGCCGCGCGCCTGACGACGGTGCGAGACGACTACGACGCGCTCAAGGAGCGCGGCCTGAAGCTCGACCTGACGCGGGGCAAGCCGGGGGCCGACCAGCTGGACCTGTCCAACGCGCTGCTGGGCCTGCCGTCGTCGTACAAGGACCGCGCCGGCGCCGACGTGCGCAACTACGGCGGGCTCGAGGGCCTGACCGAGCTGCGCGAGATCTTCGCCGACCTGCTGGGCGTGGACACCGCCGCCGTGGTCTGCGGCGGCAACTCGAGCCTCACGATGATGCACCAGGTCATCACCGCGCTGCTGCTCAAGGGCGGCCCGGACTCGCCGCGCCCGTGGGCAGAGGAGCCGGTCGTGAAGTTCATCTGCCCCGTGCCGGGCTACGACCGCCACTTCACGATGCTCGCCGAGCTGGGCATCGAGATGGTGACCGTGCCGATGACCCCCGACGGCCCGGACCCGGTCGCCGTGCGCGCGCTCGTGGCCGACGACCCCGCCGTCAAAGGCATGTGGATCGTCCCGACCTACGCCAACCCGACCGGCGCCGTGTGCTCCGCCGAGGTCGCGGCCGAGCTGATGGCCATGCCGACCGCGGCGCCCGACTTCCGCATCCTGTGGGACAACGCCTACGCCGTGCACCACCTCACCGACGTGGAGACCAAGAGCGCGGACGCGTTGGGCCTGGCGGCGGCGTCGGGTCACCCGAACCGGCCGATCATGTTCGCCTCCACCTCGAAGATCACCTTCGCCGGCGCCGGTGTCGCCGCCCTCGCGGCCTCCCCGGAGAACAAGGCGTGGTACCTCCAGCGGCTCGGCTTCGCCGCCATCGGACCGGACAAGGTCAACCACCTGCGTCACGTCGAGTTCTTCGGTGACGCCGACGGCGTACGCGCCCACATGCGCAAGCACCGCGACCTGATCGCGCCGAAGTTCACCGCCGTCGACGACGCGCTGTCCGCGCGCCTCACCGGCCTGGGCGTCGCCGAGTGGACCGTCCCCACGGGCGGCTACTTCGTGAACCTCGACGTGCTCGACGGTACGGCGTCGCGGGTCGTGGCCCTGGCCAAGGAGGCCGGGATCGCGCTCACCCCCGCCGGGTCCGCCTTCCCGCACGGCGACGACCCCAACGACCGCAACATCCGGCTGGCCCCGACCTTCCCGGTGCTCGCCGAGGTCGAGGCCGCGATGGCCGGCGTCGCGGTGTGCGTCGAGCTCGCCGCACTGGAGTCACTCGCCCGCAGCTGAGGGACGAAGCTGCGGCGCGGCGAGGGAGATCGAGTAGCGCCGCGACCGAGCCTGCGAGGTCGCGACGCGCGTATCGAGATCACACTGCCCGCAGCTGAGGGACGAAGCTGCGGGGGCGGCGAGGGATGGTCTCGATACGCCGCCTCGTTCCTCGGCGGCTACTCGACCAACGAAGCGGGTGGTCTCGATACGCCGACTCGTTCCTCGGCGGCTACTCGACCAACGAAGCGAGTGGTCTCGATACGCCGCCTCGTTCCTCGGCGGCTACTCGACCAACGAAGGGTCGGCGGCTACTCGACCAACGAAGGGACGGCGGCTACTCGACCAACGAAGGGACGGCGCTACTCGACCAACGAAGCGGGGCGGCACGACGAAGCCCCGGTCACCGTGCAGGTGACCGGGGCTTCGTCGTTGCGTGGTGCCTGGATCAGGCCTCGTCCTCGGCCGCGACGTTCTTGATGCGGTTCGGGTCGACCTGGACGCCGGGGCCCATGGTCGTGGAGACGGTGACCTTCTTCAGGTAGCGGCCCTTGGAGCTGGACGGCTTGAGTCGCAGCACCTCCTCGAGCGCGGCCGCGTAGTTCTCGGCGAGCTGGGTCTCGGAGAACGAGGCCTTGCCGATGATGAAGTGCAGGTTCGCGTGCCGGTCGACACGGAACTCGATCTTGCCGCCCTTGATGTCGGTCACGGCCTTGGCCGGGTCCGGGGTGACGGTGCCGACCTTGGGGTTCGGCATGAGGCCGCGGGGACCGAGCACGCGGCCGAGGCGGCCGACCTTGCCCATCAGGTCCGGGGTCGCGACCACGGCGTCGAAGTCGGTCCA
>DATMHM010000011.1:0-8100 GCA_035554935.1 Nocardioides sp. | reverse complement strand
CGGCAACCGAAGAAGACTACCAACGGCCCCGCCGGCGGGCCGAATCCTTGACGGCGGGGGTCATGGCGCGGGCGGATCGCCCGTGTGACGATGCGGGGGTGGCTGAGCAACACACCGGCGTGTGCAACCTGTGCGAGGCGTCCTGCGGGCTCCTCCTGATCGTCGAGGACGGCCGGGTGACCGGCGCGCGGGGCAACCCGGACGACCCGCTCTCGCGCGGCCACGTCTGCCCCAAGGGGGTGGCGATCGGCGACGTCCACGCCGACCCGGACCGCCTGCGCCGCCCGGTCCGCCGCTTCGGCCGCGGGCCCGACGCCCGGTGGGAGGAGGTCGGCTGGGACGAGGCGCTGGACCTGGTCGCCGACGGCATCGCCCGCACGATCAACGCCCACGGCGACGACGCCCTCGCCGTCTACCTCGGCAACCCCAACGTGCACAGCCTCGGCGCCATCACCCACGGCATCGCGATGGTGCAGTCGTTCCGCACGCGCAACAAGTTCAGCGCGACGTCGGTCGACCAGCTCCCCCACCAGCTGGTCGGGCACCTGCTCTACGGCCACCAGCTGCTGCTGCCCGTCCCTGACATCGACCGCACGTCCTACTTCTTGGTGTTCGGTGCCAACCCGATGGCGTCGAACGGTTCGCTGATGACCGTGCCCGACTTCCCCGGCCGACTGCGCGAGCTCCGGGCCCGCGGCGGCCGGATGGTCGTCTTCGACCCGCGCCGGACCGAGACGGCCAAGGTGGCCGACGAGCACCACTTCGTGCGGCCGGGGACGGACGCCTGGGTGCTGCTGGCGATCCTGCGCACCCTGTTCGCCGAGGGACTGACCAGCCCGGCGTCGTACGTCGACGGGCTCGACGCGGTCGAGGCGGCACTCGCCGACTTCACTCCGGAGGCCGCCGAGCGGGCGAGCGGGGTTCCGGCGGCGGTCGTGACCCGGGTGGCCCGGGAGCTGGCGGCTGCGGACGGTGCGGCGGCGTACGGGCGGATGGGTGTCTCGACCCAGGAGTTCGGCATGGTCTGCCAGTGGGCGGTGCAGCTGATCAACCTCGTGACCGGCAACACCGACCGGGTGGGCGGCACGATGCTCACCTCCCCTGCGATCGACGCGGTCGGGCGCGGCCTGCTCGGCCGGGGCCACCACGACCGGTTCCGGTCGCGGGTCCGCCAGGCGCCGGAGTTCGGCGGCGAGCTGCCGGTCGCCGTGCTGCGCGAGGAGATCGAGACGCCGGGCGAGGGCCAGGTCCGCGCGCTCCTGACGATCGCCGGCAACCCCGTCCTGTCGACACCGGACGGCGGCTCGCTGGACCGCGCCATGGAGGGGCTGGAGTTCTGCGCCGCCGTGGACATCTACGTCAACGAGACCACACGGCACGCCGACGTCATCCTGCCGCCCACCACCCTGCTGGAGCGCGACCACTACGACGTGGCGTTCCACGTCCTCGCCGTCCGCGACACCGCCCGCTTCACGCCGGCCCTGTTCCCCAAGGGACGCGACCAACGGCACGACTGGGAGATCTTCCGGGACCTCCACCTGCGGATCGGCAAGCGGCTGCGGCGCAAGGCGCCGCTGACGCGGCGGCTCGCCCTCGAGGCGCGGCTACGGCTGAGCCCGACCTTCATCGTCGGGATGCTGCTGCGCACCGGGAGGTCCGGGGTCACCATCAGCCAGCTGCGCAAGCACCCGGAGGGCGTCGACATCGGGGCGTTGCGGGAGGGCCAGCTCCCGGGACGCCTCGTCACGAAGGACAAGCGGATCCGGGCCCTGCCGGACCTCGTCGCCGGCGACCTCGACCGGCTCCGGCGCCAGGAGCTGCCGTCCGGCGACGAGCTGCTGCTGATCGGGCGGCGCCACCAGCGTGACTGCAACTCGTGGATGCACAACACCGACCGGCTGACGAAGGGCAAGCCGCGCCACCACCTGCTGATGCACCCGGCGGACCTCGACGCGCGGGGCCTGGCCGACGGAGCCCTCGTCACCGTCGCCTCCCGCGTCGGCAAGGTCGAGGTCGAGGTGCGGGCGACCGAGGACGTGATGCCCGGGGTGGTGTCGCTGCCGCACGGCTACGGCCACCAGCGCGCCGGGGTGCGCCTCGGGGTCGCCTCCGGTGTCGCCGGCGTGTCGATCAACGACCTCACCGACCCGGAGCGGCTCGACGTCTCGGGCAACGCCGCGCTCAGCGGCGTGCCGGTCACGGTCACCTGAGTGGACCTCGTCGTCCCGCCCGGCCCCGGGCTCCCCGACGGCCTGGTCATCCCGGACGGCGAGCTGGTCGAGCGCTTCTCCCGTTCACCCGGACCGGGCGGCCAGTCGGTCAACACCACCGACACCCGCGTCGAGCTGCTCTGGGACCCGGCGGCGTCCGCCGTCCTGGACGAGCGCCAGCGCTCGCGGCTGCTGGCGCGAACGGACGGACCGATCGGCGTCGTCGCCCACGAGCACCGCTCACAGCTGCGCAACCGCAGCGCCGCGCGCGAGCGCCTGGCCGCGCGCGTCCGGGAGCTCCTCGCTCCGCCCCCGCCCCCGCGGCGCGCGACGAAGCCGACCCGGGGCTCGAAGGAGCGTCGGCTGCAGGCGAAGCGGCAGCGCGGGGAGACGAAGCGGCTGCGCGGGCGCCCTCAGGACTGACCGAGGGTGGCGCAGAGCAGCTCGACGAAGCGGTCCCGGTCCGCTCGCACGGCGACGCCGATCCGCCCCCGCCCCTCGTCGGCCTCGGCCGCGAAGCGCGTCGCGCCGTAGGTCAGCCGATCCCGGCGCTCGACGGTGACGTCCGCGCGCAGCACGGTCAGCAGCCCGGGGTCCACGAGGGCGGCGACGGCCAGCGGATCGTGGACCGGCGCGCCTCCGACCGCGGCCATCGCAGCGTCGCGGCGGTACCACTCGATCCGCGCCTCGACGAGGTTCGCAGCGGCGCGCGCCGCAGGGGTGCCGATCGCACGGAGGCGCACCACGTCCGACGCGGTCAGCGGTGCCGAGCAGGACGCGTCCATCGTCACCAGCGTCACGTCGCGGAAGCCGGCGGTCAGCACGTCGTGCGCGGCCTCCGGGTCGCACCACACGTTGCGGTCGGCGTACGGCGTGACGCCGGCCCGGCGATGCGTTCCACCCACCACGACCAGCCGGTCGACGGCGTCGACGATGCGGCGATCGGCGCCCACCGCGGCGGCGATGTTGCTGAGCGGCCCGGTCGGGACGACGGCAACCCGGCGGGTCGTGCTCCTCAGAGTCTCGACCAGCCACTCGACCGCGTTGCCGGACGCCACCGAGGTCGCGGCGGGCAGGCCGAGCGTCGGCGCCAGGTCCCCCCGGCCGCTCGGCAGCGGCTCGATCCGCGGGCGGACCGGCCCGTCCAGTCCCGGATGGACGCCGACGTCGCCACGACCGACCAGGTCCAGCACGCGCAGCGTGTTGTCGGTGGTGTGCGTGACGTCGTGGTTCCCCCACACGGTGGTGACGCCGAGGAGCTCCAGGTCCGGGTGCAGCGCGGCGACGAGCACGGCGACGGCGTCGTCGGTGCCGGTGTCGCAGTCCAGGACGACCGGGAGCCGGGCGGTCACTCCGCGAGCCGCCCGTCGCGCAGCGCGCGGTAGGCGACCCGGGCGGCGACGGCGCGCTCGAGCTCGTGGATGACCACGCTGAAGAACTGCCGCCGGTAGTGCTCGTCGGTGACGGCATAGACCGTGAAGTAGAGCCCGGAGAACGCTGCCAGGAAGGTGGCGACCCGGATCAGCTCGAGGCTGAGCCGCTCCCCCGCCCAGTCGCCGAGCAGGCCGTCGAGCTCGTGCAGCGGGCCGCCGGTCCACGACCCGACCACGGCCGGCTCCATGGCGACGACGCCGAAGACGATGAAGAACGCGAACACGGCGAGCGCCAGGAGCAGCACCTGCACGGCCTGGGCGACGAGGAGCACGAGCACCAGGTTGGCCTTCTGCAGACCGGCGACCTCCGCGTCCACGGCGCCCACCTTGTCGACCCGGGCGGCGAGGCCGCGGGCGGCGACCTCGAGCGGCGTCCCCGTGCAGGCGTCGACCAGCTGCGCCGCCTCGACCTCGTCGTCGACGTCGTCGAGCTCCTCGGGCAGCCGGGTCAGCAAGAACCCGACGGCGATGGCCGCGAAGAGGAGCACGGTCACCCAGAGCACCCCGCCGTCGAGGCTGGCCGCGACCTGCCAGACCTCGGCGTTGATGAACAGGAACGTGATGAACAGCAGCAGTAGCGGCAGGGCGCGGGTGACGAGCGGCAGCACGAACGACAGCGACCGGAGGGTGCGGCGCACCGCCCAGCCGACGATCAGCCAGGCCCGGAGGGTGGCGACGGCGTACGCCGCCAGCACGACGCCTGCGACCGTGAGCCCGGCACCGAGGCCCGACGCGCCGCCCACCGCGGCACCGAGGAGCACCCCACCGAGCGCGCCGAGGACGACGGCGAGGCCGAAGACCGCCACCAGCCGCGGGCGCCGGAGGCCACGGGCGACCGCGGCGCGGTGGCCGTCGACGAAGTAGGGCAGTCCGTGGTCGACGAACCAGCGCTCGGCCGCGCCGAGGTCGGCCGGCGGCCCGGACTCCGCCGACGGCCCCGACGTCATGTCAGGCGCCGAGGATCTTGCGGGCGCGGTCGACGTCGTCGGCCATCGCCTCCAGCAGCGCCTCGACCGAGTCGAAGCGCACCATCCCGCGCAGCCGCTCGGCGAAGGCGACCTGGACCTCGCGGCCGTAGAGCTCGAGGTCCGTGCGGTCCAGCACGTAGGACTCGACCCGCCGCTCGCGCTCGCCGGCGAAGGTCGGGTTGGTGCCGACGCTGATCGCGGCGGGGTACGACGTCCCGGCGTCCGGGCCGTCGAGCACGGTCAGCCGGCCGGCGTACACGCCATCGGCGGGCGCCGCGGCTCCGGGCCGCACCGGCACGTTGGCCGTGGGGAAGCCGAGCTCGCGGCCGCGCTTGTCACCCTCGACGACCTGTCCGTGCACGGTGAACTCCCGACCGAGCGCCTCCGCAGCGCCGGTCACGTCGCCGGCGGCGAGGCAGGTGCGGACATAGGTGGAGGACCACACCTGCGGGCCGCCGTCGAGGCTGACCTCCTCGAGCACGAAGTCGTGCTCGCGCCCGGCCTCCCGCAGCAGGTTGCAGTCACCGGCGGCGCGGTTGCCGAACCGGAAGTTCGCGCCGACGACGACGGCGCGCGCGTGGAGCGTCGTGACCAGGATGCGGTCGATGAACTCGGCCGGCGTCCAGCCCGCGATCTCGCGGGAGAACGGGACGACGAGGACGTCGTCGACGCCGGCCTCCCCCAACAGCCGCAGCCGGTCCTCGATCGTGGTGAGTGTCGGCGGGGCGTGCTCGGGACGCAGGACGGCGATCGGGTGCGGGTCGAAGGTCACGGCCACCACGTGGTCGACCCGGACCTCCCCGGCGACCTCGCGCGCCCGCCGTACGACGTGCTGGTGTCCCAGGTGCATGCCGTCGAAGTTGCCGATCGTCACCACCGTGCGGCCGAGATCGCTCGGCACCTCGAGGAAGTCGCGCCACACTCGCACGGCGGCAACTCTCCCACACCGGCGCTCAGCCGACGAACACGGCCGCAGGCTTCGCCGTCGCTCCGGCGGGCTGGTAGAGCGCGAGGAACTCACCGTCCGGCGCGAACACGCCGGTCAGCCGGTCGATGCGGAGCGGCAGCGGGCGTCCGTAGCGGACCGCCTGCGCCTGCTGCTCGTCGAGGTCGAGCGCGGGGAAGCAGCGGCGCGCGGCGTCGTCGAGCGGGATCGCGGTCAGATGGTCGAGGTCGGCGTGGGCCTCCGCCAGGGTGAACTCGCCCACCGAGTGCCTCCGCAGCGCGGTCAGGTGCCCGCCGACGCCCAGCGCGGCGCCGAGGTCGCGGGCGATCGCCCGGATGTAGGTACCGCTGGAGCAGCGGACCCGGATCTCCACGTCCAGCAGGTCGCCCTCCCGCCGGAAGGCCCCCGCGGCGACCTCGTGGATCGTGACGGGCCGGGCCTTGAGCTCGACCTCCTCGCCGGCGCGGGCGCGGGCGTAGGCCCGCTTGCCGTCGACCTTGATCGCCGAGACCGTCGACGGCACCTGCTCGATGTCGCCCTCGAACGCCGTGAGGGCCGTGCGCACCGCCTCCTCGGTGACGTGGGCGGCGGACGTGGTCGCGGCGACCTCGCCCTCGGCGTCGTCGGTGGTGGTGGCCTGGCCGAGGCGCACGGTGGCGGAGTAGGTCTTCTCGGTCAGCATCAGGTGGCCGAGCAGCCGCGTCGCCCGCTCGACGCCGAGCACCAGCACGCCGGTGGCCATCGGGTCGAGGGTGCCGGCATGGCCGACCTTCCGGGTGCCGACCGTACGACGCACCCGCGCGACCACCGCGTGGGAGGTCATCCCGGCGGGCTTGTCGACGACGACCAGCCCGGAGGCGGCCGCCATCAGGCCTCGTCGTCCTCGACGGCCTCGTCGACGACCTCGCGCGGCTTGCGGTAGGGGTCGGCCTCGCCGGCAGGCTGCGCGCCGGCACGAGCCGCCGCGACGGCAGCGTCCGCCTCCTTCGCCCGGGCGAGGACCTCGTCGAGGTGCCGCGCGGTCTCCGGGACGCCGTCGAACTCGAAGGCGAGCGTCGGCACGTGCCGCATGCCGAGCTGCTTGCCGACCTCGGAGCGGAGCAGGCCCTTGGCCGACTCGAGCGCGGTCGCGGTGGCCTGCTGGTCGGCGTCCTCGCCGAGCACCGTGTAGTAGATGGTGGCGTTCTGCGCGTCACCGGTGAGCCGCACCTCGGTCACCGTCACGAAGCCGAGCCGCGGGTCCTTGATCCGCCGCTCGAGCATCTCCGCGACGATCACCTGGATCCGGTCGGCGATCTTGCGCACGCGGGGGCTTGCCATGGGGTCTTCCTATCACTGGGACGGCTGCGCCGCCCGCCCCGAGGCCGGGACGGACGGCGCAGCACGGATGATGCGCTGGATGCTGGATCAGCTCCGCGGGATCTCCCGCATCTCGAAGGCCTCGACGATGTCGCCCTCCTTGATGTCCTGGAAGTTCTTGAGCACGAGACCGCACTCGAAGCCTTCCCGGACCTCGGCCGCGTCGTCCTTCTCCCGCTTGAGCGAGGCGAGGTCGAGGTTGTCCGCCACCACGGCGCCGTCGCGAAGGACGCGCACCTTGGCGTTGCGGCGGATGACGCCGTCGATGACCATGCAGCCCGCGATGTTGCCGACCTTGGACGAGCGGAAGATCGCACGGATCTCCGCCTGCCCCAGGGTCTGCTCCTCGAACTCGGGCTTGAGCATGCCCTTGAGGGCCGCCTCGATCTCCTCGATCGCCTGGTAGATGACCGAGTAGTAGCGGATCTCGACGCCTTCCTTCTCGGCCATCTGACCCGCCTTGCCCTGCGGGCGGACGTTGAAGCCGATGATGATGGCGTCGGAGGCCGCGGCCAGGTCGACGTTGGTCTCGGTGATCGCACCGACACCGCGGTCGATGACCCGCAGGCTGACCTCGTCGCCGACGTCGATCTGCGCGAGGGCGTCCTCGAGAGCCTCAACCGAACCGGACACGTCGCCCTTGAGGATGAGGTTGAGCTCCTGGCTCTCGCCCTTCTCCATGGAGGCCATGAAGTCCTCGAGGGTACGACGCACGCGGCGCTTGGCCTGCAGGGCGGCACGCTCGCGCGCCTCCCGCTTCTCGGCGATCTGGCGCGCCATCCGGTCGTCCTCGACCACGATGAAGTTCTGGCCGGCGCCCGGGACGGACGAGAGGCCGAGCACCATCGCGGGCCGGGCCGGGTCGGCCTCGGTCAGCTCGTGGCCGTGCTCGTCGAGCATCGCCCGGACCCGGCCGTGGGCCGGACCGGCGACGATCGAGTCGCCGACGCGCAGGGTGCCGCGCTGGACCAGGATCGTGGCGACCGGGCCGCGACCGCGGTCCAGGTGCGCCTCGATGACCAGGCCCTGGGCGTCCTGCACCGGGTTGGCCCGCAGGTCCAGGGACGCGTCGGCGGTCAGCACGATCGCCTCGAGCAGCTTGTCGAGGTGCAGCCCGGCCTTGGCCGAGACGTCGACGAACATCGCGTCGCCGCCGTACTCCTCGGGCACCAGGCCGTACTCGG
>DATMHM010000010.1:0-17221 GCA_035554935.1 Nocardioides sp. | reverse complement strand
CCAGGCGAGCCGGTGCAGCCAACCCGATGGGCACAGTCCCGGCACCGAGGCCAGGCGTCTCGAGACGGCCGTGGCCGGCCTCCTCGACGAACGGAGGCCGCCGCGGCCGAGGAACGAGGCCGCGGATGAAGGCCGGAGGTCGAGGAGCGTCGGCTCAGACCCGACGCGAAGCGAGGGACTGAGCGACGCGTCTCGAGACCAGGCGAGCCGGTGCAGCCAACCCGATGGGCACAGTCCCAGCACCGAGGCCAGGCGTCTCGAGACGGCCGTGGCCGGCCTCCTCGACGAACGGGATGGCCAGGCGTCTCGAGACCAGGCGAGCCGGTGCAGCCAACCCGATGGGCACAGTCCCGGCACCGAGGCCAGGCGTCTCGAGACGGCCGTGGCCGGCCTCCTCGACGAACGGAGGCCGCCGCGGCCGAGGAACGAGGCCGCGGATCAAGGCCAGAGGTCGAGGAGCGTCGGCTCAGACCCGACGCGAAGCGAGGGACTGAGCGACGCGTCTCGAGACCAGGCGAGCCGGTGCAGGGACTGTGACCCCACAGTCCCAGCACCGAGGCCAGGCGTCTCGAGACGGCCGTGGCCGGCCTCCTCGACGAACGGGATGGCCAGGCGTCTCGAGACCAGGCGAGCCGGTGCAGCCAACCCGATGGGCACAGTCCCAGCACCGAGGCCAGGCGTCTCGGGACGGCCGTGGCCGGCCTCCTCGACGAACTGTCAGCCGCGGACGAGCACCCGTTGCTGCGGGGCCAGCCGGGAGGCCGGTGCGGTGAGGGTGCGGAGGTGGATGTTCTGCAGCAGCCCGACAGCGAGCATGCCGGCGAACATCGACGAGCCGCCGTAGGAGACGAACGGCAGCGGGACGCCGGTGACCGGCATGATGCCCAGGCACATGCCGATGTTCTGGAAGGCCTGGAAGCCGAACCAGCAGGCGATGCCGGCGGCGGCGATCCGGCCGAAGACGTCGTCGGTGCGGGTCGCGATGAGCAGCGCGCGCCACAGCACCACGCCGAGCAGGGCCACGATCAGCGCCGCGCCCACGAGCCCGAGCTCCTCGCCGGCGACGGTGAAGACGAAGTCGGTGTGCTGCTCGGGGACGAAGCCGGACTGGGTCTGCGAGCCCCCGAAGAGGCCCTGGCCGAAGAGGCCGCCGTTGCCGACCGCGATCCGGGCCTGCTCGACGTTGTAGCCGGCCCCTCGGGGGTCGAGGTCGGGGTTGGTGAACGCGAGGAAACGGTCGACCTGGTAGTCCTTCAGGAAGCCGGTCACCACGGCGAAGACGGCCGTGGCGATCCCGCCGCCGGCCAGCACCACGAGCCATCGCCGGTGCGCGCCGGACGCCGCGATCACCCCGAACACGGTCGCGGTGAGCACGAGCATCGTGCCGAGGTCGGGCTGGGCGAGGATCAGGACCGCCGGGACGCCGGCGACCAGCAGCATGAGGAGTACGTCGACGGTGCCGACCCGGTCGCGCCAGCGGCCCTCGCTGCGCTCGGCGACGACCAGCGCCATGCCGACGACGACGGCGAGCTTCGCCAGCTCGGAGGGCTGGAAGGACATGCCGCCGACGATGAGCCAGGACCGGGACCCGTTGATGGTCGAGCCCATGACCAGCACCAGCACCAGTCCGCCGATCGCCAGCAGGTAGGCGATGGGCGTGAGGATCCGGACCCAGCGGTGGTCGGTCATCACCACGGTCGCCATCAGGACCAGACCGATCACCAGGTTGACGGCCTGCTTCAGCAGGAAGGCCCGGCTGTCGCCGCCGGTCAGGTCATCGCGCTCGAGCGTCGCCGACCAGATCAGCACGCAGCCGATCAGCGACAGCGCCACGACCGCGGCCAGCAGCAGCCGGTCGACGTCACCCCAGCGCAGGAGGGACACCCGGCGCGAGGCGGTCGTCCGCGTCGGCCGGGTGGGCCGGCTGGTGGCCCGGGTGGAGTGGATGCGGTTGCTCACCGGGCCTCCTCGGCTCGTGCCGGCGGGAGGATCGAGCCGTCGTCGCCGAACGTCGGGAGCTCGTCGGGCGCGACGACACCGGGGATGGCGGCCTTCGCGGGGCGGACCTGCTCGCCGTCGATGCCGTAGAGGGCCTCCCAGATCGCGCGGACACCGTCACCCGTGGAGCCGGAGCCGGTGCCGCCCTGGCTGATCATCATCACCACGACGTAGTCCTCGGTGTAGGACGCGACCCAGCCGGTCGACTGCTTGCCGTAGACCTCCGCGGAGCCGGTCTTGGCGCGCAGCGTGACCTCCTCGAGCGGGAAGCCGCCGAGCTTCCACGCCATGGTGCCGCGGGAGGCGACGCCCTGGAGCGCCTCGTCGACGTACCTCATCACCCGCTTGGGGATGCCGAGGTCGCGCTCCTTCTCGGGGGCGATCTCGCGGATCACGTCGCCGTCGGGCGACACGATCGCCTTGCCGACACGCGGCTTCCAGAGCGTCCCGCCGTTGGCGATCGCGCCGTAGGCGCGGGCCAGCTGCAGCGGCGTCACGATCGTGTCGCCCTGGCCGATGGCGAAGTTCGCCGAGTCCGGGAGGCGGTACTTCCAGCCCTCGACGCAGAACTCGCGCGAGAACTTGTAGACGAAGTCGGACGTCTTCCTGCCCTGCGGCTTGTCGGCGATGCCGCAGTAGTAGTCCTTCATCGACTCGTAGTAGGCCTTCTTCCAGCGCCGGTCCGCGACCCGGCCGGACGCCTCGCCCGGCAGGTCGACGCCGGTCTGCTCGCCGAAGCCGAAGTGCTCGGCCTCGCTCACCAGCGGGTCCTTGGCGTCGACGTCGTCGGGGTCCGATCCGAACTTCTGCCAGTAGTGCATGCCCACTTGGTAGAAGAAGGTGTTGCAGGAGACCTCGAGCGCCCGGGCGAACGAGATCGAGCCGTGCGCGCCGGACTCGTAGTTCTTGAACGCGCGGTTGCCGATCTGCACCGCCGACGGGCAGCCCAGGATCGTGTCCCGCGAGTAGCCGTGGGTGAGCGCGCCGACGGTCATGAACGTCTTCCACGTCGACCCGGGGGCGAACTGGCCCTGGAAGGCGCGGGCGAGCAGCGGGGTGCCCGCCGCCTCGGAGTAGAGCCGGGCGAGCTGCTTGTCGGTGATGCCGCCGACCCACACCGAGGGGTCGTACGTCGGCTGGCTGGCCAGCGCGACGATGCGGCCGGTCCGCGCCTCCAGGACGACGGCTGCGCCCGAGTCCGCCTCGAACTTCCGGTCCGTCACCGGGTCGGTGATGCCGCGCTGGGTGCGGATCATCGTGGCGAGCTGCTGCTCGACGATGCCCTGCACCCGGGCGTCGATCGAGGTGACCAGCGTGTCGCCGGGCTGAGCGGCGAGGTCCGAGACGTCCTGGCGGACGCGGCCCTGGGAGTCGACCGCCACCTGCTGGTAGCCGGGCTGCCCGCGCAGCCACTCGTCGTACTCCTTCTCGACACCGGCGCGGCCGACGACCGAGGCGCCGTTGACCGAGCTGTCGCCGGAGGCCTCGGCGGCCTCGAGCTCCTCCTTGGTGATCGGGCTGAGGTAGCCGAGCACGTGGGCGGCGTTGACGCCGAAGGGCGAGGGGTACTGACGCACGGTCTGCTGCTCGACCACGACGCCCGGGAAGTCCTCGGGCTGCTCGAGGATCCGCAGCGCGGCCGCCTCCTTGACGTCCTGCGCGACCGGCACGGGCTGGTAGGGCGAGCCGTTCCAGCACTCCCCCGCAACGGCGCCGCTGTCGCCGCAGAGCAGGAGCTTGCCCTCGATCCGGGCGACCTTCATGCCGATCGCCCGGCCGGTGCGGCGCAGCAGCTCGGCGCGGTCCTCCTCGGCCATCCGGCCCAGCAGGGTGCGGTCGAGCGAGACCACCCAGGTCAGCCGGTTGGTGACCAGCGGGCGGCCCATCGCGTCGACGACCAGCCCGCGCTGCGGCTGCACCACGATCTCGCGGACCGACTGCGAGGCGGCCTGGCCCTGGTACTCCTCGCCGGAGACGACCTGCAGGTAGTAGAGCCGCGCGCCCAGCGTGGCGAGCAGCGAGAAGACCAGCGTCTGGATGACGACCAGGCGCAGCCGGCTGCGGTGCGAGGCGGAACCGGCCATCAGGTCCGCGCCCACGAGGCCGGGGAGCCGTGCGACGTGGCGGCGGAACGGCCGCCGAGACGGCGGAACAGCCAGGCCGTGGCCGGTACGACGACCAGCGCGGCCAGCACGTCGAGCACCAGCGCCACCAGCGCGACCGGCAGCAGGTCGGACACCGGCGCCGCCGAGTCACCGAGGAAGGTGCCGGTCAGCGCGAACACCGAGGTGCCGATGAACGACCCCCCGGCGGCGGCCGCGAGGACCAGTGGCAGCGGCGGGCGGCGCGCGCCGTCGGCCTCGAGCCGACCCACGTCGGCCGTGTCGTCGTGGGCGAGCCGGCCGACGACGTACCCGACGACCATCAGCGCGAGCGCCCAGCGGCCCGCGACATGGTCGGCGGGCGGGGCGACGTCGAGCAACAGGCCGCCGAAGAAGCCGGTCAGCATCCCATAGCGGATGTCGGTGAGCAGCGCGGTCGCCACCACGACGAGCAGCACGAGGTCGGGGACGACGCCGAGGCCGCCCACCCGCCACGCGACGTGGGGCAGCACGGTGACCTGCAGCAGCAGCGCCACGAGCACGGCCACCATCACCGTGGCCAGGCGTCCGGCGGGACTGGTCCTCATGACTCACTCCTCACGGAAGCTCCCGTCGGCCTCGATCACCCGGCCGGCAGTGCCGGAGGGGACGACCACGCCGACCAGGTCGAGCGCGGTGAAGTCGACGCCGGGCCGGATCACGGCTCGGTAGGAGGTGTCGCGCACGGACTCGAAGACCTGGCCGACCGTGCCGATCGGGACGCCGGCGACGTAGGGCGAGCCGCCCTCGCTGCCCCAGGTGAGGATCTGCTGGCCGACCTTCGGCACGACGTTGCGGTCGGTGAGCTCGAGCTCGAGGCGGTCGTCGGTGCCGAGCGTGCCGTGACCGCGGACGAAGCCGAGCTCCAGGTTCTCGCCGACCCGGCCGCCGACGGCAGACGTCGAGTCGATGACGAGCAGCACCGTCGCGGTGCGGCTGGTGACCGAGGTGATCCGGCCGACCAGGCCTTCGGCGGCGACCACTGTCATGTCGGCGTGCAGCCCCGCGTCCGAGCCCGCGTCGAGGGTGACCGTGCTGGAGAAGCCCTGCGCGGAGCCGATCGCGATCACCCGGGCCGGGACCAGGGCGTAGCCGATGTCGCTGGCCACCGCGCGGAGCCCGTCGAGCTGGGCGAGCCGCTGGTCGTCGTACCCGGCCTTGGCGAGCTGCTGGCGCAGCCCGGCGTTCTCCCGCTCGAGCTCGCCGACCTCGTCACGCAGCGAGTCGTTGGTGCGGAACGCGCCCGGGATGCTGACCACGGGCCGGACGACGGTCGCGACGCCCGCCTGGACCGGTCCGAGCACGTCGCCGACCACCCGGCGCACCGGCTCCACCGGGGAGTCCTCGCCGCCGGCCCGGTCGACGACCATCAGGGTCGCGCAGGCGAGCAGGAGCGCCACGACGAGGGATCGCGAGGGACGACCGCGGTCGTCGCCGACGTCGCGCTGGACGGGGGTACGGCGCGGGGGCGGGCCGGACTTCGGCGGGCGGACCGGGCGGGTGTCGATGGCCATCGGCTCAGAACCGCCGCGGGTTGCTGACCAGCACCTGCTGGAGGGCCTCGAACTCCTCGACGCACCGACCAGCACCCATCGCGACCGAGACCAGCGGGTCGTCGGCGACGTGGACGGGCATGCCGGTCTCGTGGCGGATCCGCTCGTCGAGGCCGCGCAGCAGCGCTCCGCCGCCGGTGAGCACGATGCCGCGGTCCATGATGTCGCCGGCGAGCTCGGGCGGGGTCTGGTCGAGGGTGACCCGGACGGCGTCGACGATCGCGTGCAGCGGCTCCTCGAGCGCGTGCCGGACCTCGGCGCTGGTGACGGTGACGGTGCGCGGGAGGCCGGTGACCATGTCGCGGCCGCGGACCTCGCCCTCCGGCTCGCCGGGCCGCGGGAACGCCGAGCCGAGGGTGACCTTGACGTCCTCGGCGGTGCGCTCGCCGAGCATCACGCCGTGCTCCTTCTTCATCCACGCGACGATCGCGGCGTCGAGGTCGTCGCCGGCCGTGCGGATCGAGAGCGAGGTGACGATGCCGCCGAGCGAGATGACGGCCACCTCGGTGGTCCCGCCACCGACGTCGACGATCATGTTGCCGGTCGCCTCGTGGACCGGCAGGCCGGCGCCGATCGCGGCCGCCATCGGCTCCTCGACGACGTAGACCCGGCGGGCGCCGGCCTGGTAGCCGGCCTCCTTGACCGCGCGCTGCTCGACCGGCGTGATCGAGCTCGGTACGCAGATGACCATGCGCGGCTTCGCGAAGTAGCGCCGGCGGTGCACGCGGGCGATGAAGTGCCGCAACATCTGCTCGGTCGCCTCGAAGTCGGCGATCACCCCGTCGCGCAGCGGCCGCAGGGCGGTGATGTTGTCCGGCGTACGGCCGATCATCTGGCGGGCCTGGTGGCCGACCGCGATCACCTCGCCGGTGCTGTCGTTGAGCGCCACGACGCTCGGCTCGTCCAGGAGCACGCCGCGACGGCGGACGTAGACGAGGGTGTTGGCGGTGCCGAGATCGACGGCCATGTCACGGCCGATGATGGAATTCGCCCTCACGCTTCCTCGCAAGACGTCGCCGGAACTGGTCGAGCGACCGGTCCGTTCGTGCGCGTCGGGGAAGCCGGCCCGCTGCCCTGCTCCAGGAAGTGCGCCGGGGAGGTCGGCAGGCACACGATCCGCCGGTCTCCGCTTGCGAGCGTAAGGAAGAACGGGCGTCCAGCCCGGGAGGCACGCCGACACGGCGCGCCTCGGGAGTCACGGCCTCAGGCGAGGCCCGGGAACCAGAGCTCGATCTCGCGGGCCGCCGACTCCGGGGAGTCGGAACCGTGGACGAGGTTCTCCCGGTTCGACAGGGAGAGGTCGCCACGGATGGTGCCGGGGGCGGCCTTGCGGCCGTCGGTGGCGCCGTTGATCGCGCGGACCACCTCGATCGCCTCGTCGCCCTCGAGGACCAGGGCCACCAGCGGGCCGCTGGTCACGAAGGTGCGCAGCGGCGGGTAGAAGTCGCGCTCGACGTGCTCGGCGTAGTGCGCGTCGGCCTGGGCCGCGTCGATGTGGCGGTGCTCCATGGCGACGATGCTCAGGCCCTTGGCCTCGAAGCGCGCCAGCACGTTGCCGACCAGGCCGCGGCGGACTGCGTCGGGCTTGAGGAGGACGAGGGTGCGTTGGGTCACGCGGCGACCCTAGGCCATCACGGCGCGCGGCGGTCCAGCGACCGGGCGATGACCTGGTTGGCCGAGCGCTGGAAGCCGCGGACGATCGCCTCGAGCGTGAGTCGGCGCAGGGTGCCGATGGTGGCCTCGAGCTGGGCGGCGTCCTCGCGGGAGTGGCTGCGGTCGCGGCGCCACGGCTCGACGACCTCCTCGTGCAGCACGTGGGTGAGCTCCTCGGCCAGCGCCGACATGTGCCGCTCGATGGCCTCCCCGGCCAGCCGCATGCCGTTGACCGGGATGTCGAGCTGCAGCAGCTCGACCGCGACGTCGAAGCCGTGCACCGGCACGAACTTCAGGGTGCCGCGGTCGTCGGTCGTACGGCGGAGCAGGCCGAACTCCTCGATCAGTGCGACGTCGTCGTCGCTGAGCCGGCGGCCCGCGTGCTGGTCGAGCTGGCGCCGGGTGAGCTCCTGCGGCTCCCCCACCGTCCACGACGTCAGCATCGCGCGCTGCACGGCGAGGTCCTCCACGCCGGCGTCGGCGGGCAGGGAGGCGAGATACTTCTCGATCGCCTGGAGGGTGAAGCCGTGGTCCTGCAGCGCGCGGATCATCTCCAGCCGCGCGAGGTGGTTGTCGTCGTACCACGCCATCCGGCCGCGGCGCGCCGGCGGCGGCAGCAGGCCGAGGCTCGCGTAGTAGCGCGTGGTGCGGACGGTGAGGCCCGCAGCGGCGGCCAGCTCGTCGATGGTCCGCAGCTCGTCGTCCGCTTCATGGGTCGACGATGTCCCCGCGGAAGTGCTCATGACTGTCACAGTACGACTGTCATTCGCATCGCGCAATATTGCCGCGCCACGGGCTCTTCAGGGAAGAAATCCGACGGACCTGCCCGGCTCCTCAAGAAGTTAAACGATCAGGGTTGACGTAGGTCACACGTCCGTGGACAGTACCGGGTGTGACAGTTCTACTGTCATTCCCAATGTCGGACCACCGCCCCGAGCACGATCCCCAGCACCATCCCGAGCGACAGGAGCACCATGTCGGCCGCCAGCGACCCGCGCGTCCTCCCGGCACTCGGCAGGCCCCTGGCGGAGGTCGCGGCGCTGCTCCGCTTCACCCGGAGGGTGTTCGCCGCGGTGCTCTCCTCCGTTGCGGGCCGCCGCTTCCCGCTGGCGGAGACCGTCGTGCAGACCTGGTACGCGATCCGCGTCTGCACGCTCCCCGCGCTCGCTGTCTCCGTGCCCTTCGGGATCATCCTCGCCCTGCAGGTCGGGGTGCTCGCCCAGGAGGTGGGCGCCGTGGCGTTCACCGGCGCGGGCAACACGCTGGCCGTCGTACGGCAGGCCTCCCCGCTGATCACCGCGCTGATGCTCTCCGGCGTCGCCGGCTCCGCGATCTGCGCCGACCTCGGCTCGCGCCGGATCCGCGAGGAGATCGACGCGATGGAGGTGATGGGCCTGTCCGTGATGGAACGCCTGGTGGTGCCGCGGATGTTCGCGATCATCGCCGTCGCCGTGCTGCTCAACGGCGTGGTCATGTTCTTCACGATCCTCACCACGCTGTCGATCAGCGTGGTGGTCCAGGACCTGCCGCCGGGCAGCTACCTGGCCTCCGTCACTACCCTGGCGCAGCTCTCCGACCTGTGGCTGTCGCTGGCGAAGGCGGCGATCTTCGCGGTCATCTGCGCGGTCGTCGCGTCCTGGAAGGGCCTCGGCGCCAGCCGCGGACCGACCGGTGTCGGCGAGGCGGTGACCAGTGCCGTGGTGACCAACTTCGTGCTGCTCTTCGCCGCCAACTTCGTGATCTCGCAGGTCCACAGCACCTTCGCGGGAGGACCGATCGGATGACGACCGTCGAGGACGCGATCAACCGGACCGTCGACCGGACCGTGGTCGGGCCGCTCGCCGGCATCGGGCTGCAGCTGGTGCTGGCGTGGCGAGCGGTCGCCGCGCTGCCCGTGGCCCTGACCCGCTACCGCGGCGAGATCGCCCGGGTGCTGGCCGAGGTGACCCTGGGGTCCGGCATCTTCCTGGTCGGCGGCGGGGTGGTCGGCGTGGTCCTGCTCCTCTCGACGCTGACCGGGACCGAGGTCGGGCTGGAGGGCTACCAGGGCCTCGACGTGATCGGGCTGGCACCGCTGACCGGCTTCATCTCCGGCTACGCCAACACCCGCGAGCTGGCGCCGATGGTCGCCGCGCTGGGCTTCGCCGCGCGGATCGGCTGCGGGTTCACGTCGCGGATCGGCGCGATGCGGATCAGCGAGGAGATCGACGCACTCGAGTCGATGGCGATCCGGCCGATCCCCTACCTGATCAGCACGCGGCTGGTCGCGGCGTGGATCGTGGTGCTGCCGCTCTACCTGATCGGGCTGGTCGGCACCTACGTCGCCACCGACTTCATGGTGACCACCTTCTACGGCCAGTCGGCGGGCACCTACGACCACTACTTCCGCACCTTCGTGGCGCCGGTCGACGTGGTCTACTCCGGCATCAAGGTCGTCGTGCTGACCACGGTGGTCACCCTGATCCACTGCTACCACGGGTTCACCGCCAGCGGTGGCCCGGAGGGCGTCGGCCGCGCCACCGGGCGCGCGATCCGCGCGAGCATCATCTCCCTGACCGTCGTCGACATCCTGCTGACGCTCCTGCTCTGGGGCGCCGACCAGCAGGTCCAGATCTCGGGCTGAGGGGACGACGTTGAGCGAGTTCCTGTTCCCGCACGCCCGGACCGGCCCGCGCACGCTCCGGCTGCGGCTGGCCGCCGTGGGCCTGGCCGGCGTGGTCGCCCTCGGCGTGCTGGCCGGCACACTCGCGCTGCAGACGCTCGGCGTGCTGAGCGGCGACGTACGACTCACCGTGCAGCTGGTCACCGTCGGCGACACCCTCGGCATCAACTCCGACGTGAAGTTCAACGGCCTGCGGGTCGGCCGGGTGACCGAGGTCGAGCCGACCGCGCGTCCGGAGGAGACCGGCTGGGAGGGCCCCACTGCGACGGTGCTCGTGGCCCCCGAGCACGCCGCGCTGATCCCGGCATCGGTCCGGGCCCGGATCCTGCCCGGGACCCTGTTCGGCAACGAGTACGTCGACCTGGTGCCCGCGTCGACACAGGGCACCGGCGGCGACAACACCGCGGTCAGCCCGGTGCCGGCGGTCTCGGCGGTCCCGGCGGTATCGGCCGGCGGCGCACACCTGGCCGACGGGGACGTCGTACCGGCCGACACGTCGAGGAGGACGCTGCGCCTGATGGACACCTTCTCCGCGACCCAGCGGCTGCTCGCCGCTGTCGACCCCGCCCAGTGGGACGTCGCGCTCTCCCAGCTGGCCGACTCCCTCGACGGCCGCGGCGCACGCCTGGCCGAGCTGGTCCGTGACGGCGACGCCTTCCTCGGGCGTTGGGAGCAGCTGCACCCGCAGGTGCAGCGCGACCTCGACCTGCTGACCGAGGACTCCGCACTGATGGCCGACATCGAGCCGCAGCTGGTCGCCGCCGTGCGGGACTCGCGGCCGCTGGCCCGCACCCTCGTCCGACGGGCCGAGGGGACGACCCGGCTGCTCGAGGGCACAGCACGGCTGCTCGGCGGCCAGGACGGCGTGACGGCGTTCCTCCGCACCAACGGCGCCGGGACCGCCCGGCTGCTCAACGCGACCGCCGCCAACCTGGAGGTCTTCGCCGAGCGGCACCGCTCCTTCGCGCTGCTCCTGCGCAAGCTCCCCGTCCTGCTCCGCAACGGCGCGGCCGCGGTCGAGAACGGGCGGATCCAGATGGAGGGCGTCATCTCGCGCCAGCAGGTCGAGCCGTACGACGCCGCCGACTGCCCGGCGTACCGCGGCCTGCGGGGGCGGTGCTGACGTGGGGCGCCAGATCAGCGAGCTGCGCCGCCACAAGGGCGCGCTGGCCGGGGTCACCGGCTTCACCCTGCTCGCCGTCGTCCTCACCGCGATGGTCGCCGGCACCCTGTCGCGGGCACAGCGCGGCGACGCGATCACCGTCACCGCCGTCTTCCGCGACGCCACGGGCCTCCGTTCCGGCGACGAGGTCCGGGTGGCGGGCGTCCGGGTGGGCCGGGTCGCCGAGGCCCGCGTCGGCGCCGGCGACGAGCGCGGCCTCGCGGTCGTCACGATGACCGTCTCCGCCGACCAGGTGCTGCACGACGACGTGGTCGCCACGGTGGACTACCTGAACCTGATGGGCCAGCGCTACATCGCGCTGTCCCGCCCCGACGGCGCTGCCGGCTCGGGTCACGGGCGGCTGGTCGACGGCGACCGGATCCCGCTCGAGCGCACCCGGCCGGCGCTGGACCTGACCGCGATGTTCAACGCGTTCGAGCCGATCTTCGAGCTCCTGCAGCCGGGCGACGTCAACCAGCTGGCGACCAACATCGTCCAGGTCCTGCAGGGCCAGGGACCGACGATGGAGCACCTGCTCACCCAGACCGCCGAGCTCACCCGGGGGCTGGTCGACCGCGAGGACACCCTCGCCCGCGTCGTCGACAACGTGACCCTCGTCCTCGAGACCACCGACCGGCACCGCACCGAGATCACCGCGCTGGTGCGGGGACTCGACTCGCTCACCACCGGGCTCGCCCGGGACCGCGACCGGATCGCCACCAGCCTCGACGGCATCGCCCGGCTCACCGCCACCACCGCGGGGCTCGTCGAGCGCACCCGCCGGCCACTGGTCGACGTCGCCGCCCTCAGCCGGCCGTGGTTCCGCCATCTGGCGAGTCGCCGGCGCCAGCTGGTGGCGACCGGCGCCGCGGTGCCGAAGCAGCTCGACGTCTACCTCCGCACCCTGGGCTACGGCAGCTACCTCAACGTCTACGTCTGCACCAACGTCATGCGGGTCTCCGGCGTCCCCCTCGCCCTCGACCTCGGCGTCGCCGGCGACCAGCACTCGAGGAGGTGCCGCTGATGCCCCGCCCGACGACCACCGCGGGCGCGGGGTGGCAGCGACTCGGCCGGCCGCTGCGCCTGGTCGCGGCCGCCCTGGTGCTCGGCCTGCTCCTGCTGGGCGTCCGGGCGGTCGGGGGCGACCCGGCCTACCACGCGCGGCTGCGGCACGCGGCCGGGATCGAGGCCGGCGACGACGTCCGGGTCGCCGGTCTCCCGGTCGGCAAGGTGACCGCCGTCGCGGCCGACCGCGACCAGGTCGACGTCACGTTCGTCCTCGACCGGGCGCCGCAGGACCTCGGCGTCACCGACGACAGCACCGTGGAGGTGAAGCTGCTCTCGATCCTCGGCGAGCGCTTCCTCTCCCTCACCCCGGGCTCCGGCACGCCGCTCGCGGACGACGCCACGATCGCCGTACGGCACGCGGTCGACAGCTACACGATCGAGCGGTTCTGGCTGGAGTCGACGCCGCAGGTCGAGGCCCTCGACCTGGACCGGATCGAGGAGGCGGTCGACGTGCTCGCCACCGACCTGGCGATCAGCCCGACCGCCATCCGGGACGCCGTCGACGGCATCGCCGGCGTCTCCGCGATCGTGAAGGACCGCGAGCAGGAGATCGACGACCTGCTCGCGTCGACCCGCGCCGTGACCAGGCTGGTGCTCGACCAGACCGACGAGCTCGACCGCGTGCTCACCAACGGGACCGCCGTGATGGTGATGGTCCAGCAGCGCAGGGAGACGCTGCGGGCGCTGCTGCGCGACGCCCAGCGGTTCGTGACCGGCCTGACGGCCGTCGTACGGGAGAGCGCGCCGCACCTCGCACCGACGCTGCGCGACCTGAAGACCCTCGTGGACGTGCTCGACCAGCACCGCCAGCAGCTCGACCGGACCCTGCGCCTGGCCGGCCCCACGATGCGGGTGTTCACCAACGCCACCGGCGACGGGCCGTGGCTCGGCGTCAACGCGCCCTGGGCGATCGTGCCCGACGACCTGGTCTGCTCGATCACCCCGGAGGAGTGCCGATGAGTCGCCGTACCGTCCTCGGCGCCCTCGGCGGCATCCTGGTCCTCGCGCTCGCGCTGTCCGGCACTCGGCTGTCGGGCTGGCTCGGCGGCGACGACCCGGACGAGCTGGTGGTCACCGCGGAGTTCGTCGACACGACCGGGGTGTACGTCGGCAACGACGTCACCTACCTCGGGGTGCAGGTCGGCGAGATCGTCGCGATCGAGCCGCACGGGCCGACGATGCGCGTCGTCATGCACCTCGAGCCCGGCACCCGGGTCCCGGCGGACGCGGGCGCCGAGATCCTCCAGGGCTCGCTGGTCACCGATCGGTTCATCGAGCTCGGACCGGCGTGGACCGGCGGCCCGACGCTCGCGTCCGGCGCGCACATCGACACCGGCCACACCCGCTCCCCCGCGACCGTCGACGAGATCGCGAAGGCGATCGACGACTTGGTCCTCGCCCTCGACGCAGGTCTCGGCAAGGCCGGCGGGGACGACCGCGGCCTCGGCGACGTGCTGGCGACCACCGCGGCCGCGCTCGGCGGCAACGGGCCGCACCTGCGCCGCGCGCTCGTCGAGAGCCGCGACGCACTCGAGGTCGTCAACGCCAAGGACGCCGACCTGACGGCGGTCACCGAGGACCTCCTCGCCCTGGTCACCACGCTCGCCGAGCGCGACCGCCGGCTGCGCACGTTCACGCGCGCCGCCGCCGACACCACCGCCGTGCTGGCCGGCCAGCGCGAGGAGCTCGTCGCCACCCTCGAGGGCCTCGACGACCTGACCCGGCTCACCGACGACTTCCTCCGCGACAACGGCGAGGTGCTCGGCGACGACCTGGCCGGGCTGGCCGACGTCGTGGCCATGGTCCGCGACAACCAGGGCTCGCTGGAGGAGGCCTTCGACGTGATGCCGACGATGGCCGAGAACTTCCACCGTGCCTACGACTGGGACCTCGGCCGGCTGCGGGTGCAGTTCGCCTTCAGCGCCGGCCCGTTCTCGGCCGCCTTCCGCAGCCACAGCTGCCTGGTCCTCACCCAGGAGCTCGACAGCACCGGACAGGACCTGTGCAACGCGCTGTTCACCACCGCCGGCACCGGCCTGCTCGACCCGGTGCTGGACGGTGCCTACGACGGACTCACCGGAGGCATCCCATGAGCCGGACGAGTCGACTGAGGATCGCGGCGGCGGCCCTTGCGGTGGTCGCGGGCGGGAGCACCGCTGGCTGCGGGCTGGGCCTGGAGGACGTGCCCCTGCCGAGCCTGGTCAGCGGGTCGACGTACGAGGTCACGATCGAGTTCGAAAACGCGCTCAACCTGCCGGTCGACGCGCCCGTGAAGCTGGACGGCGCGACCGTCGGGCAGGTGGTGTCGGTCGAGGCCGGCGAGTACGTCGCCGAGGTCGGCGTCGCGCTCTCCACGGCCGTCGAGCTCCGGGACAGCTCGCGGGCCGAGATCCGGCTGACCTCGCCGATGGGCACCGCGTTCGTGCAGCTCTTCCCCGGCAAGCGGGGGGACCTGCTCGCGGCGGGCGACACCCTGCCGGTCGCGGCGACCAGTGCCGCGCCCGACGTCACCGACCTGCTGTCGGCGCTGTCGACCGTGGTCACCGGCGGCAGCTTCGCCGACATCTCGACGATCATCACCCAGCTCAACGTGGCGCTGACCGGCAACGCGGACGAGGTACGGCGCCTCCTCGGGCGGCTGGACGCGGCGGTGACCGACCTCAACGCCGACTTCCCGCGGGTCGACCGGCTGACCGCGGCACTCGACCGGCTGACGACCAGGCTGGCGGGCGACCTGCCGCAGATCACCCGGTCGCTGACCGACCTGACCGACCTGGTGACGTCGTTCGACGCGCAGCGGGCGGACCTGGTGGTCGCGATGGTGGCGCTGCGCGAGCTCGACGTGGTCGCGACGCCGCTCACGGAAGCGGTCCGCGACGACCTGGTGGCCCAGCTCGAGGACATGCGCCCGGTGGTGCGGACGCTGCTGCGCGGCCGCGCGGACATCGACGGCGTGATGGCCGGGCTGGTCGCGTTCGCCGACGGCAGCGACCGGGCCGCACCCGGCGACTACGCGAACTTCGACCTCACCTTCCTGCTCGACCCCGAGGCGCTCGGCGCGACGGGAGGCCGGTGACGATGACCTCGACCCCCCGTCCCGCGGACGAGCTGGCGCGCAGCGCCCAGCTCTGGCGGCGCCGCATCCACACGGCGCAGGTCCTGATCCTGGTGATCCTCGTGGCCGGTGTGCTCTACGTCGCCGACACCGTCGTCGGCGGCTCGCTGTTCCGCAACCCCTACCACCTGACGGTCCAGCTGCCACAGGCCGCCGGCCTGCACGAGGGATCCGTGGTGACCTACCGCGGCCAGCGCATCGGCGAGGTGACCGGCGTGCGGCTCGGCACGGAGCCGGGGGTCGGCGCGGTCGCCGAGCTCGAGATCGAGTCGGACGTCGAGATCCCCGAGGACAGCGCGATGGAGGTGCGCAACCTGTCCGCGGTCGGCGAGCAGTACCTCGACGTCCGCCCGCGCAGCGACGGCGGTCCCTTCCTCGCCGACGGGGCGACCGTCCCGGTCGCCGCGACGTCGGTGCCGGTGAGCGTGCCGGACGTGCTGGCCCATGCGCAGGGGCTCATGTCGCGCCTCGACGTGGCCGACGTGCGCACCATCGCCGAGGAGACGGCCGCGATCTTCGGCGACGGCGCCGGGGAGGTCGACCTGCGGGCGCTCGCGATCGAGATGGAGACCGCCTTCGCGATGCTGCGCCGGCTCGAGCCGGACCTGACCGCCCTGGCCCGCCGCGCCGAGCGGCCGCTCGCCACCGTCGCCGAGCTCTCGCCCGAGCTGCGGCGCACGGCTGCCGACCTCGAGGCGATCGCGGCGTCGCTCGCCGAGGCGACGCCGGCGATCCGGCGTACCGTCGTCACCTCGCTCGACCTGCTGCCGCGCATCGACCGCTGGTGGCGCAGCACCTCGCCCGAGCTGCGGCGGATGCTCGTCGAGGGCGTCCCCCTCACCGAGATGGCGGCCCGGCACCTGCGCGGCCTCCAGCACTGGCTCGACTTCGCCCCACTGCAGGCCGACGTGATGGCCGGCAGCACCCGTGGCGGCAGCGGCCGGGTCGTCCTGGTGCCGAAGATCCTCGAGAACTGCGTCTACGACCGCAGCATCCAGCGCGACGTCCAGGACACCAGCCGGCGCGAGCCGCGCACCGACGCCCGGTGCACCGACCCGCCGGCCGGCACCCAGGGCCGCGGCTCCGCCGTCGTCCCCCAGCAGTGACCCCTCCGACCCGACCCACCCGCCCCACCCCTCCCCCGGAAGGAACCAGATGAGAACCGACACGTTGGCCGTGCGCGCCGAGATCGAGGCAGGGATCGAGGGACTCACCCTCCCGGTCGCCTTCGCCCGGACCGTCGAGGCCGAGGGCGACCAGCCGGCCTACTCCGACAAGGTCGGGATCGACCTGTCCGCCGGCTACGCGCCCGGGTGGCGCACGCTGACCTGGCGCGAGGTGCGCGACCAGGCGCTGGACGCGGCCGGAGCGCTGATGGCGGCCGGTGTGGACCGCGGGGACCGGGTGGCGCTGATGGCGTCGAACCGGATCGAGCACGTCGTCGCCGACCTCGGCGCGGTCCACGCCGCGGCGGTCTCGATGTCGGTCTACAACACGCTGTCGGTCGAGCAGGTCGCCTATGTCGCCGGGCACGCGGAGCCGACGGTCGTCGTACTGGAGAATGCGGACCACCTCGCCCGCTGGGAGCGGGCGCTGGCCGAGTCGACGTCGATCCGGCAGGTCGTGCTGGTCGACGCCGAGGCGCCGGCGGGCGACGAGCGGTTCACCACCTGGGCGGACTTCCTGGCCGCCGGCGCCGCCTGGCGGGCGGAGCACGCCGCCGAGCTCGACGCGCGTACGGCGGAGGTCCGGCCCGAGGACCCGCTGACGATCCTCTACACCTCGGGGACCACCGGGAACCCGAAGGGCGTGGTGCTCACCCACCACGCCGTGCTCTACGAGTGCGCCTGCTCGCTGCGGGTCGCCGCG
>DATMHM010000009.1:0-1672 GCA_035554935.1 Nocardioides sp. | reverse complement strand
CGGGTCGCGGAAGGCGCAGTCGCGGATGCCGTACGGCTGCTCGGTCGGCTCCTGGACGACCTCGGCGTCGCTGGCCTGCACCTTCTCGAAGGTGTCGTCGAGGTTCCGGGTGGCCAGCAGGATCCAGCCGTAGGTGCCCTTGGCCATCATCTCGGCGATGGTGCGGCGCTCGTCGTCGGTGATGCCGGGGTCGACGGCCGGCGGCGCCAGGAGGATGGACATGTCGGGCTGGTTGGCGGGGCCGACCGTGATCCAGCGCATCTTGCCCTGGCCGACGTCGTTGCGGACCTCGAAGCCGAGGACGTCGCGGTAGAAGGCCAGCGACTCGTCGGGGTCGACGTGCGGCAGGAAACTCGTGTGGATGGTGATGTCCATGCCGATCATGCTAGGCACGGCGCCGGGCCCGGACTTCTCGATTCCTGATCGATCGCCCCGGTGTTTCGCCGAACGAGCCCGCCCCGACGGCGAAACCGCCTTGCCTGCGGGACTGACCGCTGCGACGCTTCGACGGTGATCGACAAGCCTGGCGTCGACGAGCGGCTGCTGGCGGCTGAGGTGGCGACCGCCTGGGCCTTGGATGTCGCCGATCTCGTGTTCATGCCGGTCGGCCTCGACGGCAACGCGTGGGCGTACCGGGTGGAGACGTCCGACGGCGCGCGCTACTTCCTGAAGCTGCGCCGCGGCGAGTTCACCCCGTCGGCCGTCCTGCTGCCCGGCTTCCTCCGCGCGCACGGCGTCCGGCAGGTCGTCGCGCCCATCGACCGCCCGGACGGCGGAACCGGTCGCGAGTTCGGGGACTACCAGCTGCTGCTCTACCCGTTCCAGGACGGCGGCAGCCGGTGGAGCCGCGGCCTCACCGACCGCCAGTGGATCGAGTACGGCGAGTTCCTGCGTCGGCTGCACGCCGTCACGCCCAGCGCCGACATCGCCGCGCTCCTGCCGGTCGAATCCTACCGGTCGAGCGCGGGCGAGCGGCTGCGGACCCTCGGCGGGGAGGCCGCGGCCAGCGAGACCCTCGGCGCCTTCTGGGACCGGTACGGCGCCGCGCTGCACCGGCTGTCGGAGACGGTCGACGACCTCGCCTCCCGCGTGACGCGAGGTCGACACGTCATCTGCCACGCCGACATCCATCCCGGCAACCTGATCGCCGACGGCGACGGGCCACTGCACGTGGTGGACTGGGACGCGCCGATCCTCGCGCCGCCCGAGCGGGACCTGATGTTCGTCCACAGCCAGGACTTCGGCGACCACCCGATCGACGCGCACCGCGCCGCGCTCTTCCGTCGAGGCTACGGACCGTATGAACCGGACCAGACCCTGCTGCGCTACTACCGCAGCGAACGGCACCTCGACGACGTCGCCGCGTTCCTCCGGAGCATCCTCGACCCCGGGGCGAGTCCGGAATCGCGGGCCAACGACCTGCACTGGTTGACCCGCATCGCCGAGGCCGTCGCCGACCCCGGTTACGCGAACGGTGGAGCCCGGGAGACCTGACCGCCTCCCACGGCCCCGATCCCTATCCTCGGGAACTGTGGCGGATGACGACGCGGAGTTGCTGACCCTGTTCCAGAACGCCGTTCGGCGGGTCCGTCAGGCCGCGGTGAGACACCAGGACGAGGACCTGCACCAGGCGGCGGCGGAGATCGGCTACGCGGTGTGCACCGTACGACGC
>DATMHM010000008.1:0-130814 GCA_035554935.1 Nocardioides sp. | reverse complement strand
GGGCCCGTCGAAGTGGGCGCCCCCGTGCTCGAGGGCGGGGAACTGGGCGCGGATGCGGTTGAGGTCCACGGCCTCAGCCTGTCAGAAGCGCGTGGTCGGATTGGGGACAGCGTCGTACCCGGTCGTAGACTCGCCGCCCGTGGCTCTCACCATCGGCATCGTCGGACTCCCCAACGCGGGGAAGTCGACCCTTTTCAACGCCCTGACCAAGAACGACGTCCTCGCGGCGAACTACCCGTTCGCCACCATCGAGCCCAATGTGGGCGTCGTCGGCGTGCCCGACCCGCGGCTCGGCCGGCTCGCCGAGATCTTCGGCTCCGAGCGCCAGCTGCCGGCGACCGTCGAGTTCGTCGACATCGCCGGCATCGTCCGCGGCGCCTCGCAGGGGGAGGGCCTGGGCAACAAGTTCCTCGCCCACATCCGCGAGTCGGCCGCGATCTGCCAGGTGACCCGCGTCTTCCGCGACGAGGACGTGACCCACGTCGACGGCGAGGTCAACCCCGGCAACGACATCTCCACCATCCAGACCGAGCTGATCCTCGCCGACCTCGAGACGGTCGAGAAGGCCGTCGTACGGCTGGAGAAGGAGGCGCGCAAGGTCAAGGAGCTCGCCGCCAACCTCCAGGCCGCCAAGGATGCGAAGGAGGCGCTGGAGGCCGGTACGCCGATCATCGCCACCTCGATCGACCGTGCCCTGCTGCGCGAGCTGTCGCTGCTGACGGCCAAGCCGTTCATCTACGTCTTCAACTGCGACGCCGACGAGCTGCAGGACGACTCGCTGAAGGAGAAGATGCGCGAGCTGGTCGCCCCGGCCGAAGCCATCTTCCTGGATGCGAAGTTCGAGTCCGAGCTGATCGAGCTCGACGACGAGGAGGCCGCCGAGTTCCTCGCCGAGGCCGGCGTCACCGAGCCCGGCCTCGAGGTGCTGGCCCGGGTCGGCTTCGACACCCTCGGCCTGCAGACCTACCTCACCGCCGGCCCCAAGGAGTCGCGCGCGTGGACGATCGCCAAGGGCGCGACCGCGCCCGAGGCTGCCGGCGTCATCCACACCGACTTCCAGAAGGGCTTCATCAAGGCCGAGGTCGTCTCGTTCGACGACCTGGTCGCGGCGGGCTCGATGGCGAAGGCCAAGGAGGCCGGCAAGGTCCGGATGGAGGGCAAGGACTACGTCATGGCGGACGGCGACGTGGTCGAGTTCCGACACGGTGCAACTACTTCCGGGAAGAAGTAGAAGCGGTCTGCTGAGGCGGATGCCGTGGCTCGATCAGCGGGCCGAAAGGGCATCCGATGCACACAACCACTCCGACTCGCACCTGCCCGGCATGGTGTGACGAACACAGCGCCTTCCCCGACGGCAGCGAGAGCTGGCACAAGTCCAGCGCGCGGACCCTCGGCGGCCACTCGGTCTACCTCGTCGAGGGCGACGACGGCGCGCCCGAGATCCACATGGACTTCGTGTCGAACGAGGGCATCGACTGGCTCACGCTCGATGGCGCCGAGGCTTGGGCCAAGCTCATCTTGAAGATGGTCGAGGCCGGCCGGGCGACCTCTGGATCGGAGGCGGTGGCGCGATGACGCTCTGCTACGAGTCCGCCGAGCCCACGCCCGTCTATGTGCGCCCCTGTGAGCCGTGGTGCGACTCCACGGACGATCACGCGTCCCAGCATCCCGACGACCGGACCTGCTGGGGTCCTCGCACGGCAGTCGACTTCACGCTCGAGGAGCCGGACAAGTGGGACGACGGCGAGTGGTGCTACGACAGGCTCGAGGTCATCGCATTGCGCCGGCCCGAGCACGACGTCGCCTGCGTCGGCCTGTCGCACGAGCGCAAGGCGTTCGAGGTGGCCCTCCGAGCGAGTGAGGCGCGCGAGCTCGCTGCCGCGCTGCTTGAGGTCGCCGAGGTGATCGAGCAGGGGGCGCAGTGATGCGCGACGGGCTCGACCTCTTCCGAGCGGCTGGCGTCAGGGTTGTGCCGATCGAGGACCTAGGCGAGCCCGCCGTATGGGTGGCCTCTCACCGGGTCCTGATGATCGACACCGCCCTGACTACCGAGCAGCGTCATCAGGTGGCGTGCGTGTTCCTTCCGGCCGTGATGGCGGGATCGCTCGAGCAGTAGCGACCACAGAACCTCCCCGGCGAGTGATGCCGGGGAGGTTCTTTGTCGTTCCGCGCAGGCGGGTCGGCGGGGGAACCGCGCCTTTCCGCCTTCCAATTCTGGCGCGCCGGGGCATGTCCGAACCCGGCGGCCAGGGTGAGGTTGACGCGGAAGTCAGGGGGTGCTGTCGGCCTTGGTCGCGCAGCTCGGGCAGTAGAGGTCTGAGAGCCGCAGCCCGTCCGACGTCGACCAGCACGAGCGGCAGACCAGCGTCTCGCTGTCATCGTCGCGGGGCAGGCTCCCGTCGGGGAGCCTGCCCTCTGCGAAGGTGCGACCGAACAGCATCACGGCGTGATGATGTCGGCCTTGATTGCGACGTTGCCGGCCATGGAGGCGCTGAGCGTCGCGTGCATCCGCGACCGCGCGGCGATCTGTCCGGTGGCGAGCTCGGGGACGCTCTGGAGGTCCAGCGCGGTGCCGATGAGCTTGAACGCGCGGCCGGAGACGACCGTGGCGAAGCCGGCGTCGACGGCGTCGTGCGGGACCAGCGGGACGCCGTTCCAGGCCACGACCTGAGAGCCGATGTCGTCGCCGCTGTCGGCTCCGGTCTTGGCGGAGAACAGGTAGTAGTCCGCGGGGTTGACCAGCACGCCGGTCGCGGCGCCGGTCGCGGCGCGCACCTTGGCGATCGCGGTGTCGAGGCTCTGGGCAGCGGAGACCGCGAACGCCTGGGCGACCGCGGCGGCCTCGAGCGCGTTCACCACGGCGGTGTTGACGTCGTTGACGACCTCGTCCGTGAGCCGCTGACCGATCTCGCTGAGGGTCGTACCGAACCTCAGCGCCTCGTCGGAGACGACCATGTAGCGGCCGTACCGGGCGAGCGATGCCGTGGACAGGGTCGGGTCGGTGAGCGTCGGGAACGCTGCGCCCTCGCCGGTCGCGGCCTGGGCGGCAAGCGCTCCCCACTTCGGCGCCTGATAGGTCAGGCTGTCTGCCAGCAGCTCCTCGGGGATGCCGAGAGCCCGGTGGATGAAGTCGAGTCCGAGGTTCGCCGACCAGACATCGGTACGGGCCCCGCTGATGGTGGTCGTCAGCGCGCGGATCTCGACGCTGCCGGCCTCGCGGTTGCGCAGCATCTCGGCGAAGCGCTCCAGCGACTGCTGGATCACGGGGGTCGACGTCGGGCCGGCGCCGAGGGCAGCCATCGCGGCAGCCATCTCGGCGTTGCGGCTCTCCTCCTCCTCGAGGGAGCGGAGGCGCTCGTTGTAGGCGTCGACCTTGGTGGTGATCTCGTCGTAGCGGGCCTTCTCGCCGCTCGACAGGTCTCGGTTGAATCCCTGGGCACGCTGGCACAGGGCCTCGCCCTCGGCGATGAGGGCGTCTCGCTGCGAACGCAGCTGGGACTTGAAGTCCACGGCAGTTTCCTTTCGGGTGGACAGAGCAGATGAAGTGCGGGGCGGTCGAATCACGCCCAGCGAGATGGAAGAGGGTGGCGGCGGAATCCACGCCTGCCACAGCAGATGAACGAGGGCTGCGAATCCACGCACGCCCTGGGCGACTTGACCGAATCCACGGTCCGCGCCCCTGTTCCTGCATCACAAGCGTACCGCAGCGCGCGGACCTAGCAGGGAGGCTCAGGGGCGTCCTCGGCGAGTTCCTCGGCGCTCAGTGGGCGGATCGTCAGCGGGGGCGCGGTGAGCAGGGCGACCTCGCGGGCCACCTCCGCTCGGGTACGGCGCACGCCCTCGAGCGCGAGCGCGGTCTCCTGCCACGCTGCCGCGGCTGAGTGCCGACCATGGACGGCCGCAACGTCGCGGCGTGCGATGGCAACGGCCAGGTGCTCGTCGAGCTCGTAGTCGGCAGCGAAGGCGGCAGAGCGTCGCAAGCGCTCGGTCAGCGCCTCCATGGATTCAGGGACGTCGGTCATGGGTGGTTCCTTTCGACGAATGCTTGGCGGAAAACGACGGCGAGTGTGCGGAGAGGAGGCTTGCGCGTCATGTCGCGACCTCCCTTTTTTTCTGCCGGGGACGGATCGGGGCCTGCTGCTGGGGTCCGCTGAGTCACCCACCAAAACCAGCGCCTCATCACGCGCCCTCGTCCTCGTCGTCCTCGAGGTACGCCGGCACGGGCAAGCACGACGATCGGCGGCCGAACACGCGGCGACCAGCGGCACCAGGAGAGATGAGGCCGGTACGTCGTCGTGTCGGAGCGCACGAGCAGCGGCGCGCAGCAGGTTGGGCAGCGGGAGGTGTGGTCCTCGGGGACGTCCCGCGGGACAGGCACAGCGTGGGCGGGCATCTCAGGCGGTCCTCTCGGGCTGCGGTCGGTCGGTGGTTGCGGTAGGTAGAGAGAGAAGAGAGCCACCGCTCAGGTTGTCCGTGCTGGGCCGGACACCAGTGGTCAAGGTGTCCACGTCTGACACGGACACTTGGGGGTCAGGTGTCCGCTCTGACACGGACACTTGGGCACAGCGGGCACAGCCGCATCCGTCCCGGTGACTCTGCGCCGTGCGTGTCTTGTGACTACGCCGGCAGCGGAACTCCTCGCCACGTCCACCGCGTATGTCGTCGAGCGGCACGACCAGGCACAGGGCGTTGCTGCCCTCAGCGAGGTATCCCCACTTGACGCATTGGCGGATGGCCTCGGCGACCCTGCGCCGGTCGGGGATCACAGCGTCGGTGTTGACCAGGAGCTCGGCCAACTCGCCCGCGGCGAACGGTGCGTGTCCGCCGACCCTCCGGTGTCCGAGGGCAGCGAAGTACACGCGCAGGGCGAGGGGGTGGCGGGGGTTGGCCGCCTTCATGTTCCAGTGCTCGTCGCGGTGGGCAGAGAATCCCCGCTCGGCCTCGGGGTGGTCGCCGAAGTCGATCTTCCGCTCGCGGCGGTTCCCATGCGACTTCACCAGAGCTCACCCCGACTCTCGGCGCGCGCCTTGGCCATCTCGTCGACCTCGAGGCCAGCCAGCCGGAGCAGGTGCGCCTCCTCGACGATCTCGACCTTGATCCCGCGCTCCTCGGCGACGGCGATCGCGTCGCGGACGTTGTGCGGCTGGGCGTGCCACGCGCGTACTCGGGCGCCGAAGATCGGCGGGCGGCCCAGGACCTCGGTCAGAAGCTCGCGAGAGCCCCAGCCCCGCAAATATGCGCAGGAGGGCGCCACGAACACGGCTTGCATGGTCCGGGCCGTCATCGCAGCGCCCTAACCCATGCCTCGACGGCCGCGGCCGTGGTCCCGTGGATCTCGAGGTGCAGCCGGCGCCCGTTGCGAGACAGCAACTCGATCTCGCGCATGGTCCAGCCGCAGCGAGCACCGACCTGCACGATCACGCGCGCCCCGTCGGGCATCGCGCAGAGCTCGGCGAGCACGGCGCTGTCGTCGGCCCGGGACAGGTCCAGGTGAGCGACGCCGCTGATCATGCGACGCTCCCTGTCCGCAGGATCGCGGCCAGCCGCTCCCGTTGCTCGACGGTCAGCGGGGGAGCGGCATCAACGACCGCCTTGATGTGGTCCTCGAGCCGCTCGGCCTTGAGTTGCCGACGCAGTTCAGTGACGTCTGCGTCAGGGTCAGACTTGATGGTGCGTGCGATCTCGGATCGCGTGTGAGTCCAGGACAACGCGTCGTCCTCCGGGTGCGATGAATCTCGCACGCGCCGGGGAGGTTGTGCCTGCTGCCGATGACCATGCGGTGGTCGGCTCCACCGTTGTCCTTAATGCTACCTAGGCATTGAGACGCCGGGAAGAGGGCGCGCCGGTCCGCTCGGTGTCGTTCCATGCGCTCACGAGCTCGGCCAGTGCGGTCTCTGAGGAGACCTGCAGGGATCTGCCGCAGCGGTCGCAGTGGTGAACGTAGGTGTAGCCGCGTCCAGGTCGACTGGTGACCTCCTCGGCCTCTCGCGCGAGCGCGGCATGCAGGAGGTCGAACACGAGAGCGGGATTCGCGCCCTCGGGATCGTCGAGCAACTCGAAGACAACGACGCGGTCACCGCAGGTCTTGCAGTTGACTCCAAGCCGAACCCACGCCCTCATTGCTGCTTCCTCCACTCGATCTCGACGGTTTCAGGGTCGAACGCGCGGGAGTACCTGTGCCCGGGACGGAGCCGCACGGTCACGAAGAAGTCCAGCACGGCACGGCGCGCGGTGAGATCGCTGGCAAGGTACGCGCCTGCGGGGTCAGGGGAGCCGATCACGGACGCGGCCGACGAGCTGCGACTCAGGTTCGCCAGCGCGTCCTCTGCTGCCCGAAGGGCCGTGCGTGCCCCCTCGCGCGTGCTCTTGAGGTCCGCGGCCTCGATCAGCTCGGCCTTGTAGTCGGCCTCGGCTCGGCGGATGAGTCGCTTCTGCCGGTCGATCTCGGCGAGGTAGGGCGCCGTGTCGACGCCGGCGCCGGCGAGCAGGTCAGCGAGATCCGGGCGCCCCAGCCGCTCGACCAGGACGGCCTCGACGAAGCGGTCAACGGGCCGCTGGGCGCGGTTGACGTGCCCGCCGTGCCGGCATCGGTACCGCTGGCCACTCCATGCGCTCAGCGGCTGCTCGCAGACTGCACAGAGGTAGATCCCCGATCCGAGGTGCTTGCGCTCGGTGCCGTCCTGGGTGCGACGCGACGAGTCCTTGAGCGTGGCTTGGACGCGCTCGAAGAGATCGTCGTCGACCAGCGGAGTCCACGCGCCACGCTTGCCGGTCTCCTTGCCCTGGTAGACGGCTCTGCCGGCGTAGCGAGGATTGGTCAGGATGGTGCGGATGCTCGAGGGGTTCCATGGTCGGCCGTGGCGCGTGCTCACTCCGGCTTCCGTGAGGGTCCGGGCGATGCCGCGCAACGGCGCGCCCTCGGCGAATCGCTCGAAGATCTGGCGCACGATCTCGGCCTCGTCGGGAACGATCTCACCCTTCGGCGTGTAGCCAGTGAGCCGGACGCCGAGCGGGGGGCGACCGATCTCGCTGCGCTGGCGAGCAGCGTCGCGCTGGCGCACGCTCTTGCGTTCGACCTCGGAGCGCGCCACGGCGAGCTTGATCCGGGCGAACAGGCGGCCGGCGTCGGTCGTCAGGTCGGCCTCGCCGTTCGCGGTGACGAGCGCGAGGTTCCCGCGGTCCGCGGCGTCGATCCAGTCCTCGAGCTGTCGCGGCTGCCGGGTCAGGCGGTCCAGGTCGTAGCAGACCAGCGCGTCGAAACGGCCGGCCTCGAGGTCGCGCACGAGCGAGTTGTACCCGGGCCGATTCTTCTTCGCGTCGGTGGCGCTGATCGAGTTGTCGACGTACTCGCCGACGAGATTCCAGCCGCGCGAGGCCACGATCGAGAGACATGCCTCGCGCTGGCGATCAACGGCCAGGCCCTCCCCGGTCGCGTCGAGCGAGACGCGGAGATAGATCGCCGTGCGGCGAGGGGTTGTGTTCATGCCTAAAGTGTTGCATAGTGTCGGCATCTGGTCGAGTTCCGCTTCAATGTCTAGCGTGTCGGGATTCGCCTGTAAGCGCTGAGGACTGCTCGCTCTTGGGTCGAGCCGGCGAACCACCGGACTTCGGCCCACCGCTGCACGTCCACAGGGACGCATCCGAGGCTTTCTTCGTCCTCGAGGGTGAGTACCTGATGTTCATCGAGGACGAGCAGACGCTCTGCCCACCCGGGACGTTCGTGTACGTGCCGCCGTCCACGCCGCACACGTTCAGGGTGGTCTCGGCAGGGCCCGGCAAGAAGCTGAACCTCTTCTCTCCCGCCGCGATGACCGAGTTCTTCGAGGAGCTCGCGGAAGCGGAGGCGACCGGCTCCCCGACGCCGGAGCAGCTCGAGCGGATCGCGGTCCGAAACCGGATGGAGGTCCTCGGGCCGGTGCCGGACACCTACCTCTGAGGTCCCTGTCCGTTCGATGACTGCAGGCCGTGCTCGTAGGCGTAGGCGGTCGCCGCCGCTCGGCTGGGCAGTCCGAGCTTCGTGAGGATGTGGCCGACGTGGGTTGCCACGGTCTTCTCGCTGACGACGAGGCAGTCGGCGATCTGGCGGTTGGTGAGCCCCTTGGCGACGTGGGACAGGACCTCCTCCTCGCGGCTGGTGAGACCGCTGGACGGTGGGGCGGTGAGGTGCAGCCCGGTGCGGGCGGCGGCCGCGTCGCGGACGGCCCCGAGCCGGTCGAAGACCGCGAGCGCGCCGGTCAGCTCCAGCTCGGCGCCGTCGTCGTCCCCGACAGCACGGCAGCCGGCGGCGACGAGCATCCGGGTGCGGGCCACCTCGTAGGCGGCGTCGAGCTCACGCCAGCCGGCCAGCGCCCGCCGGAGGGCGCTCAGCGCTGCCTCGGGGTCGCCCTCGGCCAGCAGCACGGCGCCCAGCACCTGCTGGTGCAGCGTCGTCGGCAGGAGCATGCGCACCATGCCGGCCACGCTGCCGAGCTCGTCGGCGGCAGCCCGTGCGGAGGCCACGTCGCCGTCGGCGATGGTGATCTCGACGTACCCGGCGGCCAGCCGGGCGCGGGCCATCGCGTCGCCGGCCTCCTGACGTGCCCGTCGGATCGAGGCGGCGGCCACGTCGACCCGCCCCGTCGCCAGGCGCAGCAGTGCGAGACCCGGCTGCGGGTCGCGGCCGAGCTCGCTGGCCAGCTGGAACTCGGCCTCGGCGGCGCGGTCGTGGCCACGGAGCCGGTGCACCTCGCCCATCAGGTAGGCGGCGGCGCCCCGCGACCGCTGTCCCACCGGATCGGCCAGGCGCCGGCCGGCGTTCTCGATCTGCTCGACGGCGGCGTCCCAGTCGCCGCGCAGGTGGAGCATCTCGGCGCGGTGGATCAGGCACTGACCCCGGTACAGCACGAGCTCGGGCTGGCCGTCGACCCATCGGCTGAGCGCCGTCGTCCACGTGTGGGCGCGGCGGACGTCGAGGAGCTCGGTGCAGCCCTCGATGGCGGTGCAGTAGGCATCGCCGACCGCGATGGCCGAGACGTCGTTCGCCTCGATGGCGACCATGCCCTCGTCGAGGAGAGCGACTCCCTCGTCCACCCGGTCGAGCCAGATCAGGCACCTGCCCTCGCCGATCCGCGCCAGCGCCGTGAGCTCCGGGTCGTGGAAGAGGACGCCGATCTCGGCCGCCGCGTGGAACGCCTCGTAGCCCGCCCGCGCGTCGCCGGAGAAGGCTGCGCGCATCGCGGCGGCGTACCGCAGGTAGCCGCGTTCGACGCAGTCGAGCCGACGGGCGTCGAGCAGCCGCTGGGCGCGGTCGACCCACCCGCCGCCCCGCGCGAGGTCCCCGGCGTTCAACAGCGCGAACGCCAGCCAGAAGGCGCAGCGGACGGCCCGCGCGACGTCGCCGAGGTCGGCGTACCTCTCGTGCGCGCGGATCCAGGCGGACCGGCTCTCGTCGCCCAGGCCGGAGAGGTAGGCCGCGGACGCGAGCCGCTCGAGGTCGTCGACCTCGAGCGGCTCCATCGCTGCGGCCGCGGACAGCCCGTCGTACGCCCGCCGCCAGGCGCGGCGGTTGAACGCGTCGCGTGCGCGTCCGATCTCGTCGCCCACGACGTCATTGTCGCGCTCGTCGGCGGCTATGCCCAGAACGAGGCGGCCTCGGCCGGTCCGGCCGCGATGAACCACATCTCGCTGATGCGACCGTCCCGGAACCGGTAGACGAACGAGTCCTGCATCTCCAGCGTCCGTCCGTCGCGGCCGAAGACGGCGTGCTCCCACTCCGCCCCCCACTCGTCGTCGGCCAGGCAGAAGAGCTGCTCGAGCTTCACGTCGCCGTCCGTCAGGTCGAAGACGGTGCGCAGCGCGGCCAGGAGGCCGTCGACCCCGGCGTGGTCGCCCGCGAACGGGATCGGACCGCGGCCGTGGAAGACCATGTCATCGGTGAAGATCGTGGTCAGGGTGTCGCGGTCGTTCTCGACGATCGCCTGCGTCATCCGGTCGATGACCGCGACGTTCGGGTGGTTGCTCATGGTGTCCTCCAGGTGTTCGGGATGGCTGGGAACTGCTCCTGGACCGACGGTAGGAACCCAAGAGCGGCTGGCGCATCGGGCGGACTGACGATCCGGTCGCAGGTCGGGTTCGGCAATTCGACCGACCCGGCGGTGGTGCCGCCGTCGAAGTCCTGCCAGTCTCCGTCGAGCCGCTGCCAACGTGCGGCGGGAGGCAATAACCGCTGGCGTCCGCCGGGTTGGGGTCGACAGGTTTGCGGCGAGCGCGCCCAGCAGGCACGCGCCCGACAGGCAGGAGTGACGATGAACAGACAGGCCCGTCTCGGCTTGGTGGTGACCGCACTCGCGATCGTCTACGTCGTGTGGGGCTCGACCTACCTCGGCATCCGCATCGTCGTCGAGGAGATGCCGCCGCTGACCGGCATGGGCGCCCGGTTCGTGGCGGCCGGGCTGCTGCTCGGCGTGCTGCTGCGACTGCGCGGGGTGCCCGTCCGGGTCACCCGCGCCGAACTCGGCGGCGCGGCCCTCCTCGGGCTGATGCTGCCGCTGCTGGGCAACGGCCTCGTCGCGATCGGCGAGAGCAAGGACACGCCGAGCGGGGTCGCTGCCCTGCTGGTCGCCGCCGTGCCGCTCTGGGTCATCGCCTACCGCGTCGCCGGCGGCGACCGGCCGCGCGGGTCGTCGGTGCTGGGTGTGCTGCTCGGCTTCGTCGGCCTCGCCTGGCTGGTGCTCGGTGGCCGGGACCAGGGGGACGTGCCGCTCGTCGGGGCCGCGTTCGTCCTGGCGGCCAGCGGGTTCTGGGCATTCGGCTCCTGGGTTCAGCCGCGCCTCACCCTGCCGAAGGACCCCTTCGTGCTCGCTGTCCACGAGATGTGGACGGGCGGGGTGATGATGGTCGCGCTGGGGCTGGCGGTGGGCGAGTCGCCGGCGCCCCTGGCGTACGACGCCGGGACCTGGCTCGCCTGGGCGTACCTCGTGGTGTTCGGGTCAATGCTCGGGTTCAGCGCCTACGTGTGGCTGCTCGCGAACGCGCCGATCGGGCTCGTGTCGACCTATGCCTACGTCAACCCCGTGGTCGCGGTCCTGCTCGGCTGGGCGATCCTCGACGAGCCGATCACGAGCGCGGTGCTCGTCGGGGGCCTGGTGATCGTGGCCGCCGTCGCCGTCGTGATCACCGTGGAGCGCCCGCCGAAGGTGACGGAGGACCCGGCGCTCGAGCCGGCCTGAACGATTGCCGTGCGGGCGGTCGCCTGTCAGGCTCGATCCGTGCCCGTCGTACCCCCTCCTCTCCTCGGCCTGGCCGCAGGCATCGCCCAGCACCTGCTCGCCCCCGACCGGCCCGCCGGCGCTGCCCGCAAGGTCGCCGCAGCGGCGATCGCGGCTGCCTCGCTCGGCCTGGACGCCAGCGCCATGGCGGCCTTCCGCAAGCACCACACCACGGTCAACCCGTTGGACCCGACCCGGGCGTCCAGCATGGTCAGCGGCGGCGCCTTCGGGATCACCCGCAACCCGATGTACGTCGGGATGGCCGGCCTGCTGGCCGCGCACGCCGTCCGCCGCGGGGGATGGCTGACCCCGCTGCCGATCGCCGCCTTCGTGGTCGCGATCGACCGGCTGCAGATCCCGGCGGAGGAGGCGGCGATGGAGCGCAACTTCGGTGCGGCGTACGACGACTACCGCGCCCGGGTGCCGCGCTGGCTTCCCGGACTGCCCGGCTGACCACCTCCACCTGCGGGTACTCCACGGACGTGCGCCGCGGCGCACGACCGCATCTGCAGCCAACCGGAGGGAGTGCCGTGCACACCGTCGAACAGATGCTCTCGTCCCACCCACAGCATTCCGGCGACGCCGACGAGCTCGCCCGCACCGTCCAGGCGTTGCTCGCCTGCGCCCAGGCCTGTACGGCGTGCGCCGACGCCTGCCTCGGCGAGGAGCGGGTCGCCGACCTGGTCACGTGCATCGGCCTCGACCTCGACTGCGCCGACATCTGCGCAGCCACGGCCCGCGTCCTCTCGCGCCAGACGGCCCACGGAGCCGAGGTGACCCGCGCCCTGATCGAGGCCTGTGCGACGGCGTGCCGCCGCTGCGGCGAGGAGTGCGCCCGGCACGCCGACATGCACGAGCACTGCCGCGTGTGCGCCGAGGCCTGCACGGCCTGTGAGGAGGCCTGCCGCGCCCTGTTGTGAGCCGGTCCTGGGCTAGGGTCGCGCCGTGCCCGTGACCATCGACGAGCTGGTCGTCGCCGACCCGCCGGAGGCATGGGCCTCGGCGGGCTTCGCCGTGGACCCCGACGCCACCTGCCGGATCGGCACGGTCCGGGTCCGGCTGGTCGGGAGCGAGCGCGGGAAGGGCGTCCTGGGGTGGAGCCTGCGGGACGTCCCGGCCGCGCCCGGTGACGTCGACGGCGTGCCGACCACCGTCTCGGACGCGGGATTCGCGGAGCCGGCGGCGCACGCCAACGGGGTGACCCACATCGACCACGTGGTCCTGCTGTCGCCGGACCTCGACCGCGCGGGCGCCGCCCTCCGGTCGATCGGGCTGGAGCCGCGCCGCGAGCGGGAGGGCGAGCTGGGCGGCCAGCCCGTGCGGCAGGTGTTCCACCGCCTCGGCGAGGTGATCCTCGAAGTGGTTGGCGCGCCCGGCGCGCACGGCGACGGACCGTCGAGGCTCTGGGGGATCACGCACGTCGTCGCCGACATCGACGCGACGGCCCGGATGCTGGGGGAGCGGACCGCGCCCGTGAAGGACGCCGTGCAGCCCGGGCGGCGGATCACGACGGTCCGCACGCGGGAGCTCGGGATGTCCGTCCGGACGGCGCTGATCTCGCCGCACGTGCGGGCCTGACGCAGGCGTCCGCCGGCATGCGTCCCCCGGCAGTCGACCCGTTCAACCAGCCCGGCCCAGGGCGAGGTTCGCGGCGACGAACACCATCGTCACCGCGACCAGCACGTCCAGCACCTGCCACGCGCGCGGCCTCGCCAGCAGTGGCGCGAGCAGGCGGGCGCCGTACCCCAGGCTGGTGAACCACAGGACGCTTGCGACGCACGCCCCCGCGGCGAACCACCAGCGTCCCGCCGGCCCGCCGCCGTCGTGGGCCGCGGCGATCGAGCCGAGGAGCAGCACCGTGTCGAGGTAGACGTGCGGGTTGAGCCAGGTGAGCGCGACGACCCGCACCAGGACCGGCCGCAGCGGCTCCGTGCCGCCGGCGTCGGCAGCCAGCGTCTCGCTGCCGGCGGCGCGACGCAGCGACGCGGCGGCGTACCCGAGCAGGAACGCGACGCCCAGCCAGCGGACCACCTCGAGCACCCACCCCGCCCGGTCGACGAGCGTCCCGATCCCGGCGACCCCGGCCACGATCAGGACGGCGTCGGAGAGCGCGCACACGAGCACGACCGCTCCGACGTGGGAGCGCAGCAGGCCCTGGCGCAGCACGTAGGCGTTCTGGGCGCCGATGGCGAGGATGAGGGACAGGCCGGTCAGCAGGCCGGCCGTCATGGCGACGATCACGGGTCGACGCTAGGCCCGCGCCCGGTGTGCAGCCCAGCGAATGTTCCTTCAGATACATGAGCACTGCTTACCTCGGTGATTGACTGGAGGAGTGCGCTTCGACCCGAGTCAGATCGAGACCCTGCTCGCGATCACCGAGGAGGGGACCTTCGACGCGGCCGCGCGTCGGCTGCACGTGACGCCCAGCGCGGTGAGCCAGCGGGTGCGCGCGCTGGAGCAGGCGGCCGGCCAGGTCCTCGTCCGTCGTACGACGCCCGCCACCGTCACGCCGGCGGGCGTGCCCCTGCTGCGGCTCGGGCGCCAGCTGCGCCTGCTCGCGGCCGAGGCCACCGCCTCGCTCGGGGAGCCGGACGTCGTCGAGCTGCCCGTCGCCGTCAACGCCGACTCGCTCGCGACCTGGTTCCGGCCGGTGCTCGGCGCGGTGGCCGGCCGGCCCGGCACCGCGCTGCGGCTGCACGTCGAGGACCAGGCGTACTCCCATGACCTGCTGCGGCAGGGCGAGGTGCTCGCCGCCGTGACGGACGAGCCCCGGCCGGTCCAGGGCTGCGTGGTGGAGCCGCTCGGCAGCATCCGCTACACGCCGGCCGCGGCGCCGTCGTTCGTCGAGCAGCACCGGCGCGGCCGCAGCCTGGACTGGGGGCGGGCGCCGATGGTGGTCTTCAACGAGAAGGACCACCTGCAGGACGACGTGCTCGCGGCCCACGGGTCCGGGCGGCCGGCCGTCGTGCACCGCGTGCCGAGCACCGCCGACTTCCACGAGGCGGTCCGGTGCGGCCTCGGCTGGGGAATGATCCTCGACCCGCAACTGGAGCCCGACCTGGCGTCCGGCGCGCTCGTGCGGCTCCCCGGGGCGCGGCCGGTCCGGGTCGGCCTGCACTGGCAGCGCTGGCGGCTGGACAGCCCGGCGCTGGCGGCACTGACCGACGACGTCCGCCGCGCGGCCGCGGCCGGCCTGCGACGGCCTGGGGCGGCGCGTTGACACAGCGCCCTGGCTGAGCGCCGGGCGGCCGGAGCAGGCGGGAGGTCAGGGCTCCCAGGTGTCGAAGGTGACCGCGTCGACCTCCCCGCCGGCGTCGACGAACAGGTCGACCGTGAACCAGTCGAGGCAGCCGTCGATCGTGGTCTCGGCCGGCTGCACCGACACCCGCCGGTGCTGCGCCAGGCCGGCCGGCGCCGGGACCGGCGGGCCGGCGCAGTGGGCGTGCGGGCCGACGTACACGGCGAAGGCGGCGAGGTCGTCGCCCTCCGCGTGCCCGGCCAGGCTCTGCACCGCGTTGAACGGGCCGACCCGGCCCCGGAAGCCGTCCGGCGCCTCGATCGACCAGGCGCCCGGGCGGGCGAGCCGGGACCGGTCCTGCGCCGGCTCGAGCCGGTCGGCGAGGCCGAGGGCCACCTCCGGTGCCAGCGGTACGACGGCCAGGGTGTCCGCGCCCGGGGAGCGGGCGAACGCGACGAGTGCGGCGGCGAGCTCGCGGTCGCCGGTGCCGACGGTCGTCGGGGACGTGGCGGGTGGGCTCGGGGCGTCGACGGCCACGGGCTCCTCCGCGTCCCCGCAGCCGGTGGCACCGAGCGCGACGGCGGCGACGAGGAGGGCGACGGCGTGGAGTCTGCCGGCCCTCGCGGGGCTGGTGGTCCGGGTGTGCATGGCGCCTCCTGTGCTGACGACACTGTGACGCCCGGGGCGAGCGCCCGGTTGTCACGCCGGGCGGGTCACGCCTCCGCCGCGGCCCGGATCCGGTCCAGTGTCTGCGCCATCCCCTCGTCGAGCTGCCGGGTGAACGACTCCAGCCCGCCGAGGTAGGCGTCGGTGAGCTCGAGGGAGAGCGGCGAGATGCCCTCCGGGGTGGTCCGGCGCTGCGTCAGCAAAGTGCCGTCGCCGTCCGGCGCGAGCTCGAAGGACCACACCGCCCAGTTCTCCTCGATCCGGAAGGCCAGGGCGCGGGCCGGCTCGAACGCCACGATCCGGCCGTGGGTGGCCCACTCGAGCTCGCCGGAGCGGTTGCGGTTGGTGAACTCCGCGCCGTCGCCCAGCGCGTGTCCCTCGCGCAGGCGGGTCGAGGTCACCTGGGGGCTCCACTCGGGCATCCGGCGCAGGTCACTGACGAGCGTCCAGACGTGCTCCGGCGTGGCGTCGATCCGGACGGAGTGCTGCAGGTCATTCGGGTCGGTCATCGCTGCTCCTGGTCGGCGTCGTTCGGGTGTACGACCGATCGGTCGTGAACGTGTCGATCAGCGTAGGCGTCCGGAACGTTGTGCGTCCAGTCGGTCGTATAGTTGGCTCGTGCCCGACCCAGCCCCCCAGCCTGTCCCGGTCGACGGCCGCCGGGCGCGCGGCGACGCGACCCGGCGTACCGCCGCCCGCAAGGCCGCCGACATCGCCACCACCCACGGCCTCGACTCGATCACCGTCGGCTCGCTGGCCACCGCCACCGGGCTGAGCAAGAGCGGGATCATGACCGTCTTCGGGTCGCGCGAGGCGATCCAGCTCGCCGCCGTGGCGGAGGCGCGCCGGATCTACGTCGACACGGTGATCGCCCCGGCCTGGTCCCGGCCGCGGGGAAGGGAGCGGCTGGAGGCGCTGCTCGGGAGCTGGGTGGACTATCTGCGGTCCCGGGTGTTCCCCGGCGGCTGCTTCGTGACCGCGACCAGCGTGGAGTTCGGGCATCGCGACGGGCCGGTGGCCGACGCGGTCCGCGCACTGAAGCGGGAGTGGCTGGACCTGCTCGAGCGCGAGCTGCAGGCGGCCGGGTCGGCGGACCCGGTCGACGACGCGTTCCGGCTCGACGCGCTGCTGGGGGCCGGCAACGCGCGACGGGAGCTGTTCGGCGACGACGCCGAGCTCGACCGGGCCCACCGGCTGGCCCTCGAGGTCATCGACGGCGCCTCGCGCTGAGCTGAGCCGGCTGGGTCTCAGGCCGAGCGGGTCGCCCGGGCGTGCGCCCGCCGGACCAGCTCGACCACGGACTCGCCGCGCAGGGCGAGCGGGGCGCCCGACTGCCGGTCCATCCACATCGCGGCGTCGAGGGCGTCCGTCGCCAGCTGCCGCAGGTCGTCCGGGGTGAGCTCGTGCGCGCCCGCCACGGTCTCGGCGAGGGTCGCCGTGAAGGCCGGCTCCGGGCCGTCGAGCAGCCAGGTCCGCAGCAGCCCGAACGCCGGGCCCTCGTGCAGCCACGCGCCGGGGTCGTCCTCGGCGTGCTCCGCGGCGGTGCTGACGCACCAGGCCGGGCAGCCCGGTCGTACGTCGTCCACGCTCATGGCTGTCCCATCGCCCGGTGGCGGCGGCACCTGAGCAGTCGGCCTGAGCAGTCGGTTAGCCGCCGTCTCCGCGTGACGGCCGTAACACAGACAACCTGAGCGTCGTTCACGTTCCGTGAAGCGCACCCTGGCCGGCCTCGGCACCCTCGTCCTCCTCGCGGTGCTCGCGCCGCTCGCCGCCGGCGGCAGCGCGGTCGCCGCGACGTCGTACGCGAAGACCACGCTGCACTTCAAGGTGCTCGTGGGACCGCGGGGCGACCAGTCCTGCGACATCGTCGGCGACCTCTACGTCCCGAGCGCGGCCACGCCGACCCGCCGGGTGCCGGCGGTGCTCACCACCAACGGGTTCGGGGGCTCCAAGGACGACCAGGCCGCGGCGGCCGACGCGCTCGCCGAGCGCGGCTACGTGGTGCTGTCCTACTCCGGCCTCGGGTTCGGCGGCTCGAGCTGCAAGATCACCCTCGACGACCCGGACTGGGACGGCAAGGCCGCCAGCCAGTTGGTGAGCTTCCTCGGAGGCTCCGGCGGCATCGCCTTCCTCGACGCCGAGCACACCCGGCCCGCGCCGCTGCTCCGCGTGGTCCAGCGCGACCCCCGCGACCACAAGGGCGTCGCCCGGTCGAACGACCCGCGTGTCGGCACCTTCGGCGGCTCCTACGGCGGCGGGTTCCAGTTCGCGGTCGCCTCGCTCGACGACCGCGTCGACGCGCTGGTCCCGTTCATCACGTGGAACGACCTCAGCTACAGCCTCGGCCCCAATAACACCACCCAGACCACCGGCGTCTCGACCTCGACCCCCGGTGCGGCCAAGCTCGTGTGGGCGGCCGGCTTCTCGGCCACCGGCGCCACCGGCGACCTGCAGGAGCAGCAGGTCCCGCCGGACGTGCTGTCGTGCCCCAACTTCGCCGACTTCGTGTGCCCGGCGCTGCTGACCGCGGGCACCACCGGCTTCCTCCAGCCGGCCGACATCGCCGCGCTGCGGCACGCGTCGGTGGCGTCGTACGTCTCGAAGGTGCGGGTGCCGACGCTGCTCGTCCAGGGCGAGCGGGACACCCTGTTCAACCTCAACGAGGCCGTCGCCACCTATCGCGCGCTGCAGGCGCAGGGCACGGAGACCAAGATGGTCTGGCAGCTCGGCGGCCACTCCGGCAGCGCCGCGCCCGGCGAGGTCAACTGGTCCGAGCCGTCGTCCGGCTATGTCACCGGGCGGGTGCTGGCCTGGTTCGAGCGGCACCTCAAGGGACGCGGCGTGAGCACCGGCCCGGAGTTCGCCTACTTCCGCGACTGGGTGTCCTACTCCGGCAGCGCGGCGCCGGCCTACGCGACCTCGTCGACCTTCCCGGTCGGCACTCGCCGCACCTGGCGGCTCTCCGGTGCCTCCTCCCTCGTGACCGGTACGACGCCCGCCGCTCCCGGCAGCCAGTCGTTCGTCACGCCCGGCGCCGGCCTGCCGACCCGCCTCGACGAGATGGACGTCCTCGGCAGCATGCTCGGCCCGGTCACCTCGGAGGTCACCGACCTGCCCGGCACCTTCGCCTCGTGGTCGACCCCGCCGCTCACCGCGCCGCTGCGGGTGGCCGGCACGCCGACGGTCCGGCTCCAGGTCAGCGCTCCGTCCGCGGCGCTCACCCAGGCGGCCGGCCCGGCCGGCCAGCTGGTGCTCTTCATCAAGGTCGTCGACGTCGCCCCGGACGGCACCGCCCGGCTGATCAAGGGGCTCGAGGCGCCGGTGCGCATCCCGGACGTCACGCTGCCGTTCACCGTCCAGCTCCCCGCGATCGTCCACCAGTTCGCGCCCGGCCACCGGCTCCGGCTGGACGTGGCCGGCGGCTCGGTGAACTACCGCGGCGGGCTGGAGCCGACGCCGGTCACGATCGCGTCGGGGTCGGCGCAGACGCTCAGTCTGCCCGTGGTGCCCTGACCTGACCTGCCCCGGCCTGACCTGACCCGGCCCGCACGCTCAGTCGGGGAGGTCGGCCCGCCGCATCGCGAACACCCAGCGCCGGCGCGGGTGCTCGGTGACGGACCAGAACGCGTCCGTCTCCGGCCACCAGACCAGGTCCTCCGGCCCGATCGGCGTCGCCCACCGGTGCTCGCGGAAGCGGCCCGGCCGGCCGACGTACACCGATCCCGGCACGGTCGTGCCGCGCGACGAGGTCAGGTAGTAGGTCCCGTCGACCACGGAGACGCCCTGCATCCGGGCCACGCCGCGGTCGTCGACCGCGGGCAGCGACCGGCCCTCCTGGTCGCCGAGCGGCAGCGACGTGGCCGGGTCGAGGCGGAAGCGGGCCAGCCGCCGGGTCTGTCGCGGCGAGCCGTACTCGCCGACGACCAGCGCGGGCTCCTCGCTGCTCCGGTCGACGGTGAAGAACGAGAAGCGCAGCCGGTCGGCGCCCTCGTCGGCGGCGCCCCGGTAGGCGAACCGGACCGGGAGGACGTAGCGGTGCCCCCAGGTCTCGTACGTCGACCCGGCGGGCACCCGCAGCAGGTCGTCCATCCGGCAGCTGAAGAAGCCGCGCCCGGTGGCCGCGACGTGCAGGTGGTCGCCGAGCCACACGATGCCGCCCGCGTGGACCTTCAGCGGCGCGAGCCCGGGCCGGCCGTCCGCCAGGGTCGGCGTCACCAGGAGCACGTGGCCGTAGCGGCGCCGCTCGAGGTCGACGATGCTGATCCGCGAGCCGGCGTGGTGCTTGGCGTACCAGGACGTGGCGAGCACGTCGTGGCCGTGCCGCTCGCGGAACCCGGTGAGCGCCGAGGTGGTGATGCCCTGCGGCCACCAGTCGCGGTCGCGCCGGTCCGCGGCCTCCCAGGTCCATGCCTGCGAGACCTTCCGCCCCAGCAGTCGGGGGTGCGGTGCCCAGGTCCGGCGCAGCCGGCCCGGCAGGTCGGACGCCAGCGCGTCGATCCCGACCCGGCCGCCGCCGTCGGCCGCGAGCGCCCCGGCGAGCGCGTCGACCTCGGCACCGTTCTCAGCCGTGCGGGTGAGGTGCAGTCCGGACACGACGGTCACCGTAGCCTGACTCCGTGAGGGGCATCTTCTTCGACGAGGAGCACGCGCGCGCCGCGGCGCTCGCACTGGTGCGCGGCGGCTACGCCGCCGAGGTGGTGCGTGAGCGCCTGGCCGGGGAGGACGACGACGAGGACCACCCGTGGGCGGTGGTCACCGACGCGCCGGAGATCCAGCTCGACCTGCTCGTGGAGATGTACGACGGCTGGCTGGACCACGACGACGAGGCCAGCGAGGCGCGCGAGGACGGCGATGGGGGCGGGCGGCCCGCTCCGGGCGCGCCGGCCGTGCTGCCGCTGCCGGACCAGCCGAAGCGCACCCGGGGACCGGGCCCCGCCTAGGTCTGGCGCCCCGGTTCTGGCGCCCGTCACTACGCTCGTCCGCATGACCGACACCCCGGCCCACCGCCTGCTCCTCGTGCACGCCCACCCCGACGACGAGTCGATCGGCCAGGGCGCGACGATGGCGAAGTACGTCGCCGAGGGGCGCGGCGTCACGCTGGTCACCTGCACCGCGGGTGAGATGGGCGAGATCCTCGTCCCCGAGCTCGAGCACCTCGCGGCGGACCGTGACGACCGGCTCGGTGAGCACCGCCGGGGCGAGCTCGACGCGGCGATGGAGGCGCTCGGCGTCACCGACCACCGCTTCCTCGGCGGCTTCGGCACCTACCGCGACTCCGGCATGAAGTGGCACGCGGACGGCCATGCCGTCGCCGCGGACGACGTCCACGAGAACGCCTTCTGGCACGCCGACCTGACCGAGGCCGCCGACCACCTCGTCGCGGTCATCCGCGAGGTCCGGCCGCAGGTGCTGGTCACCTACGACGAGTTCGGCGGCTACGGCCACCCGGACCACGTCCAGGCCCACCGGGTCGCGATGTACGCCGCGCAGCTGGCCGCCGCGCCGTCGTACCGCCGCGACCTGGGGGAGGCGTGGGACGTCGCCAAGATCTACTGGAGCGCGATCTCCGAGAGCCGGCTGCGCGAGGGCCTGCGCCAGCTGCGCGCGTCCGGTGACACCACGACCTTCGAGGGGATGGACCCGGAGGGCGACCTGCCGCGGATGTTCCGGCCCGACGAGGACATCAGCTGCGAGGTCGACGCGAGCGAGTTCGTCGACCGGAAGATGGACGCGCTGCGCGCGCACGCCACCCAGATCACCACCGACGGGCCGTTCTTCGCGCTGTCCAACAACGTGGGGGCGCGGGCCTTCGGCCGTGAGCAGTTCCGGCTCGTCAAGGGCACGCCGGGTGATGCGGCGGGCGACAACGGCTGGGAGAGCGACCTCTTCGCCGGCGTCCCGGCCGACTGAGCCGGCCCGTGCTGCGCGTCGTGGCGGCCGTGGGCGCGCTGGGTCTGGGCCTCGGGATCGGCCTGTGCTCGGTGCTGCTCCACGACTACCCCTGGGGCCTCCTGCTCGGGGTCGCCACGACCGTCGCGACCCTGGTCGCGCTGCCCGGTGGGTGGGCCCGGCTGCCGTTCGCGATCGGCTGGGTCGTGGTGCTCTGGCAGGGTGTCACGCAGCGTGCGGAGGGCGACTACCTGGTGTCCGCGGACGTGTCCGGCTACGCCCTGATGCTCATCGGGATCGCCGTCTTGGGCGCCGGTTTCGTCGGCGTGGCGCGCCGCGCGCGACCGGGCGACGGGGCCGCCGAGGATTCCGGAAGAGTCGAGACCGCTCCCTAGGATGGCGCGTGTGACCATCCTCGAGGGCAGCCCGGGCGGCGGTGACGCCGACGCGAAGCGCGAACGGCCCGGCGGCAAGGCCGTCGTGGCCGTGGTCGTCGTGCTTCTCCTTCTGGTCGGCGGCGGCTACGCCGCTGCGTACGCCGTGGCGGGGGACAAGGTCCCGCCGGGCACCACGATCTCCGGGGTCGACGTCGGCGGTCTGACCAGGGCCGAGGCGATCAGCGAGCTCGAGGCGGTCTTCGACCCGCGCGCCGAGGTGCCCATCGCGATCACGGTCGCGCACCGTCTCCCCGGCGGCCAGGGCGAGAGCGATGCCGCCCGGAAGGCGCGGATCGAGCCCGCCGACATCGGGCTCGCCGTCGACTACGACGCCTCGCTCGACGCAGTGGGCGCCGAGTCCAGCTGGAGCCCGGGCCGGCAGTGGGACTACTTCACCGGCGGCGACGACGTCGACGCCGTGGTCCGCATCGACGAGGACCTCGTCGAGGAGCGCCTGACCGCGGTGGCGAAGGGCCTCGGCACGCCTCCGCAGGACGGCCGGGTCATCTTCACCCGCGACGGGGTCGAGACGTCGGACCCGGTCCCGGGCGAGGCGATCGACGCGGACGCCGCGCAGGCGGCGATCACGGACGCCTTCCTCGACGGCGAGGAGTCCGTCGACCTCGAGGTCGTCGTGGCCGAGGCCGAGATCGACGCCGACGACGTGGCCGAGGCGGTGGCGGCGTTCGCCGAGCCGGCGATGTCCGCGCCGGTCACCCTGGTCTTCGGCAAGGCCGAGATCCGGCTCGCGCCGAGGCGCTTCGCCACGGTGCTCTCGATGGAGGCCGAGGACGGCGAGCTGGTCCCGGTCGTCGACGAGAAGCGGCTGGCCGCGCTCGTGGACCGGGCGACCGCCGACGGCAGGCCCGTCGACGCCACCGTCCGCCTCGTGCGCAACAAGCCGCGCGTCGTCCCGGCCAAGCCCGGCGTGGAGTTCGACCCGGCCCACGTCGCCGAGGTCTTCACCGGCCTGCTGACCGCCACGGGCGCGCAGCGCCGCGGTGCGGTCGAGGCCGAGGTCACCGAGGCTGAGTTCACCACCCAGGATGCGCGGGACCTCCGGATCGTCGAGTTGGTCTCCGAGTTCTCGACGTCCTACCCGCACGCCGACTACCGCAACGTCAACATCGGCCGCGCGGCCGAGCTGATCGACGGCACCGTCCTCAAGCCCGGCGAGGAGTTCTCGCTCAACGGCATCGTTGGGGAGCGCACCGCTGAGAACGGCTTCACCGAGGGCTACATCATCAGCAACGGCATCCTCCGCAAGGACCTGGGCGGCGGTGTCTCGCAGTTGGCGACGACCACCTTCAATGCGATGTTCTTCGCCGGGCTGAAGGACATCCAGCACAAGCCGCACTCGTTCTACATCGACCGCTACCCGGTGGGCCGCGAGGCGACCGTCGCGTGGCCGACGGTGGACCTGCGGTTCCAGAACGACACCGAGTACGGCGTCCTGGTCCACGCCTGGGTCGAGCCGAGCGACTTCTCCCGGCAGGGCAAGGTCACCGTCCAGATGTGGTCCACCAAGGTCTGGGACATCGAGTCGACGACGTCGGAGCGCTACGCGCACACCCCGCCCGCGACCCGGACGTTGACCACGCCGGACTGCGAGCCGAACACCGGCTGGTCGGGCTTCCAGGTCGACGTGACCCGGATCTTCCGCAAGCACGGCGAGTCTGCCATCGACCACACCGAGAAGTTCCACACGGTCTACACGCCCGCGGACACGGTGGTCTGCAAGAAGCCGGGACCGCCGCCCCCGGAGGACCCCGAGGAGGAGTGAGCCCCGGAGTGACGCCCGCCACGTCGTGTCGTTGAATGTCGACGTGCGCACCCTCCGGCTGACCCTGCCCGCCCTGCTCGTGTCCCTCCTCCTGGGGCTGGGCGTCGTCTCCGCACCGCCCTCGACGGCGGACACGATCCTCCCGCCGCTGCCCACCGCGCCCGAGGGCGACATCCCCGGCGTCAACGTGTGGTCCTGCAGGGCGACCGCGGCCCGACCGACGCCGGTGATCCTGGTCCACGGCACGTTCGGCGACCGGCGCCACCTGCTCGAGCCGCTCGCCAAGGCGGTCAGGGCGCGGGGCTTCTGCGTCTACGCCCTCGACTACGGCAACCGGGGCACGGCCGACGTGGTCGAGTCCGCAAAGGCGCTCCGGGCCTTCGTCGCGCGGGTACGGCGGTCGACCGGCGCGGCCCGGGTCTCCCTCGTCGGCCACTCGCAGGGCGGCATGATGCCGCGCTACTACGTCAAGTTCCTCGGCGGCGCTCGCCACGTCGACGACCTCGTCGGGATCGCGCCCTCCAACCACGGGACGATGCTGATCCCGGCCGCCAACCCGCTGGCGGCGCTGCTGCCCGGTCTCGTGTGCGTCTCCTGCCAGCAGCAGGCCTGGGGCTCGGCCTTCCTGGCGCGGCTGAACGCCGGCGACGAGACGCCCGGCACGGTCAGCTACACGCAGATCACCAGCCGCTACGACACGGTCGTCATCCCGCACACCTCCGGCTACCTCGCGCCCGGACCGCGCACCACGAACGTGACCATCCAGGACAAGTGCCCGCTCGCCGTGTCGGAGCACGTCCTGATCCCCACCGACCGGGCGACGATCGGCCTGACCCTCGACGCGCTCACGCACGCGGGTCCGGCCCGGGCGGGCTTCCGGCCCGCCTGCTGAGCGGTGCGGCGGCGGGACGACGGTCCCCGACCAAGCATTTGCTTGGTAGGCTGCGCGCATGACCGCAACTCCCGTCATCGACGGCTGGTTCACCACGGGTGAGCAGCCGCGCCTGCTGGCGTCCCGGTGCACCCGCTGCAGCAACGTCGTCTTCCCGCCGGTCCAGGCCGACGCCGGCGCCGCCGCCTTCTTCTGCCGCAACCCCGCGTGCGACGGGGTCGAGCACGACACCGTCGAGCTCGCGCGGCGCGGGACCGTGTGGTCCTACACCGATGCGCAGTACCAGCCCCCGGCGCCGTACGTGCCCGCGAGCGACCCCTACCAGCCGTTCGCGCTGGCCGCGGTCGAGCTGCCCGAGGGCCTGGTCGTCCTCGGCCAGGTCGCGGACGGCTTCGGCGTCGCCGACCTGAAGGTGGGTGCCGAGGTGGAGCTCGTCGTCGAGACGCTCAACACCGACGAGAGCGGTGAGCGCACGATCTACCGCTGGAAGCCCGTCGCGGAGGTGTCGGCATGAGCGGGGTCGCGATCGCGGGCGTCGGGATGCACCCGTGGGGCAAGTGGGGCCGCAACTTCACCGAGTACGGCGTGCACGCCGCCCGGGAGGCTTTGAAGGACGCGGGCATCGCGTGGGCCGACGTCGACCTCGTGGTCGGCGGGGAGACGGTCCGCAACGGCTACGCCGGCTACGTCGCCGGCTCGACCTTCGCCCAGGCGCTGGGCTGGAACGGCGCGCGGATCGCGACGTCGTACGCCGCCTGTGCCACCGGTGCCCAGGCCATCGACACCGCCCGGGCGCGGATCCTGGCGGGCCTGTGCGAGGTGGCGCTCGTCGTCGGCGCCGACACCACCCCGAAGGGCTTCCTCGCGCCGAATGCGGGGGAGCGGTGGTCCGACCCGGACTGGCTGCGGTTCCGGCTGCTCGGGATGACGAACCCCGCCTACTTCGCGCTCTATGCACGTCGCCGGATGGACCTCTACGGTGCCACCTCCGAGGACTTCGCCCAGGTCAAGGTCAAGAACGCGCGGCACGGCCTGGTGAACCCCAACGCCCGCTTCCGCAAGGAGGCGACGGTCGAGGAGGTGCTCGCCTCGCCGATGGTGTCCGACCCGCTGCACCTGCTCGACATCTGCGCCACCTCGGACGGCGCCGCGGCCGTGGTGCTGTGCAGCGTGGACTACGCGCGCAAGCACGGCATCGCGAACCCGGTCCGCGTGGCCGCGGTCTCGACCGTGACCCCGACCTTCCCGAACACGGTCATCGACATGCCGCTGCTCTCGACCGACTCGTCGGCCGTGGTCGGCGCGCCGGAGCGGACGTTCAAGGAGGCGATCGGCCAGGCGGCGTACGAGGAGGCCGGCATCGACCCGGCGGACGTCGACGTCGCCGAGGTCTACGACCTGTCCACCGCGCTCGAGCTCGACTGGATCGAGGACCTCCAGCTGTGCAAGCGCGGTGAGGCCGAGGCGCTCCTGCGGGCGGGCGAGACGACCATCGGCGGCCGGATCCCGGTCAACCCGTCCGGAGGACTCGCGTGCTTCGGCGAGGCCGTCCCGGCCCAGGCGATCGCGCAGGTCTGCGAGCTCACCTGGCAGCTGCGCGGTCAGGCCACCGGTCGCCAGGTCGAGGGTGCGAAGGTGGGCATCACCGCCAACCAGGGCCTCTTCGGCCACGGCTCCTCGGTGCTGCTCTCCGTCTGAGCGGGTGCCTGCCGGCGGCGGTCAGTGGGCGGGAGGCAGGATCTCCCAGACCACGTGCTCGCCGGTCAGGCCCTTGAGCTCCACGGCGTCCCGCTCGACGAGCACGACGGCGGCGTCGTCGTCGAGCGCTGCCCGGACCGCATCGCTGGCGAGCACCTCGCCCCCGTGGGCGAGGTTGGCGACCCGGGCGGCCATCGCGACGTTGCGGCCGAAGTAGTCGCCGTCGCGCGCGACCACCTGGCCGGTGTGGATCCCGATCCGGACCTGGACCGGGCCGTAGCGGCGCAGCGTGACGTCGCGCGGCAGGTCGCGCTGGATCCCGAGTGCAGCCCGGCAGGCGGCCTCGGCGTCGCGGAAGGCGACCATGAACCCGTCGCCGGCGGTCTTGACCACCTGCCCTCGGTACTTCTCGATCTGGGTGCGCAGGACCCGGTCGTGCGCGGCCAGCACCTTGACCCAGGTGCTGTCGCCGAGCCGGTCGTTGAGCGGCGTCGAGTCCTCGATGTCGGAGAAGAAGAGCGTCACCGTGCCGTCGGACGCTGCCATGTTGAGGATGTCGGCGCGCTCGTCGCTGGCCCAGCTCTGCAGGTCCTCGACGGTGCCCTGGATGAGCCCGGTGATCCCGTGCTCGCGGACCTTCGTCGCCGTCCGGATCACGCGTCGCATCGCCCGCTCGGCGGAGTTGCTCGGCGGGGGCGGGCGCAGCGCGGCGTCGAGGTCGGACTCGAGCTGCGCGAGGTGGCGCCGTACGTCGGCCAGCTCCGCCTCCAGCCGGGAGCGGTCCCGGGCGAGCAGCACCACGACGACGAGCAGCACCGCGCTCAGCGCGCCGAGCACGCCCACCAGGATGGCCACGTGCGAAGACTAGAGCGAGGACAGCCGTTGTGCGGGCGCAGTAGCGTGAGACGGTGACCACCTCGGCCTCCGCGACGGCTCCCTCCATCGGCACTCTCGGCGCGCTGCGCGCCTCCGGCCACGAGCAGAGGTCGCTGCGCGCCGAGCTGCGCGCCAACCTGCTGGACAAGCTCGCGCGCGGCGAGGACCCCTGGCCGGGGCTGCACGGCCTCGAGGACACCGTGATCCCGCAGCTCGAGCGGGCGCTCATCGCCGGCCACGACGTGGTGCTGCTCGGCGAGCGCGGCCAGGGCAAGACGCGCCTGCTCCGCACACTGGTCGGGCTCCTCGACGAGTGGACGCCGGTCATCGAGGGGTCCGAGCTGGGGGAGCACCCCTATGAGCCGATCACCGTCGCGTCGCGGCGCCGTGCCACGGAGCTCGGCGACGAGCTGCCGGTCGCGTGGCGCCACCGCGAGGAGCGGTACGCCGAGAAGCTGGCCACGCCCGACACCTCGGTCGCCGACCTGATCGGCGACGTCGACCCGATGAAGGTCGCCGAGGGCCGCTCGCTCGGCGACCCGGAGACCATCCACTTCGGGCTGATCCCCCGCTCCCACCGGGGCATCGTGGCGATCAACGAGCTCCCCGACCTCGCCGAGCGGATCCAGGTCGCGATGCTCAACGTGATGGAGGAGCGCGACATCCAGATCCGCGGCTACGTGCTGCGGCTGCCGCTCGACGTCTTCGTCGTCGCCTCGGCGAACCCCGAGGACTACACCAACCGCGGCCGGATCATCACCCCGCTCAAGGACCGGTTCGGCGCCGAGATCCGCACCCACTACCCGCGCGAGCTCGCCGCGGAGATCGCGGTCGTCCGGCAGGAGGCCGACCTGCTGCCCGACCAGGTCGACGTGCCCGACTTCCTCGTCGAGGTCCTGGCCCGGTTCACCCGCAACCTGCGCGAGTCCAGCGCCGTCGACCAGCGCTCCGGCGTCTCCGCGCGCTTCGCGATCGCGGGCGCGGAGACGATCGCGGCGGCCGCCCTGCGCCGGGCCACCATCCTGGGCGAGGACCGCGCCGTCGCCCGCGTGGTCGACCTCGAGACGGCGGTCGAGGTGCTCGGCGGCAAGATCGAGTTCGAGTCCGGCGAGGAGGGCCGCGAGGCCGAGATCCTCACCCACCTGCTGCGCACCGCCACCGCCGAGACCGTCCGCGAGAAGCTCCGTGGCATCGACATGGCGCTGCTCGTCGCGGCCATCGAGGACGGTGCGACGGTGACCACCGGGGGCCGGGTCGCGGCCCGCGACGTCCTGGCCGGACTGCCGGTGCTCGGCGAGTCCGAGCTCTACGACCAGGTCTGCGAGCGCGTCAACGGCGAGGGCGGTGGCCGCACGGACGGCGAGCGCGCCGCCGCGGTCGAGCTCGCCCTCGAGGGACTGTTCCTCGCCCGCAAGATCGGCAAGGACAGCGACGGGGACGAGACCGTCTATGGGTGAGACCGGGCCGTCGCCGTACGCCGTCCGCGCCACCTCCGGCAGCCTGCGCGACGGTGACGGTGTCACGTTCCCGCACGCCTGGACCGATGAGGGCGTCCTGGCCGGCCCGGCCACCAACGGTGCCCAGGTGCTGCACCTGTCCGTCGCGCTGTGCGTCCTCAACGACGTCTACCGCGAGGCGCAGCGCCTCGGCATCGTCGTCGACGGTGTCGCGGTGACCGCCGACGGCGGCTTCGACGAGGTGTGGACCTCGACCGGCATCGGCTACGACGTGGTCGTCGACACCAGCACACCCGACGCCGACCTGCGCCTGCTGCTCGAGGTGGTCGAGGAGGTCGCCGAGATCCCGCGGGTGCTGCGTGCGGGCGCGACGGTGGAGCGGAGGCCGGGATGAGCCGCTACCGCCGGTACGACGGCGGCGACCCGCTCGCGCCGCCCGTCGACATCGCCGAGGCGCTCGACGCCATCGGCCAGGACGTGATGGCGGGCTACAGCCCGGAGCGGGCGATGCGCGAGTTCCTGCGCCGCGGCGGCGACGACCAGGCCGGCCTCGACGACCTGGCCCGCCGGGTCGCCGAGCGGCGGCGCGAGCTGCTGCAGCGGCACGACCTGGACGGCACGCTGCAGGAGGTCCGCGAGCTGCTGGACCGCGCGGTGCTTGAGGAGCGCAAGCAGCTCGCGCGGGACGCGATGATGGACGACGGCGACCGGGCGTTCCGCGAGCTGCGCCTGGAGAACCTGCCGGACTCGCCGGCCGCCGCGGTCACCGAGCTGGGCGACTACGACTGGCAGTCCAGCGAGGCGCGCGAGGCCTTCGAGCAGATCAAGGACCTGCTCGGCCGCGAGCTCCTCGACCAGCGCTTCGCCGGCATGAAGCAGGCTCTCGAGAACGCCACCGACGCCGACCGGCAGGCGATCAACGAGATGCTGTCCGACCTCAACGAGCTGCTCGAGAAGCACGCGCGCGGCGAGGACACCCCGGAGGACTTCCGGGAGTTCATGCGCAAGCACGGCCAGCACTTCCCCGAGGACCCGCAGGACATCGACGAGCTCCTCGACGCGCTGGCCCAGCGCTCCGCCGCCGCGCAGCGGATGCTCAACTCGATGACCCCCGAGCAGCGCGCCGAGCTGATGCAGCTCTCCGCCCAGGCGTTCGGGTCGCCGGCCCTGATGGAGCAGCTCGACCGGCTCGACCAGAACCTGATGTCGCTACGCCCCGGAGAGGACTGGGACGGGTCCGAGCAGTTCGGCAACGGCAACGGTCCGACGACCGGCCTGGGCCTCGGCGACGGCACCGGCGTCCTGCAGGACCTCGCCGACCTCGACGCCCTCGCCGACCAGCTCTCCCAGTCCTACGGCGGCGCACGGCTCGACGACGTCGACCTCGACAAGCTCGCCCGCCAGCTCGGCACCGAGGCCGCCGTCGACGCCCGCAAGCTGCAGGAGCTGGAGAAGGCGCTGCGGGAGTCCGGTGCGATGGAGCGCGGCTTCGACGGCGAGCTCCGGCTCACCCCCAAGGCGATGCGCCAGCTCGGCAAGGCGCTGCTGCGCGACGTCGCCCAGAAGATGTCCGGCCGGCAGGGCCAGCGCGACCTCCGCCAGGCCGGCGCCGCCGGCGACCTGTCCGGCGCGACGCGGCCCTGGGAGTTCGGTGACACCGAGCCCTGGGACCTCCCGCGGACGATGCTCAACGGCGTCGTACGGGCGGCCGCGGAGCGTGCCGATTGGGCACAAACGACAGGTCCAGGCCCCGAATTGACGTCGTTTGGTCCCAAACGACATCCCTCCCGACCCCGCATCCACCTCTCCATCGACGACGTCGAGGTCGCCGAGACCGAGGCCCGCACCCAGGCCGCGGTGGCGTTGTGCGTGGACACCTCGTTCTCGATGGCCATGGATGGGCGCTGGGTGCCGATGAAGCAGACCGCGCTGGCGCTGCACACCCTGATCGGGACCCGGTTCCGCGGGGACGACCTCGAGCTGATCGGCTTCGGCCGCCACGCGCAGACGATGCGGATCGAGGAGCTCACTGCTCTCGACGCCCGCTGGGCCAAGGGCACCAACCTCCACCACGCCCTGCTGCTCGCCAACCGGCACTTCCGCAAGCACCCGAACGCCCAGCCGGTCCTGCTCGTGGTCACCGACGGTGAGCCGACGTCGCACCTCGAGTCGAGCGGCGAGGTCTACTTCTCCTACCCGCCGCACCCGATGACCATCGCGCTGGCGGTCCGTGAGCTGGACAACGCCCGACGGCTCGGGGCGCAGACGACCTTCTTCCGGCTCGGCGAGGACCCGGGCCTGGCCCGCTTCATCGAGTCGATGGCGCGACGGGTCGACGGCTCGGTCATCGCGCCGGAGGCCGGCGACCTCGGGGCCGCGGTGGTCGGGTCCTACCTCGGATCGCGGCGTGGCGGGCGGTCCGGCGGCGGCCCAGGGTCGTACGGCGACTGGTTCGGCTCCCGCGGCTTCTGGGTCGGCTGACCGGCCCCGGAGCACCCCCACGGTCGTGCGGGCGACGGGCTGTGGACAACGATCGGACGTGGTTTGGCGCGCCTGACCGCCGGGCAGCCGACGTTGCATGAGTGATCTGGACCACACCACGTTCCAGCGAGCCGGCGACGCGACGCTGGCCGACGACCCCTTCTGGTCGGCGGTTCGGCAGCGACATCCTGACGTCGACATCGTGCTGCTGCCTGCGGACGGGGAGACGTCGGTGCCGGCGCCCGTGGTCCCCTCGGACGTCGTCGGTGAGGTCGCCACCGGCGTCCTGGCGACGTGGTTCGTCCTCGCGGCGCTCATCGCCGACCATGCGGATGCCGGCGCACCGACCGTCCGCTGGGCGGCCGCCGACGGCGGGCACGCGCTGCTGCTGACGGCGTCGGCGTCCGGCATCGGGGAGGAGGCCGGGGTCGGGCTGCTGCGCGACATCGCGCTGGTGCTCGGCGGGCGTGGCTGGCGACTGGCCGCCACCCGGCGGGCCGGTCGACCGCTGCTGCGCGCCACCGACGGGCTGCTCGACCTGGAGGCCGAGGCGGGGGCCGGTGCCACAGCGGTCCGCCTGGCCACCGGCGTGCTGAGCGTCGCCGAGGCCGACCGGGACGCGGTGCTCGACCGGGTCCTCGAGGAGGTGGCGTCATGACGGCGACGCTCGACGTCCCCTACGCCGTGCTGGCGGGGATCAAGGGCAAGTGGGACGAGGCGGCCGACGGGCTCGACGGCAGCTGGCGCCGCCTCCACAAGACGTCGACCGAGGGGTTCTCGGCGGAGGTCAGCGCCGCGGTCGAGGCCTTCCGCGAGCCGTGGGTCGACGAGATCAAGGCGATGGCGCTCCAGGCCCAGGGCAACAGCGAGGAGCTCGTCTTCTTCCGCGGCCTGCTCGTCCTCGTCGATGCCGCGCAGGCCGAACGGGTCCGGTCGTTGCTGCCGTGGGTGCATCACGCGGCCGGGATCAGGGAGTGGTGAGCGGCGATGACCGTGATCCCCGTGCCGCCGTACGTCCCGGCGTTCAAGGAGATGGAGTCGACCCCGGCGCGTGCGCTGACCTTCGTGACCAACCTGCGGGCGGTGACCGTTGGCGTCAAGGACGTCCAGGGCTGGGCCCAGGGCATCGCCGCTCCCGGCTGGGAGGGTGACACCCAGGCCGCGCACGACCACGCGACCACTCGGTTCGCCGTGCGCCTCGACACCGTCGAGGCGGCGCTGGACCGCGCCGTCACCGCCGCGGACCGGTTCGAGGCCCGGCTGCTCGAGCTGACCTCGAGTCGGGGCGCCATCGACGCCGAGCGCAGGTCCGTCAACAGCGACGCGGCGACCCTGCGCGCCGACGTCGAGGCGGCCGGTGACGCCGCCACCCCGGCGCAGATCGAGGCGCTACGGACCCGCGGCGAGCGACTGGTGGCCCGAGCCACCGAGGTGACGGCCGACATCGACGCGTGGGTGGTCCGCCACGACGACGCCGAGGCCGACTTCATCGCCGCACTCGCCCGGGTCGACACCGTGGCGGAGGGCGAGGTGGCTGCCGACGACCCCGGTCGGGTCGACGTGGCGGCCCTCACGGCCGCGCTCAGGCGGCGCAGGGACGACCCCGAGGCCCTGAACGCCTGGTGGGCGTCGCTGACGCTGGCGCAGCGGCAGGCCCTGATCACCGAGCACCCGCACCTGGTGGGCAACGCGGCCGGGATCCCGGCGGAGTCGCGCGACGACGCCAACCGGGCGGCGCTCTACGGCGACCTCGACCGCCTGGGCCAGCGGGAGCAGGACGGGCAGCTCACCGCGGCCGAGGAGCGGGTCCTCGAGAACGCCCGGCACGTGCGGGACGGGATCGACCGGTTCCGCGAGGACCGCGACCTGGACACCGGCCGGGAGCTGGCCCACCTGCTCGTCTACCTGCCGGGGGCGCACGGCGGCGACGGCGCGGTCGCGTTGAGCTTTGGGGACCCCGACCGGGCCGACCACGTCTCGGTCAACGTCCCGGGCCTCACCTCGGAGGCCTCGAGCACCGCCGGCAACCTCGACAAGACCTTCGCCCTCCACCAGGCCGCGGTCGACGCGGGCAACGGGAAGGTGGCCTCGATCTATTGGCTCGACTACGACGCCCCGAGCGGGAACCCGCTCAACCCGTTCGACCCCCTGGGACAGCTCGACTTCGGCGGCGTCGCGATCACCGCCAAGGCCGACGAGGGCGGCGAGCGGTTCGGCGACTTCATCGACGGCCTGCGTGCCTCGGACGAGGGCGAGCGCGCCCACCTGACCGCGATCGGGCACAGCTACGGCTCGACCACCGTGGGCCATGCCCTCCAGGACGGGCTGCCGGTCGATGACGCGATCCTGATCGGGAGCCCCGGGCAGCCGGAGGACACCGCGGCCGAGCTGACCGGCGCAGACGTGTGGGTCGGCAGCAAGGACCACGACCCAGTGACCCTGCTCGGCTCGGGCGAGCGCGGTGGCGTCGGGGCCCTCGGCCAGGACCCGGCGGAGGACGACTTCGGCGGCGTCCGGTTCGAGACCGGCGACGGGTCGTTGCGGGTGGAGGACCTGCTGGCCAACCACACGTCGTACTTCGAGGGAGAGTCCCTCGACAACATGGCGCACATCGTCGCCGACCGCGACGGCGAGGTCACCACACAGCCGCACCGGGGAGACGAGGGCGGCGAGCACCTCACGCTGCCGGAGCTCGTCACGGCCTCGTCCGGGGCGAGCGCGGGCGAGGTCGTGTGGGAGCACGGCGGGGAGTGGGCCTGGGAGAGAGGAGAGGACGCAGTGGACATCGCGGGCGACGTCGTCGAGTGGTTGTTGGAGAACTCACGATGGGGAGGGATTCTGGGGCGATGAGGACCCATCTCGGGATCGCTGCCCTCTGCCTGCTGCTGCCCCTGGCCGGGTGCGGCGGCGACGCGGAGGGGCAGCAGAAGGTCGACGACGTCGAGGCGGACGCGGATGCCGCGGTGGACGGGGTCGTGCACGACATCGCCGGTGCGCTCGGCGCCACGTTCACCGCAGGCAAGCGCTCGTTCGCGATCTGCGGGGACTCCTACGCCCCGCGTGGCGTCACGATGCGGACCTCGCTCAGCTTCGCGGCCAGCGAGCTCCCCGACGGGGAGGCGATCGACGCGGCCGCCGCCGCGTTGGAGTCGGACGGCTGGACGGTGACCCGACCCGCGAACCCGGCCGTCGTGGAGGGCGGCAAGGGCGAGCTCGTCGTGCGGGTGCAGGTCGGCTCCCTGGTGGCGGTCGACGTCTCCAGCGAGTGCGTCGAGACGTCCGACGACGTCGCCCGCGAGACGCAGGACCGCCCGGTGGAGGACGTCGCCTGGACGGAGTGAGCGACGCGTAGGGTGGGCGGCGATGAGCGACCTCAGCCTGACCGTGATCGCTCTGCTCGGGCTGGCCGCCGTGACCGCCGGCTTCGTGGACGCCGTGGTCGGCGGCGGCGGTCTCGTCCAGCTGCCCGCCCTGCTCGTCGGCCTGCCGGGCGCGAGCCCGGTCCAGGTGCTGGCGACCAACAAGATCGCGTCCGTGTGCGGGACGAGCGCGGCGTCGGTGACCTACTACCGGCGGATCCGTCCCGACCCGCGCACGTTCGTGCCGCTGATGGTGCTCGCCCTGGCCGGGTCCTTCACCGGCGCGCTCGCCGCGTCGCGGATCCCGCGGGAGGCGTTCGAACCGATCGTGCTGGTCGCGCTGGTGGTGGTCGGGACGTACGTCGTCCTCCGGCCGCGGCTCGGCGAGGGCACCGAGCTGCGGTTCCAGGGCCACCGGCACCTGGCCGCCGCGATGGTCGTGGGCTTCGCCATCGGGATGTACGACGGCGTGCTGGGCCCCGGCACCGGCAGCTTCTTCGTGATCGCACTCGTCGGGCTGCTCGGCTACGACTTCCTGCAGGCCAGCGCCAAGGCGCGGCTGGCCAACCTGGCGACCAACGTCGGCGCGCTGCTGCTCTTCATCCCGACCGGCGCCGTGCTGTGGGACGTCGGACTGATGATGGGCGCCTGCAACCTGGTCGGCGGCTACGTCGGCGCCCGCACGGCGGTCGGCCGGGGCACGGGCTTCGTGCGGGGCTTCTTCATCGTCGTGGTCGGCGCGTTCGTGGTCCGGATCGGCGGCGACGTGCTCGGGGTCTGGTGAGGCACCCCGCAGATCCCTAGGCTCGTGGGGTGAGCATCCCCGTGGACCCCTCGGACCTGCAGCAGGCACTGGCGGATTTCGGCAGCGGCTACCTGCTGACCACGTCCTCGCCCCAGGTGAAGGTGGTGACCGTGGACCCGGTCGCCGGCGCGGACGGGACGTTGCGGATCGCCGGGCCGGGCCGGGGCACCCTGCGCAACCTGGCCGAGAACCCGGCCGTCACGGTGGTGTTCCCGCCTCGCGAGCAGCACGGCTACACCCTGCTCGTCGACGGCACCGGCCGGGCCGACGACGAGGACGTCGTGGTCAGCGCCACCGCGGCCGTCCTGCACCGGCCGGCATCCCACGCCGACGGCCCGCTGCCGCCGGACGGCTGCGGCCACGACTGCGCGCCGGTCGGGGGATGAGCCCCACCTGGGTCACGGCGTTCCTCGACTTCGCCGCCGAGCACCACCAGCGCGGCGTCGGGTTCTGGCAGGCCGCCACGGGCGCGGCGCTCTCGGCTCCGCGCGGGGCGGACGAGGAGTTCGCGACCCTCCTGCCGGCCGCGGGCGACGCGTTCCTGAAGGTCCAGCGGCTGCACGCCGGCAGCGACCGCGTCCACCTCGACCTGCACGTGCCCGACCCCCGCGCGGCCGCAGACGCCGCGGCCATCGCCGGCGCGGTCGAGCTCGTCGACCGCGGGTACGTCGTGATGGCCTCGCCCGGTGGCCTGGTGCTCTGCTTCGTGGACCACCCCGCGGCCCGGCCGCCGTCGCCCACGACCCACGCCGACGGCTCAGCGTCCCGCGTGGTGCAGGTCGCGATCGACGTGCCGCGGGCGTCGTACGACGCGGAGCTGGCGTTCTGGCACGCGCTGACCCGCTGGTCGGAGCGGGCCTCCGCGGTCAGCCCGGACTTCCGGTTCCTGGTCCCGCCGGCGGGCCAGCCGCTGCGCCTGCTCCTGCAGCGCCTCGGCGAGACCGACGGACCCGCGCGGGCACACCTCGACTGGGGCGCCACCGACCGGGCCGCCGAGACCGAGCGGCACCTCGTCCTCGGCGCCCGAGTGCTCGCCGTGCACGACCACTGGACCGTGCTGGTCGACCCGGTCGGCCGCGCCTACTGCCTCACCGACCAGTCGCCCGGCTGACCTGGCTGAATCGGGTCCCGAGGCTCAGACCCGGTCGTCGTACACCTTGATGGTCGCCGGGTCGCCGGTGTAGTGCGGGTCGTTGTTCCGGATGCAGAGGTAGCCGTTCGCGTTCTTGTCGATCGAGATGAAGCGGGCGTTGTCGGCGTAGTTCACGGTGTAGGCGAAGAGGGAGTCGTTGATCCGGCACCGCGGTTGCGCGGCTTCGGCCGGACCCTGGAGGACGACTGCTGTGAGCCCCGAGGCCAGCAGGACCGGAAGCGCGGCGAGACGAGGGGTCATGGTTGCTCCTGGAATGGCTGGGCGGATGGCTGGGCGGATGGCTGGGTTTCCACTTCACCACGGGCAGGAGACGGTGTACATCAGCGTTTCCGATTAGCCGGCGGGGTCCACCGACGGCGTGAAGCCGGGCAGGAACTCCTGCATGATCGCCCGGAACGGCGCCTCCGCCTCGAGCTGGCTCAGCACCCCGACACCGCCGAGCCAGGTCCGGTGGATGAGCACGTACGACGGCGGCAGGTTGAGCTTGATGCTGACCGTGTAGGCCGGGTCCCGCGGGTTGTTGATCCGCTGGAACTGCTCGCGCATCCACTCGCGGCTGAACCGGAAGCGCTCGACCATCGTGGGGTCGACGAACGGTGCGAGGTAGTCCATCAGCAGTTGGGGCTCGATCCGGATCCGGTCCTTCAGGAAGCCCTCCTCGCGGAGGCCGGCGATGAGCGCGTCGCCGTCGCCGGCCGCGCACAGGGTGATCAGCCGGCCCATCGGCTCCGGCAGGCCGCGCTGGGGAAGTCGGGCGACGGCGCCGTAGTCGAGGACCCCGATCCGGCCCGGTGATCCGTCCTCGTCCGGGATGATCCGGAAGTTGCCGGGGTGCGGGTCGGCGTGCAGCAGCCCGGTGCGGGCCGGCCCGCTGAACAGGAACCGGGTGAAGACCTCGCCGTAGTGGTCGCGCTCCTCGCGGGTGCCGTCCGCGATCACCGACGCGAGCGACCCGGCCGAGTCGAGCCACTCGGTGACCAGCACGCGCGGACCGACCGCCACGACGTCGGGTACGACGATCCACGGGTCGTCGCGGAAGGCGGCCGCGAACTCGCGCTGCGCCTCGGCCTCGAGGTCGTAGTCGAGCTCCTCGCGGGCGCGCGCCTGCACCTCCTCGACCAGCGGCTTCATGTCGACGCCGGGGATGAGCGGCCCGATCGCCTTCGCGGCGCGGGCCAGGGTGCGCAGGTCGGACATCAGCGCCTCGCCCGCGTTGGGGTACTGCACCTTGACCGCGACCCGCCGGCCGGGCTCTCCTGGACCCGCCGAAGGGTCGCGCCAGCGGCCCTCGTGGACCTGCCCGATGCTCGCGGCCGCCGTCGGGGCGCCGTCGAGCCAGACCAGCCGCTCCTTCCAGTCCTCGCCGAGGTCCTCGGCGAGGATGTCGCGCACGGTCTGCGTCGGCATCGGGGGAGCGGAGTCCTGGAGCCGGGTCAGCTGCTCGCGGTACGGCGCCGCCATCTCCTCCGGCAGCGCGGACTCGAGCACCGACAGCGCCTGGCCGAACTTCATCGCGCCGCCCTTGAGTTCGCCGAGCGTCCGGAACAGCTGCTCGGCCGTGCGCTGCTGGATCTCGCTCATCACGGCCTCGGCCGGCGCGCCGCCGAGACGCTTGCCGAAGCCGACGGCGGTGCGGCCGGCGTACCCGAGCGGGAGCGCGGCGAGCCGCGCGGTGCGCGCGGCCGCCTTGCGGGGGAGGTCAGCCATGGCCCCATTGTCGCGGCTCGGGCCAAGCCGGGGCGGGGGAACCGGCGGACGGGGTCCGGCGGCACCGCCGTGTCGCACCGCCGTGTCGCACCGCCCCATCCGGGTAACGCCGGTGCATGACTGATCAGAACCGCATCGAAGCCATCCAGGCCGTCGTCGACCGCGTCACCTCCTGGCAGGACGGAGCCACCGAGGGGACGGTGGCGGATGAGCTGCGCCGGGGCGCCGACGAGGTCGGCGTCGACCTCTCCGAGGACGAGGTACGCCGGCTCGCCGACGCGATCGAGGACCAGCACGCCACCGTCGACGCCGGCGAGGTGCTCGCGAACCGCTGACCAGGGGACCTCAACGAGGGAAGGGCACGCCCGTGTTCGCGTGACAGCGGTAGCCGTGCGGCACCTTGTGGAGGTACTGCTGGTGGTGCGCCTCGGCATAGTAGTAGGCGCCCGCCGGGGCGATCTCGGTCGTGATCGGGTCGAGGCCGCGCCGGGCCAGCTCGTCGCCGTACACCTTGGTCAGCTCGCGGGCGATCTCCTCCTGCTCGGGGCTGTGGAAGTAGATCGCGGAGCGGTACTGCGTGCCGACGTCGTTGCCCTGCCGCATGCCCTGGGTCGGGTCGTGCACCTCGAAGAACTGCTTGACCAGGTCGGCGTAGGAGACGCGGTCGGGGTCGAAGACGATCCGCACGGCCTCGGTGTGCCCGGTCCGTCCGCTGCAGACCTCCTCGTACGTCGGGTTCGGGGTCGTGCCGCCGGAGTAGCCGACCGACGTGGACCAGACGCCGGGGACCTGCCAGTAGATCTCCTCGGCACCCCAGAAGCAGCCGAGGCCGAACTCGGCGACCTCGAGCCCGTCCGGGACGTCGTCGGTGACGAGCGGGGTGTGCAGGACCTCGTGCAGCGTCGGCAGCGCGAACGCGGGGGTGGTGCGGCCGGGCAGGGCCTCGGCGGGGTCGACCAGCTCGGTCTTGCGGCGGGAGAACATGGCTCCATTCTCTCCGCGGGCGCAAGGGCGCGGGCCGGCGGTGACGAGCGTGCGGATCAGCCGGGCCTGGAGCGCGGCGCAGACTCGGTCTCCTTCTCGACCAGCTGGCGACGGTTGGTATCAGATCGGCTCGACAGCGCAACGACGACCGTGAGTTTCGGGAACGGGCCTGAGTAGGCTCGAACGGTGAGCGACAACCACATCGATGAGCACACCGACGGGCACCTCGACGGGCACCTCGACACGGCGGGCTTCGAGACCCGGGCCATCCACGCCGGCTACCGACCAGACCCGACCACCGGCGCGGTGATCCCGCCCATCTACGCGACGTCGACCTATGCGCAGGACGGCGTCGGCGGGCTGCGCAACGGCTACGAGTACAGCCGGTCGGCGAACCCGACGCGGACCGCGCTCGAGTCGACGCTGGCCGCCCTCGAGGGCGGCGCGCACGGCTTCGCGTTCGCATCCGGCCTGGCGGCCGAGGACACCTTGGTCCGCGCGCTGTGCCGGCCCGGCGACCACGTCGTGCTCCCCAACGACGCCTACGGCGGCACCTTCCGGCTCTTCGACAAGGTCGCCACCAACTGGGGCCTCGCGCACAGCCCGGCGCCGGTGACCGATCCCGACGCGGTGCGCGCGGCGATCCGGCCCGGCGAGACGAAGCTGGTCTGGCTCGAGACCCCGACCAACCCGATGCTCTCGATCGGCGACATCGAGGCACTCGCCGCGGTCGCCCACGACGCCGGCGCCCGGCTCGTCGTGGACAACACGTTCGCGTCGTCGTACCTCCAGCAGCCGCTGGCGCTCGGCGCGGACGTCGTCGTCCACTCGACGACGAAGTACGCCGGCGGCCACTCCGACGTCGTCGGTGGAGCCCTCGTCGTGGACGACGCGGAGCTCGCCGACACGATCCGCTTCCACCAGAACGCCATCGGCGGCGTGGCCGGGCCGTTCGACTCGTGGCTCGTGCTGCGCGGCCTCAAGACGCTCGCGCTTCGGATGGAGCGGCACAGCGACAACGCCGAGAAGGTCGTCGAGTTCCTCGCCGGCCACCCGTCGGTCAGCCAGGTCATCTACCCCGGCCTGGCCGATCACCCCGGCCACGAGGTCGCGTCCCGCCAGATGAGGCGGTACGGCGGCATGGTCTCCTTCCGCGTCGCGGGCGGCGAGGAGCAGGCGCTCGCCGTCTGCGCAGCCACGAGCGTCTTCACGCTGGGCGAGTCGCTCGGCGGCGTCGAGTCGCTGATCGAGCACCCCGGCCGGATGACCCACGCGAGCGTCGCCGGCACCGACCTCGAGGTGCCGGCCGACCTGGTCCGGCTCAGCGTCGGCATCGAGTCGGTCGACGACCTGCTCGCCGATCTCGACCGGGCCTTGGCCGGCACCGTCTAGCCTGACCGCGTGAGCAGCGACGAGCCGGTCGACCCCGAGCGCGGGCCCGAGGACAGGCCAGAGGTCGACCCGACCCCCGAGCCCGAGCCGCCGCTCGGTCCCGACGAGGGGGAGCGGGAGGAGCGCCTGCTCCGCAGGTTCGCCCACCAGTGGGCGCAGGTCCGGGAGGAGCGGGAGGGGCGGCGCCACGAGGCGCCGGGCTTCGCCACCGGACCGTCGAACCTGCGCCGGGCGGAGGTGCCCTACGGCCTCGACCTCGCCGCGGGCTGGTCCTGGCGGCTGCTGCTGATCGCCGGGGCGGGCTACCTGCTGCTGCGACTGGTCGGCTACTTCGCCGTCGTCACGGTGCCGATCGCCGTCGCGCTGCTGATCAGCGCGCTGGCGGCGCCCTTCGTGGACCTGCTGACCAGGATCGGCGCGCCGCGCGGGTTGTCGGCGCTGCTCGTCGTGCTCTCCGGCTTCGCCGTCGTCGGTGCGCTGCTGACGTTCGCCGGCAACCAGGTGGCCGCCGGCGCCAACGACCTGGCCGACTCCGCTGTCGAGGGCCTCGAGGAGATCCGGCGCTGGCTGCGCGACGGTCCGCTCAACGCGAGCGACTCGCAGATCAACGACTACATCAAGAGCGTGCAGGACATGATCAGCGAGCGCTCGCAGAACGGCGAGGTGCTCAGCCAGGTCACCGAGGTCGGCACGGCGCTCGGCCACGTGCTCGCCGGCTTCTTCATCTCCCTGTTCGCCACCTACTTCTTCCTCGCCGACGGCGGGCGGATCTGGGCGTGGCTGGTGCGGCTGGCGCCGCGCGCCGCGCGCGAGCGGGTCGACAGCTCCGGCCGGGTCGCTTGGATCTCGCTGGTCCAGTTCGTGCGGGCCACCGTGATGGTGGCCTTCGTCGACGCCGTCGGCATCGCCGTCGGCGCAGCGCTGCTCGACGTGCCCTTCGTGCTGGCGATCGGCGTCCTGGTGTTCCTCGGCGCGTTCGTGCCGATGATCGGTGCGACCATCGCCGGCAGCGTGGCGGTCCTCGTGGCGCTGGTCGACCAGGGGCCCCTCACGGCCCTGCTGATGCTCGCGGTCGTGATCGGGGTGCAGCAGCTCGAGGGCCACATCCTGCAGCCGTTCCTGCTCGGGCGCTGGGTCTCGGTGCACCCGCTCGGCGTGATCCTCGCGATCGCCTGCGGCGTGCTGGTCGCGGGCGTGGCCGGCGCCCTCGTCGCCGTACCGATCGCGGCGGCGGCCAACGCCGTGGTGCTGCACCTCGCGGACGTCGCCGACTCGGTGGCGGACCAGGAAGCCCGGGCGGAGGCGGCCGGGAACGACGAACCGCCGGCCTCCACGGGGGAGACCGGCGGTCCGGAGCCGGAGGCTCGACCGACGCTCAGCCGGTGAACGGCTTCGCGTCGATGATGATCACGGTCTGCGGCTTGCCGTTGACCTCGTAGGTCACCGTCTCGCCCTTGCTGCGGCCGTTGATCGCCTGGCCGAGCGGGGACTGCGGGGAGTAGACGGTGAGGCCCTCGGGCTCGATCTCGCGGGCGCCGAGCAGGAAGCTCTCCGCCTCGTCGTCGTCATCGCCCTCGAACTTGTAGGTCACGACCATGCCGGGCTCGACGACGCCGTCGTCCGGCGGGGTCTCGCCGATCTCCGCGCGGCGCAGCATCTCCTCGAGCTGCAGGATCCGGGCCTCGTTCTTGCCCTGCTCCTCGCGGGCGGCGTGGTAGCCGCCGTTCTCCTTGAGGTCGCCCTCGTCGCGGGCAGCACTGATCTCCGCCACGATCTCCGCGCGGCGGGGGCCCTTGAGGTGCTCCAGCTCGGCCTTCAGCTTGTCGAAGGCGTCCTGGGTCAGCCAGACGGTGTTGGCGCCGCCGGACTGTTCGGTCTGCGTCATGGTGAAACTCCTGTGCTGCTCGTCGCATACCCGTGCGGGTACATGAACGTTCGATCTTACCGGTTGGGTGGGCGGTGCTCAGCGATAACGGGGCTGCCCGGCGGCCCGGCACCCGATCCACTCGACCGTCGTGGCGCGCCGCTCGGTGCGCACCTCGATCTCGTGGACCGGCCCGTCCGCGGGATCGGGCTCGAAGGTGGTCTCGCCGACGATCGCCTTGTCGTGGGAGATCGCCCGCAGCGCGCAGGTCGGGTCCTCGACGCCCTCGTCGATGTCGATGCGCACCTCGATCGTGGCGAGGTGGTCGTCGACGATGTCGTGCCCGATCTCCTCCGAGGCGATCGCGGGGTCGGCGTGGAACAGCATCGCCCACAGCAGCCACCCGAGGAAACCGACCACCACGACGGCAGCGACCGCCAGCAGGCCGATCCGCCGTCCTCGGGAGGGGGCGCCGTACCGGTCGGCAAGGTCATCGCGCGGGCTCACCGTTTCATCGTCCCATGGCGGTTTTTCCTACGATGGTCCGCATGCCCACCTCGCACGCTGCCGCCGTCGACCGCTCCGGGCTGCGGCTGATGCACGTCCACGCCCATCCCGACGACGAGTCGAGCAAGGGCGCGGCCTCGACGGCGCGCTACGTCGCCGAGGGCGCCGAGGTCCGGGTGGTCACGTGCACCGGCGGCGAGCGCGGCTCGATCCTCAACCCGAAGATGGACCGCCCCGACATCCTCGAGAACATCACCGAGGTGCGCCGGCAGGAGATGGAGCGCGCCCGCGACATCCTCGGCATCACCCAGTCCTGGCTGGGGTTCGTCGACTCCGGATGGCCCGAGGGCGACCCGAAGCCGCCGCTGCCGGAGGACTGCTTCGGCGTCGTCCCGCTGGAGGAGGCGACCGAGCGGCTGGTCCGGCTGGTGCGGGAGTTCCGCCCGCACGTGATGACGACGTACGACGAGCGCGGCGGCTACCCGCACCCCGACCACATCCGCTGCCACGAGGTCAGCGTGGCCGCGTTCGAGGCGGCGGGCGACCCCGAGCGGTTCCCGGAGGCGGGGGAGCCGTGGCAGCCGCTCAAGCTCTACTACCACCACTCGTTCAACCGGCCCCGGATGCAGGCGCTGCACGACGCGATGCTCGAGCACGGCCTCGAGTCGCCGTGGGCGGAGCGGCTGAAGGAGTGGAAGCCGGAGCCGGAGTGGGACGCCCGGATCACCACCCGGGTGCCGTGCGCGGACCACTTCGGGGTCCGCGACCAGGCGTTGCTCGCGCACGCCACCCAGATCGACCCGGACGGTCACTGGTTCGCCATCCCGCGCGAGCTGCAGGAGAAGGTCTGGCCGACCGAGGACTACGAGCTCGTCACGAGCCACGTCGCCTCGACGCTGCCCGAGGACGACCTGTTCGCGGGGGTCGACCCCGACGCCTGACCGGGGTGCCTGAGGGACGTGGGTGCTTGAGGGACTGGGGTGCCTGAGAGACTGGCGCCATGCACGCCCTCGCCGCATCCGCGCTCAACGTCGTCCTCGCCCTCGAGGAGAAGGCGCCGGACGACGAGGACGTCGTGGCCGGCTGGACCGGCTTCGCGGTGTTCGTCTTCCTCATCATCGCCGTCGCGCTGATCGGCTGGGCGCTGACCCGCAGCCTGCGCACCGCGGCGCGGGCGAAGGACCACGGCGTGTACGGCGACGCGCCGGTCGACGAGGACGGCGACCGGGACGGCGACCAGGACGGCGACGACGAGGGTCAGGCCAGCAGATAGCCGCTGACCAGCGCCACCATCTCGTCGAGCAGGGCGTCGCGGCCCACCGTCCCCGGCTGGTCGAGCACCCAGCGCAGGGCGAGGTTCTCGATCGCCAGCACGACGATCCACGACGCGACTGCCGGTGACGGCCGGCGCGAGCTGTCCGGACGGGCGGCGAGGTAGGTCGTGACCAGCTCCCGCACCCGCCGCTCGAGGACCGCGCGGCGCTCACGGTTGCGCTGCACCGGCAGCTCCTCGGCGACCACCCGCAGCAGGGCGCGGTCCGCCTCGAGCGCGGCGACGAGTGCGTCGGCCGTCGCCCGCACCATCGCCGGCCCCGCCTCGCCGATCCGATCGGCGAGCGACGCGGCGACCCGGTCGGCGACCTCGGCCCAGTAGCGGTCGATCACGACCTCGAGGATCGACGCCTTGTCCGGGAAGTACTGGTAGAGCGAGCCCGGGCTGACCCCCGCCGCGGCGGCGACGCGGTTGGTGCTGAAGGCGTCGTACCCGTCGGCGACGAGCACCTGCCGCCCGGCGGCGACGATCCGTTCGACGGTCTCGCGGGAGCGGGCCTGCTGGGGCGCCTTGCGCACGCTGCCTCCGGGTGTGTCGCGCGTCTGGATCGCGAGTTGAATGCGAGCGATGACTCGCGTCACGATGATGGCATGAGCGCTGACCTGTCTGCCACCCCGCCGGTGCCGTCCGCCGGTGCCGCCGGTGCCGCCGCGACGCCGTACCCGACCCGCTTCCGCGCCGGTGGTGACCGCAACCGCCGCCTCGGGCGCCCGCTCAAGGTCGTCGGCCGGGTCAAGGACGTCGACGAGGCCCTGCTCGACCGGATCGGGCGGGCGATGCTCGAGCGCGACGAGCTGGGCGGCCGGCTCGCGGACGCGATCCGGTTGCGAGCAGGCACGCCCGGCAAGGTCGAGATGGCCCAGTTCCGGGCCGCCATCGAGCACGGCATCGACACGGTGCCGGACGCGCCGCCGGCGCTCGTGGAGTTCTTCGCGGAGGTGCAGGCCGAGCCGGCGTGGCTGGACCGCGACCTCCTCGAGGAGGGCGCCACCGTGATGCGCCGCCTCGGCCAGAACGCCCAGGACGTGCTGCTCCAGCTCGCCCTCGTCGGCGGCTACCGCTTCGGCGGCCCGACCGACCTGCTCGTCGCGACCGGCGGGCTCACCGGCGGGCAGACCCGGCGCCGCCTCGCCGAGACCCAGAAGTGGGGGGCGGCGCTGGCGAACCCCGGCTCGCTCCTCCCGCCGCGTGACGGTACGGCCCCCGGTGAGGGGTGGCGGCTCACCGTGCACGTGCGGCTGATGCACGCGCTGGTCAACCACGCCTTCGAGGGCCGGTGGGACGCGACCGCCTGGGGCCTGCCGATCAACCAGGCCGACCAGGCCTCCACCCTCGGGCTGTTCGACGGCGTGCTGATCATCGGCTCGCGCGCGCTCGGCGTCCCGGTGTCCGGGCGCGAGTCGCGGGCGCTCATGCACCTGTGGAAGTACGTCGGCTGGCTGATGGGCGTGGACGAGGACTTCCTCGTCGACGACGAGTGGCAGCGGCACCACATCGACTACCACGTGCTGCTGGCGCAGGGGCCGCTCACCGACGCCGGTCCCCAGCTCGCCCAGGCGGTGGTCGCCGCGCAGGCCGAGCGCCACTACCCGGGCTGGCCGGCGGCGCTCCAGGGTGCGCGGGCGCGCTACGAACGGGAGCGGCTGCTGTCGATGCTGACCGTCTTCCTCGGGCCCGCGAGCATGCGCGAGCTCGGGCTGCCGATGCGGCCGCCGTGGGCACACGCCTACCTGTTCGCGCTCAACTCGCTGCGCTACCGGGTGCTCCGCCGGCTGCCTGGCGGCAAGGACCGGCTGTGGCGCTGGGGCGGGCGGCGCGCGCAGTGGCTGCTCGACAGCTACTTCCAGGGCGAGCAGGAGGACGTGGGCCGGCTGGATGCCTGACCCGGCTGGCTGCTGGCTGTCGGTCGGCTGTGGCAGATTGCTGCCGTGCCCCGCCCGACCCGCCCCGACGTCCCCGGCGCCCACCTCGCCCGGCTGCGCGCGATCCTCTCGGGACTGCCGGAGTGCGAGGAGGAGGACGCCTGGGTGGGCGTGCGCTGGCGCGTGGCGCGGACGACGGCCACGGTCGCCCACGTCTTCGGCGGCGAGGACCAGCTCTTCCGTATCACGTTCCGTGCCGAGCCCGACGAGGTGATGGCGTTCCAGCACCTCGGGGTGCCCTACTTCCGCGCGGAGTGGGGCGGCAACGTGGTCGGCATGCTGATCGACGACGACACCGACTGGACGGAGCTCGGCGAGCTTCTCACCGACTCCTTCTGCCTGCAGGCGCCGCCGAGACTGGTGGAGCGGGTGGACCGGCCCGGCGCCTAGCCTGACGCCCATGAACGAGTCCGACGAGGTCGCCGTCCGCACGATCCGGCTCGAGCGCACGCTGATCATCGGGCTGGACCGCCCGGCCAAGCGCAACGCCATCAACGGCGCGGTCACCCGCGGCCTCGACGAGGCGCTCAACCTGCTCGAGGACGACCCGGACCTGTGGTGCGGCGTGCTCGCGGGTGGCCCGGAGGTGTTCTCGGCAGGCGCGGACCTCGCCGAGGGCCCGGGCGAGCCCACGGCGCGCGGCGGCATCGCGGGGATCATGTCGCGGGTGCGGCCGAAGCCGCTGATCGCGGCGGTGGAGGGCTACGCGCTCGGCGGTGGCCTCGAGCTGGTGCTCTGCTGCGACCTGGTCGTGGCGTCGCGGGGGACGCGCTTCGGGTTCCCCGAGGTCAAGCGCGGGCTGCTGCCGGACTTCGGCGGCGTCTTCCGCGCGCCGCGGGTGCTCCCTGCGAACGTCGCACGGGAGATGCTGCTGACCGGCGAGCCGATCGATGCCGAGCGGGCGGAGCGGCTCGGCTTCGTCAACCGCCTCGTCGAGCCGGGCACCGCCCTGGACACCGCGCTCGGCATGGCCGCGGCCATCGGCGCGAACGCGCCGCTCGCGGTCCGCGAGTCGTTGGCGCTCGCGCAGCGCGAGATCAACGGCGACGAGACCGAGGACTGGGAGCTGAGCCACGCCGCCCTCGGCCGCCTGCTCGCGACCGAGGACCTGGCCGAGGGCGTGCAGGCGTTCTTCGAGCGCCGCGACCCGGTCTGGCGGGGCCGCTGACGGATCGCGGGTCAGCGCGCGGCGGCGTCCAGCGCCCCGCGCAGCTGCCGGCCGAGGTCCTGCACGACCGAGGTCGCCTCGCGCACCATGCCCGCGAACAGGTGGGAGACGTGCCAGTGGCCCTCGAGCCGCCGGTAGCCGACCTCGACGCCCGCGTCGCGTGCGGCCGCCACGAAGCGCTCCACGTCGCCGAGGATGATCTCGTCGCTCGCGGCCTGCACGAAGGTCGGCGGCAGGCCGGCCAGGTCGGCGTACAGCGGGGAGACCTCGGGCCGGTCCCGGTCGTCGCCGGCGTAGGCCGCGGCGCCGAGCTCGAGCCAGCCCCGCGAGAGCAGCGGGTCGTCGACCCGCTCGTCCAGTCCGGTCAGGCCGAGGTCCACCCAGGGGGACACGAGGCCCAGCGCAGCCGGCAGCGGTACGCCGACCGCGCGGGCCCGCAGCGCGAGGGCGACGCTCAGGCCGCCACCGGCGGAGTCGCCGGCCACGACGACCTGGTCCGGTCGCAGGCCGGTTCCCAGCAGCGCCCGGTAGGCGGCCAGCGCGTCGTCGACCGCCGCCGGGTACGGGTGCTCGGGGGCCAGCCGGTAGTCGAGCACGTGGCCGACGGCGCCGACCGCGTGGGCCAGGTGCGCGGCGAGCGCCCGATGCGTGGTGGGCGAGCCGACGACGTACGCACCGCCGTGGAGGTAGAGCAGCGCCCGCTGCGGGTTGCTGGCGGCGGTCACCAGCTGCTCCGCGGGCACGCCGCCGAGGGTGGTGCGCTCGACCTGGGTGCCCTTCGGGAGCACCGCGACCCGCATCAGCGCGTCGATCACCTGCCGCTGACGGGCGACGGGGAGGCGGGTGCCGAGCACCGGCCTCACGACGCGACGGACGAGCAGGCGAGCGGCTGGGAGCGGGACGTGCATGCCCGCATCCAACCACCCGCCTGCCGTCGGGGTCAGACCATCGGGGGAGTGACGCCGAGCTCGACCATTTCGGCGACGTACTGCTCGACGTTGCGGAGCTTGACCTCCTCGTAGCCGCGCACCACGTCGGGCAGCTCCGCGATCCGGACGGCGCGCTGGTAGTCCTCGGCGTCGATCCCGCCGGCCACGCTGCGGGCCAGGTCGGCGACCGTCGCGCGGTAGTGGTCGCGCAGCTCGCGCTCGACCCTGCGCAGGTGCGCCCGGCCGAACGGGTCGGCGGCGGTGCCGCGGAGCCGCTTCATCCGGGCCAGCGCCCGCAGCGAGCCGTGCGACCTCGGGCCGAAGGCGATCTTCTTCGTGCGGCCCATCGCGCGCAGCACCGGCGGGTGCAGCTGGAAGGAGACGGTGCCGCCGGGGAAGGCGCCGCCGGTCTCGGCGAGGAACGCCGGGTCGGTGAGCAGCCGGGCGACCTCGTACTCGTCCTTGTAGGCGGTGAGCTTGAAGAGGTGGCGGGCGACCGCCTCGGTCAGTCGGCTGCCGGTGCCCGCGGCCTGCTCGGCGCGGGCCACCTCGGCGACCAGCGCGACGTAGGAGTCGGCGAGCCGCTCGTCCTGGTAGTCGACCAGGTCGGCGGCGCGCTGCTCGACGAGACGGAGCACCTCGCCGTCCAGGCCGGCCGCGGCGACGGAGGCCGGGACGTGGCGTTCGCGGACGGGGACCGCGCGCTCGTTGGCGGCACGGAACGCGGCCGGGTCGGTCACGGCGACGCGACCCCAGCGGAACGCGGCGACGTTGGCGGCAACGGCGGTGCCGTTGATGCCGATCGCCTCCTCGATGGCGGCGGCCGGCAGACGCAGGGCGCCGGTCTGGTAGGCCGCGCCGACGAGCAGGAAGTTCGCCGCGACGGTGTTGCCGAAGATCCGCTCGGCCGCCTCGAGGGCGTCGAAGTCGAACATCTCCGCGCTCGCGGTGCGCACCCGCTCCAGCAGGTCCGCCTCGTCGGGGTGCTGCACGGTGAGGTCCTCGACCATCGCGCCCGTGGGGGTGCGGCTGGTGGAGACGACCGTGCGGGTCCACCGCGCGTCGCCGTACTGCAGGTTGCGGTCCTCGGCCAGCGTCAGCAGGTCGAAGCCGAGGAAGCAGTCCGCGGAGCCGGGCGTGAGCCGGTTGGCGGGCTCGAGGTCGCCGTCGGCGAAGCGCAGGTGGCCGACGACCGGGCCCGCCTTCTGGCTCAGGCCGGTCTGGTCGAGCGACTCCACGCCGTAGCCCGCCCGCAGCGCCGCCGTGGCGAGGACCTGGTTGACGGTGACGATGCCGGTGCCGCCGATGCCGACCATGAAGACGTTCTGGGTCGCGGTGACCCGGCCCTCGGCCGCGCTGGGCGCGACGCTCGGCGGGGTGGGGTACGACGGCGTGCGGCCGGCCTTCGCTGCGCTGGTCCGGCCGGCGGCGGCCTTCGCGGCCCGGGCCGCCCGGCGCGCCGTACGACGGCTGCGGGGCGCGGTCTCGACGGTGACGAACGACGGGCAGTCGCCGTCGAGGCAGCTGTAGTCGGTGTTGCAGGAGGTCTGGTCGATGCGCGTCTTGCGGCCGTACTCGGTCTCGACCGGCTGCACGGACAGGCAGTTGCTCTTCACGCCGCAGTCGCCGCAGCCCTCGCAGACCGCCTCGTTGATGACGACCCGCTTGGTGCGGGCGGGGAGTGCGCCCCGCTTGCGCTGGCGACGGGCGTCGGCGGCGCAGTGCTGGTCGAAGATCAGCACGGTCACGCCGGGGACCTCGCGCAGCATCCGCTGGGCCTCGTCGAGCCGGTCGCGGTGCCACAGCAGCACGCCCGGGGCGAGGTCGCGCTTGCGATGGCGCTCGGGCTCGTCGGCGCAGACGACGATCTTCTTCACGCCCTCGGTGTGCAGCTTGTGGGTCAGCTGCGGGACGGTGAGCGCGCCCTCCGCGTCCTGGGCGCCGGTCATCGCGACGACGTCGTTGTAGAGCACCTTGTAGGTGATGTTCACGCCCGCGGCGATGCAGGCCTGCACGGCCAGCTGCGCGGAGTGGAAGAAGGTGCCGTCGCCGACGTTCTGGAAGACGTGGTCGACGTCGGTGAACCAGGCCTGGCCGATCCACTGCGCGCCCTCGCCGCCCATCTGGGTGACGCCGGTGACCGCGCTCTCGGCCCGGTCGGAGATGGTGACCATCGCGTGGCAGCCGATGCCGCCGCCGCCCAGCGAGCCCTCGGGCAGGACGGTGGAGCGGTTGTGCGGGCAGCCCGAGCAGAAGTACGCCGACCGGCTGGCTGAGAGCAGCGGCAGCGGCTTGCGCGACGGCGCCGGCGGCTTCATCTCGAGCCGGGCCTGCAGCACGTGGCGCAGCGGCGCCAGCAGGCGGCCGGAGGTCAGCTCGCCGTCGGCGGGGATCAGCCGCTGGCCGGCGGCGTCCTTCTTGCCGAGGATCCGCGGCGCGTGCTCGGTGCCGTAGAGCAGGTCGCGGACCTGCATCTCCATGAACGACGTCTTGTCCTCGACGACGACGATCTCCTCGAGGCCCTCCGCGAAGCGCAGCACGGCCTCGGGCTCGACCGGGCTCATCATCCCGAGCCGCAGCACCCGGATGCCGGCGGCGGCCAGCGCGTCGTCGGTGACGCCGAGGTCCTTGAGCGCCTGGCGCAGCGAGTCGAAGCAGCTGCCGGAGGCGACCAGGCCGACCCGGGCGTCCGGGACGTCGACCTCGGTGACGCTGAGCCCGTTGCGGGCGGAGTACTCGTGGACCAGCGCGGTGCGCGGCCCGACCAGCTCCGCCTCGGCGCCGACGATCATCGCGGGCCGCAGCACGATCGGGCTCTGCGTGTAGGCGTAGGGGTTGCCGTTCCAGTCGATCGCCGGCGTGACGGGGGAGACGTCGATGTCGGAGCCGTCGACGACCCACGCGCCGTCGGCGACGTCGGCGACGATCTTCAGCGCGACGACGCAGCCCGAGGCCCGCGACATCTCGATCGCGTGCAGGCCGAGGGTCACGATCTCGGTGGCGTTGCGCGGGAAGAGCACCGGGATGCCGAGCGCCGCGAGCGAGCGCTCGCTGACCGCGGGCACCGTCGACGACTTCGACGCCGGGTCGTCGCCCACGAGGAGCACGGCGCCACCACGTCGGTTGACGCCGTACATGTTGGCGTGGCGCAGCGCGTCCGTGGCCCGGTCGACGCCCGGGCCCTTGCCGTACCAGAAGCCCGTGACGCCGTCGTACCTGCTCGTCTCGGTCGGCAGGTCGATCTGGCTGCCCCACACGGCGGTGGCGGCGAGCTCCTCGTTGAGGCCGGGGACGAAGCGGATGTCGTTCTCGTCGAGGACGTCCTTCATGTCCGCGAGCATCCGGTCGAGGCCGCCGAGCGGACTGCCCTGGTAGCCGGAGACGAACGACGCCGTCCTCAGTCCGCGACGGCGGTCCAGGGCGCGGTGCTCCACCAGCAGGCGGGCGATGGCCTGCACGCCGGTGAGCAGCGTCGGGGGCGCGTCGACGCGGAAGCGGTCGTCGAGGTCGTACGGCGCCGGCTCGGCCGGCGTGGCGCCGGGGCGGTCGAGGAGCTCGGTCATGCGCGTACCTCCTGGTCGCGGGCAGTGCGGTCGGTGCGGTCGGTGCGGTCGGTGCGGTCGGGGGCGGCGGCGAGCCGCTCGGCCACGATCTCGGCGGCGACGGCGCTGGTGGTGCGGCCGTCCGCGTCGGCGCGGGTGAGGATCGAGCGCACCGTGGTGCCGATCTCCGCGATCTCGGCGCGGACCTCGTCCGCGCTGCGGGTCCAGATCTCGCCGCCGACCTGGATCAGGCCGCCCGCGTTGGCGACGAAGTCGGGCACCCAGGTGATGCCGCGGCCGCGGAGCGTGTCGGCGACGGAGGAGTCGAGGAGCTGGTTGTTGGCGGCGCCGCAGACGACGGTGGCGCGGACCGCGTCCGCCGACGACGGCGTCAGGGTCGCGCCCATCGCGCACGGGGCGTAGACGTCGACCGGTGCGTCGAGGACGGAGGCGCGTACGTCGACCTCGGGGTGGGCCGCGCGGAGCCGGGCGACCGACGCCTCGGACGGGTCGGCCACGGTGACCCGGGCGCCGGCCTCGAGGAGCAGGGCGACCAGGTGGGTGCCGACCTTGCCGACGCCCTCGACGCCGACCGAGCGGCCGCGCAGGCCCTCGGCACCCCAGCGGTGCTCGGCCGCCGCACGCATCGAGCAGAAGACGCCGAACGCGGTGGAGAAGCCGCTGTCGCCGGACCCGCCGTTGTGACCGACCACGTAGCGCGTCTCGGTCGCCACGACGTCGAGGTCCTCGGCCGTCGTACCCACGTCGGCGGCGGTGAAGTAGCGCCCGGACAGCGAGTCGACGAAGCGGCCGTAGGCGCGCAGCAGGTCGGGGGTCTTCGCGGTCGCCGGGTCACCGATGATGACGGCCTTGCCGCCGCCCAGCGCGATGCCCGCGGCCGCGGCCTTGTGGGTCATGCCCTGCGAGAGTCGGAGCACGTCGGTGAGCGCCTCGGCCTCGCTGGCGTAGGGGTACATCCGGGTGCCGCCCAGGGCCGGGCCGAGCCGGGTGTCGTGGATCGCGATGATCGCCCGGAGGCCGCTGGCCTCGTCGCGGCAGAACACGACCTGCTCGTGGCCGGCGGTGCTCAGCTCGTCGGTGCGCTCGAAGACGAGGTCGACGTGCGGGGCGGTGATGGTCATCGGCTCTCCTGTGCGTGCGGGGGCAGGTACGCACGAGCCTGCGGGCTGGGTGGGCCCCGTCACAACCATGATCGTCGAGTTTGGCGATGATCCGCAAGATCCTGTCGGTCTGGTCGCTGGTGTGCGCAACAAATTGCTTGAGATGCCTATCATTCGTTGCGTGAGCGACCAGGCGATCATCGACCAGACCGACCGCGACATCCTCGACCTGCTGCGGGAGAACGCCCGCCGCCCGCTGCGTGAGATCGCGGGCGCGGTCGGCCTCACCGTCGCGCCCGTGCAACGGCGGATCGCTCGGCTGGAGAAGCTCGGGGTGATCGAGCGCTACACCGTGCAGATCAACCACGGCCGGATCGCCGGCGGGATCGAGGCGATCACCGAGCTGAACTTCGCCAACGACCTCGACCTCGCCCAGGTGCTGGCGTTCGTCGCCGGCGTCCCCGAGGTCGAGGAGGTGCTCACCCTCGCCGGCGACCCCGACGCACTGGTGCGGATCCGGGTCAACGGCGTCGAGGACCTGCGGCGGGTGGTCAGCCAGCTGCGGTCCGGCGGGCAGATCTCCAGCACCAAGACGCTGGTCGTGCTGGAGCAGTGGACACGCATGGGATGACCTCGCCGCCCCGCCCGTCGTCGGTCGAGGAGGCCGGTCACGGCCGTCTCGAGACCCCCCGCCACGGTGCAGCAAACCCACCCCACCGTTGGTCGAGGAGGCCGGCCACGGCCGTCTCGAGACCCCCCGCCACGGTGCAGCAAACCCGTCCCCCGCCTACCGCTCGTCACGACGTGGCGTCGGCCTGATTCACGCAGACCACGGTGACCTCCCAGTGGAGGCTCTCGCCCGTGCCGATCGCCGTACCGTCGAAGTCGCCGAACGTCACCTCCCAGCCGTACGGCGAGCCCTCGAGCTCGGGCGGCTGGAGGGTGCTGCCACGCACGTCGGCAGGGAACCCGGAGAAGCCCTTGAACAGGGTCGCCTTGCCCCCTCCGCCGGTCGGCACCTTGCCGGCCGGGCAACTGGCGGAGACGATGTGCGCGCCGGCGCCGATGCCCTCGCTCTGGCCTGTCTGCTTGACGACCTCGTAGCCCGACACGCCGTCCGTGCCGGGTGTGCCGTCCGCGCCGTCCTGCCCGGGGGCGCCGTCCTGACCGGGTGCGCCGTCCTCGCCGGGCGGGCCCTGGAGGTTCCAGGCGAGTGCCGTCTCCTGCTTGCCGCAGTTGGTGACCGACGCGTCGATGACGCGCAGGTTGCCGCCGGACTTGGTGTAGCAGGCGTTGATGACCCCGTCGTTCGGGATCGTCGCATGGGCGATGCCGGCCATGACGAGGCCACCCACGGCCAGTCCGACGACTCCGTAGGCAGCGGGCCGCAGCCTGCGCCGTGATCCGTCACGCGATTGGTGCTCCCGAGCGCCGAGGATGTCCTGTCCCATGGTCTGGGCCCCTTTCCGGAGGTACGGCACCTGCACGGTCATGGGCCACGGCGCACCAGGACCGCGTGTCGAACCTAGTCGCGGTCGCGGCCGGCCGCATGACGTGAAGGGGTCATTGACGCACCTCGGATGCGCTGGTGGACCACGGCGTTCAGCCTGCTGGATGGCAGGTTGGTCGAGCAGGCCAACATCTTGACCGGCCGCCGTTCGTCCTAGCCATATGGCAGGTGACCGATCGGTCGGCGAGTGCCGCCTGCTGTCGGCCCTCGCGCCTACACTCGTTCTCATGACCGCGAATCGCGACGAGCTGATCCACCTGATCGAGGGCCTGCCCGACGACCAGGTCGACGTCGTGCTCGCGGATGTGCGTCGGTTGACTGCGAAGCGCCCTGTCGGTGAGTGGCCGCCCAGGTTCTTCGGGATTGGTGAATCCAAGGACGGTCGCACCGACAACTCGCGCCGTGTCGACGAGATTCTGGCTGAGGGATTCGGCGCTCGTCGGTCGTGATCATCTGCGACACCGGCCCGATCTTCGCCGCAGCGGACCGCAGAGACGCGCGGACCATCACGCGTGCGTCGAGTTGTTCACCGGTCTTCGGCTGGCCGGACGGCGGCTGTTGTTGCCACAGACCGTCATGGCCGAGGTCGGCTACATGCTGGAGGCCAAGGTGGGGACCTTCGCCGAGGTGGCGTTTCTCGAGTCGGTCGCCAACGGGAGCTTCGAGTTAGTCGATCTCACCCAGTCTGACGCCGCTCGCATCGCCGAGCTGGTCAATCGGTACGACGACCTTCCGCTCGGAACAACCGACGCTTCTGTGATCGCGCTCGCCGAGCGTCATGGTGTGGGCGAGATCGCAACCTTGGACCACCGCCACTTCCGAGTCGTCCGGCCGAGTCACGTGGAGTCGTTCACGCTGCTGCCGGAGAGCATCTCCTGAGCCTCCGTGCCAGCGGACCGGCCACGCAGTCCTTCCCAGAAGGTTGTCCAACAGCCTGTTGGACAAATTCATCCAGCCCGCGATCGTCGTTTCGGCTGGGGCAGCAGGTCGGTGATCGCGACCGGCGCTCGCTCAGGCGCGGCGAGCGTCTCCCGCGCCGCCTCGGCAAGCTCCATCCCGCCTCTCCTCGGAAGCCAGCAGCTGGTCGAGCCGCCACCGATCGGGATGGGTCATGGCGGATGCCGGCACCAGCGACCGGTCCTTGAGGTTCTGGTATCCCTTTGTCTTGCCCCAGCCGTAGCGCGCCATCACGTCGTGGGCGTCGACCTCCTCCTCCCTCTCTTTCTTCGACCTCCGACCTCGACCCACCCGTTGGTCGAGGAGGCCGGCCACGCCCGTTGGTCGAGGAGGCCGGCCACGGCCGTCTCGAGACCCCCCGACCCGGTGCAGCGAACCCACCCAGTGGCAGTCCGCCAGGCGGGCTGCGGTGGTCTCGAGACGGTCGCGGGCGACCTCCTCGACCAACCAGAAAACCGGTCATCCACAGGCACTGCGACCCCACGCAGTGAACGAGGGGTTTGTGTCGGACCCCCCTGATTTCATGTCTCGTATGGAAGCTCCGGGACCCGGCTCGACCCAGGAAGCGCTGGCGGACATGTCCGCCGGCGACGTCTTGTCGTTCGTCGAGTCCCACCACGCGATGCGCCTGAACGCCGAACGAGCCATCCTCCGCGCCGCCTATCAGTGGGCCGTCCTGCACCACCCCGACCGGCTCCCCGTGTCGGACAAGCGTGGCCGGGACCGCGCGAAGCCGGCTGGCGCGACCGGCACACCCCGGATCACCGAGTACGCCGCCGCCACCTTCGGCGCCCGCATCCAAACCACCCCCTACGGCGCGAAGAAGCTCATCGCCGACGCCGTCGACCTCATGCTCCGCCTCCCCAAACTCCAAGCCGGCATCGAAACAGGCACCGTCCGCGTGCCCCACGCCCGCCACGTCGCCGCCGCCACCCGCGACCTCTCGCCCGACGAAGCCGCCTGGGTCGACGCCGAGGTCGCCGAGTCAGCCGACGGACGCCTGGCCTGGGCCCGGTTCGAAGCCCTCGTCGAAGGCAAGGTCGCCGCCGCCAACCCCGAACTCACCCGCGCGAAGGAAGAAGCCGCCGCCAAGTCCGGGTTCATCCGCATGTCCCGAGTCAACAAGCACGGCATGGCCACCCTCACCATCCACCACCACGCCGCAAAGGTCCTCACCGCCGACGCCGGCATCACCGCCCTCGCCAAACACCTCGAACCCCAGATGCCCGATGCGACCCTGGCTGAGCGCCGGCTGGTCGCGTTCGAGATCTTGACCAACCCCGACGCCCACCACGACCTCGACACCAAGGCCGGCAAGAAGGTGGGACCGGTCAAGCCGAAGGTGAAGATCCACCTCCACCTCACCCCCGACTCACCCATCGCCCGGATGGAGGGCCACGGCCCCGTCACCACCGCCTGGGTCCGCCACCTCGTCGAACACATCGCCGCCGGCGTCCGCGTCGCACCGGTGATCGACCTCGCCGGCCAGGCCCCCGCCGACGCCTATGAGATTCCCGCACGGCTTCGTGAAGCGGTCCGGTTGATGTTCCCCGGCGACGTCTTCCCCTACGCCTCCTCGACCTCCGGGAAGGGCGACATCGACCACCAGATCCCCTACAGCCAGGGCGGACCCACCGCGATCGGGAACCTCGCGCCCCTCACCCGAGGCCACCACCGGATCAAGACACACGCCGGCTGGGAAGCCCGACAACCATTCCCCGGGATCGTGATCTGGCGCGATCCCCACGGGGCTCACTACCTGGTCGACCACACCGGAACCCGCCAAGTCACCGGCAACACAGTCGGAGACCGACGCCCCGCGCCCCAACACGTCAGCCACGCCGAGATCTACGCGTCGAAGATCCTCCTCGAATACGCCGCCTGACGACGGGCACCGAGGCCGCCGACCTCAGGGAGACGCGGTCGTGCCGGGAGTTGGCACGACCGTCGACCACCGTGCCTCACGGTCCCGGTCGGTCAGCTCCCACCACGGCGTTCCGCGCTCACCGAGGGCGACCTTGGCCGCCTGGACGCCGGCGCGGGCTGCCGCCTCGCCGTCCGTGCCCTTCATGCGCCCGACCTCACGCCGCCATGCCATCAGGATGCGCGTGAGCTCCTCGCGCCGCTCCTCCGGAATGGCCGGGTCGGTGGCGCGCCACCGCCGGCCATCGATCGCGACGTAGCGCCCGTCGGGTGTCCGGTCGGGGCCGTCCATCCGCCCAGCGTACGCAGTACAGGGTCGCCTTTTTGCAGCTCTCTTGGTTGACCTTTTGCGGCCAATTCGGTCGACCTTCTGCGGTGGGGGCAGCGTCTTGAGTAGTCGGATCTGTACTTACTCAACTTCAGGGTCACGGGAGGCCGGCTCGGGTGAACTCCTGCTGGAGCCGTGGCCGACGCTTGTGCTCCTCGCGAAGGTCTGAGATCAGGGCGTCGACCCACGCGGCTGAGTCGGGTGTGGGTGCGAGCTTGCGCATCCCCGACAGTCGCTCAGCGGCGCGGCGGTAGTGCTCGGCGCCGGCGTCGGTGAGTTCGTTGCGGACGAGACGCTCGTGGATCGGTAGGACCGCGAGCGGATCGATGCTCCCGTAGGCGTTGGCCAGGTCGGCCCAGCCGTCGTCGCTGTCGAGGCAGAGGTCGTGAGCGAGGTCCCAGGCGCCCTGCGGGTCGTTCAGCGTGTTGAGGGTGAAGGTGACGGCGTCGTACGGCTGCTGGGACAGCTTCTCCATCACCTCGTCGCGGTACGTCGGCCACGTGTCGACCGCCGCTCGATGGAGCTCTGCCGCGTTCGACGAGTTCGGCCAGCGTCGGAAGAGAAAGACACGCGCTTCGAGCGACTCCGATGGGCGGTGGGCGTCGATCAACGTGGCCCAGTGCCGGGCAGCGGTGACCGACTGGTGGCCGAGACTGAACTCGGTGGCCTGCCTCGCCCAGTCGATCGCGAGGTCGTACTCGCCGATCTCCTCGAACGCCTCCGCCGTGTCGGTGAACCACGCGGCGACCTTCCTGTCGCCGACGTGGGTGCGGATGATCGCGTCGATGTCGCGGTCGAGGATGGCGAGGCGCTTGGCGTTCCAGTCGAGGGTGAACCAGGCGTGCGAGTTGTTGGCCTGCCAGCCGTCCTCTCGGCTCGGTCGCGGTCCCAGACCCGCTTCGATCTCTGCGAGTCGGTCACGGTAGGCGGCGACGCCGGTGTTGCCGAGCGCTTCGGCGTACGCGGCGATGTCGAGTTCGAAGTAGTCGACGTCGTTGTCGTCGAACTGGAACTTGATCATCCAGTCGATCAGCTTGGCCGGCTTGACCCGCGCCTCGGCTGCAGCGCGAGGGTGGAGTTCCAACAGACGACGGCAAGCGTGGCCGATGATGCCGCTGGAGTCATCGGCGCGCGCGATGACCCTGATCGCGCTCGCCAGTGCCTTGTGGGTGACGGCGTACCGCTCGGCGGGCCCGGCGTCCTCGTCCTGCTCCAGGATGTCGATCGCCTCGTGCATGTCGCGGCCGTGGGCATTGGCGGCGCTCCAGCGGTGGAGATCGCTCCGGCTGCGGATCAGGGGCAGCACGGCCTCGGCAAGGCCGGTCGTCGGCGTCGGCGGCATGCGGCGAGTCTTGCAGCATGCCGCGATGTCGGGCCCGGCGACTTCTTGAGGTGCCAGTCTCGGCCGAATGGATCTACTCAGCTTCCCGGTGAACGAACGGGCAGGCTCATGTTGAGCGACCTAACACGTCCCGCGGACGTGTTAGGTTTTTTGAAAATACTTAACACGTCGTCCGAATGTGTTGAAGGAGTTGACACATGTCGTGGAACCCCGAAGTCCCCTTCAATGCCCTCCCGCCACTGCCCCCGGAGGGCGTTGACCTCGAGCCCAAGGTCGTGCTGAAGGCGACGGTCGAGGCGCGCGCCGCGCTCGCCACCCTTGCCCAGGCGGGCCGACTGCTGCCGAACCCCGCGATCCTCATCCACGCGGTTCCGCTCCTTGAGGCGCAGGCGAGCTCCGAGATCGAGAACATCGTCACGACGGCCGACGAGTTGTTCAAGCATGTGGAGTCTGGTGGGGGTGACCACGCCACCAAGGAAGCCCTCCGTTACCGAAGCGCGCTCTTCGCGGGCGTCCAGGCGATCAAGCGCCGGCCGCTCACGGCCGCGACAGCAGTTCGGGTGTGCTCCGAACTGCACGGGCGAGACATCGATGTACGGGCGGTGCCGGGGACGCGGATCGCCAACCCGACGACGATGGAGTTCGTGTACGCACCGCCGGAGGGTGCTGAGGTGATCCGCGACAAGCTGTCCGACTGGGAGCGGTTCGTTCACGCAGAAGACGACCTCGACCCGCTCGTTCGCATGGCTGTGGCTCACTATCAGTTCGAGGCGATCCACCCGTTCCACGACGGCAACGGTCGGACCGGGCGCGTGCTGAACATCCTGATGTTGATCGAGGCCGGCGTGCTCGACGATCCGATCCTCTACTTGTCGCGAGCGATCATCAGCAGAAAGAACGACTACTACCGGTTGCTCCGGGCCGTCACGGCGGAGGGTGCCTGGACCGACTGGGTGCTCTACATGCTCGACGTCGTTCGCGAGTCGGCAACGTCGACGACGAGCAAGATCGCGGCGATCCGGGCGTGTCAGGAAGACATCGCCGAGCGTGCGCGCGCGGTCACCCCGGGCGGCCGGGACGCGCAGTTCCTGGACGTGATCTTCGAGCAGCCCTATTGCCGCATCGGCGCGGTCGCTGAGCGATGCGACGTCTCCCGGCAGACAGCGTCCGGCTGGCTGCACGCATTGGTGGCGGCGGACATCCTGCGAGACGTCAAGGTCGGTCGCGAACTCCTGTTCGTCAATCATGAGTTCCTCGACGTCCTCATCCGAGCCGAGTGAGTAGCAGGCGCGAAGTTGTCGAGGTTTGGCGAAACAAATCGCAGCACGACAACTTCCGTAGGATCACGCCGATCGGCGCCGTCGCTTCGGCTGGGGGAGCAGGTCGGTGATCGGGGTGGGCTCGCGCTCAGGAGCCCCGAGCGCGTCGAGCGCCGCCTGGGCGAGTCGGCGCGCCTCGCTCGCCGAGTGGCCGTGCTCGATCGCCCGCCGCATCAGAGCTTCTCCACCCGCGCGGGGACGAACTTGTGCCACGGAGTGCCGAAGAACTCGTCGCGGTCCTCGAGCGCCGTCAGGTCGTTGAGTTGTACGCCGACCCTCTCGCCGTCGGCGGCGGTGAGGCCCATGCCGTTGGGCAGCGAGATGTGGCCGGGCCGCATCGTGTCGACCACCTCGACGGGCACTTCTGCCGATCCGCGCCTGGTGCTGACTCGTACCCGGTCGCCCGTGGCCAGCTCCAGCCTCAAGAAGTCGCCGGGCACCGCCGACGTCGTTGGTGACCCGTGGGTCCTCGTGATCCTGCGTGAGGTGTTCCTCGGCACGAGCCGGTTCGACGCGTTCGAGCGGCGGCTCGGCATCGCCCGCAACACTCTGGCCCAGCGCCTCGGCCGGCTGGTCGAGGAGGGCATCCTTCAGAAGGTCGCCTACCAGGAGCAGCCCGAACGGTTCGACTACCGGCTCACCGAGAGCGGTCGGGACTTGTACGCCGTCCTCGCGGCCATGCTGGCGTGGGGTGACCGCTGGCGGGCGCCGGACGGTCCGCCGATGGTTCTGACCCATGAATCGTGTGGCCACGACACGTCTGGCGTGGTCGTGTGCGAGCACTGCCGCGAACCGCTGGTCCCCGAGAACACGGCGATGCGATTCGCGGGCAGCACGGGAGCACGCTGAGGTCATCCGTGCGAGGACGATGACAGAGGCACTGCAGGCGTTCGGCAGGCCGCGGTGTCCGCCGGTCAGGCCACGCCGCTCGGCACGGCGGTCTGCTTGATGTGGTCGCAGAAGTCGCAGACGAAAAAGTCCTACTTGTCCCGCCGGCGCCGAACAGGTCGGGACACAGCCGCGTGCCGCGGCCGATCATGTGCCAGAACTCCGACTTCGACCGCACCATCGTGAAGAAAACCAGGTTCACGGCCTCGGGTACGTCGATGCCGGTGTCGAGCATGTCGACGCTGATCGCGATGTGCGGTGCACGGTTAGAGGTCGTCGAAGAAGTCCTCGTTGATCCGATTGATCGTCGCGACCTTCACCGGCTCGACGCCCACACCGTGATCGATCATCAGGCCGACGAGCTCCTCGCCGTTGATCAGCACGACCCGGACTCCGCGACCGTCGAGCTCTCGCTCGGCCGCCGCCGTGAAGGTGCTTGTTGTCAGGAACACGCCTCGGTCGACCTTGCCCGACATGGCGCCAAGGAAGTTCCTCATCTCCTCGGAGCCGACTGTGTTCCCAGCTCCATAGCGCTTGGCCTGGACATAGATCCGGTTGAGGCCCAGCTTGTCCTCCTCGATGACCCCATCGACGCCACCGTCGCCCGTCCTGCCGGTGTGCCGCATCAGACCGAGCCCGCCGTAGCCCATCGCTTCGAGCAGCTTGAGGACCAGGCGCTCGAAGGCAGTGGCCTCGATGGAGCGGACCTTCTCCAGCAGTTCGCTGGCAAGTACGACGCGCGCATCCGCCTCGGCTCGTGCGATCAGGTCGTCGGGTGACTCGTCCTCGGCGGCTGATGAGGGCTGCTCCACCGAGGAAGATCGGGCGGCCTTCTTGCTTCGGTACTTGTCGTAGAACTCGCGGTACTCCGCGAACTGCTCCAGGGTCGAGTTCCTTATCTCGCCGGGCTCGGCGAGGAGCGCCCGCCCTCGATCGGTGATCTGTACCCGGCCGCGCTGCGGCCGGTCGACTGCCCGCGCCTTGAACAGGTAGGTCACCGACCAGTGCACGCGGTTGGCGATGAGACTCATGCCTGAGGTGATCGTCTGTCGACGGTCCTCATCGCTGAGCAAGAGCCGGTCGGAGATCTCTTCGGTCAGCTCTCGCATGGCTCGCACCCCGCCGTCCGCGAGAGTCTCCAGTACAGGCCGCATCAGGCTCTGGTAGTCGGGGATGGCCACCCCCGCATGATGGCAGCCGGATCCGACGCTTCCCGGGTGTTCGGCGGAAACCGTCGGATCCTCCTGCGAGAATCGCCGGCGTGAGCCAGAGGATCAAGGAAGCCGAGCGTGCAGAGCTGCACAAGACCATCTGGCGGATCGCCAACGACATGCGCGGCAGCGTCGACGGTTGGGACTTCAAGGCCTACGTCCTCGGGATGCTCTTCTACCGTTTCATCTCGGAGAACCTGACCGCTTACCTCAACGAGGCCGAGCGGCAGGCCGGTCACGACGACTTCGACTACCGCCACCTCGGCAATGCCGACGCCGAGTTCGGGCGCGAGGAGACGGTCAAGGAGAAGGGCTTCTACATCCTTCCCCAGGACCTCTTCGCCAACGTCCGCGAGCGCGCTCGTAACGACGAGAACCTCAACGAGACCCTCTCCCGGGTCTTCACCAACATCGAGGCCTCCGCCGTCGGCACCGACTCCGAGGACGACATCAAGGGCCTGTTCGCCGACGTCGACGTCAACAGCGCGAAACTGGGCCCGACGGTCGCCAAGCGCAACGAGAAGCTGGTCAAGCTCCTGGACGCGATCGGCGACCTCAACTTCGGCAATGGCGGCTTCACGCACAACACGATCGACGCCTTCGGGGACGCCTACGAGTACCTCATGGGCATGTACGCCGCCAACGCAGGCAAGTCCGGCGGTGAGTACTACACGCCCCAGGAGGTCTCCGAACTCCTCGCCCGGATCACCGTCGTCGGTAAGACCGAGATCAACAAGGTCTACGACCCGGCCTGCGGTTCTGGCTCGCTGCTGCTGAAGTTCAATAAGGTCCTGCCCGGTGGCGTGCGCAAGGGCTTCTTCGGTCAGGAGATCAACCTGACGACCTACAACCTGTGCCGGATCAACATGTTCCTGCACGACATCAACTACGAGCACTTCGACATCGCCCACGGCGACACGCTCATCGACCCGGCCCACTGGGACGACGAGCCGTTCGAGGCGATCGTGTCCAACCCGCCCTACTCGATCAAGTGGGAGGGGGACGCGAACCCGCTGTTGATCAACGACGAGCGCTACGCACCGGCAGGCGTGCTGGCGCCGAAGTCGAAGGCCGACCTGGCCTTCACGATGCACATGCTGCACTGGCTCGCGGTCGATGGCACCGCGGCGATCGTCGAGTTCCCCGGGGTGCTCTACCGCGGCGGGGCAGAGCAGAAGATCCGCAAGTACCTCGTCGACAACAACTACGTCGACACGGTCATCCAGCTCCCGCCGGACCTCTTCTTCGGCACAACGATCGCGACCTGCATCATCGTGCTCAAGAAGTCGAAGGTCGACAACAAGGTCCTGTTTATCGACGCCTCGGCCGAGTTTACCCGTCAGGGCAACAAGAACAAGCTGACCGACAACCACCAGCAGAAGATCCTCGACGCCTTCACGGCCCGCGAGGACGTGGCGCATTTCGCGACGCTCGTGGACCACGAGGTGATCGCGGAGAACGGCTACAACATCGCCGTCAGTTCGTACGTTGAGGCCGAGAACACGCGCGAGGAGGTCGACATCAAGGTCCTGAACGCCGAGATCGCGCGGGTGGTCAAGAAGCAGTCGATATTGCGGGCCGAGATCGATGCGATCGTTGCCGACCTGGAGGGTGCGTCGTGAGTCGCATCGACGACCTGATCGCCGACCGCTGTCCCAGTGGCGTCGCGTTCAAGTCGATCGATGACCTCGGGCTGCTGTACACCGGACTCACTGGCAAGGCGAAGGCCGATTTTGTCGATGGGAATGCTCGCTTCATCTCTTATGTCAACGTCTTCAACAACCCGACGGCGGTCGTCGAGCCGGACGAGCGCGTGAAGGTGGCTGAGGGCGAGCGCCAGAACCGAGTCCGATTCGGCGACGTCCTGTTTACGGCCTCGTCCGAGAGCGCTGATGAAGTCGGGATGGCTTCTGCAGTCACCGTCGAGCCTCCCGAGTCGGTGTACCTCAACAGTTTCTGTTTCGGTCTCCGACCGTACAGTACGGAGGAACTGGATCCGGAGTTCGCTAAGCACCTATTCCGCTCGGTCGCGGTTCGCGCCGACATCGTGCGGAGCTCGAATGGAGTGACGCGAATCAACGTGTCGAAAGAGCGGTTCCGAAGGATCAAAGTCCCGGTGCCGCCGCCAGCGATTCAGCGTGAAATCGCTTCAATTCTTGATAAAATGGAGAGCCTCAAAGCCGAGCTTGAAGCCGAGCTTGAGTACCGCTCCCGCCAGTATGCGTTTTACCGCAACCAATTGCTGACCTTCCGTAGTGCGGAGGGCGTCCGGTGGGTTCCGATGGGTGAGGTGGGCGAGTTCATCCGAGGGCGCCGGTTCACGAAGGGCGACATCGTCGGCGATGGCGTGCCGTGCATCAATTTCGGCGAGATCTACACCCGGTACGGCGTCTTCGCGCACGAGGTCTTCTCGCATGTCAGGGCTGAGTTGGAACCGTCGCTTCGATTCGCCCAGACGGGCGACGTGGTGCTGACTGGGGTGAGTGAGACGGTCGAGGACATCTGCAAGGCTGTGGCCTGGCTGGGCGAGGAGGACGTCGCCGTCCACGACGACTGCTTCGCCTACCGCCACTCACTGGATCCGAAGTTTGTGTCGTACTACCTCCAGACGGAGATGTTCCACGCGGAGAAGGCGAAGCACGTGGCCCGCGCAAAGGTGAAGCGGATCTCCAGTGACAACCTGGCCAAGCTGACGATCCCGGTGCCTCCGCGCGACGAGCAGGAGCGCATCGTCCGGATCCTCGACAAGTTCAATGCCCTCGTTAACGACCTATCGATCGGCTTGCCGGCCGAGATTTCGGCGCGACGGCTGCAGTACGAGTACTACCGGGACACGCTGCTGAGCTTCGAGGAAGTTGCATGATTGAGGCGCCCGATTCATCGCTGCGCTACGAGCCGATCGCTGTCACGGACGAGTCGACGGTGGTGGCGGCGTACGTGCCCGACCCGTCGACGTCGGAGAGCTACCAGTCGGAGGCCGCGCTCGAGGAGGACTTCATCAGGCGGCTCCAGTCGCAGGCCTATGAGCGGTTGACGATCACCTCGACCGCTGACCTCGAGGCGAATCTCCGAAAGCAGCTGGAGATCCTCAACGCCGTCACCTTCACCGATGCTGAGTGGGGGCGATTCTTCGACGAGAAGGTCGCCGCGAAGAACGAGGGCATCGTCGAGAAGACCGCGCGGATCCAGGAGGACCCGATCCAGGTCCTCACACGCGACGACGGCACCAGCAAGAACATCAAGCTGATCGACAAGTCGAACATCCACAACAACCGACTGCAGGTGATCAACCAGTACGAGGTCGCCGGCGCGGGTGCCGGAGGAGTCGAGCGACAGAATCGCTACGACGTCACGATCCTGGTCAACGGTCTCCCGCTGGTGCACGTGGAGCTCAAGCGCCGAGGCGTCGCGCTGAAGGAGGCGTTCAACCAGATCAACCGCTACCAGCGCGAGTCGTTCTGGGCTGATGCCGGCCTGTTCGAGTACGTCCAGTTGTTCGTGATCTCCAACGGCACGCAGACGAAGTACTACGCGAACACGACGCGCGCGCGACGGATCGCCGAGTCCGAGGGCGGTCGCCGAGGTAAGAAGCAGACCTCGAACACGTTCGAGTTCACGTCGTGGTGGACCGATGCCAACAACAAACGCATCGGCGACCTGACGGCGTTCACCAAGACCTTCTTCGCCAAGCACACACTGCTCAACATCCTGACCAAGTACTGCGTCTTCGACGTTTCGCGCACCCTGCTGGTGATGCGGCCTTACCAGATCGTCGCCGCCGAGCGGATCCTGCAGCGGGTCGTGACCTCGACCAACATGAAGCAACTCGGCAGTGTTGCCGCCGGGGGCTACATCTGGCACACCACCGGGTCCGGCAAGACGCTGACGTCGTTCAAGACGGCGCAGCTCGCGTCGCGGATGGACGGCGTCGACAAGGTGCTGTTCGTGGTCGACCGCAAGGACCTCGACTACCAGACGATGCTGGAGTACAACCGCTTCGAGAAGGACTCGGTCAACGGCTCCAAGTCCACCGCCGAGCTCAAGCGTCAGCTGCAGGACCCGAACGCACGGATCATCGTCACCACGATCCAGAAGCTGGCCAATTTCATCGGCGGCAACAAGGGCCACGAGATCCATTCGGGACACCTCGTCCTGATCTTCGACGAGTGTCACCGCAGCCAGTTCGGCGACATGGGCGCCGCGATCCGGAAGGCGTTCAAGCGCTACCACCTGTTCGGCTTCACCGGCACGCCGATCTTCCCCGAGAACGCCACTGGCGCGAAACTCGACACGACCGAGGCCGTCTTCGGTGACCGCCTTCACGCGTACACGATCGTCGATGCCATCAACGACGGGAACGTGCTCCCGTTCCGGGTCTCCTACCTCAACACCGTCAAGGTCGCCGACCACGTCAGTGACAAGGATGTCGAGGGCATCAACACCGAAGAGGTGCTGATGGCTCCCGAGCGGATCCGTCAGAACGTCGGCTACGTCCTTGACCACTTCGACACCAAGACGATGCGAGGCCAGGGGTACAACCTCGGGGAGAAGCGGGTCCGTGGCTTCAACTCGATGTTCGCCACCGCGTCGATCCCTGCGCTCAAGGCCCACTACCTGGAGTTCGAGAAGCAGCAGGCTGCGCGTAAGGCCGCGGATCCGGCATACCAGCCGCTCAAGGTCGCCACGATCTTCAGCTACGCCGCGAACGAAGAGGTCGAAGAGGCCGGCGGGCTCCTCGGCGAGGAGGGCTTCGATGCCGACGCGCTCGACGGCTCGTCACGCGACTTCCTCGACAAGGCGATCGGCGATTACAACGCGACCTTCGGGACGTCGTACGACACCTCGTCGGCCAAGTTCGAGAACTACTACAAGGACCTCGCCCGCCGAGTGAAGGACCGTGAGGTCGACATGGTCCTCGTCGTCAACATGTTCCTGACCGGGTTCGATGCGACCACTCTCAACACCCTGTGGGTCGACAAGAACCTCAAGTCTCACGGCCTGATCCAGGCGTTCAGTCGGACCAACCGCATCCTCAACTCCGTCAAGGCCTACGGCAACATCGTCTGCTTCCGGAACCTGGAGTCGGCGGTCGACGATGCGATCGCGTTGTTCGGCAACCGCGATGCCCGTGGTGTCGTGCTGCTCAAGCCTTACCAGGACTATCGAACTGCCTACGAAAAGGTCGTTGTCCAGCTTTTGGAATCGACGCCGCCGGGGCAGGAGCCGTTCGGCGAGGCAGCGGAGAAGCGATTCGTCGTGCTGTTCGGCGAGATCCTGAAGCTGCGCAACGTCCTGACCTCATTCGACGAGTTCGAGGCCGACGACGCGCTGTCGCCACGGGACCTTCAGAACTACACGAGCATCTACAACGGTCTGTGGGAGAAGCACCGCAAGAGCGAGAAGAAGGAGAAGGAGTCGATCCTCGACGACGTCGTCTTCGAGATCGAGCTCGTCAAGCAGGTCGAGGTCAACATCGACTACATCCTCATGCTCGTCATGAAGTGGCGCGAGGCAAAGGCCGGGGGCAATGAACACGTCAGCCAGGTCACTGACATCCTCGACGCCGTCGAAGCCAGCCCGACTCTGCGCAACAAGCGCGACCTGATCGTCGCCTTCGTGGACTCCCAGTCGGTTAGCGACGACGTCGGCGACGACTGGCGCCAGTTCATCAGCGAGCGTCGCGACGCCGAGTTGGACGCGCTGATCGCCGAGGAGGCACTCAAGTCCGAGGAGACCCGCGCTTTTGTCGCCGGAGCGTTCCGGGATGGTGCCGTGCCGACGACCGGAACCGCGATCACGAAGATCCTTCCGCCTGCCTCACGCTTCTCGAAGGACAACAACCATGCCGCGAAGAAGCAGCGAGTGCTGGGGAAGCTGATCGACTTCTTCGAGCGCTTCGCGGGCTTGTTGTGACCGCGAACGTCGCCAAGCGCCATCACACGGTGCCGCAGTTTTACCTTCGTGGGTTCAGCTACGACGATCAGATTGGCACGGTTCTCTTGCCGGGCGATCGGCGCTTCAAGCAGAGCATCCGGAAGGCCGCATCCGAGAACGGCTTCTACACCGTCGAGGGCCATTCGGGAGGACCAGACGCGATCGAAAAGTTGATGTCCAAGGTCGAGGGCGCGGCCGCGGCAGTATTCGACAAGATTGAGAACGGTGCCTGGCCGCTCGACCAAGAGGATCGAGATTGTCTCGCCTTATTCATCACGCTGCAGGCAGTTCGCGGTCCAGACCAGCGGCGAAACCTTGAGGCTGTGGCCGCACAGATCGCCAGACTCGAGATCGGCTACGGCGGTCGGGACAACGTTGCCACCTGGGTGAAGAGCCGGTACGGGGTCGACATCTCTGACGAGCAGGCTGACGTCGTGTGGGCACAGGCGACACAACCTGGCGGCCCACCGATCCGGCTCGCGCCCGAGGCTCATGTTGAGCAGATGGGCGCGCTCGTCGACGAGTTGTTTCCCTATGTGGCCGGCCGCCCTTGGACCTTGGTCCGGTTCGCTCGACGATCACTTCTGACATGTGACGTGCCCGTAGGGTTGATCGCCCATCCGGATGACGACAAAGGGTCGGGAGTCGGATTCATGACTGCATGGGGAATCACCTTCGCGTTGACGCGGAGGATCGGCCTGCTTATGAGCGACCCGACTCCGGTGATCGCGGCGGGCGCTGACGTGATGCTGACACGCGCGGGCAAGGTGGATCACGAACTGCCCGGCACCGTGAGATTGCAGCAGCTGTTCAACGATCGGACGATCTTGTCCGCCGGTCAATGGGTCTACCACCATCCAGACGATGAGGATGTCGTGCCCGCCGAGCTTCCTGAGCCGAACCTTGTCACGATGAGAATGTCGGGGGCCGAGGATCAGTTCTCTGGCGAGCCGGGCTTCGCACCTGGCTCTGCCGGTAATGCCGACAGTCCTGCCGCCTCTGCCGAGAATCAGGCGCCGCATCAACGTCCGGACAGTGTCCCTCGCCCGTAGTTGCGGAGGTCGTGCCTCATCTAGACATCAAATTGTCGGCCGAGTCGCGGGTGCGTCCTCGCCAGCGCGGACGCAGTGGTTGAGGACGGTCGTGAGCTTGTCGCCGAGGTACTGGGCGACGACCTCCCAGGTTCGCCGCGCTCGTCGTGAAGCCAACTGGTTGCGGCGTGGTAGCGGAGGTTGCGGTAGACGATCGTCCTTGGCCAGGCGTTGTCGGGGTCGTTCTCGTCGACCACTTGCGCACGCGGTGCCAGCGCTCCTCCTCCTGGGCGTTCACCACGCGTTGCAGCGATGCGTTGGCGGGGAGGGCGAGGAGCTCCTTCACGCGTGGGAGCAGTTCGTCCTGCATGACCGAGCGGGGGAGTGGGACCTCGTGGATCACGTGGTTCTTCACCGGGCCGCGGAAGCCGGGGGTGGTGCGGGGCGTGGTCCACGAGCCGTTGACCTGCACATAGCCGTGCTCGAAGAAGACGTCGATCGCGCGGAGGGTGCGCGTTGCGGCGGACCTCGCGCTGCTCCGTCGTACTCGGCTGATTTGCCTCGCTCGATCGAGTCCTTGAGGTGCTCCGGCTGGGGACGAGCAGGGTGGACTTCCTGCGGGTCGCCATCGCCGTCAGGCCAAGCTGGGATGGTCTCGATACGCCCTCGTTCTTCGGGCTAACTCGACCAACGAGGGTAGGTCTCGAGCCATGGTCTCGATACGGCCTCGTTCCTCGGCCTACTCGACCAACGACAGTACGGTCTCGATACGCCCTCGTTCCTCGGGCTACTCGACCAGCGAGGGTAGGTCTCGAGTCTTGGTCTCGATACGCCCTCGTTCCTCGGGCTACTCGACCAGCGAGGGTGCGGTCTCGATACGCCCTCGTTCCTCGGGCCACTCGACCAGCGACAGTACGGTCTCGATACGGCCTCGTTCCTCGTCCTACTCGACCAACGACAGGTACGGCCTCGTTCCTCGGGCTACTGACCAGCGAGGGCACGGACTCGTTCCTGCGGATACTCGGCCGGCGGGTGAGGGAGGATCGTGTCAACGTATGTGTCATCGGAGTCAGGTCGACACGAGCACCACTGGATCGGAGCACCGCGATGGCCAACCGACTCGCCGGCGCGACGAGCCCCTACCTGCTCCAACATGCCGAGAATCCGGTGGACTGGTGGGAGTGGGGGCCGGAGGCGTTCGCCGCGGCCCGTGAGCGCAACGTCCCGATCCTGCTGAGCGTCGGGTACGCCGCCTGCCACTGGTGCCACGAGGTTCCAGGGTTAACGGCTGTCGACGGAAATATGCGAAACCGCAGGTCAGCAACCTAGTTGTGATCCGCACCGGTTCGGCGAATATCGCTGTTGGACACCGTTTCCGGGGCTTCGTGCATCACTCTCGTGCATCACTTTGGGCCCATCACTGGTGACCCAGTGGCACCCGATCTCGACATGTTGAACGACCTGACACGTCCTGCGGGCATGTTAACTTTCCGGCCGATTCTTAACACGTCAGGGCGCGGTCGGTTCAGCGGCAAGACGGGCGACGTAGTCGTTCGTCCATGCGATGGCGTCGGCGACGTCCGCCAGGACGTCGAGACCGAACGCGGCGTCCTCGTAGGCAGGTGCCCAGTCTCCGGCCGGCGTGATGACCGGTGGCCACGTGTGGAGCTGGCGGAACGCAAACAGGCGACGACAAGTGGCGGCAACGAGCCGGTCGTCAAGGTCGGGCGTCATGATCTGAAGGTCGACGAGGTCGTGGGCGCGATCGCTGCCCGGTTCTGAACAGGCGTGGATCTTCTGCGCGACCTGGTGGTGGAGCGGGAGAACGCGAAGGGGGCCAGGCTCGGGTAGCCCGAGGGCGGCGAAGACCTCTGCCGCCTCCGTGGAGGTGACGAGCTCGGGCGCTTCGTCGGTCGTTGCCTCGAGCTCGTCGTAGCCAACCTCCACGGTCACGGTGCCGAAGGGCTTGTTGCGATAGTTGAGCTTCACGGTGAAGGGCTGCATGACGTACGCCGCCGGCACGTGCTCGGGCCCGCGCTTGCGGCCCTCGACGATCCGGGCCGTGAACGGACCCCAGCCTGCGACGCCGTTGCGCTCGAAGGACTCACGGAACTCGGTGAGGTTGCCGCGGAAAGCGGTGTCGAGGTCGGGAGTCTCGCGGGTGAGGGTGTCGCCGAAGCGGAGCTTGAGGCCGGTGCCGCCCTTGATCGCCGTCTCGGGGAGCATCTGGCCGACGATCACGTTGGCGACGAGCGCCTGCAGCCGCTTGACGGTGGTGTTGCGGGATGCCGCCAGGTTGGTGACGCGGCGGCGCAGCTCGTTGACGCTTCCCGGATCGCGTGCGGGCTGGGAGGTCACTGGTTGGTCAGCTCCTTGACCAGGTCGTCGCGGTCCGCCTCGCTGATGAGGTCCCTGGCCTCAGCCTGTCGGGCGGCATCCACGAGTCGCTCGCGGAGGATTCGGCCCTTCGTCGCGCGGATGGCTGCGGGGATGGTCATGGCGGGGATGCCCTCGATGAAGTCACGATCCTCGTCGGGGACGATCCGTTGGACGATCTCGACAGTAGCCGGCACCTGGGTGCGTGTGCGGCGGGGAACCCCGACCTTGATCGTGCGGAGGTTGACCTGCGCCAGGCCGTGAGCGGCGAGCACCGCCTCGTCGACGAGGACAGCTTCGGCGCACCCCGTTGCGGCTACGGCTTCGGCGAACTCGCTCAGCTCCGTCGTCGGCGCTTCGAGCATCCGGTAGACGCCCTGGCTGATCCGCTGGAGCGCGCCGCGGGAGGCGAGCTTGCGCAGCTCGACCGCGGGCACGCCACGCTCGGCGGCGTCAGCGACGGTGACGACGCCGTGGCTGTCGAACGCGAGCTCGCGCAGGGTCTGGCGGTAAGACATCCGGCACCTCCAATGTCACAAGCGTACCAGTATTGGTACGGATGTGACACCGCACTGGTGGTGGTGTCCCGTGAGCCGGCGTTGCAAATATGCAACACGTCCGGCAGTTGCTCCGTCTGCCGGTCCGCGCTCATCGCCTGCGACGATGGCCCCATGGCCATTCGTCGTTCCTCGCCCGAGCCGCCGTGGGGCGGTCCTCAGATCAGGCACCAGCCCGGTATGGCCGACGACCTCATGCAGGAGATCGCGCCGCTGCTTGCTGAAGACGGCATCAATCTGAAAGATCCCAACTCGATTCCCGACATGGAGACGTTGCAGCGCGCACTCGATCGCGCGATCGAGCGGCGGAACATGCAGCTCTTCACGCCCGTCGGTGAAGCCAGGTCGGTGGCGCTGACGACACTGCGGCTCTTCGTCGAGGCGGTCGCGAGTGATCAGGCCGACCTTGCTGAGGCGATCCTTGCGACCACGTTGCCCGAGTCGCCGGACAACTCCACTGCCACGGTCGCTGGCACGATCGGGGTCGCGCTCGACCTGCTCGACACGATCCTTGGCAGCGGTCACGCCGCTGCTCCGGCTGGCATCGGTGCGCGTACGAAGCTGCCAAAGGGCCACTGGCTTGGCGAACGCGCCGGGCGGGACATCCTCGACCTGGCTCGACGCGGCCGAGCCTTCCGTGCTCTCGACTCGCTGATCGTCAAGCAAGGCAGTCTGGCCGTGCAGTCGGGCGCTGCCCTCGCTCTGGCCGGAGTGATGCAGGCCTGGGCCGATCTGGCAGGAATGCCGGTGGATCAGGTCACGCCGCTGGTGATGGTCGGCGAGTAGGCCAGTCACGCCGACCCTCGACGTCGCTTCGGCTGGGGAAGCAGGTCGCTGATCGCGGTCGGCTCCTGGGTGGGCGCGACAAGCGAAGCGAGCGCGGCCTCGGCCAGTTCCATCCGCTTCTCCTCCCACGCCAGCAGCTGATCGAGCCGCCACCGGTCGGGGTGGGTCATGACGGGAGCCGGGACGAGCGAGCGGTCCTTGAGGTTCTGGTACCCCTTCGTCTTGCCCCAGCCGTAGCGCGCCATCACGTCGTGGGCGTCGAGGAAGATGTGCCGGGGGTCGTCGCCGTCGGTGGCGTCCGGCGGCCAGTGCATGGCTCACCCCGCCTTCGGCTTGCCCAGGATGGGGCGGGACGCGAGTCGCTGCTTCCGGATGAACGTCCGCAGGTCGCCGACGGTCGTGAAGAGCCGCCGGCCGATCGTGAAGAACTCCGGTCCGGTGCCCTGCTGGCGCCACCAGCGGACGGTGTTGATCGGTGTTCGCAGGATCTCGGCGACGTCGTCGAGCGTCAGCAGTTCGTCGTCGTGGCGCTCGTGGAACGGAACGGCGGGTTGGGTGTTTGCGGCCATGGTTGCCTCCTCAGTCTGGCCTCTTGTCGAGAGAAGCAACGGGCCGTCGACGATTCCGGACACCTGTTCTGGAGTGGCGACGGGCTGCCCCTCACCAGGTAGGTGTGCGCGGCGCTGATTTCGCACGGCGTGTCGACACCCGAAGGGATATCGTCGACACATGGAGGCCGTTCGGCTCATCCAGAAGGCTCGGCACGGCAGCGGCATGACGCAGCGCGAGCTTGCCGAGCGAGCGGGGACGTCGCAGGCGACGCTCTCGGCGTACGAGTGCGGCCGCAAGAGTCCGACGCTCGACGTGGCGGAGCGCATCGTCGAAGCGGCCGGCTACCGACTCGACCTCGTGACCCAGGTGCACTTCACGCTCCACGCGGCACGTGGCGTGAGACCGTTCTGGGTGCCCGACCGACTTTGGCGCGGCAAGCTGCCGGAGTGCTTCGCCACGATTCGAATTGCGGACGGCGCGTACATCGACGGATCGGTGCGGCTGAGGCTGCGACGGCGTCCTTCGCGCAGACGCCTGTATGAACTGCTGCTGCGCAACGGCCTCCCCGACGAACTGATGGACTGGATCGACGGCGCGCTGCTCGTGGACATCTGGGACGAACTGAAGCTGCCAAAGCCCATCCGGCGCGCATGGCAACCGGTCATCGACCTGGCGGGAAACGGCCCCGTCGAACGCCCCACCTACCGAGGTCCGATGGACGCACTCGGTGGTCAGAACCCGATGCCCGGCGGGGAGGGCGGCGGACGGTAGGCCGGCTCGGGGACGGTACGGCGCGCCGCCGGGGCCGGCGGCCGGAGCGCTGGCCGCGCTCGGGGGCCGTAAGCCTCGATGGCCTCCGCCGCCAGCTGACGCGCGTGGCCAGGACCGAGGTCGGAGCGATCGCGACCGAACACGTCGCACCACTGCTTGCGCGCATCTTCGACGGACTCGGCGACCAGGTGAGCGACGTTGCGTTCCCGGCCGCGCGTCATCCCGACGTACGCCGACGCGGCGCCGGTGTGATCGTCGATCAGGACGTGGCTTGCCATCACGGTGGCGCCCTGCGCGCCGTAGGCGGTGGTGGCATACGCGAGCTCGATGTCTCGCCGTACGTACTCCGGTGGCAGAACCCTCGTGCCTGCTCCGCCCTTCACGGTGAGGGCGCCGTGATCGCACGAGACGACGGTCCACAGCTCGCGGTTCGCGACGTCTGCGCCTTTGTCGTTGCGGCGGGTCGCGATGGTGTCGCCGACGCCGATCCGCTCACCCGAGGCGGTCACGACCTGCTCGTCGACCTCGCCGGTCGCCTTGCGGATCCGGTGAGCGAACGTGTTGATGCGCGCGACCTGTTCGCGGGTGTCGGCGACGACGAGCTCGCCGCTGCTCGCCTCGGAGGACAGCTGCTGGGTGCGCTCGACATCGCTCGTGTGGATGACGATTTCGCCTCGTGCCAGCAGCTCGTCGAACACTTCGCCAGGCTCCGACCCAGTGCGCATCTGCTGCGACAGCTCCGCGTAGAGCGGATCTGCGAAGCGGCGCACGCCCTCGAGCTGCTGCACCTGGTCCGGTGCATACCTGACGGCCAGGTCCAGCACTCCGCCACGTCCGACGGCCGGGAGTTGATGCCGGTCGCCGACCAGCATCAGCCGCGCGCCGCATTCGTCGGCCATACGGAGCAGCGCGCGAGCCGAGTCCTGGTCGACCATGCTGGCCTCGTCGATGACGAGCAAGTCTCCGCGACGGAGTCGGGCGCGAGCAGCGGGGGAGGAGTCGACCCTGCTCCACCGGCCGTCTGCGCCCCACCGGAACCCGTGCTGGTGTAGCAACCAGGCCGCGGAGTAGGACGCGGCGCCGGTCGCACCCTCGGCGACCTGGGCAGCCTTGAGTGTCGGCGTGACGACGACCATCCGGCGTCCCGCTCCGACGACCCGCTCCCGGGTGGCTGCGAGCCGTGCGGTCTTGCCCGCGCCGGCGGCGCCTTCGACCACGGTGATCGATCTGGATGCGGCCCGGCGGGTGATCCGGTCGACGAGTTCGTACTCGACCGCCAGCACCTCGGTCGACGTCAGAGCCCGGACATGCTCGGGTGCATCGGGGCGCTGCAGCAGTGGCTGCGATGCCGCGACGACGCGGGCGGTGAGGTCCTCGGCGAGCTCGCGCCGGATGCCTGCGTCGACCATGCCGCCGCTTGACGCGATGATCCGCTCGACCGCGCCGTGTGCATCGGCAGCGTTCCACGCCGAGCGACGAGACCCGAGGCGAACCAGAACCAGCTCGACGACGCCGTCCCGGTCCACGGAACCGGCCCGCAGGACGCCGAGAGCGGCACCTGGCTGCGGTGGCGCGTATCCAAGCTCGTGCAGTTCGTCGACCCAGCGCTGTCGGAGCTCCTCGCCACCCGTCGGCACGACCTTGTCCGGCCGGGCGTCGGCCCATGCCCGGCGATCCCACGTTTGCCGCAGCGTCGGGCCGGGCTCCTCGCCCGGATGGTCGGCGCGCCACTCGGCCTCGTAGGTGTCGATGTTCGCTTCGATCTGCTTGGCCCGAGCGCTGAACGCCCCGGCGTACGCCGCCAACTCGGTGACCTCGCCCGTCTCGGCGTCGAGCGTGAAGCCGTACCGCGCCAGCGCCTCGCGGAACGCCGGGTTGGTCATCACTGCCGCGTGCCCGATCCCGTTGATTGCCTCGAGGCTGTCGCGGACCCCGACCGTGTGCAGTCCGCGCCACTTGCCTTGGGAGAAGACTCGCGCGTTGATCTGAAGGTGCAGGTGCCGATGAGGGTCCCCGGCGCGTGACGTGAAGTGGCGTATGACGGCCGCCTCGATCTGCTCGGCCGGGATCTGCACCTGGTTGTCGCGCGGCCCGACCCGGGTGGTGGCATGTGAGGCGAGCCAGCCGATGATCTCCTCGGCCGCTGCCATCTGGGCGGCGTCGTAGGCCTCGGCGATCTCGGGGTGAAGCGCGGCTGCCAGAGACCAGGTCTTCGGCCCGTTCACGGTGACCTCGACGAACCGGACCGCGTTGTCGTCCTTCCGCAGGCGCCCCTTCGCGAGCCCGGTGTCGATGTCGTAGCCGGCGACCCATCGCTCGTAGGTGTCGCCGTCCAGGTCTGCTCGGCGCTCGACCCGGACTCGTTGGTCGAGCTTGTCGAGACCTGCGGCGAAGTGCATCGCGACCCCGCTTCCCTCGGCGAGGTAGTAGTCGTCAGCACGCGAGCGATCGGCCTCGACGTAGTGCCGAGCTGCAGCCGCGGCGCCGCGGTAGATCTTCAGCCCTCCGTGCATCGAACCGCCTCCGTCAACAACCGTCAACAACCGTGAAACCGCAGGTCAGAGGCCTGATTGGGTCCCCTCGTCCTACGGAAATTCGTAGCATGCGTGCCGCTTGAAGGGGTGGGTGAAGAGGGTGTCTGGGCGTGGAGAAGCGGGAGCCGTTGATGGTTGACGGTGGATGATGAGGTCACGGAGGGCTGCGGAGCAGGGGACGGACTGAGATGCCGGCGTAGGCCGCAGGTTGTCGGACCGGCCCATTACGCTGGTGGCGTGACGGAGGCTCGGGAGGAAGAGGTCGTTGGCTCCTTGCTGCGCGGCCTCGACGTGATTGGCATCCTGAGCCGCTCCGACGATGCGTTGACGCTCGCCGAGATCGCGCGACAGGCGGACACGAGCCGCGCGACCGCGCGTCGGCTGCTGCTCACCCTCGAGCGCGAGGGGTACGTCGCCGCCGAGGGTCCGCTCTTCCGGTTGCGGCCGCGGGTGATGGAGCTCGGCGACGCCTACCTGGCAGGCCTCGGGCTGCCGCGCATCGTCCATCCGCACCTGGTCGCGCTCTCGGCGAAGGTCCGCGACACGTGCTCGATGACCGTCCTCGACGGCAACGACGTTGTCTACGTGGACCGTGTCAAGGCCGACCGGATGATGACGGTGAGCATCGCCGTCGGCACCCGGCTCCCGGCCGCGACGATGTCGAGTGGCCGCGTGCTGCTTGGCGACCTCGACGAGTTCGCCCTGTCGACGTACCTCGACAGCGTCGATCCTGCCGATCTGATGGGCCCGCTGGTCAAGAGCCGCACCGACCTCGCCGCCGTCATCTCGGCGGCGCGCGCTGACGGCTTCGCGGTCACGGACCAGGAGCTCGACCCTTCTCTGCGCTCGGTGGCTGTGCCGGTCCGTGACCCGGAGGGCCGCGCGGTCGCCGCGATCAACGTCTCCACCCACGTCAACCGGACCACGCTCGAGCAGCTGCGCACCGAGGTGCTGCCGGTCCTGCTCGAGACGGCCCGTGAAATCGAGGCAGCCCTGGCTCGGGAGGGATCGCTCCCGAGCCAGGGCTGAGGTTGGTCGCGCCAGGGAAGGGGAACTGGCACGACCCAAGGTGCCCGACCCGACGGGTCAGAGGTCGAGCACCAGACGAGGTGTGCAGGAGCGCCCCACGCACACCATCATCGTCTTGCCTGCGGCACGCTCCTTCTCGGACAGGATCGTGTCGTGGTGCTCGGGGACGCCCTCGAGCACCGTCGTCTCGCAGGTGCCGCAGAAGCCGTCCTCGCACGAGGTCATCACGTCGCACCAGGGCTCGATCACCTCGAGCAGGCCCTGGTCGGCGCCGACGGTGAGGACCTTGCCGGAGCGGGCCAGCTCGACCTCGAAGGACTCGCCCGTCTTCGCCTCGGCCGCGGCCTCGCCGTCGGAGGCGAACTTCTCCAGCCGCAGCTGCCCCGCTCGCCCGGCCGCGGCGCAAACCTCCTCGAGCTCCTTGAGCATCGGGATCGGGCCACATGCGTAGATCAGGGTGTCGTCGGTGACGCCGGCGACGAGCGCGGCGAGGTCCGGACGACCCGTCTCGGAGCTGACCAGGACCTTGACGTGCGGGCCCGTCGCGAGGCGGTCGCGGAACGCCATCGAGTCGAGGTGTCGGCCGACGTACACCAGCTCGTACGGCGACTTCTCGCGCTCGGCGCGGATCACCATGGCCAGCATCGGCGTGATGCCGATGCCGCCGGCGATGAAGAGGTAGCGGGGCGACGGCTCGAGCTGGAAGTGGTTGCGCGGTCCGCGGATCCGGACCCGCTTGCCCACCAGGGCGGTCTCGTGGACCTCCCGGGAGCCTCCGCGGCCCTCGTCCTCGCGGAGGACGGCGATCCGATAGAAGCTGAGGTCGGCCGGCGGGCTGCACAGGGAGTACTGCCGGACCAGTCCCGAGGGCAGCTCGATGTCGAGGTGCGAACCGGGCTCGTACGCCGGCAGCAGGCCGCTGTCGGGCACGAGCTCCAGCGAGATGACGCCGGTCGCCTCGAGCTTCGCCTGACGGACGGTGACCTCGATGAAGTCCTGGTCCTCGCCGGTCATGACAGCGCCTCCAGCTGCTCGTGCGACTCGGCGCGCGCGCCGCCGCGGAGGACGTCGATCAGTGCCGCGGCGTACTTCGCGTCCTGGACTGAGACGACCATGTCGACGTCCTGACGCAGGACCTTCATCGCCGCCGATCCGTCGGCCTGCTCCCAGTGGCTGGCGTTGAGCAGGACAGCGGCGGACGTGCGGCCGGCCTCCTTGGCGGCGGTGCACACCTCGTGGACCAGGTCGACCGGGACCTCCGCGAGGTCGCCTCCGACGAAGACGATCATGTCGGCCTCGCTTGCCAGGCCGGTGGTTCCGGCGCCCGCCGGGACCGGCCAGGCGCTTTCGCCGAGGACCTCGGTGCCGGCGCCGGTCTGCGCGGGCTGCGTCAGCATCTGTACGCCGTTGAGGCCGTGGTCGGTGAGGCTGCGGGTCAGCGCGTCGGCGCTGTTGCCGAGCGGGACCACGAGCACCTTGGCTTCGTAGGACCGCCGCAGCGGGTTGTGGACGGTGTTCATCGGGCGACCTCCAGGGATGCCACGACTGCCGCGGTGTCGACCGGCAGCCAGGGGTTGATGACGATGTGGGGCGACTCGGGGCCGGTGCCCTCCGCGAGCGCGTGGAGGGTCTCGCCGACCCGGTCGAGCGGGATGTGGTGGCTCGGCACGGCCTCGAGGGGGAGCTCTTCCTCGGAGAGGATGTCGATCGCCCGACGTACTGCCTCGGGAGCCCGACCCCGTACGCCGCGCACAGTCAGCGTCTTGCGGACCACCTGGGACAGGTCGATGCCGGCCGAGCCGCCGGCGAGACCGGCGAGCACGAGGACGCCGCCGCGACGCAGCAAGGCGGCCGCGGTGGCGATCGTGTCCGGGGTGCCGATCGTGTCGACGACGGTGTCGAGGAGGCCGATCTCGCCAGTGATGCGGTCGACCACGGTCTCGTCGTTGACCTCCGCGATGGCGCCGAGCGCCTCGGCGTACGCGAGTCGCTGTGCGTTGCGGGCCCGGCCGAGCACCCGGATGTCGGCGGCGCCGGCGGCGACTGCCGCGGCGACGCAGGCGAGGCCGTGGTAGCCGGGGCCGATGATCGCCACCTTCGAGCCACGGCGCACCTCGCCGTGGACCAGCGTCCAGTCGACCGCGTTGGCCAGCGGCAGGGTCCAGGCCGCGATGTCGGGCTCGAGGTCGTCGGGCAGCCGGTGCAGCGCGTGCCGGCTGGTCAGCTCCATGTACCCAGCGTTGCCGCCGTGGAGGCCGGAGGCGCGGTCGGCGGGGATCATCCCGACCCGCTCGCCTCCGGTCCACAAGTCGACGGTCGCGCAGAGCCGGTAGTCGCCGGCCTTGCAGTCGGCGCACCCGCCGCAACCGACGTACTCCTCGACCGCGACGCGGTCGCCGACCTTGACCTTGAGTCGTGCGGCGTCTTCGTCAGTGAGCCGCACGACGTGACCGATCACATGGTGGCCGAGGACGGCCGGTGCCTTCAGCTTGCCCTCGTGCAGGTCGACGTCGGTGCCACATAGTGCGGATGACTCGACCTTGAGCAGGCTGCCGTATGCCGGGAGCGGGACCTCGCGGACTTCGGTGGCGCCGTGCCCGTCGCTGACAGCGGCCAGGACGGTGTCCGGCAAGGTCTCCGGGGCGCTGGAGACCGCGTTCATCGCCGGCTGCTCTTCTTGGTGGCGCGGGCGTCGGCCTGCTGCTTGGCCTTCTCGACCTCTTCCTTCAGCTGGCTCCAGATGTCGTAGACGATCTCGCCGTACTGGGGCTCGTGGCGCAGCTGGAGGACGTCGCGGGGACGCTCGAACGGGACGTCGATGAACGCCTTCGCGCGGCCCGGCTGGGCGCTCATCACCATGATCCGGTCCGAGAGCGTGACCGCCTCGTCGACTGAGTGGGTGATGAAGACGACCGTCTTGCGGGTCTCGTCCCAGATGCGCAGCAGCTCGGCCTGAAGCAGGGTCTTGTTCTGCTCGTCGAGTGCCGAGAACGGCTCGTCCATGAGGAGGATCTCGGGGTCGTTGGCGAAGGCACGCGCGATGGACACGCGCTGGCGCATGCCGCCCGACAGCTGGTGCGGGTAGGCGTCGGCGAACTTGGTCAGGCCGGTCGCGTCGAGGTAGTGCCCGACCGTGTCCTTGATCGTGGCCTTGTCGACGCCGCGGACGGTGAGCCCGTATGCGGCGTTCTGCCAGACGCTCATCCAGGGGAAGATCGAGTCGCCCTGGAAGACCATGGAGTTCTCGGGGCGGCCGGCGGTGCCGCCGTTGACCTCGATCGTGCCCGCGCTGGGCGTTTCGAGGCCGGCGAGCATCCGGAGGAACGTCGTCTTGCCACATCCGGACGGGCCGACGATGGTGAGGAACTGGCCGGTGGGGACGTCGAGGTCGAAGTCCTCGAGCGCCGTGACGACATGTCCACCGGGGACGGTGAACTTCTTGTTGAGGCCGCGGATCCGGATCTTGGTGTCGGCGGCCGTTGCGGTGATGGTCATGGTGCGTTCCTTTCCGGCTCAGTGCCGCGAGATCCAGGGGGTGAGCTTGCGGCCCACGAACCCGACGAGGACGGCGAGCAGCATGCCGACGAGCGCGAAGATGAGCAGGTAGGCGTACATCGACTCGATGGCGAAGAGCTGGTAGGAGTTCCAGACCATGAAGCCCCAGCCGTTGCCGACGCCGCCGAGCATCTCCGCGATGGCGAGCATGATCAGGCCCATGCCGGCGCCGAGCTCGACTCCGGTGACGATGTTGGGCATGGCGCCGGGGAGCGCGACGGTCCAGAAGACCCGCTTCTTGCTCGCGCCGAAGTTGTCCGCGACGTCGTAGTAGATCGGGGCTACGTTGGCGACGCCCGTGAACGTGTTGATGACGACCGGGAAGAAGACGCCCATCGCGACGAAGTACCAGATGGTGTTCTCGCCGGTGCCGAAGAAGAGCAGGAACAGCGGGAAGACGGCGCTCTTCGGGACGGGGTAGAGGCCGGAGATGATCGGCCGCAGTGCGGCGTTGACCGTCTTGGACAGGCCCATGATGACGCCGATCAGGATCGCCGGGATCGCACCGACGACGAAGCCGATCACGAGGCGGCCGAGGCTGTGCCGCGACTGCGTCCACAGGTCGCCGTTGGTGGCCTCGTCCCAGAGTGCGGCAAAGACGCCGGTCGGTGCGGGGAAGAAGCGGGCGTCGAGGGCGCCGGCCCGGGAGAGGATCTCCCAGACGACGAGCAGCGCGATCGGGCTGGCGATGGAGATCGCCTTGAGCGAGCGCTTGCTCAGGGGCTTGCGCTGCTTGACGGTCACCGCCTTCCGCGAGCCCTGCGGGGTGAGGGTCGGAGTGCTCATGATCAGTTCGCCTTCGCCTTGTCGACGAACGAGTTGTCGATGAGCTTGTCGACGTCGACATCACCGGTGGTGAGGCCCTGGTCCTGGAAGAAGGCGTAGTCCTTCTTGAGGCTCTCGACGTTGACGTGGGCGTCGGGGGAGACGTAGCTCGGCACCGTCTTGGTGATCACCTCGGCGGGGAGGCCGATCTTGTCCGAGACGATCTTCACGATCTCATCGACGCCCTCGCCGGTCCAGGTGCCGCCGTCAACGGCGGCGGCGTACTCGCCAGCGGCCTTGACGTAGGCGTTCATGAAGCACTGCGCGACCGCGGTGCGCTTCTCGGCGAAGTCGCTGCTGTAGAGCGCGACGGCGAGCTGCTGGTTGTCGTAGGTCTCGGTGGAGTCTGCGAACCGGACCGCGGTCCCGGCGGCAACGGCCTTGGAGGCGGCCGGCTCGGTCGTCGTGGCCGCGTCGATGGAGCCGTTGGCGAACGCCGCGACCTGGTCGGGGAAGCCGATGAAGGTGTGCTTGACGTCGTCGTAGGTCAGGCCGGCGGACTCGAGCACTGCGTTGAGCGAGGAGGCGGTGGCGGTGCCTTCGGCGGGCTCGGCGACCGTGAGGCCCTTGAGGTCGGCGGGCGTCTTGACCTTGCCGGAGTCGACCAGGTCCTTGCGGACCAGCACTGGCATGTAGTCGTACTTCTGGACGAGCTCGCCCTTGTCGGCGACGATCTTGAGGTTGATCTTCTGTGCGACGGCGTTGTAGAGGCCGGCCGACGGAGCGCCGGCACCGACATCGAGTCGACCAGCGCCGAGCAGCGGGATCATCTTCGCGGCCGAGTCGTACGGCGTGAGCGTGACCTGGAGGCCCTGCTCCTCGAAGTAGCCCTTGGCGTCGGCGACGAGAAGGATCGTGTCGGACAGGCTGTTGACGATGCCGACCGTGACCTTGGCGCCCTGACAGCTCTCGCCGCCGGCGGCAGAGCTGTCGCCACCGCCGCAGGCGGTGAGGACGGAGCCGCTGAGCGCGGCGACGGCGAGCCCGGCGGCGAGGGCCCGGCGGTTGCGGATGAGGTTCATGGATTTCTCCTGGAAGCGCGTGTGGGGGGTGAGGCGGTGGGGATCAGATGGAGTGGAAGTTCTCGCCGGGCTTGACCACGAGCACCTCCTTTGCACCTTCCTCGAACGGGACGTCCTTGGGAAGGAGGATCGACGTTGAGCGCACGTTGGTGTGCTCGGGCTTCAGACCGGGGAGGTCGCCGGTCTCGAGCTCGTCGAGGGCCGCGAGCAGGCGGCGGCGGGCCAGGATGATGGCGGCGTCGGAGGTGCCGAGGCGCTCCTTGGTGCGGTCGCAGATCTCGCCCATCGACTCCTGCAGGGAGAAATCCTGGGCGGCGATGCCGGCGATGCCGGAGAAGGTCTCCTTGCGGCGCTGGGCCGCGCGGTCCATCAGGTAGTCGTTGTCCTTGTCGGCGAGTGGGTCGTAGGTGCCCGGCTTGTACTTGACGTGGATGCCGTCGCCGGCCGCGAGTGCGTCCCACTCGCGCTGGCCGAAGTCCTCGGTGGGGTGGTAGTTCCAGCTCCAGGCCCAGCAGGTCTCGTCGTTGATCGGGACCCAGGCGTGGCCGCCCATCGGGTTGTGGGTGCCGAACGGCGGGATGATCGTGTACCAGGGCATCATCCACTGCGTGATGCGCCAGTAGTAGTTCTCCTCGTCGGCGTTGCGGCGGGCTCCGATCAGCAGGCCGCCCTCGCTCTGGGCCACCTCGAACTTCGGCCGGGTGTCGGCCTTGAGGTACTTGTTGCCCTCGGTGCCGGCGTGCAGCGGGTCGTCGTCGAGGTTGAAGCGGTGGGCGAACGAGACGTGGCTGGAGTCGATGCCGCCCTCCATTGCCTGGAGGTAGTTGGAGAACTGGCGCCGCTTGGAGATGAAGCGCTTCTCCGGGTTGAGTCCCATCCACTCAAGATTCGGCAGCGGCGGCTCCTGGTCGGCCGGGCCCATGTAGGCCCAGATCAGGCCGCCCGCCTCCACGGCCTTGTACGCCGTCTGCTTGATCTTGAGCCGGAACTTGCTGCACTCCGGCTCCGACGGCATGTCGACGCAGTCGCCCTTGGTGTCGTACTTCCAGCCGTGGTAGGCGCAGCGGAGGCCGCCCTCCTCGTTACGCCCGAAGTAGAGGGACGCGGTGCGGTGGCTGCAGAACTCGTCGATCAGGCCGAGGTTGCCGTCGGTGTCGCGGAAGCAGATCAGCTTCTCGCCGAGGAGCTCTACGCGTACCGGGTCGCAGTCGGGCTCGGCGACCTCGTCGGCGTGGAGGGCAGGGATCCAGTACCGACGGAACAGCTCGCCCATCGGGGTGCCGGGACCGGTCTGGGTCAGGAGTTCGTTCTGTTCGGTGGTGAGCATGCGCGTGCCTTTCAGGAGTTATGCGGGCGCGAGGTGGACGAGGGCAGGCCGATCAGGGCGGCCAGCCCGAAGGCGGTCAGGGGGAGGAGCCACGCGACGCCGTAGCTCGCGTGGTCCACGGCGAGGCCGAAGAGGACGGGGCCGCTGGCGAAGCCGACGTACATGCCGGTGACGAGGACGCCGGTCGCGGCGGCGAGGGAGGCGGCCGGGACGGTGCGGACGAGCTCGAGCATCGCCACCGCGTTGGAGGCGAGGGCGGCGGCGCCGAAGAGGGCCGCGCCGGGCCAGACCAGCCATGTGCCGCCGATCTGGCCGAGCAGCGCCAGACCGACACCCGCTGCCGCGCCAGCGGCGAGGGTGAGGAGCGCGGAGGAGTCGCGGGACTCCGCGCGGCGGGCCCACCAGATCCGGCTGACCAGGCCGACGAGGCCGATCACGGCAGCGATCAGGCCGGCGGTCGCCACCCCGAAGCCGAGCTCGTGGTGGGCGAACGGCGGCAGCCACGCGTTGGTCGCCTGCAGGCCGAAGCCCATGAAGAAGGTGTACGCCGTCAGCGCGCGCACCGAGACGGCGGTGCTGGGTCCGCTGCGGAGGTAGCCAGACGGGTGGCCCGGGCAGCGGGGGAGGGCGAGCGCGGTCGCGACGCCGAGGATGCCGACGGTGATGCCGGCGGCGGCTGCCCAGCGCCACCCGGCGGCCGAGGCGATGGCGGGTGCGGTGAGGCCGGCGGCGAACTGCGCCATCTGCACGCCGGACTGCTTCCAGCCGATCAGCGCGCCGCGCCGCCCGGCCGGCTGTGCGGCGACGACGCGGTTGGTGGCCGGGTTGGAGAGCGCCTGGGCGGCGCCGCTGATGACCGCGGCGACGAGCAGCACGAGGAACGAGTCTGCGAGCGCGAAGACGGCCAGGCCCGTTGCGGAGCCGAGGGAGACGACGACCATCACCGTGCGCGCGCTGGCCCGCCCGGTCGGTCCGCTCAGGACGAAGGCCGACAGGGCGGCGGAGCCAAAGACCACGCCGGACACGGCGCCGTACTGGGTGGGGCTGAGGTCGAGCGCCTCGATGACGAGCGGCGCGACGGCCGTGAGCGTGTAGAGCAGCATCGGCCCGACCGCCATGCAGGCGGCGAGGCTCGTCCAGAGGACGAGGTCGTCGCGCCTGGTGGCGACGGTCTGGTCGAGGGTGTCCATGATGCTCATTCCGCTATGCGTACAACTGTGCGTTGTGCTGATCGTCACACGATGACGCCGCGTCCCAGATACCGTCAAGGGCTTCTCTGGCGGAAATTCCGAAATCGGCCTAGGTTGTTCGCATGGCGGAACGAATGGGGGAGGCGGACCGGGACATCGTCCAGTCGCTGGCGCGCGGGCTGGCGCTGGTCCGGGTCTTCGACGCCGCGCACCCCGCGCTGACGCTCGACGAGGCCGCGGCGTGCAGCGGCTTCAGCAGGTCCGCGACCCGACGGCTGCTGCGTACGCTGATGGCTGCCGGACTGGCCCGCTTCGACGGGCGGTTCTTCCGCCTGGCGCCGGGTCTGCTCGACCTGGGCTATGCCCAGCAGTCGATCCTCGGGCTTGCCGACGTGGCGCGCCCGCACGCGGAGAGCCTGTCGCGGGCGACCGGCCGCACCGTGTCGGTGGCTCGCCTCGAGGGCGACGAGGTCGTCTACGTCCTCCGCGTCGGTACGCCGCGCTTCATGCATGTCGGGCTGGCGGTCGGCAGCCGGCTGCCTGCGCACGTGCCGGCGATCGGCCGCGTCATCATCGCCGCGCGGGGCGAGGCGTGGCTGGCGGACTACCTCGCGTCGGCGTCCTGGCGTGACAACGCCAGCCGCCTGATCCGCACCGAAGCGGAGCTGCGCCGCGAACTGGCCGATGTGGCCGAGCGGGGCTGGTGCCTGGTCTCCGAAGAGCTCGACGCCGGTCTGCGTGCCATCGCCGTACCGCTGCGCGACAGATCGGGCGAGGTCGTCGCGGCGCTCAACATGTCGACGCGCACGGATGGCCGCCCGGACAGCCTGCCCCTCGAGGACCTCCTGCCGCGGTTGCGGCAGGCTGCCGAGGCGATCAGTGCCGACCTTCACGCGCGCCATCTGGCTTGACCTGTAGCGCGCTACAGGTAGCACGATGGCTCCATGCCCGGTCCGCTGCTGCCTGACGTCGCCGTCGACGTACCTGCCGAGGGCCTGACGATCGGCCAGGCCGCGGAGGTCACCGGTGTCGGCATCGAGGCGCTGCGCTATTACGAGCGTGAGGGGCTCATGCTCGGCGCCACGCCGCGGGACGCCGGCGGGCGCCGGAGGTACGGCGAGCGGGACCTCGCGTGGATCGCGGGGCTGGTGATGCTGCGCGAGACCGGCATGCCGATCGCGGACGTCCGCGTCATTGCGGACCTGAGCCGACGGCCGGGCACTGAGCGGCAGCGCCTGGAGTTCTTCGAGCAGCACCGCGCCCGGGTCGTCGAGCAACTCGAGCAGACCCAGCGGCATCTCGCCGCGATCGACCGCAAGATCCACGATTACCGACGAGGAGGAGATTCCGCATGACCGATCAGGGCGCATCCGCCGTGGCATTGCACGAGGCGCTGTCGGCCTGGTGGGACACCGTCCGCGACCTTCGGGCCGACTCGCCGCAACAGGATTGGGAGCGGATGACGGCCCATCTGGCCGACGACTGCGTCCTCTACTTCGGCGGGCTGGGGGCACCCGCGTCCGTGGGTGTCGACGCGGTCGTGGCGGACCTCAAGCAGACCCTGTCCTACTGGCGCATGGTCGAGCGCCGGGTGCTGGCCCACGGCCTGAGTGCTGACGGTTCGACGGTCTTCGCCAGCATGAACAACCGGCTTGAGATCCTCGGTGACGGCATCGACTTCCCCGAGACCGAGGTCGTCACCTTCGACGACGAGCAGAAGATCACGCGCTACGAGCTGTACTGCGACCCGACCCCGATCAAGGCCGTGTTCGCCGCGAAGAACCCCGCTTCCTGACCACTCCGATCACGACAAGGACCACCATGACTGCGCAGCACACCGACGCCCCCGTCGTCGAGGACAACCGGGCCGCGATCCGGCCCGACGTTCCGTCGCGGGGGCGCATCGCGATCCTGACGGCTGACCAGGTCGAGGACACCGAGTTCTTCTACCCCTATTACCGCTTCGCCGAGGAGGGGTACGACGTCGACGTGCTCACGCCGGACGGCAACGGCATTACGGGCTACAAGGGGCTCCCGCTCAAGACGGGCACGCGCCCGATCGAGGGCGCCATCGCGAGCGACTACGACGCGCTGTTCATCCCCGGTGGCCTCGCCCCCGGCGCGCTGCGCACCAACGACACCGCACTCGCCTTCGTGAAGGAATTCGCGGCTACCGGCCGCCCCGTGGGTGCGCTGTGCCAAGGGCCCCAGGTGCTCATCAGCGCCGGACTCGCCGAGGGCCGCCGCCTCACTTCCTGGAAGGACGTCGAGCCCGAGGTGACCGCGGCCGGCGCCACCTACGTGGACGAGCCGCTGGTCGAGGACGGGCAGTTCGTCACCGCCCGCAAGCCCGGCGACATGCCGATCCAGCTCCGGCGCTTCCTGGAGAAGGTGCGGGAGGGCGCCGGTCAGGCCTGAGCCTGCAGGCTGCGGGCGATGCCCTGAGCCGCGACCTGGAGGCTGGCCACCATGCGTCCCTGCGTGCGTCGCAGGCTCGGTACGACGATGCCGAGCGCGGCGATGACGTGCCCGTCGACGGTGACTGGAACGGCGGCCGAGCAGGCGCCGAGGGTCATCTCCTGGTTGGTCGTCGCGAAGCCGTCGTGGCGGACCCGGTCGAGCTCGCGTGCCAGCCGCGAGGGCTGCGTGATCGTGTACGGCGTGACCCGCTCCAGCGGCCCGGCCATCACCTCCCGGACGATGCGATCGGGAGCGTGCGCGAGCAGGGCCTTGCCGACGCCGGTGCAGTGCAGCGGGAGTCGTGAGCCGATGGTGCTGGCGATCTCGACGGACATCGTGCCGCGCACGGCATCAACGTAGAGAACACGCAGTCTGTCGCGCACCGCGATGTGGACGGTCGCAAGCGTGGCGCCGTACACGTCGTGGAGGTACGGCGAGGCTGCCTCGCGCAGGCCGGTCTGGACGGGGGAGAGGAGGCCGATGTCCCACAGTCTGCGGCCGATCGCGTAGCGCCCCTCCGCATCGCGCCGCAGGGCGCCGAGGTCGACGAGATCGCCAGCGAAGCGGTGCGTGGTGGAGACCGGCAGCCCCGCGCGCTTCGCGATCTCGGAGAGCGTCAGCGAACGGTGCGAAGCATCGAAAGCGCCCAGCACCGCGAAGACGCGAGCGGTCACGCTCGGCCCGGGAGTCGCCTTGCTGGCCATCGTCAGTCCTTTCCGCTCAGTGGAAAGACACTATCGCGGCGCGACACCCGGCGTCCCTACCGTCACAGCATGACCACCACGCCAGCCGCACTCTCCGGGTGGGAGGCCGACACCCTCACCCAGGCGGACATCGACGCCGAGATCGCCGCCCTCGCCACGCCGGCCGCCCTCGAGGGTGCGCCGCAGACGCGCCTCGACTACCCGCCGTACCGCTCGAGCGTCCTGCGCCACCCCACCAAGGAGCTGCGCCACGCCGACCCGGAGACGATCGAGCTGTGGTCGCCGTGCTTCAGCGAGCGCGACGTCCACCCGCTCGAGTCCGACCTGACCCTGGGTGCGCACGACGGCTGGAACTCGCAGGCCACCGGCCAGCCGATCGGCGAGCGGATCACCGTCAGCGGCCGCGTGCTCGACGGTGACGGCCGCCCGGTCGCAGGCCAGCTGATCGAGGTCTGGCAGGCCAACGCCGCGGGGCGCTACGTCCACAAGAACGAGCAGCACGACGCCCCGCTCGACCCGAACTTCACGGGCCTGGGCCGCGCCCTCACCGGCGCCGACGGCTCCTATTGCTTCACGACCATCAAGCCGGGTCCGTACCCGTGGGGCAACCATCGCAACGCGTGGCGCCCGGCGCACATCCACTTCTCGTTCTTCGGCCGCGAATTCACGCAGCGGATGATCACGCAGATGTACTTCCCCGGCGACCCGCTCTTCGCCCTCGACCCGATCTACCAGGCGATCGGCGACCAGCGCGACCGCGACGCCCTCGTCGCGACGTACGACCACGACCTGACCGTGCCCGAGCACAGCCTCGGCTTCCGCTGGGACGTCGTCCTGTCGGGCCCGCGCCGTACCTGGATGGAGGAGTCCTGATGACCGCCCTTCGCACCACTCCCGGCCAGACGATCGGCCCGTACCTGGGCCAGGGCCTGCCGTTCCCCGGAGACAACCAGCTGGTCCCGTTCGGCACGCCCGGTGCGATCCGCCTCCACGGCCACGTGTACGCCGGAGACGGCTCCGTCATCCCGGACGCGCTTGTCGAGATCTGGCAGGCCGACGCTGACGGCAACGTCGCGCAGGAGGCCGGCTCGTTCGCTCGTGACGGCTGGACCTTCACCGGCTGGGGTCGCACGGCCTGCGACCGCACCGGGGAGTTCTCGTTCACGACCGTGCTCCCGGGAGCCACCGGCGAGGGCAAGGCGCCGTTCTTCGCCGTCGTGGTCTTCGCGCGCGGCCTGCTCGACAAGCTCTTCACGCGGATCTACCTGCCCGGGCACCCGGCGAACGCCGCCGACCCGCTGCTCGCCTCGCTCGACGAGGGCGAGCGGTCCACGCTGATCGCGCGTGCCGACGAGACCGGCCTCCGGTTCGACATCCACCTGCAGGGCGCGTCGGAGACTGTGTTCCTCCGCCATGGCTGACCTGTTCTGGCCGGGGTCCGAGCGCGCCGGCGACATCTTCACCAACGAGGCGTTCCTCGCAGCGATGGTCGATGTCGAACAGGCCTGGCTCGAGGCCTCGGAGCCAGGCACGGACGTCAGCCTCGTCGGCCTCGTCACCGCCGCCGACCTCGCTGCGCTCGCGGCCGACGCCGAGGCCGGTGGCAACCCCGTCATCGGGCTCGTCGGGTTGCTCCGTGAGCGATCGGGGGTGACGGCGGTGCACCGCGGGCTGACCTCGCAGGACGTCGTCGACACGGCGCTGGTGCTCTGCCTGCGGGAGGCGCTGGAACGAATCGCGGGAGACGTCGAGCGCCAGGCCCGCGCGATCGTCCGCCACGTGACCACCCACCGCGCGTCGGTCATGGCGGCCCGCACCCTCACCCAGTGGGCGGTGCCGACGACCTTCGGCCTCAAGGCCGCGACCTGGCTGCAGGGCCTCTCAGCCGCGACCGAGCGACTCGATCGCTGCCGTCCGCTGCCGGCCCAGATCGGCGGCGCGGCGGGCACCCTCGCGGCGCCGTCCGAGCTCGCCGGCGGCAGCGAGGCCGCGCTGCGCCGCGCAGCCGATGCAGCGGAGCGGCTCGGCCTGGCGGTCGCGTCGCCGTGGCACACCGAGCGCTCCGTCCTGACCGAGTACGCCGACGCGCTGGTCGCGCTGGCCGACGTATGGGGTCGCGTCGGCGGCGACGTCGCCCTGCTGTCCCGCCCCGAAATCGGCGAGCTGCGCGAAGGCACCGGCGGGGGATCCTCGACCATGCCCGGCAAGGCGAACCCGGTCCTGTCGGTGCTCCTGCGCCGCCACGGCCTCACCGCCCCAGGGCATGCCGCGATCCTCCACGTTGCCGCGGCGGCGTACGTCGACGAGCGGCCGGACGGTGCCTGGCACGCCGAGTGGGATGCCCTCCGGACCCTCGTGCGCCAGACCGTCGTCGCAGCGTCGCAGGCTGCCGACCTGCTCGAGGGCCTCGTCGTCGACACCGACCGGATGGCTGCCCGGGTCTCCGAAGCGGCGTCGACGCTGACTGCCGAGCAGCGCAGCATGGGCGGTGCCGGCGATGACCCCGCGGCGTACCTGGGCGCGACCGACCACCTGATCACCGCCGCCCTCGAGCGGGCAGCACTCCTCTGGAAGGACCTGGCATGAGCACTCCGACCCTCACCCTCACGCAACTGGCGGGCCAGCCGGGCATGCCGCTCCTCGTCGTCGGACCCTCGCTCGGCACCGGCGTCGCCTCACTGTGGAACGCCGCCGCGGTGATGCTCGGCGACGACTTCCACGTCGTCGGCTGGGACCTGCCCGGCCACGGGTCATCGACGCCGGCGACGGACTCCTTCGCCCTCGCCGACCTCGCTGCCGGCGTGGTCGCGGCGGTCGACGCGGCGCTCGGCGCTGTGCCCTTCCGCTACGCCGGTGATTCACTAGGAGGTGCGGTCGGACTGCACCTCGCGCTCGACCACGCCGACCGCGTCAGTTCGGTCGTCCCGATCTGCACGCTGGCGAAGCTCGGCACCGCCGAGGCGTGGCACGAGAGGGCCGCGTTCGTCCGCGCGAGCGGTACGGCGGCCATGGTCGCGGGTTCTTCGCAGCGCTGGTTCGCCCCTGGCTTCCTCGACCGCTCACCTGAGGCCGGCGGCGCCCTGCTGCGCGAACTGGTGGACGTCGACGACGAGAGCTACGCGAAGTGCTGCGAGGCGCTTGCGGCGTACGACGTGACGGACCGGCTCGGCGAGATCTCCGTCCCGATACTCGGTGTGGCGGGCGGCCACGACCAGGTCGCGGCGCCCGAGGCCTTCCGTGCCCACCTCGTCCGGATCCCCGGCGCGCGCTTCGTCGTTCTCGACACCGCCGGGCACCTGGCGCCGGTCGAGGCGCCGGCCGCCGTCGCCAGCCTGCTGATCGACGACGTCCGCGGCCCCGCGATGGCCGTACGCCGCGCCGTACTGGGCGATGCTCACGTCGACCGCGCCAGCGCCGGCATCACCGACGTCACCCGTGACTACCAGGACCTGATCACGCGGCACGCGTGGCACGACATCTGGACCCGCCCCGGTCTTGCCCGTCGCGACCGGTCGATCGCGGTGCTCACCGCCCTGATCGCGGGACGGCACTTCGAGGAGCTGGAGTTCCACATCCCCGCTGCCTTGCGCAACGGGCTCACGAAGCAGGAGATCGTCGAGGTGATCCTGCAGTCGGCGATCTACGTCGGCGTGCCGGCGGCCAACTCGGCGTTCGTCGTCGCGAAGCAGGTGCTCGGCGACGCCGACCTCAACGCGCCAGGAGAGTGATCGCCTCTACCGCGCGGGCGAGATGCGGCTCGCTCCGTCCGACGCGGGTCGCGACGGCCAGTTCCACCTGGGCCCCCGTGCCCGCCAGCGGCACGTAGGTGAGGTGCGGCAGCTGCAGCGCCGTGACCGGGGCGGGCACGACCGCGATCCCAAGCCCGCCCGCGACGAGCGTCAGCATGGTCGAGGTCTCGCCCACCTCGTGGCGGATCCGCGGCGCGATCCCGGCGTCTCGCATCAGCCGCAGCACCACGCCGTACATGGTCGACGCGTGGGTGGCGCCGTGGACGACGAGCGGTTCGCCGGCCAGGTCGGTGGCTCGCAGGCGCTTGCGGCCTGCGAGACGGTGGTCTTCGGGGAGGGCGACGACGAGTGACTCCCGACGCAGTGGGCGCACCTCGAGCGACGCATCGGTGACCGGCGGGCGCAGGAGCGCGATGTCGATCGTGCCCGTGCGCAGCGCTTCGACCTGGTCGGGGACCAGCATCTCGCCGCGGAAGGTCACGTCGACGCCCGGCAGTTGCTCCGTCAGGCTGCGTGCCAGCGCCGACAGCAGGCTGTACGTCGCGGAGCCGACGCAGCCGATCGTGAGGTGCCCGACGGCACCTGCCGCGACCCGGCGGGCGTGGTCGGCGGCCTCGTCGACGTCGGCGAGGATCGCACGCGACCTCGCCAGGAAGGCCTCCCCGGCGGTGGTGAGCGCGACGACCCGCGTCGTACGACGGAACAACTCGATGCCGAGGTCCGCCTCGAGCTGACGGATCGCCTGGGACAGCGGCGGTTGCGCCATGTGGAGGCGCGCGGCCGCGCGGCCGAAGTGGAGCTCCTCCGCGAGGGTCACGAAGTAGCGAAGCTGGCGCAGATCCATAGCGAAAACCTCTGAGTTGCTTCTGATATTGATACTTCAGACTATCGACGATCAGGCTTAGCGTCGATGGCATGACCTCCTACCTCTACGCAGCCAGCCGGACGCCGTTCGGCAAGTTCGGCGGCGCGCTCGCCGGCGTACGCCCCGACGACCTGGCCGCCGCAACCATCACGCCCCTGCTCGCCGCCGTGCCGCAGCTCGCTCCCGAGGCGATCGACGAGGTCGTGTGGGGCAACGCCAACGGCGCGGGGGAGGAGAACCGCAACGTCGGCCGCATGGCCACCCTGCTCGCGGGTCTGCCGACCTCGATCCCCGGCACCACCGTCAACCGTCTCTGCGGCTCCAGCCTCGACGCCGCGATGTTCGCCTCGCGCAGCATCGAGACCGGCGACGCGTCGATCGTGCTCGTGGGCGGCGTCGAGTCGATGAGCCGCGCACCGTGGGTGCTGCCCAAGCCCGAGCGTGGCTACCCGGCCGGCGACGCCACCGCCGTCTCCACGACCCTCGGCTGGCGCCTCGTCAACAAGCGCATGCCGGCCGAGTGGACCGCCAGTCTCGGCGAGTGCAACGAGCAGCTCCGCGACCGGTTCGAGATCAGTCGCGAGCGCCAGGACGCCTTCGCCGCCCGCTCCCACGAGCTGGCCCACCAGGCCTGGGAGGACGGCTTCTACGACGACCTCGTCGCTTCGGTGCCCGGCACCGACCTGACCCGCGACGAGTCGCTCCGGCCCGGGTCGACGCCCGAGAAGCTCGGCGGCCTCAAGCCGGTCTTCCGGGCCGACGGCTCCATCACCGCCGGCAACGCTTCCCCGCTCAGCGACGGCGCCTCGTCGTTGCTGCTCGGCTCCGCCGGCGCCGCCGACACCATCGGCCGTACGCCGCTCGCCCGCATCGCCGGTCGCGGCGCGATGGCGCTCGACCCGCAGGACTTCGGGTTCGCGCCCGTCGAGGCGGCCAACCGGGCACTCGCCCGGGCTGGGGTGGCCTGGGGCCAGGTCGGTGCGGTCGAGCTCAACGAGGCGTTCGCCGTGCAGTCTCTGGCCTGTGTCGACGCCTGGAAGATCGACCCCGAGATCGTCAACGTCTGCGGCGGCGCGATCGCGCTCGGCCACCCGCTCGGCGCCTCCGGCGGTCGCCTTCTCGGCACGCTGGCCGCGGTCCTGCTCGAGCGCAACGAGCGGTACGGCGTCGCCGCCATCTGCATCGGTGTCGGCCAGGCCCTCGCCGTCGTACTGGAGAACGAGGAGGCGGCACGATGAGCAAGGCAGCAGTGCTGGAGACCTGCGACGAAGCAGTCGCCGGCATCGAGGACGGGTCGACGATCCTGGTCGGAGGCTTCGGCCTCGCCGGGATGCCGTTCGACCTCATCGACGCGCTGATCCGCCAGGGCGCGAAAGACCTCACGATCGTCGCCAACAACGCTGGCAACAGCGAGGTCGGGCTGGCCGCGCTGCTGAAGGCAGGCCGGGTGCGCAGGATCCTCTGCTCCTTCCCGCGTCAGTCGGACAGCTACGTCTTCGACGCGCTCTACCGCGATGGGAAGATCGAGCTCGAGGTCGTGCCGCAGGGCAACCTGGCTGAGCGGATGCGCGCCGCCGGTGCCGGCATCGGCGCTTTCTACTGCCCGACCGCGGTCGGCACCCCCCTCGCGGCGGGCAAGGAGGTCCGCACGATCGATGGTCGCGACTACCTGCTCGAGTACCCGATCAAGGGCGACTATGCGCTGATCTCGGCGTACCAGGCCGACCCGATGGGCAACCTCGTCTACCGCAAGACCGCCCGCAACTTCGGCCCGGTCATGGCGACCGCCGCCGCCACCACGATCGTCCAGGTCAACGAGGTCGTGCCGCTCGGCTCGCTCGACCCGGAGTCGGTCGTGACCCCGTCCATCTACGTCGACCGGATCGTCCCGGTCGAGGCCCGTCACTACACCGTCCAGGGGGCACGATGACCACCACCGCTTCTTCCGGCGCCGCGACCGTCGAGCACCTCGATCGCGGTCCGCTGACCACTGACGAGCTCGCCGCGGTGATCGCGCGCGACATCCCCGACGGCTCCTTCGTCAACCTCGGCATCGGCCAGCCGACGAAGATCGCCGACCATCTCGCGCCCGACGCCGGCGTCGTCCTCCACACCGAGAACGGCATGCTCAACATGGGTCCGGCCGCCGCGGCGCACGAGGTCGATGCGGACCTGACGAACGCCGGCAAGGTGCCGGTCACCGAGATGCCCGGAGCGGCGTACTTCCACCACGCGGACTCGTTCGCGATGATGCGCGGCGGCCACCTGGATGTCTGCGTGCTGGGTGCCTTCCAGGTCGGCTTCACCGGCGATCTGGCCAACTGGCACACGGGCGCGCCCGACGCCATCCCCGCGGTCGGCGGCGCGATGGACCTCGCCATCGGTGCGAAAGACGTCTTCGTGATGATGTCGCTGTTCACCAAGGCCGGCGAGCCCAAGCTGGTGCCGACGGTCACCTACCCACTCACCGGCGTGGGGTGCGTCAGCCGGGTCTACACCGACCACGCGACGTTCGACCTCACCGCCGACGGCGTCGTGATCCGCGAGACCTGGGGCATCACCGCCGACGCACTCCGCGACCGGATCGGGCTTGCGTGATGGCGACGGCGATTGCGCTGAAGGACCAGCAGGTCGGCAACAAGCGCCGGCGGCGCCATCCGGCGACGACAGCCTGCGCTGACAGGGCGTGTGCCCAGGCAGACTGGGTGACCACGGCCGCTCACGCGGCGCCGCGTCGCGAGCGTCGTCCGTGGGGGACCGTCCATGTGAAGCAGGACGGTGCGCTGGTCACGGCATGCGGCGTCTACGTGGCGGAGTGGCCGGTGTTCTGGGACCTGTCCCTGCTGGCCGGCCCGGATGTGTGTGTGACGTGTGTGGCGGCGGTGCGCGAATCGCAGACAGGCTTCAGGCAATGAGCGAGTACGTCGAGAGCATCGTCGCCCTTCCGTACGCCGAGCTGCCGGCGTCCCTGCTCGAGGAGCTCACGGCGGCCGGCCTCGACCCGCAGAAGGCGTACGCCGACGTGGTCGCGGGCATCGCCGAGGACCTCCCGGGCGACGACGTGACCAGCTGGGCGACGATCCCGGCCGCCACCACCGACGTCGCGGACTTCGTGGCCCGCCAGGACGGCGTCGTGGCCGGCCTCGCGCTCGCCGAGTTGGTCTTCCGCTACGTGCTCGGCAACGACGTCGCGATCAAGCGGCTCGTGGACGACGGCACCCACGTCGTCAAGGGCGACGTGCTGCTGACCGTCGAGGCCCCCACCGCGCTGCTGCTCACGGCCGAGCGCACCGCCCTCAACTTCACCTGCCACCTCTCCGGCGTCGCCACCGCGACCGCCCAGTGGGTGAGGCTGCTCGAGGGCACCACGACCCGCGTCCGCGACACCCGCAAGACGATCCCGGGCTACCGCTCCTACGACAAGTACGCCGTGCGCTGCGGTGGCGGCGTCAACCACCGCCGCGACCTGTCCGACCAGGCGCTGGTCAAGGACAACCACGTCATCGCCGCAGGCGGCGTGATCCAGGCGTACGAGCTGATCGCCCGGCGCTACCCGGACAAGAAGATCCAGGTCGAGGTCGACCGCATGTCGCAGCTGCAGGAGCTCCTCGACTACGGCGTGAAGGAGATCCTGCTCGACAACTTCACGACCGACGAGCTGCGCGCGGCCGTCGAGCTCACGGCGGGCCGTGCCCGCCTCGAGGCGTCCGGTGGCCTGACGCTCGAGTCGGCCGCCGCGGTCGCCGCGACCGGCGTCGACTTCATCGCAGTCGGCGCGCTCACCCACTCGGCGAAGGTCATGGACATCGCCATGGACCTCCGCGACTGACACCACCCAGACGAACGCCGCGACGGCCGGGCCTGCCCCGTCGCGGCGTTCTCCATTTCCCTCCTGCACCGAAGGTGCCGGGAAGCGCCGCGGGCCCTGGCTGTCGATTGACGTCCAGGGCCCACAGCAGCCGAAGTCGATCAGGCGACGGCGGCCTCGGGCCGCCACTTCAGGACGGCCTTCTCGACCCGCCCGGCCGCGAACAGGATCACTGTCGCGACGACACCGGTCAGGACCACGATCGAGAACACCCGATCGGTGTTGAGCAGTCCCTGTGCCTGGGCGAGCTGGTAGCCCAGGCCGGACGTGGCACCGACGAACTCGCCGATGATCGCGCCGACGAGCGAGTACCCGACGCTCAGTTTGAACGCGGCGAAGACCCACGAGAACACCGCGGGGAGGACGACGAACCGCAGCGTCTGCACGCGGCGAGCCTTCATCACCCGGATCGAGTTGATGACGTCCTGGTCGATCGACTTCACGCCCTGATAGGCGTTGTAGAAAGCGACGAAGAAGACGAGGGACAGTGCAACCAGCACCTTCGACGTCATTCCGAGGCCGAACCACAGGACGAACAGCGGGGCCAGAGCCGGACGGGGCACGGCGTTGGCCGCGCCGATGATCGGCTCCATCACCTTGTCCAGCAGCGGCATGAAGGCGAAGACCAGGCCAACGATGCTGCCGAGCAACATGCCGAGCAGCAGCCCCAGCGCGGCCTCGGTCATCGTCGTACCGACGTCCGACAGGAGTTGGCCGTCGCTGAACCCGAGCTTGAGGTCCGCGACGATCGCGGAAGGGCTCGAGATGAAGTAGGCGTCGATGAAGCGGCCCGAAGCCATCTGCCACAGCGCCACCGCGCCGGCGATCACCGCGATGCGGATCAACATGACCTTCATGCCTGGACCTTCTTCCGGGACTTCTCGCTGAGTTCGACCAGTGTGTCGAAGAGGACGCGGTACTTCTCGAGGAACTCCGGCTGGCTGCGCAGTTCCTCGGCCTTGCGGTCGTTGCCCCACTCGGTGTTGTCGACGATCTGGTGGACCCGGCCCGGGTGGGCATCGAGGACGACGACCTTCGTGCCGAGTACGAGGGCCTCGGCGAGATCGTGGGTCACCAGGATCATCGTCATGCCGGTCTCGTTCCAGAGCTCGAGGAGCTTGTTCTGAAGATCCATCCGTGTGAAGGCGTCGAGGGCGCCGAACGGCTCGTCGAGGATGAAGAGGTCCGGGTGGTACGCCAGGGCGCGCGCCAGCGAAACTCGCTGGCGCATGCCGCCCGAGAGCTGGTGCGGGTACTGCTTTTCGATACCGAACAGGCCCACGTGGTGGAGCAGTTCCTGGGCCCGCTCGGCACGCTGGGCACGGGGTACGCCACCGAGCTCGGCACCGATCTCGACGTTGCGCTGAGCAGTGGCCCAGGGGAGAAGTGCGTCCTTCTGGAAGGCATAGGCGAGGCTCACGCCGTCGCGGATCGTGACGGTACCGGTCGTCTTCGCGCTGGGCACGGAGGACAGGAGCCCGGCGATCGCGTTGAGCGTCGTCGACTTGCCGCAGCCGCTGGGGCCCACCATCGTGACGAACTCGCCCTTGTTGATGGTGAGCGAGAAGTCCTCGACGATGGTCTTCGCACCGAAGGCGACACCGAGACGGTCGAGGGTGAGGTCGGCGGTCACGGGCGGTGCGGTGACACTGGTGAGGTTGCTCATGATCACTCCACGCAGGAGCCGAGGTCACAGTCGAAGACGTCCTCGACCGCGGGGACGGCCTTGACGATGCCGGCGTCCTTCAGGCGCTCGGCGCTGTCGGTGTAGGCCGCCTTCGAGACCGACGAGTCGGCCGGGAAGGTCTTCATCGTGTTCTCGATCGCGGCGACGAGCGTGGCCCGGTCGAGGCCCTGAGCGAGGGGTGCGAGGACGTCGGCGATCTCGTCGGCGGTGTGGTCGTGCATCCAGGCGTCGGCCTTGTCCAGTGCTGCGATGGCGCCCTTGACAGCGTCGGGGTTGCCGTCGACGAGCTTGTCGGTGACGGCCAGCGTCATCGAGATGCTCTTGTCGGAGCTGTAGATCTTCTGGTGGTCCTCGGGGTCGAGCGCGCTGACCAGGACCTCGGCGGAGCCGTCCGCCTCGACCTGTGCGGTGCCGGGCTCCCAGATGACGGCGGCGTCGACGGTGCCGGCCTTGAGGCCAGTCAGCGTCGTGTCGATGCCGCCGAGCGGAACCATCGCAACGTCCTTCTCGCTCATGCCGGCCTCCTCGAGCAACAGCTTGAGGAAGGCGTACGACGCGGAGCCGGGCTTGCTGATCGCGACCTTCTTCCCCTTGAGGTCGGCGACGCTCTTGATGCTGTCGGCCTGCTTGGAGCTGACAGCGAGCGAGTAGAACTCGGGGGAGACGGTGGCGACCGAGCGGACGTCGAGGCCGCTCTCCTGGCCGCGCATGATTGCGTCCATGCCACTCAGGGCGAAGTCGGCGTCGCCGCCGGCGAGGGCAGCGAAGGTGTCCGAGCCGCCCGCGGTCATGACGAAGTTGTTGACCGGTACGCCCTCGTCCTCGAAGTAGCCCTCCTTCCAGGCGACGTAGGCGCTGGCGAAGCAGACGCAGAAGACGCCGGCGAAGGTGTAGCCCTCGTCCTTGCTGCCCTTCGAGGCGCTCTCGCCCGGCGCTGCGGCGCACGCGCCGAGGCTCAGGGAGGCGATCACGCCGGCGGCGGTGAGCGCTGCCCGACGGCGCTTCTCAGGAACTTCGTGGTCATGGTGGAACTCCTCATGGACGGGGCTGGCAGAAATCATTTCTTACAGACAGAATCTGGTGTGTCAAGGGTCACTTCTGTATAAAGGAGGTGATTTCTGGAGACCAGAGAAAAGGTGGAGCACAATGGGCCGAACGCAACATGCACCGGGCATGCCGGCGACGATGGCGATGGTGCGGCGGACGACCCCTGACCGCGCCGACGAGCTCGAAGACTGGGCACGCCGGCTCGCTGCCGCGGCCGCCAAGTTCCCCGGGTACGCCGGAAGCGTGGTCGCGCCACTTGCTCGCGACGCGGCCGCGGCGTACGTCGTCGTGGCGTTGCGGTTCACGACGGCCGGCGAGCTCGCGGTCTGGGAGGCGAGCGGGGTCCGCTCACGGCTCGTCGAGCAGGGCGTCGGCGTCACCGAGGGCACCCCCGAGGCACTGCCGCTGGATGTCCTGTCGTCCCTGCCTGGGCTCCATGGCGACGCGCCTTCGCCGCCACGGCGCGAGCCGCGGCTCCGTGCGGTGGCAATGATCTGGACCGCGCTGTTCCCGCCGGCTGTCGTGCTGAACCTCGTCCTGGCCGGCGGCGGGAACCCGTTGTCGGTCGTGGCACGCACCATGGGCACCACGCTGGTGCTGGTGCCCGTCGTTGTCCTGCTCACCCTTCCACTGGTTGGAAAGGCGGTCAGGAAAGTCGAGGGGCGGTTCAGACGAGCAGCGGACTGAGCTCCGCGGCAGCGGACATGAGCCGCTGCGCGATCTGGGCGCGCAGGTCATCGGTCATCCGGTGCTTGGGCACCGAGATGTTGAGGGCGAACACCCGGCCGCTCCGGCCGACCGCAGGAGCGGCGACCGACGTGACGCCATCCTCGCTCTCCTCGGCGGACGTGGCGTAGCCCTGCTGGCGGGCTTCCTCGACGGCGGCCTCGAGCGCGGCCCACGTCGTGATCGAGTGGGTCGTGAGCGCCGGGAGCTCGTCCTGGGGGTAGAGGGCACGCAGGACATCGGGTTCGAGTGTGCTCAGCATGGCCTTGCCCGTCGACGTAGTGTGCGCAGGCAGTGAATGCCCCTCGCGCGACCCGACCCGCACCGCGCGCGATCCCTCGATCGAGTCGATGAACGTCACGCTCTGCCCCTCGAGACGACCCAGGTGGACGGTCTCGCCGAAGGTGCGGTGGAGCTCTTCGAGGAACGGGCGTGCGACCGGTCCCGCATCGAAGCGCCCCATGATCGCCACCGCGATCGAGCTGAGCGCCGGGCCGGCGGCGTACGCCTTGGAGACGGGGTCCTGGCGGACGAATCCCCGGTACTGCAACGTTGACAACAGGCGGTGCGCCGTCGACGAGGCGACCCCGAGGTAGTTGCTCGCCTCGGTGAGCCGGACATCCGGCTGCTCCTCGAAGAGCAGCAGCAGGCGCAGGGCGTTGTCGAGGGACTCGATGGTGTAGGCGGGGGGACCGCCCTTCGCTCCGTCGCTGCTGGCCATGCGCTGGAGCCTAGCGCGGGGAACGGGACGCGACACTCAGCCGCCGATCCGTGCGAGCTCGTGCCGCCAGGCGGTTGCGTTGTTGAAGGAAGCGCCCAGATCCGGAAGTTCGGCAACGTCGGCTGCAGGAAGGTCGACGAGCTCGCCACCGGCCGACATGACGTTCAGCGACATGTCGCAGAGCCAGTCGACCGAGATGGCCTGGAGCACGGCCTGCTCGACGCTGGCGGCGGCACTGGTCAGACCGTGGCCACGGAGGATGACGACCGGCCGGTCGGCCATCGCCTCCACCATCTCGAGCGCAAGCGGCGTGGAGCGGACGAGAACGCCGCGCGGGTAGACAGGAACGCCCCCTTCGGCCAGACGCAGGCCGGGGATGTCGAACGCGCCGAGGATCGGACGGACTCCGATCCCGGCGAGGTCCGCCGCGACGACGCGCGGCGGATGCGCGTGGACGACCGCGCGGTCGTCCGGACGGGCGCGAAGCACCTCGCTGTGCAGCGGCAGTTCGTTGGGGACCGAGTAGCCACCCTCGAGCTCGCCTCGCGCACCCGCGCTGCCGTCGAGGCGGACCAGTCGGATGTCGGCGGGCTCCGTCCAGGCGAGGCCACGCTCGCGAGGGCCGCGGCAGCGCACCAAGATCAGGTCCTCCTCCACGCGCCAGGAGATGTGGCCGAGGATGCCGTCGGCGAGGCCGCGGCCGGCCAGCACGCGACACGCGGCGGCGATGCCCGCGCGCTCCTCGTCGTACGTCGACGGAACGGCGGTCACGATGCCTCCTGGGGGACGGGCTGCAGGGGAGCGATCACGGTGTCGAGCGGCGACGGCGACTTCATCGCGCGGCGGAAGGTGACCAGTGCCTTCGGCCAGTTGGCGACGGCGGCGCCGATGAACGTGCCGTCGGCGTCGGCGTATGCCCAGGCGAAGCGGCGGTCGGCCGGATCCCCGAGCAGGACCTTGCGCGGGGATCCGGTGGTGTGGCCGACAACCTGGATCTTCCAGTCGTACTGGTCGGTCCAGACGTACTCCGCCAGCTCGTAGGAGCGCGGGTCCTCGCGGTGCACGATGTTGTGCGCGACGCAGGCGGCCTGGTCGACGGCGTTGGTCCAGTGCTCGACGCGGATGTCCTCGCCGGTCTCCGCGTCGGTGGTGGTCTGCCAGCGGGCGACGTCGCCGACGGCCCAGATGTTCGGGTCGTCCACGGACTGCAGCGTCTCCGTGAGAACCACGCCGTCGCGCACCGTGAGGCCGGTGTGCTCCAGCCACCCGGTGGCGGGGGCGGCGCCGATGCCGATCACGATCGTCGCGGCAGCGATCGATGTGCTATCGCTGAGTGCGACGGTGAAGTCGCCCTTGTCGCCGGTGATCCCTGCGACGCCGATGCCGCAGCGGCAGTCGACGCCGCGTTCACGGTGCAGGTCGAGGAAGACCTCGCCCACCTGGGGCTCGAAGGCGCGGCTCATCGGTGTGGGGAGCGGGTCGACGAGGACGGTCTCGAGGCCGAGAGCCCGCGCCGTCGCGGCGACCTCGGCGCCGACGAAGCCGGCGCCGATGACGACGACCGTGCCACCGGCGGCGAGCTCGTCCTTGAGTGCGCGCGCGTCGTCGAGGGTGCGGACGACATGCAGGCCGGGACGCAGTGGCCAGGGGCCGGTCTTCGCGATGGCCCCTGTGGCGATCACGAGATCGTCGTACGCCAGCGGGTCGCGGCCCTCGACGTGGAGCAGCTTGCCGGCCGGGTCGAGGCCGGACGCCGGCGCGCCCAGGACCAGTTCGACGTCGAGCGCGTCGGCCTGCTCCTGGGTGAGCAGCCGGATGTCGTCGGCCTCCTGTTTGCCGAGCAGCAGCGACTTGGAGAGCGGCGGCTTGTCGTAGGGCAGCTCGTCCTCCGCCTCGACCAGAACGATGTGGCCGGCGTACCCCTCGGTGCGGAGCGCCTGCGCTGTCCGGACGCCGCCGACGGACCCACCGACGATGACGACCCGGGCGTTCACTCGTCCTCCAGCCACAGGGCCGAGACGGGGCAGCTGCGTGCGGCTTCCTCAACCCGGGCACGGTCGTCCTCGGGAACGGTCATCTTGAGCAGGACGACGATGCCGTCGTCATCGATGTCGTAGACGTCGTCGGCGGCGACGACGCAGTTGGCGTACCCCTGGCACGCTCCGAAATCCGCTACGAGCTTGGCCATGGCGGGGACTCCTTTGCTTGTGTGGTCAGCGCTTGACGGCGATGCCGCCGTCGGGGTGGATCACGTCGCCCGTGATGCCGCGGGCTCGGTCTGAGGCGAGGAACACGAAGCTCCACGCGTGGTCGTCACCGCTGAGGGCGACGTTGAGCGGCGTCCGCGCGGCCAGATCGGCCTCGCGGCCAGGGGTGGCGCCGAGACTGCGGTTCTGAAGGCCGAGGCTGTCGAGACCGCGCAGGTCGGTGTTGAGAGTCCCGCCGGGGGCTACGCCGTTGACCCGGATGCCGGGCGCGAGTTCGTAGGCGAGTGACGTGACCATGCCGCGGACGGCGAACTTCGATCCCACATAGAGGACCCCACCGCGGCCCGGGTAGTACGCCGAGGTGGACTCGCAGAGGATCACCGCGGCGTGCTGCGACTCCTCGAGCGCCGGCAGGGCCGCCTTCACCGAGAGCAGGTGCGACTTCACGTTGATCGAGTACATCTCGGTGAACGCCTGGTCGATCTTGTCGCCGCCGAGGTCGCGGACACCCTGGTAGAAGTCGAACACGCCGACGCAGTTGACGAGGACGTCGAGACCGCCGAACGCATCGGTCGCTGCGGCGACCGCCCTTTCGTTGGTGGCGAGATCGGTCGCGTCGCCGACGGTGACGACGACGTCCGGATGCGCGGCGGACAGGGCGGCCGACTTCTCCCGGTCCTTCTCGAGGACCGCGACCCGGGCACCCTCGCGGAGATAGGCCCCCACGACGGCCCTGCCGATCCCCGAGCCGGCGCCGACCACCAGCGCCCGGCGGCCCTCGAGCCAGCCGGTCACTGGTCGCCCTTGATCAGCGGGCCGAACGGGTTGCCGACCATGGCCGACAGTGTTGCGGTGTTCTGCCAGGTGATGGACTCCAGCTCGAGGGGGTCGAGGGTGATCCACTGGCCCGACTTCGGGGAGTCGATGAGCAGCCGCGAACCGTTGCGGGTGTCGACCCGGTGGACCCGGATCTCAGAGAACTCGTTGGCGATGATGATCGGCTCGCCGACGGCGCGTGCCAGGAAGTCCTTGCGCTCCTGTGCCGCCGCGATGGCTGCCGCGGCGTCTTCCGCCTCGCCCTCCCACTCCAGCTTCGACATCTCAGCGCCTCACAGGAAGATGGCCAGGTTCTGCGTGCGCAGGACCGACTCGTCGACGGCGATGTGGCGGCGGGCGAGCCGCCAGCCCTCGGGCGTACGTCGGAGGAGGTCCTCGCGACCGCATGAGATGATCGCGGCTTCGTTGACGTCGCCGCGGCTGCGGAAGAGCAGTTCGGCCGACTCGACGACGATCTCGTCGTCGTTGTCCGTGGCGAAGGTCCGCACGTTGGTGACGTAGTGGCGAAGACGCGAAGGCGGGTCCTCGGTCCACGCGTGCTCGGTCTCGAATCGGGCGACCCGGCGCTCGAGGGAGTACTTGTTCTCGTCGAAGTGCGCGATGCCCGGGGCGGTGTCGAAGCCGGCGCCGAGTGCGGTGGTCACCTTGACCGGCATGTAGTAGTGGACGTCGTCAGTCAGCAGCGCGAGCCAGTCCTGGTACTTCTGCTCGTCGAGGATCCACGCCTCGTTGACGAGCCACTGGTGGGCGGCCAGGTGGCGCACGTCGTCGAAGGGGAGAGGGGCGCCCACTCGCTGCGTGCGCGGTGCGTGGCCGCCGAGCGGAGAGCGGGTTCCGTCAATGGGGTAGTGCGTCGTCATCGCGTGGCCTCCTGGGGTGCCGTCGTCGTGTGGTCGGCGTGCCCGTCGCACCCGGCTTCGCACGAGGTGCCGTTCACCGTGCCGTTGGTGCCGCGGATGGCACCGCCGAGGGAGATGTCGCCGCCGGTCGGAGGCTCCTGTTCGAGGTGGTCGGCCCAGCGGCTCATCAGGTGGCGCTGGTTGTACTCGCCGTAACCGACGTGGGCCACGCCCGGGCCGGCGAACTCGTCCGGACCCAGCGGGGCGACGACGGGGGAGCCGTCCATCTTCATGCCCATCCGGCCGTTGAGGTGGAGGCGGCGGGCCATTGAGCCGCCGGCGGTGTTGGTCAGGGAGACCCAGTTCTCCACGTCGTCCTGCTCGAACATGCCGGTCGAGCCGAAGCACATCAGGTATGCCTTGTAGGACAGCGCCTTGAACTCCTCCGGAGCCTCCTTGTCCACGGCGAACCAGGAAAGGACCTCGGTCTCGTTCTCGCTGATCGGGTGCCACATGCGGAGCGAGATGAACGGCAGGACGTCCTCGCCGTTCTCGACCTTGGGCCAGTTGTGGACCAGGGAGAGGTTGGGGAACATCGACGCGGCGGAGATCATGAAGCCGTTCTCTCCGATGACGTCGAGCTGCTCCTGGGACCAGGTCTCCTTCATCCGCTCGATCATGTCGCCGGGGTACCCGACGTACGAGAGCTTCTCCTCAAGGGAGCCCGGCGGCAGCTTGTACGTCGTGCCGCCGCCGCTCGTGGCCCAGTAGGTGTTGCCGTCCTTGCGCTTCTCCGCCTTCGGCTCCCGGAACAGGCCGATCTCGACGACGGAGGTGTGCGTCTGGGGCGTGTGGTACATGTCGCCGGCGAAGTTCTCGGCGCCGATCTTCCAGTTCGCCTTGATCCGCCAGCGCTGCGGGCCGCGGAGCTCGATGCCGCTCGCGGACTGCTTGGTGTAGTAGTCGAGGTAGAACTTGAAGTCGCCGAGGTACTCGTCCAGCGGTCCGGCGTTCGGGTCGAGGCTGACGAAGATCAGGCCGTTGTAGGTGTCGAGCGACGGTGCCTGGAGCAGCGTCTGGCCCTTGCGCGAGAAGCCCTCCTCGCCGCCGTACGCCTCCTGGTGGAAGGGGAGGCCGACGATCCGGCCGTCGTTGCGGTAGGACCAGCCGTGGTACGGGCAACGGAAGTGCGAGGCGTTGCCCATCTCGGCGCGGCAGACCTGCATACCGCGGTGCAGGCACATGTTGAACATGACCCGGACCTGGCCGTCGTTGCCGCGGGAGACGATGAACGAGTTGTCGAGGATCTGGCGCACGACGTAGTCGCCGACGTTCGGGATCTCCGACTCGTGGCCGACGAAGAGCCACGCGCGGCTGAACAGCCGCTCCTTCTCCAGCTTGAAGATCTCGCTGTCGTTGTAGATGTGCGCGGGAAGCATGCCCGCGCGCACGGCCTCGAACAGCTCGGCGTTCTCGTCCATCGACGTCCTCCTTGGGTCTCTGCTTGACGGAAGTACTCTCTCCCATGCAGAGGAACAGAGTCAACCAATTCTGCAAAGCAGAGAGAATTGACGTCGGGGTCGGCGATGAGAGGGGGACTCCCTACACGTTCGCCGCACGATTCTTCGGACGGCGTTGGCCGGTCGTGCCGGCCGCGAGTCCGGACGCGGCAGCGGGTACGCGCATCCCGATGTTCCTGTTCCGAATCGGACTAGTGAGCCTGCAACTTGATCACGGAGTCGCGGAGGGAGTCCTCTCCGGCCCGGACGTAGTGGTTCAGCACCGTGGTCAGCTTGTCGCCGAGGTATTGGGCGACGACCTCCCACGGCTCGCCGAGCTCGTCGTGGAACCACCTCGTCGCCGCGTGGTGGCGAAGGTTGCGGTAGACGATCGACTTCGGCCAGGCATTGTCCGGGTCGTGTTCGTCGACCCAGACGCGGACGCGGTGCCAGCGGTCGTTGTGCATCTCGGGCTTCACCGGCAGGCCGGTGACGGTGTCGACGAAAAGCCAGAGCTCGTCCTCGGGTGGGACGGGGTAGTTCCACCACGCCGTGGACTTGTCCTTCTGGCGCTGCGCCAGGGCGGCGCGGCGTTGGCGCTCGGCTTCCTGGGCGTTGATGACCTGCTGCAGCGAAGCCGTTTCGGGCAGGTCGAAGAGCTTGCGGATGCGGGGGAGGAGCTCGTCGCGCATCAGCGATCGCGGCAGAGGGACCTCGTGGAGCACCCGGTTCTTCACGGGGCCGCGGAACCCGGGTTCCTTGCGTGGCGTAACCCACGAGCCGTTGACGTGCACGTAGCCGTGCTCGAAGAAGACGTCGATCGCGCGCAGCGCGTTCTGCTCGCCGAGCCGGAGGCCACCGAAGCCCGCGACCCGGATCTTTGTGCCGAGCAGCGGCAACCGGGTCATCAGTGGATCCGTGCCGTCGGGGCCGCACAGCTGATCGGCGCCCGCCGCCATCGCCCGCACCTGTCGCGTCTCGGGGCGCAGGCGCGGGTCGACGAACTGCGCGGTCGCTCCCTGCTGGAGGGTTGCCCGCCCGATGTCGAGGCCGTCGAGCGGGTCAACCGTGCGGTCGAGCCAGCCGAGCCGCCACGCGAGCTTGCGCATCGCGGCGAGCTGGCCGCGCAGGTCCTCGCGCCCGCGCTGGGAGAAGAGCGTCTTCGAGCCCTTCTCCATGACGAGGCGACTGTGCTCGATCCGCCACTTCGTGACGGGAACGTCGCCGATGGTGGGGTTGATGTGCGCGTTGAGGCGTGACTCGCGTTGCTCCATCGTCCGCGGCTGCTTGCCGCGCTCGATCGAGTCGCGCAGGTACTCCTCGCCGAGCATCCGGATCGTCCGCGACGCGCGGATGTCGGCACCCACCGGTGTCTCCGACTCGGTGTCGAGTGCGGCCTCGGCCTGGGCGAAGATTCGGCGCGCCTCCTCCTCGGACGCCGCGCGTCGCAGCACCCGTTTCCACGGCTCGCCGTCGCCGGCCGGCGCCTTGAAGAAGACCTGGTACTTGTTCGATCCGTCCGCCGGCGCATAGAGCCGCACCCGCCACGGGCGCGAACTGCCGCCCGTCGTACGCGGCTTGCCTTGGGCGAGCAACTTCCGTTGGGAACGAGGAGCCACGAGACCTCCTAGGCTGGAGACACCATCGTACGCCGGATTCGTGCATCACTCTCGTGCATCACTTGGGAGGAAAGTGATGCACGTGCCACTGCTGAGGAGTCACAGGAATGGCCAATCGTCTCGCCAATGCGACGAGCCCCTATCTCCAACAACATGCAGGTAATCCCGTGGATTGGTGGGAGTGGGGACCCGAAGCGTTCGAGGAAGCCAGGCGCCGTGATGCACCAATTCTGCTGAGCGTGGGGTACGCCGCATGCCACTGGTGCCACGTGATGGCGCACGAGTCGTTCGAGGACCAGGCGACGGCGGACTACCTCAACGAGCACTTCGTGAGCATCAAGGTCGACCGCGAGGAGCGGCCGGATGTGGATGCGGTCTACATGCAGGCCACGACCGCGATGACCGGGCAGGGCGGCTGGCCGATGACGGTGGTGATGGACCACGACGGTCGGCCCTTCTTCGCCGGCACCTACTTCCCGGACCAGCCGCGGCACGGCTCGCCGTCCTTCACGCAGGTGCTGCAGGCGCTGAGCGACGCGTGGGTGAACCGGGGCGAGGACGTGCGGGCGACGGCGGGCAACGTCGTCGAGCACCTGCGCCGCGAGGCCGCACTGCCGTCGTACGCGCTGACCGCGGAGCGGATCGAGGCTGCCGTCACGACGCTCGCCGGCGAGTTCGACCCGATGGCGGGTGGGTTCGGGGACGCGCCGAAGTTCCCGCCGACCATGGTGCTGGAGTTCCTGCGCCGCCATGGGCGTCTCGCTGCGTCCTCGCCCGGGGGCTCGGGCGACTCGACGAGCGCTGGGCCGCAGGCGCGGCACATGCTCGCGCGTACGACGGCCGCGATGGCGGGCAGCGGGATGTACGACCAGGTGGGCGGCGGGTTCGCGCGCTACGCCGTCGACCGCGGCTGGGTGGTGCCGCACTTCGAGAAGATGCTCTACGACAACGCGCAGCTGCTCGGGCTCTATGCGCGGCTCGGCACCGAGCAGGGGGACCGGGTCGCCACCGAGACGGCCGACTTCATGCTCCGCGAGCTGCTGACGGCCGAGGGCGGCTTCGCCTCCGCGCTCGACGCCGACAGTCCGGCCGAGGTCGGTGGGCACGCGGAGGAGGGGACCTTCTATGTCTGGACGCCGACGCAGCTCGTCGCCGAGCTCGGCCCCAGCGACGGGGCCTGGGCCACCGAGATCTTCGGCGTGACGGCCGAGGGGACCTTCGAGCACGGTACGTCGACCCTGCAGCTGCGGCACTTCCCGAAGGACGAGGACGAGCGCCTCCGGCTCGACGAGGTACGGCGAAGGCTGCTCGCCGCGCGGGAGCAGCGGATCCGTCCGGCGCGGGACGACAAGGTGGTCGCCGCGTGGAACGGGCTCGCCATGAGCGGGCTCGTCGACGCGAGCCGCCGGCTCGGACGCCCGGACTACCTCGCCGCCGCGGTCGCGGCGGGGGAGCTGCTGCTCCGGCTGCACGTCGACGGCGACGGCCGGATCCTCCGGGTCTCCCGCGACGGCGTCGCCGGCGCGCACGCCGGCGTGCTGGAGGACTACGGCTGCGTGGCGTCCGGCTTCCTCGCCCTCGCCCAGGCCACGGCCGACCCGAGGTGGCTCGACGCCGCGACGGGCCTGCTCGACACCGCGCTCGCGGGATTCGCCGCTCCCGATGGCGGGTTCTTCGACACCCACGCCGACGCCGAGGCCCTCGTGACCCGGCCCCGCGACCCGGGCGACAACGCCTCGCCCAGCGGGCTCAGCAGCATGGTGCACGCCCTCGTCGAGGCGCACGCACTGACCGGTGTCGGCCGCTACCGCGACGCCGCCGAGAAGGCGCTGGCCACCGCTGCCGTGCTGGCCGAGAAGGCGCCCCGCTTCGCCGGCTGGTCGCTCGCCGCTGCCGTCACGATGCTCGATGGACCGCTCGAGATCGCGGTCGTCGGCCCTGCGGGGGACGCCCGGGACGCACTCGAGGCCCGGGCCCTCGCGATCCCCGGCGCGGTGGTCGTGGCCGCCGACGGGCCGGTCGACGGCATCCCGCTGCTCGAGGGGCGCACCGCGGTCGACGGCGCCCCGGCGGCGTACGTCTGCCGCGGGTTCGTCTGCGAGCGCCCGGTGACCGACCCGGCCCGGTGGGGCCATGGCTGAGCGCTGGAGGTCCGGACTCGCCCTCCTGGCGAGCCTGCTCGTCCTCGGCGCGGTGATCGTCGCCGCGCCCGGCAGCGAGCTCGACGGCCTGCGCCGCGCGCTCGGGTTCGACAGCGACCCGCTCGGCAGCCCCGCCGACGTGGCTCCCGGCGGGACCTACGCGTTCCTGGAGCACCAGCCCGGTGCCCCGGACGACCCGGTCGCGTGGGAGCCGTGCCGCGCGATCCGCTACGAGGTGAACCCCCACGGCGCGCCCGACGACCCCGAGGAGGCCGTCGCGTTCGTAGCCGAGGCCGTCGCCGAGATCTCGGCCGTCACCGGCCTGCAGTTCGACTACGTCGGCCGGACCGACCGGCGCCCCGCGTGGAAGCGGGAGTTCGTGCCCGTCGGCCGCACCGAGCCGGTGCTCGTGGCGTGGGCGACGGAGGACGAGGTCGACGAGCTCGACGGCGACGTGGCCGGCGTCGGCGGCGCCGTCGCGGTCTCCGACGGCCAGCACGACTGGCTCCGCTACGTGACCGGCGCGGTCACCCTCGACGAGGAGGTGTTCGACCGGCTGGAGGGGGAGCGCGACGGCGCGCGCTTCCAGCGGGCGATCCTGCTCCACGAGCTCGGCCACGTCGTCGGCCTCGGCCACGTGGACTCGCCGGCGGAGCTGATGTTCGCCGACAACGTCGGCCAGCTCGGGTTCGGGCAGGGCGACCTCAACGGACTCGTCCGGCTCGGGAAGGGAAGGTGCCGATGACACCGATCGGTCCGTGGACACTGCCCGGCGGCGCCCAGGCCGACCGGTTCCACGACGGCGGGACGGACGCGGTCCCGCCCGACCCGGCGAGCCCGCCGCGGATCGTGCTCGAGCGCGTCGAGTCCGGCGACCTGCAGCGGCGCACCGAGCGGTTCCGGATGCTGCACCGGATCGCCTACCGCGACCGGGAGTACGGCGTCCTGCTGGTCCCCGCCGACCTCGGCTCCTTCGAGTCCGACCTCACCTCGGTGCCGACGATCTTCACCTGGCTGGTGCCGCGCACCGGCCGCCACCTGCCCCCGGCGCTGCTGCACGACGGGCTCGTGCACAGCCCCGACGAGGGGCCCAGCTATGTCTCCGAGGACGGCCACGTGCTCGACCGCGTGGCCGCCGACCGGGTGTTCCGCACCGCGATGCGCGACACCGACACCGGACCGGTGCGCAGCTGGCTGATCTGGTCGGCGGTCACCCTCGGCACCATCTGGCGCGGCTCCGCGGCCTGGTCCCCGGCGCGGCACCTGCGCTACCGGGCCGCCGCCGCGGGCTCGCTGCTCGTGATCGCCGTGCTCGGCGTGCTGGCGACCCTCGACCTGTTCGACGTGGTCGACTGGGTGCCGTGGATGGGTGCCGGCCGGTCCTTCGCGGTCGAGCTCGTCGGCGGCCTGGCCGGCGCGGTCGTCGTACCGCTCCTGCTGGGGCTGACCTGGGGCCGGTTCGCGATCGCAGGGGCCGTGAGCGGCATCGCCCTCGCCGTGCTGCTGCACGTGACGGTGCTGCTGGTCCTGATCACCCTGCTCTACCTCGCCGCGGAGTGGGTGGCGCGACGGCGGCCGCTGGCCGCGGCCGTCGCGGGCGGCGTTGTGGTCGCCGCCCATGTGGTGCTGGTCCTATTGTTCCTGTGACCGTTTCCGCCGCTGCGGAAGCGCAGTAGGTTCGAGGGATGACCAGCACGGACGTCCCCGCGACCGCCTCCGGCAGCGCCGCCGCCACCTTCACCTCGCTCGACCCGGCGACCGGCGACGTCGTCGGCACGCATCCGGTCCACGACGCCGCGCACGTCCAGGCCGTCGTCGCGACCGCGCGCAAGGAGGCCGAGCGGTGGCGCGCCCTCGGCTTCGACGGGCGCAGGAAGGCCCTGACCGCGTGGCGGAAGGTGATCGCCCGGCGGATGGAGGAGCTCGCCTCGCTGATGGCACGCGAGACCGGCAAGCCGCAGGGCGACGCGCTGCTCGAGGCCGCGCTCGCGATCGACCACCTCGCCTGGGCCGCCAACCACGCCGAGAAGGTGCTGAAGCGGCGCAGCGTCTCGCCGGGCCTGCTGATGGTCAACCAGGCCGCGAGCGTGGAGTACCGCCCGCTAGGCGTCGTCGGCGTGATCGGCCCGTGGAACTACCCGGTCTTCACGCCGATGGGCTCCATCGCCTACGCGCTCGCCGCCGGCAACGCGGTCGTCTTCAAGCCGTCTGAATACACCCCCGGCGTCGGCAAGTGGCTCGCCGCGACCTTCCGGGAGGCCGTCGGCCGCCCGATCTTCCAGGTCGTCACGGGGTACGGCGACACGGGCGCCGCCCTGACCGCGGCGGGCGTCGACAAGGTCGCCTTCACCGGCTCGACCGCCACCGGCAAGCGGGTGATGGCCGCCTGCGCCGAGACGCTGACCCCGGTCGTGATCGAGGCCGGCGGCAAGGACGCGATGATCGTGGACGAGGACGCCGACATCGAGGCCGCCGCCGAGGCCGCCCTGTGGGGCGCCTGCGCCAACGCCGGCCAGACCTGCGCCGGCGTGGAGCGGGTCTACGTCCACGAGCGGGTCTACGACAGCTTCCTCACCGAGCTGGTCTCCCAGGCGTCGGTGGTCCGTGCCGAGCAGGGCGGGCTGGTCGGGCCGATCACGATGCCGGGCCAGCTCGACATCATCCGCCGCCACATCGACGACGCGCTCGAGCGCGGCGGTCACGCCCTTATCGGCGGCCCGGTCCCCGAGGGCGCCCGCTTCGTGCAGCCCACCGTGCTGGTCGACGTGCCCGAGGACTCCGCCGCCGTGCAGGAGGAGACCTTCGGCCCGACCATGACGGTCGCGCGCGTCGCGAGCATGGACGAGGCGGTCGAGCGCGCCAACGGCACCAGCTTCGCCCTCGGCTCCACCGTGTTCTCGAAGGAGCGCGGGATGGAGATCGCCGAGCGGCTGCGCGCGGGGATGACGGCGATCAACGGAGTGATCTCCTTCGCCGGGATCCCGACCCTGCCGTTCGGCGGCGTCGGCGACTCCGGCTTCGGCCGCATCCACGGCCCGGACGGCCTGCGCGAGTTCACCTACCCGCACGCGATCGCGCGCCAGCGCTTCAAGTCGGCCATCCCGCTGACCACCTTCCGCCGCACGGCGAAGGAGGAGCAGCAGCTCACGAAGGTCGTGCGCGGCCTCTACGGGCGCGGGAAGTAGTCGCCGATCCGGCGAGCAGGACCACCGCGAGCCCGCCGACGACGGTGGCCGCGGTGACCTGCTCGCCGAGCAGCAGCGCTGCCCACGCGATGGTCAGCACCGGCTGGGCGAGCTGGACCTGGCTGACCTGCGCCATCGGGCCGAGCGCGAGCCCGCGGTACCACGCGAAGAACCCGAGGAACATGCTGACCGCGGCGAGGTAGGCGAAGCACGCCCACGCGGTCGGCGCGGACGCCGGCCCCGGCGGCGGCGTCCGCACGAGGCTCACGACGGCCAGCGCCAGCATCACCGGCGCCGCGACGACCAGGGCCCAGGAGATGGTCTGCCACGAGCCGAGCTCGCGGGTCAGCACCCCGCCCTCGGCGTACCCCGTCGCGCAGGCCAGGACGGCGGCGAACAGCAGCAGGTCGGCGCGGTGCAGGTCCCCGAGCCCGCCGCCCTGGGCCACCGCGAAGCCGACAGCGGCGACGGCGCCGAGCCCGGAGAACGCCCAGAACGCCCGGCCCGGCCGCTCGCCGGTGCGCAGCACCGCCAGCACGGCCGTCGCGGCCGGCAGCAGGGCGATCACGACCGCCGCGTGGGAGGCCGGCACCTGGGTGAGCGCGTACGTCGTCAGCAGCGGGAAGCCCGCGACCACGCCGCCGGCCACCACCGCCAGGCGTGCCCACTGGCCGCCGCGAGGGAGGGCCTGGCGCGTGGCCGCGAGCGCGACTCCGGCGAGGGCGGCGGCGACCACGGCCCGGCCGGCGCCGACGAGCAGTGGTGAGAGGTCGCCGACGGCGACCCGGGTGAGCGGGACGGTGAACGAGAAGGCGGCGACGCCGAGGAGGCCCCAGCCGAGCCCGGCGGGAAGCGCGGATAGCAGGCGCGGCTGAGGAACGATAGCGCTACTCTGTGCTGACATGAGCAACGATAGCAGTGACCGGATCGCCTCCGCTCTGCGCGCGTGGATCCGAGCGGCGCCCGCCGGCGCCCAGCTGCCGTCGACCCGTGCCCTCGTCACCGAGCACGGCGCCAGCCCCGTCACCGTGCAGAAGGCACTGCGCCGGCTCGGGGCCGAGGGGCTCGTCGAGTCGCGGCCGGGCGTCGGCACCTTCGTCCGTGCCGTCCGTCCCAGCCGCGGCGCCGACTTCGGCTGGCAGACCGCGGCGCTCCGCACGCCCCGCGCACGCCTCTCCGGCATCGCCGGGCCGCTGCAGACCGCGCCGCCCGACGCGCGGGCGCTGCACGCCGGCTACCCCGGACCGGACCTGCTCCCGGAGCGGCTGGTGCGCACCGCCCTGGTGCGCGCCGCCCGCGGCGCGGCCGCGACCTCGCGGCCGCCCGCCGCCGGCCTGCCCGAGCTGCGCGCCTGGTTCGCCGCCGAGCTCGCCGGCGCCACCCCCGCCCACCTCGCGGCCGTCTCGCCCGGCGACGTCGTCGTCGCGCCGGGCAGCCAGAGCGCCCTCTCGTCGATCTTCCGCGCGCTGGTCGCGCCGGGCGGTCCGCTGCTGCTGGAGAGCCCGACCTACTGGGGCGCCATCCAGGCGGCCCACCAGGCGGGCGTCGTACCCGTGCCCGTGCCGACCGGGGCGGACGGGCCGGACCCGGCCGAGCTGGACCGCGCGTTCCGGGAGACCGGCGCGCGGGCGTTCTACGCCCAGCCCAACTTCGCCAACCCGACCGGCGCGCAGTGGAGCACCGCCCGCGCCGAGGAGGTCCTCGAGGTCGTCCGCGCGCACGGCGCCTTCCTCGTCGACGACGACTGGGCGCACGACTTCGGGATCGACACCGACGCCCGCCCGCTCGCGGCGCACGACGACGCCGGGCACGTCGTCTACCTCCGCTCGCTCACCAAGAGCGTCTCGCCGGCCGTGCGCGTCGCGGCCGTCGTCGCGCGCGGCCCGGTGCGCGAGCGCATCCTGGGGGACCGGGCGGCCGAGTCGATGTACGTCAGCGGCCTCCTGCAGCAGGCAGCGCTCGAGGTCGTCAGCGACCCCGGCTGGCGCAGCCACCTGCGCCGGCTGCGCCACCAGTTGCGCGAGCGGCGCGACCTGCTCGTCGACGCCGTGCGCACGCACGCGCCCGCCCTCGACCTCGCGGCCGTGCCCGCCGGGGGACTCCACCTGTGGGCCGCCCTGCCTGCCGGCACGGACGTCGCCCGGCTGGTCCGCGACTGCGCCGCCGACGGGGTGTGGGTCTCCGGCGGCGACGAGTGGTTCCCGGCCGAGCCGTCGGGCCCGTTCCTGCGGCTCACCTTCACCGGCCCGGAGCCGGCCGGCTACCCGGACGCCGCGCGGGTCGTGGCCCGGGCGGTCGAGGCACAGGCCGTCGGGGCACAGGCCATCGAAGGGCAGGGCGTCGTCGGCGGCTGACCGGGTACTGCGCGGTCATGGCCGCCCCCCGCCCCGCCCGCTCCGTGCACACCGACCGGCCCGGCGCCTCCGTCTGGGTGCCCGAAAGGCCGACCCTGACCCGGCTGCGCGCCGCGGTCCAGGAGTGCCATGGCTGCGAGCTCTACCGCGACGCCACCCAGGGCGTGATGGGCGACGGCGACCCCGACGCCCGGCTGGTGCTCCTCGGCGAGCAGCCCGGCGACAAGGAGGACCAGGCGGGCGAGCCGTTCGTCGGCCCCGCCGGTCGGCTGCTCGACGACGCGCTCGCCGACGCCGGCATCGACCCCGGCAGCGTGTTCCGCACCAACGTCGTCAAGCACTTCCGCTGGTCCGGCACCCGCGGCAAGCGACGCATCCACCAGTCGCCGCACCGCGGTCACGTCGAGGCCTGCCGGCCCTGGCTCGAGGCCGAGCTCCGCCTGCTCCGGCCCGAGGGAGTCGTGCTCCTCGGCGGTACGGCGGGCCGGGCCCTGCTGGGGCCGGGGTTCAAGGTCGGCGAGGCCCGCGGACGGCGGCTGCCCTGGCCGGACTCCCTGCCGCTGACGCGGCCGCCCGCCTGGGTGCTCGCGACCACCCACCCGTCGGCGGTCCTGCGGGCGGGGGAGGAGCGGCAGGCGTCGTACGACGCGCTGGTGGCGGACCTGCGTGTCGCGGCATCCGACTGACCGGCCCGCGCCGATCACGCATCGAGCGTCGACCCGGGCTGGACCCGGCCGCACTCGTAGCCGAGCACCACCAGCTGCGGCCGGGACCGGCCGTCGAGCTTCGCGATGATCCGGTTGAGGTGGGTCTTCACGGTGGCCGCGCTGAGGACCAGCCGGGCGCTGATCTCGTCGTTGGAGAGGCCGCGGGCGACGAGGTCGAACACGTCGAGCTCGCGTTCGGTCAGGGCGGCGAGCGCCGGCGGCACACCGAGGTGCGGAGGCGGGCGACGGACGTGCTCCTCGATCAGCCGTCGGGTCAGCGAGGGGGCGAGCAGCGCCTCGCCCCGCGCGACGGTGTGCACGCCCTCGACCAGCCGCTCGGGCGGGGTCGCCTTCAGCAGGAAGCCCGCGGCGCCGGCGCGGAGCGCGTCGTAGACGTAGCCGTCGAGGTCGTAGGTGGTCAGGACCAGCACCCGCGTCCCAGTGTCCGTGGCAGTGATCTCCCGGGTCGCCGCGATCCCGTCGAGCACCGGCATCCGGATGTCCATCAGCACCACGTCCGGCCGGTGCCGGCGCACCACCTCGACCGCCTGCCGTCCGTCCGCCGCGGTGGCCACGACGTCGCAGCCGCGGGCCGCCAAGACCAGCTCCAGGCCGCTGCGCACGAGATCCTGGTCGTCGGCGACGGCGACCCGTACCGGGCTCACACGGGCTCCCGGACGAGCGGCAGGGTCGCGACCAGCTCGAAGCGCCCGTCCGTCGTACCGTGGCTCAGCGTCCCGCCGAGCAGCTCGACCCGCTCGGCCATCCCGAGCAGGCCCAGGCCGGCGCCAACCCGCCCGCCAACCCGCCCCTCGGTCGCGTTGCTGGCCCGCAGCACCAGCGCCGTCGGCGTCGCGGCGACCTCCACCCGCACGCGCTGGTCGCTCGCGTAGCGCGCCGCGTTGGTGAGCGCTTCGCGCAGGATGCGGTACGCCGACAGGTCGACCGCCGGCGGCAGGTCGTCGGGCACCGGGCCGGTCACCAGGTCGACCGACAGCCCGCCGTGCTCGAGCCCGGCCACCAGCGCGGCGAGGTCGGCGAGCCCGGGCGTCGGCGCCAGGCCCAGCTCGTCGTCGGAGTCGCGGATGACGTGCAGCAGCCGGCCGGTCTCGCCGATCGCGGTCCGGCCGGTCGTCGCGACCCGGTCGAGGACGGCCCGGGCCCGTCCCGGGTCGGACGCGAGCAGTTCCTGGGCCGCTGCGACCTGCACGACCATCGCGCTGAGGCTGTGCGCGATGACGTCGTGCAGCTCGCGCGCGATCCGGTCCCGCTCGTCGCGCACCGCCGCCTGTCGCACCAGCTCCTGCTCGCGGGCGAGGACCGCGTTGTAGTCGGCCAGCCGGCGCACGATCCGGCCCATCACGTACGGCGGCAGGGTGATCGCAGCGACGAACACGATGTCGTCGAGCCCCTTGTCCCGGGCGTCGGCGAACGTGTAGCCGCCGAGCAGGGCGACCAGCACGACCGCGAGGCCGAGCAGCCCGCGCAGGTCCGGGATCCACCGGGCGAGCGCGAAGATGCCGACGGCGACGACGAGCAGGCCGGTGGCGGCCTCGTCGTACGCCGGCCCGACGAACGGCAGCCCGACCTGGAGCAGCAGCGCCAGCGTGCTGGCGACCAGCGGCCAGCGCCGACGCAGCACGAGCAGGGCGCAGGACAGGACGAGGAGGACCCCGGCGGCCCCACGCCCGTCGAGGCCCTCCATCGAGGCCAGCTCGGCCAGGCCGACCGCACCGATCAGCGCCGGCAGCAGCCAGTCGGCGACGCGCGGGGCTGGTCCCATTCCGGCAGCGTAGGCGCGCTCGGCGGCCCGCGGAGTCAAACCACGGGTTGATCCGGTCCGACCTCCGGGCCGACGACGGCACGGCCCGCCCATTCCTAGCGTCGGCCCATGGACACCTTCACCACACCCCGCGCCGTCTCGCTCCCCTCCGGGCGGGACCGCCTCGTCGCCCAGCTCTCCCTCGCCAGCGCCGTCGCCGCCGTCGGCCTCGGCGTCCTGCACGCCCTCTCCCGCTACCGCACCGAGGACGGGGCCTCCGACCTCGACCTCGCGACCACCCGCGTCTGGGCGGAGCCGGCCGACGACCTGCTCGGCCCGCTGCTCGGCTGGGGCGACCCCGACCTCGTCTACGTCACCTACGGCAAGCTGTGGCTGCCGGTCTTCGTCCTGTTCACCGCCGCCGCGTTCCTCGCCCACCGCCGGCGTGCGCCGCGGGGCTTCGAGAAGTGGGTCTGGCGGGTCGTGCTCGCCGGCTACGTCGGCGCGTGCGTCAGCGTGTTCGGCGAGTACTGGACGCAGTGGACCGCCGAGCCCAATGCGCTGCTCGACATCGTCTTCCTCGCCTCGATCCCGTTCGTGCTGGTCACCATGCTCGGCTCGACCGTGCTCGGGGTGACCCTGCTCGTCAAGGGCTACCGGCCGCGCTCGACGGCGGCCCTGCTCGCCCTCGCCGTGCCCGGGCTGCTGGTCATCCCGATGTTCGTCTCGCTCGGCAGCATCGTGCTGCCGCTCGCCTTCGCCTGGGCGCTCGCCGCTCGGCACGCCGTCCTACGATGAGCCCATGGGTCCCGCCGTGCTCGACTGCGCCCACTTCACGGCGGGGGAGTGCCGGTCCTGCACCTGGCTGGGCCGTTCGTACGGCGTCCAGCTGGCCGCGAAGCAGGACGCGACCCGGGCGCTCGTCGACGCGCCGGGGCTGGTCTGGGAGCCGCCGGTGCCCAGCCGTCCGGAGGGGTTCCGCAACAAGGCCAAGATGGTTGTGGCGGGGAGTGCCGCAGCCCCGACGCTGGGCATCCTCGACCCGCGCGGCGCGGGCGTCGACCTGCGTGACTGCGCCCTCCACGAGCCGGCCCTGGTCGCCGCGCTGCCGGTGCTGGCGGAGCTGGTCGCCCGGGCCGACCTGACCCCCTACGACGTGGCCTCCGGCCTGCCGGTGAGCCAGCGCGGCGAGCTCAAGCACCTCCTCGTCACGGCCTCGCCGGACGGCGCACTGATGGTCCGGCTCGTCGTGCGGTCGACCGCGACCGAGGCCCGGGTCCGCAAGCACCTGCCGTGGCTGCTGGAGCGCCTGCCCGCCGTGCGCGTGGTGACGCTCAACGTGCAGCCGGAGCACCGTGCCGTGCTGGAGGGGGAGCGGGAGGTCGTGCTCACCGCCGACGACACGCTGCCGATGCGGCTCGGGACCGGTCCCACCGCCGTGACGCTGCACCTGCGACCGCGCAGCTTCTTCCAGACCAACACCGCGGTCGCGACCGCCCTCTACGCCCAGGCGGCCGCGTGGGTCGCCGACCTGGCCCCGCGCCGGGTGGTCGACCTCTACTGCGGCGTCGGCGGCTTCGCCCTCCACCTGGCCGCGCCCGGCCGGCAGGTCACGGGCATCGAGATCAGCGCCGACGCGATCGCCAGCGCCGAGCGGTCCCGCGACGAGGCCGCCCTGCCCGGCGAGATCGACTTCGTCGTCGGCGACGCGACCTCACCGGAGCGCGCGGCGCTGATCGGCGCCGCCGACCTGGTGGTCGTCAACCCGCCCCGGCGCGGCCTCGGCACCGACCTGGCCCGCCGGATCGAGGCCTCCGGCGCGCCGCACGTGCTCTACTCCAGTTGCAACCCGGAGAGTCTCGCCCGCGACCTGGCCGACCTGGCGTCGTACGCACCGGTCCGGGGGCGTCTGCTCGACATGTTCCCCCAGACCCCGCACGCCGAGGTGCTGGTGCTGCTCCGTCGCGCTCCGCAGGAGCGTCAGCGCAGCGAGTAGGTCGCCAGCGACACCCCGACGTAGTGGGTGGCGAAGGCGGCGATGGTGAAGCCGTGGAAGATCTCGTGGAACCCGAACACCCGCGGCGACGGGTCGGGCCACTGGAAGCCGTAGACCAGGCCGCCCACCGTGTAGAGCGCACCGCCGACGACGATCAGCACGAAGATCGCGATGCCGATGCCCAGGCCGAGCGCGACGGCGCCGTCGAAGAACGCCGGGATGAAGAAGATCGCGGCCCAGCCGAGCGCGATGTAGATCGGCGCCGACAGCCAGCGGGGCGCGCCGGGCCAGAACAGCTTGAACGCGATGCCCAGCAGGGCGCCGGTCCAGACCGTCGCGAGCATGACCACCTGCGCCAGGCCGTCGAGCAGGATCACCGCGAACGGCGTGTAGGAGCCGGCGATGAACAGGAAGATGTTGGAGTGGTCGAAGCGGTTGAGCACCTGCCAGACCCTCGGTGACCACGTGCCGCGGTGGTAGAGCGCGGAGATGCCGAAGAGCAGCAGCGCGGAGCCGGCGTAGAGGGCAGAGCCGATCCTGGTCGCCGCGGTCGGCGAGAGGCAGATCAGCACGATGCCCGCGGCGAGGACCAGCGGGGTCGACACCAGGTGGATCCACCCGCGCAGCTTCGGCTTGATCTCCGCGACCTTGTCGCTGATCTGGTCCCCGAGGTCGTCCAGCCGGGCGCGGACCTTGTCGTTCGCGTGGTGGAGGGCCTGGTTCATGGTGTGAGGGTACCCGCGGAGCGCAGACGCAACGACGGCCGGACGAGCGTGATCCCACACTCATCCGGCCGTCGAGGAATGACCGATCAGTGGGTGTGCGGCGGCACCTGGGCACCCTCGGAGGGCTGGACGATGACGAACCCGTTGCCCTGGAACGCGACCTGGAAGGCCTCGCCCGAGCCGCGGCCGATCAGCGCCCCGGCCGTGAAGGTCGAGCGGATCGACGTCTGCAGGTGCGTGGACCACGCCACCAGGGCGTTGGCGTCGGCGAAGGTCGGCGCCTCGGCCGGGTTGAGCACGACGGGGTCGCCGTCGGTGGTGATCGCCACCCAGCCCGTGCCACGCAGCGTGGTGTTGAACAGGCCGCCGGCCGCGATGCTGCCGCCCTTCACCCGCTCGACGTTCCATTCGAGGCTGGCGGAGAACGCGAGCACGTTGTTGCCGTTGACCGACAGGCCGCTGTTGGTGAGCTGCAGGATGTGCACCTCGTGCCCCGCGTCGGCGAAGAAGACGTCGCCCTGGCCCTCGACGCGCATGAGGGACAGGCCCTCGCCGGTCAGCGCCTTCTTCAGGAACTTGGCCGCGCCGCCGCCCTGGTAGGCGAAGTTGACGTTGCCCTGGTAGGCGACCATCGAGCCCTGCTTGGCCATGAACGGCTCCATGACCCGCACGCGCAGCAGCTTCTTGTTCTGCAGGACCGCGCCGACGCCGTCGATCTCGCTGAAGCGGCCGTCGATCAGGTCGCCCGAGATGCCGGCGAACGCGTCGGCCGGCACTGCCTGTTGGCCGTACCCCTGCTGGCCGAACGCCTGCTGCCCGTACTGCTGCCCCTGCTGCTGGCCCTGCTGCTGGTCGTACTGCGGCTGGTGCTGCTGCGGCTGGTGCTGCTGGGGGAACTGCTGCTGGGCGGCCGGCTGCGGCGCGACCGCGGTCATCGCCTCGCTGGCGCCGGCCTGGTCGCCCTGGTCGCCCTGGCTGCCCGCGTCCGCCTGGCCGGCACCGGCCTCGGCGTGCAGCGGCGAGGTCGACTGGACCCCCTGGTCGGACACGTGGTCGGTCCACTGGGTGCCGTCCCAGTAGCGGAGCTCGTGGCGGCCGGTGGGGTCCGGATGCCAGGCAGCTGCGGTCATCGTCGTCGTACCTCTCTCGTCTGGTGTGGCGGCGGTGCGGAGATCGCCCCGACGCGTCGTGCCTCATCGTGTCAGCCCCGTGGTCGGGCCGGAAGGGTCCCGGGTGCGGCCTCTGGTCTACCACCGGGCGGGCCATCGGTGGCCTACGATCGGAGATGTGGCGGACTGGAAGCGGGGCGTACGGCGGGTGCTCTACCCCGCCTACGAGGCCCGCATGCTTCGGCGGATGCCCGGGAACCTGCCGAAGCACGTCGGCGTCATGCTCGACGGCAACCGGCGGTGGGCCCGGGCGGTCGGGCGCGACACCGCCCACGGTCACCGTGCGGGGGCGGCCAACATCGAGCCGCTGCTGACGTGGTGCGACGAGGTCGGCATCGAGGTCGTCACCCTGTGGCTGCTGTCGACCGACAACCTCAACCGGCCGGCACAGGAGCTCGAGCCGCTGCTCGAGATCATCACCGATGCAGTCGACTCGCTCGCCGACCACCGGCGCTGGCGGCTGCACCCGGTCGGTGCCCTCGACCTGCTCCCGGCGGCCACCGCCAAGCGCCTCAAGGCGGCCGCGGAGGCGACGGCCGACGTCGACGGGATGATCGTGAACGTCGCGGTCGCCTACGGCGGGCGGCGCGAGATCGCCGACGCCGTCCGCTCGCTGCTCACCGAGCACGCCGAGAAGGGCACCCCGCTCGAGGAGCTGGCCCAGCTGATCGACATCGAGCACATCGAGGAGCACCTCTACACCAAGGGGCAGCCCGACCCGGACCTCGTGATCCGTACCTCCGGTGAGCAGCGGCTCGGGGGGTTCCTGCTGTGGCAGAGCGCGAAGTCGGAGTTCTACTTCTGCGAGGCCTACTGGCCGGACTTCCGCCGTGTCGACTTCCTCCGCGCGATCCGCGCCTACGCCCACCGCGAGCGCCGCTTCGGGTCCTGAGCCGGTCCTCCGGGTCGGGGCGACCTGCGTCACAGGGGTACCGTCACCAGACGTGAGCACCACCCCCACCCGCCTGTTCCGCACCGTCGCGATCGCCGAGGCGGTCACCTGGACCGGCCTGCTGGCCGGCATGTTCCTCAAGTACGTCACCGAGACCACCGAGCTCGGTGTGCGCGTCTTCGGCATGGCGCACGGTGTCGTGTTCGTCGCGTACGTCGTCACGACGCTCGTCGTGTGGGTGGACCGCCGCTGGTCGGCCGGCCGGGGCCTGCTCGCGCTGGTCGCCGCGGTCCCGCCGCTGGCCACGCTGCCGCTGGAGTGGTGGGCGATCCGCAAGGGCTGGCTCGGCGACGCGTGGCGGCTGCCGGCGGGCGCGACCGGCTCCCTCGCCGACCGGTTCGTGGCGTGGCTGCTGTCGAACCCGCTGCGCGGGCTGGCCGTCGGCCTCGTGGCGGTGGCCGCGCTGACCGGCCTCGCGCTGGTCGTGGGACCGCCGACCAGCTGATCCCGGGCTGATTCCGGGACGGAACCGCCCGCAGGTGCGTAGCGTCGGAGCACCATGATCGACCGACGCGACACCCTGCGCCTCGCCCTGCTCGGGCTCACCCTCGCCGGCGGCACCGGCGCCCTGACGGCCTGCGCGGGGGAGCACGACCCCGGGCTGCAGCCGGGCACCGACGGCGAGCCGGACGGGATCGAGCTGGTCTCCTCGGACGCGAAGCGGGCGCCCGGCGACCCGACCCTGGTCGCGCCGGTGGTGGACGGGCTGCGGAGCTTCGCCGGCGAGCTCTACTCGCGGCTGGCCGCCGAGCCGGGCAACGTGGTGCTGTCGCCGTACTCCGTCGCCATCGCGCTCGGCATGACCCTCGTCGGCGCCGCCGGCACCACCGCCGAGGAGATGGGAGCGGTGCTGCGCACCGGCCGGCTCGGCGACCGGTGGCACAAGGGCCTCAACGCCGTGACCACCGGGATCGCGTCCCTCGCCGGCGAACAGGTGCGCGTGGACGGGTCGAAGGCCGAGATCGAGCTCGCCACCGCCAACCAGCTCTTCGGGCAGCTCGGCGTCGCCTGGGAGGCCGGGTTCCTCGACGTGCTCGCGAAGCAGTACGGCGCCGCGCTGCGTGGCGTCGACTTCGTGACCGCCCCGGAGGAGGCCCGGCAGCTGGTCAACCGCTGGGTGGAGGACCAGACCCGGGACCGGATCGTCGACCTCGTCCCGGAGGGCGTGATCGACCCGTCCACCCGGCTGGTGCTGGTCAACGCCATCCACCTGAAGGCCCCGTGGGAGCAGCCGTTCGAGAAGACCCTCACCGCGTCGGGGCCGTTCCGGCGCGCGGACGGGTCGACCGTGACGACCGACCTGATGCGGCGCCCCGACCTCAGGGGGTCGTGGGTGCGCGGCGACGACTTCTCCGCGGCGGTGGTGCCCTACGCCGGCAGCCGGCTCGCGATGAGCATCGTCGTGCCGGACGAGGGCGCGTTCGACGCGGTGGAGGAGGTGGCCGCGCAGGCCGGCTTCACCGCGCTCACGACCGGCGCCGTCGCGGCGACGATCGACCTCACCCTGCCCCGCTGGTCGTTCCGGACCGCCGCGCCGCTCAAGGAGGCGCTGCAGGCGATGGGGATGCCGACCGCCTTCGGCGACGGCGCGGACTTCCGGCCGATGACCGAGGAGGACCTCGACCTCGTCATCGCCGAGGTGCTGCACCAGGGGTTCATCGCCGTCGACGAGGAGGGGACCGAGGCCAGTGCGGCCACCGCGGTCGTGATGGCCGAGACCGCGGCGCCGGTCCCCGAGGTGCTGGTCGCCGACCGGCCGTTCCTGTTCGCGATCCACGACCTCGAGCACGGCACGCCGCTCTTCGTCGGCCGGGTGGCCGACCCCACGGCATAGGACGGCATAGGACGGCACAGGGCGGCGCCGTAGGCTGGCTCCAGCAACCCCCGGGTCCTCGCGGATCGGGGGCCGTCGTGTTGTCCTCCACCCGGAAGTGAGCCGCTCGTGAGCCTCGCCGGCCTCGCCGACGCCGTCCTCGCCGATCCGACCCTGGCCGGTGCCCTCGGCGCCGCGACCGAGGGCCGCCAGCCGACCGGCGAGCTGACCGGGCCGGAGGCGCTGCGGCCCTTCCTCGTCGCCGGGCTCGCCCGCGCCGGCCGCCCGGTCCTGGTCGTCACGGCCACCACCCGCGAGGCCGAGCAGCTGGTCGACGAGGTCGGCGACCTGGTCGACCCCGAGGGCGTCGCCTACTACCCGAGCTGGGAGACCCTGCCGCACGAGCGGCTGAGCCCCCGCAGCGACACCGTCGGCCGGCGCCTCGCCGTGCTGCGGCGACTGTGCCACCCCGGGGAGGGGACGGGCACCGGTCCCGTGCAGGTCGTCGTCGCGCCGGTGCGCAGCGTGCTCCAGCCGCAGGTGAAGGGACTCGGCGACCTGACCCCGGTCGAGCTCGCCGTCGGCGACACCGCCGAGATCGACGACGTCGTCGCCGGGCTGGTCGGTGCGGCGTACTCCCGGGTCGACCTGGTCGAGAAGCGCGGCGAGTTCGCGGTCCGCGGCGGCATCGTCGACGTCTTCCCGCCGACCGAGGAGCACCCGCTGCGCGTCGAGTTCTTCGGCGACGAGGTCGACGAGGTCCGTTCCTTCGCGGTCGCCGACCAGCGCACCATCGAGAAGGTCGACCGGCTGTGGGCGCCGCCGTGCCGCGAGCTGCTGCTCACCGACGAGGTCCGCGCCCGCGCCGCCGAGCTCGGCCGCGCCCACCCGCAGCTGCTGGAGCTCACCGACAAGCTCGCCCAGGGCATCGCCGTCGAGGGCATGGAGGCGCTCATCCCGGCACTCGTCGACGAGCTCGAGCTGCTCGTCGACCTGCTGCCCGAGAACACCTGCGTCCTCGTCCTCGACCCCGAGCGCGCCCGCGCCCGCGCCCACGACCTGGTCGCCACCAGCGAGGAGTTCCTCGCCGCGTCGTGGGCGACCGCCGCGAGCGGCGGGCAGGCGCCGATCGACCTGCAGGCGGCGTCCTACCACGCCCTCGGAGACGTGCGCAGCCACGCGCGCGAGCTCGGCCAGGCGTGGTGGACGTTCAGCCCGTTCGGCCTCGACGCGGGCGACGACCTCGCCGGCCAGGCCACGGCGCAACCGGCGCCGTCGTACCGCGGCGACGTCGCGAAGGCGTTCGAGGACATCGCCCGCTGGCGCTCGGCCGGGCACCGGGTCGTCGTGGTGCACCAGGGCCACGGCCCCGCGCAGCGCATGGTCGAGGCGCTGGGGGAGCAGGACGTCCCGGCCCGTCTCGTCGAGGACCTCGCCCCCGGCCACGAGCTCGACCCCGCCGTCGTCACGATCACCTGCGGCGCGCTCGCCCACGGGCTCGTGGACGAGGCGCGCGGGCTCGTCGTGCTCACCGGCGAGGACATCGTCGGCGCCAAGGCGTCCACGCGCGACAAGGGCGCGATGCCGGTGCGCCGCAAGCGGCAGATCGACCCGCTCGAGCTGAAGGCCGGCGACTACGTCGTCCACGAGCAGCACGGCGTCGGGCGGTTCGTGGAGATGAAGCAGCGCGAGGTGCAGGGCGCGGTGCGGGAGTACCTCGTCCTCGAGTACGGCCCCTCCAAGCGCGGCGGCCCGCCGGACCGGCTGTTCGTCCCGGCCGACACCCTCGACCAGGTCACCCGCTACGTCGGCGGCGAGCAGCCGAGCCTCGACCGCCTCGGCGGCGGCGACTGGACCAAGCGCAAGAACAAGGCGCGCAAGGCCGTCCGCGAGATCGCCTCCGAGCTGATCAAGCTGTACGCCGCGCGCCAGGCCACGCAGGGCCACGCCTTCGGGCCGGACTCGCCCTGGCAGCGCGAGCTCGAGGACGCCTTCCCGTTCCACGAGACCCCGGACCAGCTGACCACGGTCGACGAGGTCAAGCGGGACATGGAGCGGACCGTCCCGATGGACCGCCTGGTCTGCGGCGACGTCGGCTACGGCAAGACCGAGATCGCGGTCCGGGCGGCGTTCAAGGCGGTCCAGGACGGCAAGCAGGTCGCCGTCCTCGTGCCGACCACGCTGCTCGTCAACCAGCACCTCGCCACGTTCTCGGAGCGGATGAGCGGCTTCCCGGTCAACCTCAAGCCACTGAGCCGGTTCCAGACCGACAAGGAGGCCGCCGAGACGATGGCGGGCCTCGCCGACGGCACCGTCGACGTCGTGGTCGGCACGCACCGGCTCTTCAACGCCGAGACGAGGTTCAAGGACCTCGGCCTGATCATCGTCGACGAGGAGCAGCGCTTCGGCGTCGAGCACAAGGAGGCGATGAAGCGGCTGCGCACGTCCGTCGACGTGCTCTCGATGTCCGCGACGCCGATCCCGCGGACCCTGGAGATGGCGATCACCGGCATCCGGGAGATGTCGACGATCACCACGCCGCCGGAGGAGCGGCACCCGGTGCTCACCTACGTCGGCGGCTACGAGGACCGCCAGGTCGTCGCCGCCGTACGACGCGAGCTGCTCCGCGACGGTCAGGTGTTCTACATCCACAACCGGGTCAGCTCGATCGAGAAGGCCGCGGCGAAGATCCGCGAGCTCGTGCCCGAGGCACGGGTCGCCACCGCGCACGGCCAGATGGGCGAGCACCAGCTCGAGCAGGTGATGGTCGACTTCTGGGAGAAGCGGTTCGACGTACTCGTCTGCACGACCATCGTCGAGTCCGGCATCGACGTCTCCAACGCCAACACGATGATCATCGAGCGCTCCGACACCCTCGGCCTCTCGCAGCTGCACCAGCTGCGCGGTCGCGTGGGTCGGTCCCGGGAGCGGGCCTACGCCTACTTCCTCTACCCGACCGAGAAGCCGCTCACCGAGACCGCGCACGAGCGCCTCGCCACCCTCGCCCAGCACTCCGACCTCGGCGGCGGCATGGCGATCGCCATGAAGGACCTCGAGATCCGCGGCGCCGGCAACCTGCTCGGCGGCGAGCAGTCCGGCCACATCGCCGACGTCGGCTTCGACCTCTACGTCCGGCTGGTCGGGGAGGCGGTGCGCGACTTCCGCAGCGACGGCGGCGCGCCGGAGCAGCTGGAGGAGGTCCGCATCGAGCTCCCGGTCGAGGCGCACCTGCCGCACGACTACATCCCGAGCGAGCGGCTCCGGCTCGAGATCTACAAGCGCCTCGCCGAGGTCCGCACCGACGCCGACGTCGACGAGGTCGTCGCCGAGCTCGAGGACCGGTACGGCGACCCGCCGGCGCAGGTCGCGGCGCTGCTGCTCGTCGCCCGGTTCCGGGCGCGGGTGCGGCAGGCGGGGATCAAGGAGGTGACCACGGTCGGCAAGAACGTCCGGTTCCACCCGGTCGTGCTGCCCGAGTCGCGCACCATCCGGCTCAACCGGCTCTACCCGAAGTCGATCGTCAAGTCGCAGCTCGAGTCGATCCTGGTGCCCCGCCCCGGCACTCCGGGGAAGACGGGGACGCCCATCGAGGGGGTGGCCCTGCTTGAATGGGCCCGACTCGTCATCGACTCGGTCATCGACCCGGCCGAGTAGCCCGAACAAGCAAAGGAGTCGGCACGTGCGCCGTCGTACCTCGCTCGTCACCGCCGCCCTGACGGCCCTGCTGGCCGCCGGTTGCGGCATCACCGACGAGGGCGCCCGGCCCGGCGTCGCCGTCGAGGTCGACGGGCAGACGCTCCCGCTGAGCCAGGTCGACCAGGCCGTCGAGGACTACTGCACGCTGCTCGCCACGCACGAGGACGAGCAGCCGGTGCCGACGTCGGCCGTGCGCGCGGGGGTCGCCCGCGACTGGGCACGTGCGGTCGCTGTCGACGAGATCGCCCCGGAGTACGACGTCGACGTGCCCAGCGCCGAGATCGAGCGGTCCTTCGTGGAGCGCTCCTGGAGCATGCTCGGCGAGGTCACCGACGACAACTACGAGACGTTCGAGTGGATCACCTGGATCCAGCTGCGGCTCAGCGACCCGCTGCTCGCGATCGGCCAGAAGGCGATCCTGGAGGAGACCGGCCAGCCGGCCGCGAGCCTCGACGACGCGCAGGTGCGCGGCTACGACATCGTGCACGAGTGGCTCGACGAGCACGACTGGGTGGTCAACCCGGCGCTCGGCGAGCTCGACGAGGAGACCGGTGCGATCACCGGCGACGTGCTCTCGGTGCCCGTGAGCGGCGAGGCCCGCGGCCGCGACGACGTCCGGGACGTCACCCCCGAGCAGCTCGCGGAGCTGCCTGCCGGCCAGCGCTGCGGCCCGGCCGTCCAGGCCCAGCCCGGCGCCTGATCCCGCAGCCATGACCGGCGAACGCGACGACGTACCCGCGGTCGACGAGTTCGTCGACGTCATGCGCCGGCTGCGGGCGGAGTGCCCGTGGAAGAGGGAGCAGACGCACCGCTCCCTCGTGCGCTACCTGCTGGAGGAGGCCTACGAGGCCGTCGACGCGATCGACTCCGGCGAGGTCTCGGGCGACTGGTCACACCTCGCCGAGGAGCTGGGCGACCTGCTGCTCCAGGTCGTCTTCCACGCCGTCGTCGCCGAGGAGCGCGGCGACTTCGACCTCGACGACGTCGCCCGTGGCATCACGGCCAAGATGCGCCGCCGCAACCCGCACGTCTTCGGCGACGTCCCCACCGAGGGCCTGGACGCCGAGGCCGTCAACGACCTGTGGCAGCAGGTGAAGGCGGACGAGAAGCGCGACCGCCCGGTCGACGACGGCATCCCCTCCGCCCTCCCCGCCCTGCTGTACGCCGACAAGGTGCTCGACCGGCTCGAGCGCGCCGGCACGCCCGCCGACCTCGTGCCCGGCACCGCGACGACCGAGGCGGACCTCGGCGAGCGGCTCCTGGCACTGGTCGCCGAGGCCCGCGAGGCCGGGGTGGACCCGGAGCAGGCGCTGCGCGACGCGGTGCGCGCCCGGCTGTAGCCCACGCGCCTCCCGTTGGTCGAGGAGGCCAGCCACGTCGTTGGTCGAGGAGGCCGGCCACGTCGTTGGTCGAGGAGGCCGGCCACGTCGTTGGTCGAGGAGGCCGGCCACGGCCGTCTCGAGACCGCTGGCCACGGTGCAGGTACTCGCCCCGCCCGTTGGTCGAGGAGGCCGGCCACGGCCGTCTCGAGACCCCAGGCCATGGTGCTGGTACTCGCCTGCCGGCTGCGGCCCGTCGGTGGTGACGATCTCAACCGGCAGCGACGAGAGAGCTGGGTGGGCAACTGCCTCCGCCTACGGGTTACCGGGGTCTCGAGACGGTCGCGGGCGACCTCCTCGACCAACGCGACGCCCCGTTGGTCGAGGAGGCCGGCCACGGCCGTCTCGAGACCTCTGGCCATGGTGCTGGAAGGCTCCCCAACGGCCTCAAGAATCACTGGAGCCGGCACCCGTTCTCCACAAGCGTTGATCGAGAATTCCCTGTCCACAAGCGGGTCCTGACGTTGCTTCCTTCACTGGAAACTGTCGGTGGTCGATGCGAGAATTCCTTCATGAACCTCGGACCCAGCACCCCGATCGGCCGCTTCGACGGCCACTCGGTGCCCGAGCTCCTCACCGAGCTCTCCGCCGGGGTCCGGGGACGCAACAGCCTCCTCGTCGAGGAATGGGTCGCCATCACCGCCTGGGCCGACCAGAACACCATCGACTGCACCGAAGGCGCAGCCACCCT
>DATMHM010000007.1:0-38709 GCA_035554935.1 Nocardioides sp. | reverse complement strand
CCTGCCACTGTCAGGGCTGCGTTCCAGGACCGCGATGAGTTCCATCAACGCGAACTCGCTCACCAGCGGAGCACCCTCGCCGGCGATCGGGACACCGGTGTCGATCACACCATCCACCAACGTCGCTGCACCTTCGGTGCAGTCGATGGTGTTCTGGTCGGCCCAGGCAGTGATCGCGACCCATTCCTCGACCAGGAGGCTGTTGCGCCCCCGGACCCCGGCGGACAGCTCGGTCAGGAGCTCGGGCACCGAGTGGCCGTCGAAACGGCCGATCGGGGTGCTGGGTCCGAGGTTCATGAAGGAATTCTCCCATCGACCACCGACAGTTTCCAGCGCAGGAACCAACGTCAGAACCCGCCTGTGGACAGGGAATTCTCGATCAACGCTTGTGGAGAACAGGTGCCGGTTCTGGTGATTCATGAGGGCGTTGGGGGAGCCTTCCAGCACCATGGCCAGAGGTCTCGAGACGGCCGTGGCCGGCCTCCTCGACCAACGGGTGGGCCAGGGTCTCGAGACCCCCGCAGCCCCCAGGCGGACCCAGCCATCCACCCAGCCACTTCGTTGGTCGAGGAGGTCGCCCGCGACCGTCTCGAGACCCCCGCAGCTGACAGGCGGACCGGGCCATCCACCCAACCTCCTCGTCGCTGCCGTTTGAAATCTCTGCCACCGACGGTCCGTAGCCCGCAGACAAGTACCAGCACCATGGCCCGGGGTCTCGAGACGGCCGTGGCCGGCCTCCTCGACCAACGGGTGGGGCGAGTACCAGCACCATGGCCCGGCGGTCTCGAGACGGCCGTGGCCGGCCTCCTCGACCAACGGGCGGGGCGAGTACCAGCACCATGGCCCGGGGTCTCGAGACGGCCGTGGCCGGCCTCCTCGACCAACGGGCGGGGCGAGTACCAGCACCATGACCAGAGGTCTCGAGACGGCCGTGGCCGGCCTCCTCGACCAACGACGTGGCCGGCCTCCTCGACCAACGACGTGGCCGCCTCCTCGACCAACGGGGTCAGGCCGGCGTACCCGCCTCCGCCAGGGGTGTCACGTTCCCGGCTGACACGGGCGGGACGCCGGGGCGGCCGGAGAGCACCGCGTTCGCCACGCCGGCGAGGAGCACGAACCCCGCCGCGAGCACAGGTACGACGAGTGCCGCGCCGGACCCGAACCGCTCGGCCACCGCGCCGGTCAGCACGGATGCGCTCGCCTGGCCGACGATCACCGCCGAGCCGAGCATCGTCATCACCGTGGCGGAGCGGCCGGCGGGGCTGCGCAGCGCACCGAGGCTGTACTGGGTGACCAGGGTCGGGCCGACCCCGAATCCGACCACCAGGAGCAGGACGGACATCGCCGTCACCGACTCCACGAACGGCAGCACCGCGGTGCCGGCGACGAGCACGCCGGCGAACACGAGCCACCGTGCCCGCAGGGTGAAGGCGGCCGGGAACCAGGCGACGCCGAGCGCGAGGACGGCCGAGCCGACGCCCATCACGCCGTAGACCAGGCCGGCGGCGTCGGCGTTGCCGTGGTCGGCCATGAAGGCCGTCAGCGCGGTCAGGGTGGCCCCGAAGAAGAGGCCGACGCCGAGAATGCCGGCGATCACGACGACGAGCGCCGGGCGGGCGAGCTCGGACGCCGGTGCGGTCTCGACGGCCGCACCGCGGACCGCCCGGACGACACCTGCCGACGGGTGGAGGGCGAACGCAGACACGAAGACGAGGGTCACCACCGCGGCGGCGGCGACGGGCGCCCACGGGTCGACGGCGGTCGCGAGCACGCCGACGAGGAACGGACCCACGATGAAGACCATCTCGTCGGCGGCCGACTCGTAGGCCATCGTCGCGTCGAACGTCCGCTCCCGCCGCGACGGCGCGATCCGGGCGGCGATGATCTCGACCAGCCGACTGCGCGACATCGGCGCCACCTGGGGCGCCGTCGCACCGACGAGGAACGCGACCGCGAGCACCGCGGCGCCGGGCAGCGGGCTGTGGACGATCCACGCCATCAGCCCCAGCGCGGCGCTCGACGCGACACCGGCGGCGAGCAGCACGCGGCGCTGGCCGAAGCGGTCCGCGGCCGCGCCGAGGAGCGGCCCGAAGCTCGCGGCCCCGAGACCGACCATCGCCGAGCCGAGGCCCGCGAAGGCGAGCGAACCGCGGCCGTCGACGACGAGCGACAGCACGCCGACGACCATCATCGCGTAAGGCAGCCGCGCGACCAGCGCGATCGGGAAGTACGACGTACCGACGGCGCGCATCAGCGAGGTCGCCGGCTCGGGCGGGGACACCGCGATGACCGGTGTCGGCGAGTGGTTCTCCATGTCCTCGGTCCAGGGGGTCGGGTGCCGCCTTGGACCGCCGGAGGAATCCGGCGCGAGGTAGATACACGCAGTGGAATCTGTGCGTCCATGGTACGTCGCCCCGTGGCGCGCGGCGCAATCCCGAGCCCGGGAGGCTAGGGTCCCGGCATGAGCACCCAGCCGACGTACGAACAGCTCGCCGCCCTGCCCGCCTACGCGGTGCAGCCGGTCCCGACCGCGTTCGAGGACAGCAACGGCTTCCTCAACGTCCGGCACTACCTGGGCATCGGCAGCGAGGGCCTCGACGAGTCCCTCCACGACCTCGGCATCCCGTTCAACTGGCCGCTGGTCAGCGGCTTCGCGGCGCTCGCCGCCGAGCACCACCTGACCTACCTGCACGAACTGAAGACCGGCGACCAGATGTCGGTCCGGGTGCGGCTGCTCGGCCGCTCCGACCGGGCCGTGCACGCCGTCGGCTACGTCCTCGACGACACCAACCAGCGCCTGGCCTGCGTGTTCGAGGAGGTCTTCCTCTGCGTCCGGGTCGCCGACCGGAAGACCGCGCCGTGGCCGGCGGAGGTCGCCGAGGGCCTCGACAAGCGGGTCGCCGAGCACGCCGCGATCGGCTGGGAGCCGGTGCTGTCCGGGAGCCTCGCCCTGCGCTGATCAGCGCCAGACGCGCACCCAGTCGACGTACATCGACGCCTCGGTCGGCGTGCTCTCGGTGTAGACGTTCCAGTCGCCGCCGAACACCTGGGTCAGCACGACGTAGAACGGCTTGTCGAAGGGCTGCGGCGCGACGAGCGGGGCGGCGGGCGTCCACGCGTGGGTGAAGCACAGCTGCCCGTCGTACAGGAAGCGCATCTGGGTCTCGGTCCACTCCACGGCATAGCGGTGGAACTGGGTGCCGCTGCCGGCGACCGGGCAGTTGAAGCCGGTGCTCTGCCGCCAGTCCTCGCCGGCGTAGTGGACCGACGGGAAGACGTGGGAAGGGTAGCCGCTGAACCACTCGGCGACGTCGATCTCGCCGGAGTTCGGCCAGGCGCCGTAGAGGTGCTTCTGCGGGTAGAGCCACAGCGCCGACTGCACGCCCTGCTCCGTGGTGGCGGGCATCCGCGCGCGGAACTCGAACCGGCCGTAGGTCTGGTTGAAGCGGTTCCAGCTGCCGATCGTCGCGGCGGTGCGGTCCGTCGTGTAGTCGCCGTAGTAGGGGTTCTTGCACACGAACGGCTCCGCCTCCTTGCGGGAGGTCAGCCGCAGCAGCCCGCCGCCGAGGCCGATGTTGTCCGGGTCGTTGACGTAGCAGCCGCGGTCGCCGGCACTGACCCCGCTGAGCGAGGTGTCCTGCACGACCCACTTGCTGGTGTCGAGGACGGTGCCGTCGAAGTCGTCCTCGAACGTGCACGAGTAGCGCCCGCCGCCGGGCCGGAACGGCCGCTCGCCGCCGCAGCTCGGCCGGTCCGACTGCCCGTTCGGCGCGGCCGCCGCCAGCCCGGACGAGGCGGCGGTCGGCGCCACCTCCGCGATGGCCAGCACGGTCAGCGCCGCCGTCGCCGTCAACGCCGCGAGCAACCTCGATCGGAGCATGGCTCCTGCCTTTCCCCCATGTGTGCCCGGCCCGGACGCACGACACATGGCGACGGGCCGAGGGTCCTGAGCCAGGACACCGAACGATCCTGACGAAACCGCCGACATCGAGCACACCGTCTCGGGGCCACTCCTGTCTAGTCCCAAATGACCATTTCCGGGTGGCGGGTCGTGGCCCATTCGGGGTGTCCTAGGGTGCGGGGGTGCCCGGCAGCCCCCTGCGTCCAGCCCGCGTCGACGACCTCGGGCACGAGGTCCCGCTGCCCGCGCCACCGGCCCGGATCGTCTCCCTGGTCCCCTCGATCACCGAGGCGCTCGCGACCGACGCGCCCGACCGCCTGGTCGGCGCCACCGACTGGTGCACCCACCCCGCCGACCTCGACGTGACCCGCGTGCGCGGCACCAAGAACCCCGACCTCGCCGCCATCCGATCCCTCGCCCCCGACCTCGTGGTCGCCAACAAGGAGGAGAACCGGGAGCTCGACGTACGCCGCCTGCGCGAGTCCGGCGTCCCGGTGTGGGTGACCGACATCGAGACCGTCCCGCAGGCGCTCGCCTCCCTCGAGCGGCTGTACGACGACGCGCTGGCCCTGCCGCGCCCGGACTGGCTCGCTGCGGCCCGGGAGCGCTGGGCGGGTCCGCTGCCGCAGGTGCGGGGTCGGGTCGCCGTACCGGTGTGGCGGGACCCGTGGCTGGTCGTCGGCCCGCGGACCTACACCAGCGACCTGCTGCGACGGCTCGGCTGGGAGAACGTCTTCGACGACGGTGCGGACCGCTACCCGACGGTCGACCTGGCCGCGATCGACCGGCCCGGCGTCGACCTCGTGCTGCTGCCCGACGAGCCCTACGTCTTCACCGCCGAGGACGGCCCGGAGGCGTTCGCGCAGGTACCGACCCGGCTGGTGTCCGGGCGGCTGCTGACCTGGTACGGACCCGCGATGGTGGAGGCCGCCGAGGCCGAGGAACGAGGCCTCGGATGAAGGCCGAAGGTCGAGGCCGCCGAGGCCGAGGGACGAGGCCTCGGGTGAAGGCCGAAGGTCGAGGAGCGTCGGCTCAGTCCCGACGCGAAGCGAGGGACTGAGCGACGCGTCTCGAGACCAGGCGAGGTGGTGCTGGAGCTGTAGCCACACAGTCCCTGCACCATGGCCAGACGTCTCGAGACGGCCGTGGCCGGCCTCCTCGACGAACGGGATGGCCAGACGTCTCGAGACGGCCGTGGCCGGCCTCCTCGACGAACGGGGGGGGCGGCCGCCTCGACGAACGGGTGCTGTCGTGCGTGTCACAAGCTGTGACACCAACATGTAACCGCCGGGTGGGTTTGAGGAAACCTCACCAGTCCACTGTTGAGGACATGAAGAAGACCTCCGCTGCCACCCAGACCGGCGGTCACCTCGAGCCCGTCGACACCCCCGACGCCCTCGAGGACCCCGCCGCGCGCTCCGCCGCCCGCCGCGCCGCGCTCCGCGACCGGCACGCCCAGAACCTCACCCGCCTGATGGAGGCACGCCACGACCTGCGCGGTGTCCACCCGCTCGCGGACTTCGTCGACGACGCGATCCGCTGGACGGCCTGAACGCCGATCCCGGTCGGGGCAGGTCAGCGGCGCCGGCGGGCCGTACCGAACAGCCCGCGCGCGATCTCGGCCGCCGCGGTCCGCATGAACTGCTTGAACGCCGAGGACCGTACGACGTCCTTGACGATCTCGCCGGCACCGCCGCCGTCGTCCTTCCTGCGGGCCTCCGGCTTCCTCGAGTCGGCCTTCTTCGCGGCCGGCTCCTCCTGCTCGGCGGCCTCGGCCTTCGCGCCCTCCTCCAGCTTCTTCGCCAGGATCTCGCGCGCCGACTCCCGGTCGACCACCTCGGCATAGGTCGCGAACCGGGGGCTCGCCTTCACCGTCGCCTCCATCGACTCCTGGCTGCTCGGCGCCATCAGCGACTCCGGCGCCCGCAGCCGGGTCCACGCGACGGGCGTCGGCGCGCCCTTCTCGTTCATCACGGTCACGATCGCCTCGCCGATGCCGAGGGTCGTGATCACCTCGCCGAGGTCGTCGTACGCGCTGTTGGGGTAGGTGTTCACCGTCGCCTTGAGCGCCTTGGCGTCGTTCGGGGTGTGCGCCCGCAGCTGGTGCTGCACCCGGGAGCCGAGCTGGGCGAGGACGTCGTCGGGGACGTCGGTGGGGCTCTGCGTCACGAAGAAGACGCCGACGCCCTTCGAGCGGATCAGCCGCACGGTCTGGGCGATCTGCTCGAGGAACGGCTTGGAGGCGTCCTTGAACAGCAGGTGCGCCTCGTCGAAGAAGAACACCAGCTTCGGCCGGTCGACGTCGCCCACCTCGGGCAGGTCGTGGAACAGGTCGGCCAGCAGCCACATCAGGAACGTCGAGAAGATCGCCGGGCGGTCCTGCAGGTTCGGCAGCTCGACGAGGTTGATCAGGCCGCGGCCGTCGGACGCCTGCTGGAGCAGGTCGGCGGAGTCGAACTCCGGCTCGCCGAAGAACGCCTCGGCACCCTGGTCGGCGAAGGCGATCAGCTCGCGCAGGATCACGCCGGCCGTCGACGCGGACAGGCCGCCGAGCTCCTTCAGCTCGGGCTTGCCCTCCTCGCTCGTCAGGTGCTGCACGACGGCCCGGAGGTCCGCGAGGTCGAGCAGCGGCAGGCCCTTCTTGTCGGCGTAGTGGAAGACCAGGCCCAGGCTGGACTCCTGGGTGTCGTTGAGGCCGAGGACCCGGCTGAGCAGGGTCGGCCCGAACGACGACATGGTGACCCGGATCGGGATGCCGATGCCCTGGCCGCCGAGCGCGTAGTACTCGACCGGGAACGCCGTCGCCTTCCAGTCCTGCCCGACCGACGTCGTGCGGGCGAGCAGCTTCTCGCTCGCCTCGCCCGCGGTCGCCAGCCCGGACAGGTCGCCCTTGATGTCGGCGGCGAAGACCGGTACGCCGGCGGCGCTCAGCTGCTCGGCGAGCAGCTGCAGCGTCTTCGTCTTGCCGGTACCGGTCGCGCCCGCCACCAGGCCGTGCCGGTTGAGCATCGCCAGCGGGATCCGAATGGTGCTGGCGGTCAGCGCGTCCGGTCCGGTCATCAGCCCGCCGAGCTCCAGCGCCGGCCCCTCGAAGGCGTAGCCGGGGGCGACGGCCTCCTCGATCGGGCTCGCAGCGGGCGCGGCGGGCGCGGCGGGCGGTACGGCGGGGGTCGGGATCTCAGGTGCTGCGTCGGACGTGGGCGTCTGCTCCTGGGTCATGACCGGAACTCTAAGCCGACCGCGGTGCCGCGAGGCAGGCCCGTAGACTCGGCAGCCGTGATCTTCAAGCGTGTGGGGGTCGGGCGGCCCTACCCCGACCACGGCCTCACCTCCAAGGGGTGGGCTGCGGTGCCCCCGCGCCAGGTCCGGCTCGACGAGCTGGTCACCACGAAGGACACCCTCCAGCTGTCGTCGCTGCTCGACGAGGACTCCACCTTCTACGGTGACCTCTTCGCGCACGTGGTGCTGTGGAGGGACGAGTACTACCTGGAGGACGGCCTGCACCGCGCCCTGCGGGCGGCACTCCAGCAGCGGCACGTGCTCCACGCCCGCGTGATCCGGATGGAAGGCTGACCCCATGGCCCTCGACGTCGACGTCAAGGACGGCGGCCGCTCGGCGATCACCCTCGCCGTGCTCGCGGTCGTCTTCCTCGCGAGCGTCGCCTGGGCGTGGTCCCGGGTCACCGAGCCGTTCCCGGAGAAGGTCCAGCCGGCGCCGTGCACCGACACCCTGATCACGAAGGGCGAGGAGGTCGCGCCGCCGCAGGTCATGGTGACCGTCCTGAACGCCGGTGGCGGCAACGGCCTGGCCAACCAGACCATGAACCGCCTGATCGCGTTCGGCTTCAGCGAGGGCAGCACCGGCAACGCCCCGGCCGACACCGGACCGGTCTCCGCGCAGGTGTGGTCGAGCGACCCCGGCAACCCGGCGGCGATCCTGCTGGCGTCGTACCTCGGCAGGGGCGTGCAGATCGTGGACCAGCCGTCCGGCTACCCCGGCGTGACGATCGTGGTCGGCAAGCGGTTCAAGGGCGTGAAGAAGGGCCGGTCGACAGTGACCGCGCAGACCGACTCCTCCGTCTGCACGCCGCCGCTGAGCAGCAACCCCGACGACCTGTCCTAGTCCCGAGCGGTACGGCTAGTCCTCCGGGCCGTCGCCGAGCCACTGGGCGAGGCGACCGCCGGCGCTGACCTGGCGCAGCCGCTGGACCGTGTCGTCGCGCAGCTTGCGGGGCGTGACGACGATCAGGTCGTCGCCGTGGCGCAGGACCGTACGCCGCTCGGGCACAATCGTCCTGCCGTCGCGCACGATCATCGACACGTTCGCCCCCACGGGCAGACGCAGCTCGCCGACCTCGACGCCGTGCAGCCGCGACGCCGGGCTGATCGTGACCTGCAGCAAGTCTGCGGCCACCCGTTCGAGGGGCGCGGCCTCGAGCTCGAACCCGCGCGGCTCGGAGCGCCGCGCAACCCGCAGCACCTTCGCCACCCACGGCAGGGTCGGGCCGGTAAGCAGGGTGTAGACGATGACCAGCACGAAGACGATGTCGAACAGCCGTTGCGCGCCCGCGACCTCGTCGGCGAGCGGGATCGTGGCGAAGACGATGGGTACGGCGCCGCGCAGGCCGGCCCACGACAGGAACGCCAGCTCGCGCCAGGGCCGCGGACTGACCACCGCGCTGACCGCGATCGAGATCGGCCGCGCGACGAAGGTGAGGATCAGGCCCGCGAGGACGGCGGTCGCCACCGTGCCCCAGGTGATCCGGCCCGGCGACAGCAACAGGCCGAGCATCACGAACAGCCCGATCTGCGCGATCCACGCCAGCCCCTCGACGAACGAGCGGGTGGCGACGCGGTGCGGCAGGTCGCTGTTGCCGAGGACCAGCGCGGCGACGTAGATGGCGGCGAACCCGCTCGCGTGCAGGGCCGGGCCGGCGCCGTACGCGAGCAGGGCGAGGCAGGTGACCGCGATCGGGTAGAGGCCGGAGGACGGGAGCGCCGCGCGGCGCATCAGCCAGGCGCCACCGAAGCCGACGGCCAGGCCGAGCGCGACGCCGACAGCGAGCTCGTAGACGACGATGCCGGCGACCACCAGCGGGCCGTGGTCGAGCACCGCACCGCTGGAGACGAGGGTGACCAGCACGACGGTCGGGGCGTCGTTGAGGCCGGACTCCGACTCCAGGACGCCGGTGATCCGCTTCGGCAGCGGCACCGCCCGCAGCACCGAGAACACCGCAGCCGCGTCGGTGGCGGACGTGATGGCGCCGAGGAGGACCGCGGTCTCCCAGGTCAGGCCGAGCAGGTAGTGCGTCCCGACCGCGACCACGGTGACCGACACGACCATCCCGACGGTCGCCAGGGACGCGCCGAGGCGCATCGAGGGCTTCACCTCGCGCCAGTTCGTGGTGAGTCCACCCTCGGCGAGGATGATCGCCAGCGCCCCGAACCCGATCGCGTGCGCGAGCTGGGCGTCGTCGAAGCCGATGCCGAGCACGGACTCGCCGAGCAGCACGCCGATGAGCAGGTAGAACAGGAGGCTCGGCATCCCGATGCCGGACGAGAGCCGGACCGCGAGCACCGCGAGGAGGAGGACTCCGGAGCCCACCAGGACGAAGCTGTCGAGCTGATGGACGTCGAAGGTCAACTGTCACCTGGCTCTCGTCGGGTGGCGGGGCAGTAGTCTATCGGTAGAACATGTTCTAAATTGGGCGGGTGACTGTCGACAGCAACCTCCCCGCGGGTCTCGCCGTTCCCGCCGTCCTGCCCGCGAGCGACGTCCCCGCCGACGCGGAGTCCTTCGACGTGGTGGTCGTCGGCTTCGGGATCGCCGGCGGCTGCGCGGCCCTGGAGGCGGCCCGCGCCGGCGCCCGGGTGCTGCTGCTCGAGCGCGCCGCCGTGCACGGCGGGACGTCGTCGATGTCCGGCGGGCACTTCTACCTCGGCGGCGGTACGGCGGTGCAGCAGGCGACCGGCCACGAGGACTCCGTCGAGGCGATGGTCGACTACCTGATGGCGTCGACGAAGGACCCGGACGAGGCGAAGATCCGCGCCTACAGCGAGGGGTCGGTCGCCCACTTCGACTGGCTCGAGGGCCTCGGCTTCGAGTTCGAGCGCTCCTACTTCCCCGGCAAGGCGGTCATCCAGCCCGGTACCGAGGGGCTGATGTTCACCGGCAACGAGAAGGTCTGGCCCTTCCGCGACCAGGTCGCGCCCGCACCCCGAGGTCACAAGGTCCCGGTGCCCGGCGACACCGAGGGCACCCGGGTCGTCATGGACCTGCTGCGCCAGCGGGTCGAGGAGGCCGGCGTCGACGTGCGCTACGAGACCGGCGCGACCAACCTGGTGGTCGACCGACTCGACGACGAGGGTGAGGGCGACGGCGACCCGCTGACGAGCGGCCGCGTGGTCGGCGTGGCGTGGAAGTCCTTCGAGCGCACCGGCGTGGTCCGCGCCGGCGGCGTCGTGATCGCGGCCGGCGGGTTCGTCAACAACGCCGACATGCTCGCCCGCTACACACCGGCACTCCAGTCCGTCACGTTCACCCTCGGGTCGACGTACGACGACGGGCTGGCGATCCGTCTCGGCGAGTCCGTCGGCGCCGCGCTGGAGCACATGGACGAGCCGTTCATCACCGCGCCGTTCTACCCGCCGTCCGACCTCGTGAAGGGGCTGATCGTCAACAAGGACGGGCAGCGGTTCGTCGCCGAGGACAGCTACCACGCGCGGACGTCGTACCAGGTGCTGCACCAGCCCGACCAGGTCGCCTACCTCATCGTCGACAGCGCGCACTTCGAGGAGCAGCGGATGTCGCTGGTGCCGCTCAAGGACGGCTTCGAGACGATCGAGGAGATGGAGGCCGGGCTCGGGATGCCGGCGGGCGCGCTGGTCGAGACCGTGCGCCGCTACAACGAGAACGCCGCCGACGGCAAGGACCCGGACTTCCACAAGCACCCCGACTGGCTGGCCCCGCAGACCGAAGGGCCGTGGGCGGTGCTCGACCTCAGCCTCGGCGTCGCCTACTACGCCGGCTTCACCCTCGGCGGCATGGCGACGACGGTGGACGGCGAGGTGAAGCGGGCCGACGGCTCCGTCGTACCCGGCCTCTACGCCGCGGGCGCCTGCGCCTCCAACATCGCCCAGGACGGCAACGGCTACTGCTCCGGCACCCAGCTCGGCGAGGGCTCGTACTTCGGCCGCCGGGCCGGCCGGGCCGCCGCCGCCCGCTGACCTGGGCTCGACGCATAGGTTGGAGCCCGTGACCGACCGCTTCGCCGCCGCCGCCCGGGCGAACGTGCCGCCCTTCCACGTCATGGACCTCCTCGCCGCGGCCGCGGAGCGCCAACGCACGCACGGCGACCTGCTCAACCTCGTCGCCGGGCAGCCGAGCACGGGGGCGCCGGCGCCGGTGACCGCCGAGGCGATCCGGCTGTTGGGCAGCGGCGACCCGCTCGGCTACACGACCGCGACCGGCATCCCGGAGCTGCGGTCGGCGATCGCCGGCCACCACCGCCGGGCGCACGGCGTGGACGTGTCCGCCGACGACGTCATCGTCACCACCGGGTCGAGCGGCGGGTTCCTGCTGGCCTTCCTCGCGGCGTTCGACGCAGGGGCGCGGGTGGCGATCGCGCGGCCGGGCTACCCCTGCTACCGCAACGTGCTGGCGGCACTCGGCTGCGAGGTCGTGGAGATCGCGACCGGTCCGGAGACCCGCTTCCAGCCGACGGTCGAGCAGCTCGCCGAGGCGCACGCCCGCGCGCCGATCGACGGCCTCGTCGTCGCCAGCCCCGCCAACCCGACCGGCACCATGCTGCTGCCCGACGAGCTCGCCGCGATCGCGCGCTGGTGCGAGGACCACCGCGTGCAGCTGGTGTCGGACGAGATCTACCACGGCATCCAGTACGCCGGCGCGCGCGCCGCCAGCGCCTGGGAGACCTCGCGCGAGGCGGTCGTCTTCGGCTCCTTCTCGAAGTACTTCTCCATGACCGGCTGGCGGCTGGGGTGGATGCTCGCCCCCGAGCGGCTGCGCCGGCCGGTCGACGTACTGACCGGCAACTTCTCGATCTGTCCCCCGGTGCTCGCCCAGCACGCCGCCGTCGCCGCGTTCGACGACACGGCGTACGCCGAGCTGGACGGCCACGTGCAGCGCTACGCCCACAACCGCGAGCTCCTGCTCGCCGGCCTGCAGCGGCTCGGGATCGACCGCCTCGCCCCGGCGGACGGCGCGTTCTACGCCTATGCCGACGTCGGCCACCTGACCGACGACTCGATGGCCTACGCCCGCGACCTGCTGGCCCGCACGGGTGTCGCGGTCGCGACCGGGATCGACTTCGACACCGTCGACGGCGGCCGGTTCCTGCGGTTCAGCTTCGCCGGCTCGACCGACGACATCGTGGCCGCGCTCGACCGGCTCGACGGGGCGCTGTGACGGCACCGGGCGGCGCACGGGAGGATCGTCGGGTTTGAGGACGACGGGAGTGGGAAGGGCGCGACCCATGTACGGCGACAGCGCGACCATCCGCCGTCGGGCCACCCAGCTGCGCGACCAGGGGGCCGACGTACGCGCGCTCGCCGACCAGCTCGTCGCCCGGGTCGAGGGCCTGGGCTGGAGCGGACGGGCGGCCGAGGCGATGCAGCAGCGGGTCACCGACCGCGCCACGCACCTGCGGGTGGCCGCCGACCGGCACGTCGCCGCCGCCGACGCGCTCGGCGACCACGCGGAGGCCGTCGACGTCACGACCGAGGAGATCGCGACCGCCCAGGCCCGGATCACTGCGATGGTCGCCGACGCGCAGGCCCGCATCGCCGCCGTCGCCGCGGCCAACGAGCGCACCGACGGCCCGCAGGTCTCCCCCGACCCGGTCGACGAGCTGCTCGCCGGGTTCGTCCCGCCGCCCGCCGGCCACCGCGACTGGCTCGCCGTCGACCTGCCCGGCCTGGAGCGGTGAGGGCATGCCCGTCATCGACCTGACGACGGTCGCCCGGCGCGAGCCCGGTCCCGCCGTGCCCGCACCCCCGCCGCCGCGGCGGCTCCCGATCGACGCCGCCCCGCGGCGGATCGGGCTGACCCTGCCCGAACTCCAGCACGCCGCCCTGCTGGCCGGCGGCGCCCCGCTGCCGTTCGAGGTGGCGCCGCCCACCGCCGCCGACGCGATGCAGTCCCGGCTCGGCAGCAGCCCGACCACGACCGACGACCAGGCCTACCGCGCCGCCGTCGCGTCACTGCACCAGCCGGCGGAGTCCCTGGCCCGCCGGGGCCTGCTCACCGACGGCCGCCTCGACGCGGGCCTCGCCGGCGCGATCGGCCTGCTCGCCGCGCCCCGGGTCGCGCTCGACGTCGACGTCCGGATGGCCGGCGTCCAGGCGAAGGTGTGGCACCGCCAGGAGACCCGCGCCGTGGCCTCGCTGGCGACGGTGGACGGCATCGTCTTCGAGCTCGGCTGGTTCGCCGCCGACGCGTGGGTGGGCGAGCTGGCCCGCGTCGCCGCGCTGTCGGAGGACCTCGTGCTCGGCAGCTCCGCGGTCCCGTCGTACGTCGACCTGCCGTTCGAGCTCGCCGACGCCGCCGCCGAGGCGGTCCGGGTCGGGCGGGGCGACCTGCTGGCCGTCCTCGCAGCGCGCCACTCCGGCGCGGTCCGCGGCCCCGCCGGCCCGCTCACCGACGACGCGGTGGCCCGGCTGCTGACGGCCCTGTCCGGGGAGGCGCAGGGCCGGCTGCGGGCGCTCGTCGCCGACGTGTCCGGCGCCGAGGTCGACACCGTCGGGGTCGTGTCGTGGACCCTGCTCGCCGACGGGTGGCGGGCGCTGCGGCCGCACGAGGAGGACGGTGTCGCCCGCCTGGAGGTCCGGTCGGTGACGCCCGGCGACCTCGGCGCGGTCGTCGCCCCGGTGCTCGCTCCCCTGCTGACCGGCGTCTCGGGTGAGGCTGCCAGGTGACCGACGAGATGACGGGCGAGACGACCGGCGGTGTGACCGGCGGTGCGACCGACGAGGTCCAGCTGGCCGACGAGGTCCAGCTGGCCGCGGCCGCCGAGCAGCGCGCCGTACCAGCCACCGCCGTGGAGGCGGCCGACCTCGCCGACAAGTACGACCAGATGCTGCGCCTCGCCGACCTCTTCGACGACGCCGGCGCGCAGATGCGCGAGTGGGCCAAGCTCGGCCGCGACGTGCTGACCGACCCCGACGTCACCGGCTCCACCGTGCTCTCGCCGCGGACCTGGTCCACCGCGGAGGAGGAGCTGCGGGCCGCGACGACCGGCAAGGACGGCCTGCTGAGCAGGTCGATCGAGCTCGACGCCGACGCCCTCGTGCTGCGTGCGACGGTACTGACCTACCGGTGGATCGACGAGCTGCAGGCGGCCGCCTACGAGACGCTCGGCTCCATCGCCGGGCGCGCGATCGGCTACCTCGCGCCGCAGGTCAGCCTCGGCGGCGCGATCGTGGCGGCCGGCCTGATCGAGACCGACGCGCTCGACCGGGACGGCGTGGCGTCGTACCTCAACGACCTGGCCGAGGCCAACCCCGAGCTGATGGAGCACGTCACCACCGGTGGCGGGCTGCTCGACAGCCTCCAGATGCGCGGCCTGCTGACGGCGGGCGTGCTGTCCGGCGAGGCCGGCCGGGCCGCACGGTCGGGCGGCCTGCGCGCCTCCGGGGTCGCCCCGCTCGGCGACGACTGGGGGTCGGCGCTGCGCGACGTCGCCGTCGACCTGCCGGGGGCGACGCCCGAGGCCGCGCCGCCGGTGGCCGAGGCGGTCAGCGATCCCTCGGACCTGCCCTCCGGGCTCGGCGACCTGATGACCACCCTGGTCGAGGGCGACGAGCCGGTGCGGGTCCGGCGCACCGGACCGGGTCGCGTCATCGCGTTCGTCTCCGGTGGCGCCCCGGCCCCGCCGGCCACCGGCCGGTTGCGGCTGGTGTCCGGCGACGCGTCCGGCCGGGCCGCGGCGCTGGTCCGGGCCCTCGAGGCCGTCGCCCGCGCGGAGGACGGCGCCGAGGACGGCGCCGGTCCCGTGCGGGCGATGCTCGTCGGTCGTGGCGCCGGCGGCGCCGCGGCGATCGAGGTCGCCACCCGCGCCGACCTGCCCGTCGCCGTCGACCAGGTCGTGACGGCGAACGCGCCCTCGGCGCAGGTCCCGCTGCTCCCCGCCGGCGTCCAGGTGCTCTCGCTCGAGGACCGCACCGACCCCGTCGCGCTGCTCGGCTCCCTCATCAACGCCACCACCCCCAACCGCCTGACCGTGGTGTACGACGCCGGCTCGGACCCCGGCCTCGCGCCCCTCGTGGCCGGCGGCCGGGCGGCGGACCGGGCCGACCACCCCGACCTGGTGGCGGCGCTGGCCCGCTGGCGCGAACTGGGCTACCTGCGTCCCTGACGCGTCGCCGTTCCGAGCGATACTCCCGGGTCAAAAGCACCGATTCGGGACGATTTCGGTGCTTTTGACCCGGGAGTATCCCGCCGGCCCGGAGCGACCCAGCGCCCTCACCCAGCGCGACGCTCGTCACTCCGTCCCGCTCACCGCAGGGTCGGCGTCGTCACAAGTGCCACGAGTTCCTTGACAAAAGGGCGGTCAATGTATGCAACATGTTGTTGCGCTAACAGCGTGCATGCTCCGGCTTTCGACGACGAAACGGATCGAGGAACCTCCGATGACCACCACCGCTGACCGCACCGCCGAGATCGCCCCCGACACCGCGCCGGTGACCGAGGGCCTCAGCTACCAGGAGACCCTCCAGGTGCTCTCCGAGGCCTCCGTGCACCAGCACTTCGACGCATTCCTCGACATCGCGTGGGACAGCCCCGAGTTCGAGGTCGTCGACGACGACCCGCGCTGGATCCTCCCCGAGGTCGACCCGCTGGGGCAGACGGAGTGGTACCAGTCGCTCCCGCGCGAGCGGCAGATCGAGATCGGCAAGTACCGTCTCTCCAACATCATGAAGGTCGGCCTGCAGTTCGAGCAGGTGCTGATCGGCGGCGTGATGACCCACCTGATCTCCATGCCGAACAACCGTGCGGAGTTCCGCTACTCCACGCACGAGGTGACCGAGGAGTGCCACCACACCCAGATGTTCCAGGAGGGCGTGAACCGGATCGGCGTCGACGTCAAGGGCGGGCCGAGGTGGTTCGTCAAGGTCGCGCCGTTCCTCTGCCTGGCCGGCGGCCCGCTCCCCAGCATCTTCTTCATCGGCATCCTCGCCGGCGAGGAGCCGATCGACTACCTGCAGAAGTCCGTGCTCCGCTCGGGCCACCAGCTGCACCCGATCGTCGAGCGCGTGATGCAGATCCACGTCGCCGAGGAGGCGCGCCACATCGGCTTCGCGCACGCCTACCTGGTCGAGCGCTCGCGCGGCTGGGGCAGGATGCAGCGCTTCGGCATCTCGCTCGCCTACCCGATCATCATGCGCACGCTGTGCGACGTGATCATGAAGCCCAGCCGCCGCATGCAGAAGGACCTCGGCATCCCGAAGTCCGTCATGCGCGAGGTGTACTGGAGGAGCCCGCAGTCCGAGAAGCTGCTGCGCGACACCTTCGGCGACGTGCGCATGCTGGCGTCCGAGCTCGGCCTGATGAACGCCTTCTCGCGCCCGATCTGGCGTGCGCTGGGCATCGACGGCCCGTCGTCGCGCTTCCGGAGCGAGCCCAAGTCCGCCGCGGCCTGACCGCGCCGACCCCACCGATCCCGAGCCGACATCCTGAGCTGACATGGCCTACGTCGTCACGCAGTCGTGCTGTGCCGACGCCTCGTGCGTCGTCGCCTGCCCGGTCAACTGCATCCACCCCGCACCCGGCGAGCCGGGCTTCGGCACCACCGAGATGGTGTACGTCGACGCGACCGCCTGCGTCGGCTGCGGCGCCTGCGCCACCGCCTGCCCGGTGGGCGCGATGGTCCCCGACGCGGCGCTGACCACGAGGCAGCTGCCGTTCATCGACCTCAACGCGGCCTACTACGACCTGTTCCCGCACGCCGACCGCACGCCGGTCGCCCTGGTCCCGCAGCAGCGGCGGCTCACCCGCCCCGGCCCGTTCCGGGTCGCGGTCATCGGCGCCGGGCCGGCCGGCCTCTACACGGCCGACGAGCTGCTGAAGCACCCCGAGGTCGAGGGCGTCGACGCCTACGACCGGCTGCGGACGCCGTACGGGCTGGTCCGGCACGGCGTCGCCCCGGACCACGCGTCCACCAAGCTGGTGACGCGGCTGTTCGAGGCGATCGAGCGGCAGCCGCGGTTCCGCTACTTCCTCGGCGCCGAGGTGGGCAGCGCGATCACCCTGGCCGAGCTGCGCGAGCGCTACCACGCGGTCGTCTACTCGGTCGGCGCGTCGTCGGACCGCACCCTCGGGATCCCCGGCGAGGACCTGGCCGGCTCGGTGCCCGCGACCGGCCTGGTCGGCTGGTACAACGGCCACCCCGAGCAGCAGGACCTCGGCGTCCCGCTCACGTCCGCCGCGAACCCGTCGGGTCGCGCGGTGGTCGTCGGCAACGGCAACGTCGCGCTCGACGTCGCCCGGATCCTGACCCGCCCGATCGACGTCCTCGAGCGCACCGACCTCGCGCCCGGACCGCTGGACCAGCTGCGCGCCAGCGACCTGCGCGAGGTGGTCGTCCTGGGGCGCCGCGGGCCCGCCCAGGCCGCCTTCACGGTCCCCGAGCTGATCGGCCTCGCCGCCCTCGACGACGTCGACGTGGTCGTCGACTGCGACCCCGACCTGCTCACCGGCGACGACCAGCGCAGCCGCCTGCTGCGCGAGATCGCCGAGCGGACGCCGTACGACGGCAGCGGGGTCGGCATCGGCCGTGACAACGAGCATGCGCGCCGGCGGATCGTGCTGGCCTTCGCCGCCTCCCCCGTCGAGCTGCTCGGCGAGGACGGCCGGGTGACCGGCGTCCGGGTCGCGCGCAACCGCCTCGTCACCGGCGCGGACGGCAACGTGCGCGCCGAGGCGACCGACGAGACCCACGTCCTCGCTGCCGGCCTGGTCGTGCGCTCGGTCGGCCATCGTGGGCTCCCCGTCGCCGACCTGCCGTTCGACGAACGCACCGCCACCGTCCCGAACCACCGGGGCCGGGTCGAGCCGGGTGTCTACGTCGCGGGCTGGATCAAGCGTGGTCCGGTCGGCTTCATCGGCACCAACAAGACCTGCGCCCAGGAGACGGTCGACACGATCCTCGACGACCTCGACGCCGGGCTCACCGAGCCGTCCGGCTCGCTGCGCGACGCCGCGGCGCTCGTCCGCGAGCGGTGCCCCGACGCCACCGGACTCGACGGCTGGCAGCGGCTCGACGCCGTCGAGCGCGAGCAGGGCGCGGCGGCCGGCCGGTCGCGGGCCAAGGTGACGGACGCGGCGATGCAGCGCAGCATCTCGGCGACGCCGGTGCCGGGCAGGCGACGGGGGCTGCTTCGGCGTACGGTGTCGCTGACGCCGTGACGATCCGAGGGGGTGTCGCCATGGGGGCGGCCAAGCGCGACGGGACCGACGGGCGCAAGCGGCGCTGGCAGGAGCACAACGCGGCCCGCCGGCAGGCCGTGATCGACGCCGCCATCGTCGTCCTCAAGCGCGACCTGCCTCCCGGCGAGGAGCTCAGCGTCCAGCAGGTCGCCGACGAGGCGTCCGTGCACCGCACCGTGCTCTACCGCTACTTCGAGGACCGCGTCGACCTCGACCTCGCCATCCAGCGCGAGATCTGCATCCGGGCCGGCGAGGCGCTGCTCGGCACGATCACCCTCGAGGGCACCGTGCGCGAGATCGTGCACCGCGTCATCGGCGCCTACGTCTCCTGGGGCACCGAGAACGTCGCCCTCATGCGCTTCGCGGAGCGGCAGGTCAACGGGACCACCGAACGCCCCCTGGACGACGCCATCGGCCAGTTCGCCGAGCAGATCGAGCTGCTGATCGGCGGCATCATCGCCCTGCTCGACGCGGAGCTCTCCGAGGACGACCGCGACGCACTCACGCCGTGGGTGTTCCTCCTCGTCGGCGGCGTGATGGCCGCCGTCCGCAATTGGAGCTCCCGTGAGGAGCTCCGGCCCGCCGCGCCCGCCTTCACCGACCTGCTCGCCGAGGTGACCTGGCTCCAGGTCGCCGGGCTCGTCGCCAGCCGCAACATCGAGGTGCCCGACATCCCCGTCGAGCAGCTCCTCAACCTCAAGGAAGCACCATGACCGAACCGACCTCCGCCGCCGAGCACGTCGACGTCCTGATCGTCGGCGCCGGCCTCTCGGGCATCGACGCGGCCTACCACGTGACGAAGAACCTCCCGGGCAAGACGTACGCCGTCCTCGAGATGCGCGACTCGCTCGGCGGCACCTGGGACCTCTTCCGCTACCCCGGCATCCGCTCCGACTCCGACATGCACACCCTCGGCTTCGGCTGGAAGCCGTGGAAGGGGACGAAGGCGATCGTCGACGGACCCGACATCCTCGCCTACCTCGAGGAGGCGGCCGCCGAGAACGGCATCGACGAGCACATCCGCTACCACCACAAGCTCGTCCACGCGGACTTCTCCACCGCCGACGCCCGCTGGACGGTGACCGTCGAGCGCACCGACACCGGCGAGACGATCCAGCTCACCGCCAGCTTCCTGTGGTCGACCTCGGGCTACTACCGCTACGACGAGGGCTTCACCCCCGAGTTCCAGGACATCTCCGAGTTCGAGGGACACCTCATCCACCCGCAGCACTGGCCCGAGGACCTCGACTACGAGGGCAAGCGGATCGTGGTGATCGGGTCCGGCGCCACCGCCGTCACGCTGATCCCCGCGCTGGCCGACTCCGGCGCCGGCCACGTCACGATGCTGCAGCGGACGCCGACGTACATCATCAGCCAGCCGACCTACGACAAGGTGTCGGCACAGCTGTACAAGCGGCTGCCCGACAAGGTCGCGCAGAAGATCGTCCGCACCCGCTACCTGACCAGCCGGATCGCGTTCTACGAGTTCTGCCAGGCCCGGCCGAAGGAGTCGCGTGCCCTGCTGCGCAGGCTGCTCGAGCGGCAGCTGCCCGACGACGTCGCGTTCGACGACCACTTCAAGCCGCCGTACGACCCGTGGGACCAGCGCCTGTGCGCCGTCCCCGGCGGCGACCTGTTCAAGGCGCTGCGCCAGCACACCGTCGACATCGTGACCGACCACATCGACCGGTTCACCCCGAAGGGCATCCTGCTGAAGTCGGGCAAGGAGCTCGAGGCGGACATCGTCATCACCGCCACCGGCCTCAACCTGCAGATCTTCGGTGGCGCGACGCTCGGCGTCGATGGCGCGACCATCAAGCCCGCCGACACGATGGCCTACAAGGGCCTGATGCTCAGCGACATCCCGAACTTCGCGTTCATCATCGGCTACACCAACGCGTCGTGGACGCTGAAGGCCGACCTCGTGTGCGAGTACGTCGTCAAGCTGCTCAAGCGGATGGACGAGACCGGCTCCCGGACCGTCGTACCGCGCCGCGACCCGGCCATCACCGAGCAGCCCTTCCTCGACTTCGAGGCCGGCTACGTGATGCGGTCCATCGACTCGCTGCCCAAGCAGGGCTCGGAGTTCCCGTGGCGGCTGAAGATGAACTACTTGAAGGACATCCTGGTGTTCCGGAAGCCGGTCGAGGACGAGACGCTGGAGTTCAGCTCATGAGCGTGGTGCAGGAATCACCGCTTCACCGGTGATTCCTGCGCTTCTCGGCCGTTGCAACGGCCAGGAAGCGCAAGTTTCGCCGGTGAAGCGGTGATTCCTGCACCGGCCTACCACGCCAGGTCGTGGACGAACTCACTGAGCTGCGTCAGGTTCCGGCACTCGATCATCGGCACGATGGCGCCGTACGTCGGCGCGGCGGAATCGCCGGTCCCCCAGTTCCGCTCGTGCTCGGGGTTGAGCCAGAACGAGCGCTTCACCGCGCCGGTCAGCCGGCGCAGGGTGTCGTCGTGGAGGTCGCTGTAGTTGGAGCGGGCGTCGCCGAGGATCAGCAGGGTGGTCTTCGGCGTGAGCGCGTCGAGGTGGTTCTCCTCGAACTTGCTGAACGCGCGGCCGTAGTTGGTGCGGCCCCACAGCGCGGCGTGGCTGGCCGACGCCGACAGGTCGGCGAGGACGTCGACGGGGTCGGCGCCGGGGCGGAAGTGGCCGGTGACCTCGTGCACGTGGTCGATGAACGTGAACGCCCGCATGCTCTGGAAGACCTCGCGCAGCGCGAAGACGAACAGCAGCGTGAACTGCGCGAAGTTAGCCACCGACCCGCTGACGTCGCAGAGCACGACGAGGTCGGTGCGGTGCGGCCGCTTCGGCCGGTGGTGGGTGGTGATCGGGACGCCGCCGGTGGCGATCGAGGCGCGGACCGTACGCCGGAAGTCCAGTGGTGCGGTGCGCGCGTGGCGGGAGTGCTGCTCCTTGGCCAGCCGGGTCGCGAGGCGCCGGGCGAGCGGGAAGATCTCCTTGCGCATCTCCTCGAGGTCGGTGCGTCGCGCGGCCATGAAGGCGAGCTTGTCGATGCTGGGCCGGATCGCGACGTCGGCGACGTGGTCGGGGCCCTTCTCCTCGGCGATCCGCCGGCGGGCGTCGTCCTCGACCATCGCGGTGAACCCGCCGATCCGCCGGTTGGCGACGCGCCGGGCGTCGTCCTCGTCTGCCCCGTCAGCCCGCTGGGCCATCAGCCCCGCGACCAGGCGGTCGACGAGCTCCTGGGGCGCGACCCGCTGGAGCGCGGTGTAGGCCGACCACGACGACAGGCCGGGTCCGCGGCCGGGCATCGCGCCGAAGGTGCCGACCATCTCGGCGGCCATCCGGCGCAGCTCGGCGTCGTCCAACTGGGCCGCCTGCAGCATGTCGGCCAGCCGTTCGCGGAAGTCCACCAGCGCGGCCGCGTTGTCGCGGACCGCCGCCGGCTCTCCCTCGCCGGCCCCCGCGTCGCCCTCCCCTGCCTCGCCGTCGGCCCCCGGACGCCGGGCGCCGTCCCCGACCATCGCGGGGAAGTAGACGTCGAAGAGCGCGTCGAACGTCGTGCGCTGCGCCTGCTTCTTCAGCATGGTCGCTGCGAAGACGTCGCGCACCGTGTCCCGCTGGTCCCACGGCACCGCGCCGAGGGCGGCGAGCGAGTCGAGGTCCTCGGCGAGCGACACCGACAGCCCGGCGCCGCGCAGCGCCTCGACGAACGCGAGGTGGCGGTCGAGGAGGCCGGACCGGTCGAGGTGTCCGGTGGTGGGGTCGGTACGGCGGCTGCGGCGGCTCATCGCGTCCTCAAGGTCTCCGGTCAGACCCGGGCGAGCTTGAGCTCCTTGACCGCGCGCTCGTGGTCGGACTGGTGCTTGAGGACGGCACCGAGGGTACGGGCGATGGTCGCCTCGTCGAGGTCGCGGATCTCGAGCGCGATCAGGGTCCGCGCCCAGTCGACGGACTCGGCGATCGAGGGCGCCTTCTTCAGCTCCAGCTCACGCATCCGCGCGACGGTGGCGACGACCTGCTCGGCGATCCGATCGTCGAGGCCGGGGACCTGCTGCTGCAGGATCTGCCGCTCGCGCACGGCGTCGGGATAGTCGATGTGGAGGTAGAGGCAGCGCCGCTTCACGGCCTCCGACAGCTCGCGGCTGGCGTTGGAGGTGAGCACCACGAACGGCCGCCGGGTCGCGGCGACCGTGCCCAGCTCGGGGATCGTGACCTGGAAGTCGCTGAGGACCTCGAGCAGCAGGCCCTCGACCTCGATGTCCGTCTTGTCGACCTCGTCGACCAGGAGCACCGTGGGCTGGTCGCGGCGGATCGCGGTGAGCAGCGGCCGGGTGAGCAGGAACTCCTCGGTGAAGATGTCGTCGTGCGTGGCGCTCCAGTCCTGCCCGCCGCCACCGGCGTTGGCGGCCTGGATCCGCAGCAGCTGCTTCTTGTAGTTCCACTCGTAGAGCGCGCGCGCCTCGTCGAGCCCCTCGTAGCACTGCAGCCGCACCAGCTCCGCGCCGGTCGCCCGCGAGACCGCCTTGGCGAGCTCGGTCTTGCCAACGCCCGCCGGCCCCTCGAGGAGCAGCGGCTTCTCGAGCGCCCCCGCGAGGTACGTCGTGGTCGCGGTCGCGGCGTCGGCCAGGTAGCCGGCCGCCCCGAGCCGCGCCTCCGCGTCGGAGGGTGAGTCGAACCAGCTCGTCGAGGTGCTCATGGCCCCATCCTGCCGGTTGGCGGCCGCGGCAGAGCGTCCCGGTCGGGGATCTCACACCTCGGCGCACATCCCGTTCGTTCCGGCCCACATTCGGGGGCCACACCGTTTCGACTCGTGACCCGGACCGGCCCGGGTCGTTGAGATCGACAACGGACCCACGGGTCACCGACCGACCACATGAAGGCAGCAGGGGGGATGCGAATGCGCGATCTTGCCGTGCCCGCACGCTGCTTCCGGGTCGCCGTCGAGTCCGTTCGTACGGCGACCACGGTCGCCGCGCTGACCCTGTTCGTCGGCTTCGGCGCGGTCAGCGTCGTCACCGAGCCGCGGCCGGCCGGCCCGTCGCAGCAGATCGGCATGTCCGCGGGTCCGCTGGACGCGATGATGGAGCAGAACCGCTGCTCGGTGACCGGCTTCGACCGCGACACCATCCCGAGCAAGGCCATCGTCCGCACCCCCGAGGGCGACACCGAGCTGGTCTCCTTCGACCACGGCTGGGCGGTGTTCAGCGGCGAGGTCGCCGGCGAGCTGGTCGCGGTGTGTCTCGGCCCGGAGCAGCCGACCACGCCGCCCGGCGGCCCCTGACCCGCGCGGCGCGGCAGCCCCGAGCGCCGACACCGCCGCGACCCGGTCGACCGGCACGCGGTGGCGCGCGATCACCGGCAGCGGCTCAGCGAAGGGCGGTACGCCGGCCGCAATCGCGTCGGTCAGGAAGTGCCCGAGCGCAAGCCGGTCCCGATCGAGGACCGTGGCATGGTCGCGGCCGCGGCGGTGGGGGCGAGCAGCAGCGGCAGGGGGCCATTCGCACCGGCGGGCCGGGCCAGCGCCGACGTACCCGTCGCCGCAACGGCCGCGGCATCACCCGGAAAAACCGATCGGACCGGGCCTGTGAGGACCCGGTCCGACCTGGTGGCGGTGACGGAGGGATTTGAACCCTCGGTGGACTTGCGCCCACAAACGCTTTCGAGGCGTTCTCCTTAGGCCGCTCGGACACGTCACCGCCGCAGAGATTACCGGAGGGGGTCGGGGGCACCGAATTCCGGTGCCCCCGACGGATCGACCGGTGTCGTCAGCGGTTGGCGGTGCGCGGCGCGATCGGCTTGGCGATGACCAGCCCAGTGGTGCTGCCGACGGGGCTGTAGACGACGGAGAGGGAGCCGCTGAAGATGAAGGAGCCGCCACCCGCCTCCTGCGCGACCAGGCTCACCGTGTGGCTGCCCTTGGCGGCCGGGACGACCACGGTGATGGCGCCGTTCTCGCCGTCCGCCTGGCCGTTGTAGGTGAGGGCGCGGTGGCCGCCGACGGTCTTGCCGTCGACCTGGACGGTGTAGAACAGCCGGCCGAGCGGCTCGAGGTTGAAGTCATCCTCGGCGTAGAACGTCCCGGTGATCGTCAGGAAGCCGGCGCGGGTCGTGGTCAGGGACTTCGTCACGACGGGGGTGTAGGTCGGGCTGAGGAAGTCGTCGATGGCCGCGGTCCTGTGCCCGCCCCAGGCCCGCGACTCGTCGAGCAGGTCCGTGGCGGTGAGGCTGTTGTCCCGGACGTCGACGCCAGCGAGGCTGCCGTTCTTGATGTCGGCCCCGGTGACGGTGCCGTCCTTGATGTTGGCGCCGGTGATCACGATGGCGGCGACGGCGCCGCCGGTCGTGCCCAGCAGGATCGCGAGGGCCGCGATGACGATCGCGAGTGGGGTGAGCCGCCCCGAGCGGCGGGTGGGGTGGGCGCAGGAGCCGGCGTGCGACTCGGTGCGTGACTCGGCGCGTGACTCAGCGGGCGACGTGGGGCGGGACTCGGTGGCGGCCATGGCTGCTCTCCTCGGGGTAGGGGATTTCATTCACCCATGAGGAGCGCTCGGCAGGACCTCCTGATACGGCAAAATTTTCGGGCTCCGACGGGCCTGGTTCCGGTCCCCTGTCGGCACGGGCGCAACGTCGTTGCAACGTCGCACCGGCATCGTCGTCCGGAACGCGAGACGCTGGTCACACGGGGGGCGACGTTGTCTACTGGACTCATGACGCACGAGCCCGCGCCGCACCGGATGCGGGCCGAGATCGCCGCGTCCTGGGAGCGCTCGGCGGCCGCCGGCGTCGACGTCGGCCAGCGCGAGGCGCCGGTGACCCTGGACGTCCCCGACCTGCGCGGCCAGCGCGAGGCGCACCCGCTCGCGCGCGTGTTCCCGCTCCTCGACGACGTCCTCGGCCGGGAGGTCCGCGACTGCGGCGCGGTGATGGCGCTCGCCGACGCCGAGGGCACGTTGCTGTGGGTCTGCGGCACCCCCGACAAGCTGCGTCAGGCCGAGCAGATCGGGTTCGTCGAGGGCAGCAACTGGGACGAGCGGCTCGCCGGCACCAACGCCCCGGGGCTCGCGATCGCCACCGGACGCGACGCGTTCATCACCCGCGACGAGCACTTCCGCTCCTCCGTGCGGTCGTGGAGCTGCGCGGCGACGCCGATCCACGACCCCGGTACCAGCCAGTTGCTCGGCGTCCTCGACGTCACCGGGGGCGACGCGATCGTCGTACCGCAGACCATGGCGATGGTCCGCGCCGCCGCCCGGCTCGCCGAGGCCGAGCTCGCCCGCCACACCCCACCGCCCGGCAGCGCACGCGACGCCGGCCGCGACACCGGGCTGCGCCTGCTGCTCGAGCTGCTCGGCCACAACGAGGCCCTGGTGACCGTCGACGACGGGCGCGGCAAGCTCAGCAGGCTGCGGCTCTCGCGCCGCCACAGCGAGATCGTCGCACTCCTCGCCTCCTCCGCCGCCGGCCTCACCGGTGACGAGCTCGCGGTGCTGCTCTACGAGGAGGACGGCGGTACGTCGACCCTGCGCGCCGAGCTCAACCGGCTCCGCGGCCTGCTCGGGGAGGAGCTCCTCGCCTCCCGCCCCTACCGGCTCGCCGCGCCCGTCACCGGCGACTGGCTCGCCGTCGAGGCGCAGCTCGCGGCCGGCGACGTCCGCTCCGCGATGAAGGGGTACGGCGGCCCGGTGCTGCCGCGTTCGACCGCACCGGGCGTCGTACGACTGCGCGAGTCCCTGGCCGCCTCGCTGCGCCAGGCCCTGCTGCGCTCCCGCGCGCCGGAGCTCATGTCGGCGTGGACCCGCTCGGGGTGGGGGCGCGACGACTACGACATGTGGCTGGCCCAGCGGGCCGTCGTACCGGCCACGTCGCCGATGCGCGCCCTCGTCGACGGGCAGATCGCGCGTCTGGACAGGGAATTGGCCTAGCCGCCGTTGGTCGAGGAGGCCGGCCACGGCCGTTGGTCGAGGAGGCCGGCCACGGCCGTTGGTCGAGGAGGCCGGTCACTCCGTTGGTCGAGGAGGCCGGCCACGGCCGTCTCGAGACCACCCGAACCGGTGCAGCGAACCCGCCCCGGCGACAGTCCGGTGCACCATGGCCAGGCGTCTCGAGACGGCCGTGGCCGGCCTCCTCGACGAACGGGACGCGGCCGTGGCCGGCCTCCTCGACGAGCGGCGCCATCCGCGCAACGACGCTGCAACGTGGCGCTCCCTACCGTCGTGATCGCCGTCACACCGACGAGATCCCGACACCGCTTGGAGCACCACATGACCGTCTATGCAGCACCCGGACAGCCCGACTCCCTCGTCTCCGTCGCGAGCCGCTACGGCCACTACATCGGCGGCCAGTGGGTCGACCCGGTCAAGGGCAACTACTTCGAGAACATCTCGCCCGTCAACGGCAAGCCGTTCACCGAGATCGCCCGCGGCACCGAGGAGGACATCGAGGCCGCGCTCGACGCCGCCCACGCCGCGGCGCCCGCCTGGGGCAAGACCTCCACCACCGAGCGGGCCAACGTGTTGCTGAAGATCGCCGACGTGATGGAGGCCAACCTGGCCGCGATCGCCGTCGCCGAGACGTGGGAGAACGGCAAGCCCGTCCGCGAGACCCTCGCTGCCGACATCCCGCTCGCGATCGACCACTTCCGCTACTTCGCGGGCGTGCTGCGGGCCCAGGAGGGCACGATCGGCGAGATCGACGAGAACACGATCGCCTACCACTTCCACGAGCCGCTGGGTGTCGTCGGCCAGATCATCCCGTGGAACTTCCCCATCCTGATGGCCGTGTGGAAGCTCGCCCCGGCGCTCGCGGCCGGCAACGCCGTCGTACTCAAGCCTGCGGAGCAGACCCCCTGGTCGATCCTCAAGCTGCTCGAGCTGATCGGCGACCTGATCCCCGCCGGCGTGCTCAACGTCGTCAACGGCTTCGGCGTCGAGGCGGGCAAGCCGCTCGCGTCGTCGCCGCGCGTCGCGAAGGTCGCGTTCACCGGCGAGACCACCACCGGCCGGCTGATCATGCAGTACGCCAGCCAGAACATCATCCCGGTGACCCTGGAGCTCGGCGGCAAGAGCCCGAACATCTTCTTCGACTCCGTCGCTGCCGAGCGCGACGCCTTCTATGACAAGGCGCTCGAGGGCTTCGCGATGTTCGCCCTCAACCAGGGCGAGATCTGCACCTGCCCGTCGCGCGCGCTCGTGCAGCGGTCGATGTACTCCGACTTCGTGCACGACGCCGTCGCCCGCGTCGAGCAGATCAAGCAGGGCAACCCGCTCGACGACACCACGATGATCGGTGCGCAGGCCTCGAACGACCAGCTCGAGAAGATCCTGTCCTACATCGAGATCGGCAAGGAGGAGGGCGCCAAGGTCCTCACCGGTGGCGAGCGCAACGTGCTCGAGGGCGACCTCGCCGAGGGGTACTACGTGACGCCGACCGTGTTCGAGGGCGACAACTCGATGCGGATCTTCCAGGAGGAGATCTTCGGCCCGGTCGTGTCCCTGACCGGCTTCGACGACGAGGCGGACGCCCTCAAGATCGCCAACGACACGCTCTACGGCCTCGGCGCCGGCGTCTGGTCGCGCGACGGTGCGCAGGCCTTCCGCGCCGGCAAGGAGATCCAGGCCGGCCGGGTGTGGACGAACTGCTACCACGCCTACCCCGCGCACGCCGCGTTCGGCGGCTACAAGCAGTCCGGCATCGGTCGCGAGACCCACAAGATGATGCTCGACCACTACCAGCAGACCAAGAACCTGCTGGTGTCCTACAGCCCGGACGCGCTCGGGTTCTTCTAGGCCGAAGGGCGCGCGAGGAACGAGCGGGGCCTGCACGGGGCCAGGTCTCGATACGTCCGGGCGCTCGTTCCTCGCGACCGGCTGCTCGACCAACGAAACGGGTGCGACCGTCGGACGGCTACGGATGCCCCGGACGGGTACGGCCACCTCGGCCAGCGAAGGGGAAGCGGATGACAGGCAGGGTTGACGTGACGACCGAGGCAGCGGAGCTCCTCCGCACCCTCACCGAGGCGCACGGTCCGGTGATGTTCCACCAGTCCGGCGGGTGCTGCGACGGCTCGGCGCCGATGTGCTACCCCGACGGCGAGTTCCTGCTCGGCGGCGCCGACGTCCACCTCGGGGACCTCGACGTCGGGCTCGAGCGCCCGGTACCGGTGTGGATGTCGAAGGCACAGTTCGAGTACTGGTCGCACACCCATCTCACCATCGACGTGGTGCGGGGGCGGGGTGCGGGCTTCTCGCTCGAGGCGCCGCACGGCGTACGGTTCCTGATCCGTTCGCGGCTGTTCACCGACGAGGAGTCGACCGCGGTGGCCGCGGCGGGGGCTGCCGCAGGAACGGTGTCGTCGTGATCGCCCGGGAGCTGTCACTGCTGCTGCGCGACGTGGTGCTCTGGGCGGTGCGGCCGGGGCAGCGCCGTACGGCCGTGCTGTAACACGTTGTTCGCGGCTCCGGCAGCCCCGTGCCGGATGTAGCAGCCCCGTACGTCGCCCTCTCCGCGACGTCGTGCGGCTGCCAGGTCAGCGAACAACGTGTGACAGCGGCCCCGCGAGCGAAACCCGCCCGCCGACTTGGGGTTTGCGACCCGTCGACTTGGGGTTTCCGCCCCGTCGACTTGGGGTTTGTGACCCGTCGACTTGGGGTTTGTGAAGGGCGAGCTTCATCTCGACCGCCGCAAACCCCAACTCAACCGGGCGGAAACCCCGACTCGACCGGGCGGAAACCCCAACTCGCGCGGCGGAAACCCCAAGTCGACGTCAGCGGAGGCGGGCGTCCACGGCGGCCGGGCTGAGGACCTCGTCGAGCGCGAGGGCGGCGCAGCCGACCAGGCCCGCCCGGTCGCCGTACGTCGACGGCAGGAACTGCAGCTCGCGGGTCGCGAGCGCGGAGGACCGGGCATAGACGGCCTCGCGCACGCCGGCGGCGTAGACGTCGTAGGCGCCGGCCATGTCGCCGCCGAGCACGACGGCGGCGGGGTTGAGCAGGTTGATCGCGACGGCGAGCAGCTCGCCGAGGTGGCGGCCGCTCTCGCGGAGCAGCTGCTTGGCCTCGGCGTCGCCGACGAGGGCCTGGGCGACCAGGTCGCGCACGTGGTCGACCGTCCGGCCCTCCTCGCGCAGCCGGGCGACCAGCGCCCAGCCGGCGGCGATCGTCTCGAGGCAGCCGACGTCGCCGCAGCGGCACGGCCGTCCGGCGGCGTCCGGGATCTTGGTGTGCCCGATGTCGCCGGCGCCGCCGCGGGCGCCGCTGATGATCCGGCCGCCGGCGAGCACGCCGAGGCCGATGCCGGTCGACGCCTTCACGACGAGCAGGTCGGCGAAGGACGTGGCGTGGCCGAGGTACTCCGAGCGGGCGAGGGTGTCGGCGTCGTTGGCGAGGAAGAGCGGCGCGTCCGCGACGTCGGCAAGGTACGGCGCCAGCGGCACCCCGTCCCAGCCGGCCATCACCGGCGTGTCGACGCTGACGCCCCGGTCGGGGTCGACGACGCCGGGCAGCGAGACGCCAATGCCGAGCACGGGCGCCAGGCCGGTGGGCCGGGCCGCGTCGAGCAGCGTCCGCAGGTGGGCCGCGACGCCCGGCATGACGTCGTCGGGGCCGGCGCCGACCTCGTGGTCGACGGCGGACGAGGAGAGCTCGGTGCCGCCGAGGTCGAACACGGCGACCTGGGAGCGGGAGCGACCGATCGCGGCGGCGAGCACCACGCCGGCGGCGGTGTTGAGGGCCAGGCTGCCCGGGGGCCGGCCGCCGGTGGAGGCGAGCTCGGCGCCGAGCTGGAGCAGCCCGGCCTCGGCGAGGGCGTTCACGCGAGCGACGACCGCCGTACGGGACAGGCCGGTCAGGGCCCGCAGCTCCGCGCGGGTGGACGCGCGGCCGCTGCGCAGCAGCGCCAGCAGGTCGCCGGCGCTGGCCGACTCGCGCGGCGCGCGGGCGACCGTCGGGAGGGGCGCGTCAACCATGCGCGGAGTCTAAGCCTCCCCACTTTGATCTGAAAAAGTCCTAAGTGGGGTTCCTTTGAGGCACTCTTGGGCGCTAGCGTGGTCACCCGTGAGCGCATCCCTTCCCGACCTCGCACTCCCGGCCTGCGACTTCACCGTCTTCGGCGGCACCGGCGACCTCGCCCTCCGCAAGCTCCTGCCCGGCCTCTACGAGCGGGAGCGGCACCGCCAGCTGCACCCCGACACCCGGATCGTCGGCGTCTCCCGGCACGCCCTCGACGACGCCGGCTACCGCGACCTGGTCACCCACGCCCTCTTCGACCACGTCCCCGAGGACCACCTCGAGGCCGGCGCCGTGCACCGGCTCGTCAGCCGGCTGCACCACCTCGAGCTCGATGCCCGCTCGCCCGAGGGGTGGGACCGGCTGCACGGGCTGCTGAAGGACCACCCCGGGGAGGAGCCGATCCGCGTCCACTACCTCGCCGTGGCCTCCGACCTGTTCGGCCCGATCTGCGACCGGCTCGACGGCCTCGGCCTGGTCACCGACCGCTGCCGGGTGGTGCTGGAGAAGCCGATCGGCTCCGACCTCGCCTCCTCGCGCGTCGTCAACGACGCCGTCGGCCGGGTCTTCGAGGAGCGGCAGGTCTTCCGGATCGACCACTACCTCGGCAAGGAGAGCGTGCGGAACCTCCTCGTCACCCGCTTCGCCAACACCTTCCTCGAGCCGGTCTGGAACTCCCGCTGGGTCGACCACGTCCAGATCACCGTCTCCGAGACGCTCGGCGTCGCCGGCCGGGGCGAGTACTACGACCGGGCCGGCGCCCTGCGCGACATGGTCCAGAACCACCTGCTCCAGATGCTCTGCCTGGTCGCGATGGAGCCCCCGACGTACGTCGGCGGCGACGCCCATGACGCGGTGCGCGACGAGAAGCTCAAGGTGCTGCGCGCCCTGGCCCCGCTGACCGGCGCCGCCGTGGACCGCGACACGGTGCGCGGCCAGTACACGTCGTACGGCGCGGAGCTGGGCCGGCCGAGCACGACCGAGACCTTTGTGGCGCTGCGCGCGGAGGTGCAGAACTGGCGGTGGGCCGGCGTGCCGTTCTACCTGCGCACCGGGAAGCGGCTGGCGCGGCAGGAGTCGACGATCGAGGTCGTCTTCAAGGAGCCGCCGCACGCGATGTTCCCGCACAGCGAGGGCACCACGACCCCCAACCGCTTGACGATTCGGATGCAGCCCGACGAGGGGATGCAGCTGCACCTGACCGCCAAGCACCCCGGCCCCGGCGGCATCCGACTGCACCCCGCCTCGCTCGACCTGAGCTATGCCGACGCCTTCGACGAGCGCTCGGCCGACGCCTACGAGCGGCTGCTGATGGACGTCATGCGCGGCATCCCCACCCTGTTCATGCGCCGCGACGAGGTCGAGGCCGCGTGGGAGTGGGTCGAGCCGATCCTCGAGCAGTGGGAGCGCACCGCGGTCGAGCCGGTCCGCTACCACCCCGGCACCGCCGGTCCGGCCGCGGCGGCGACGCTGCTGGCGCGCGAGGGCCGTACCTGGCAGGAGGACGCCCGATGACCCCGCCCGTCCAGCCGCCCGTCCCCCTCCACCCCGTCCTGGCCGACGTGACCCGTCGGCTCACCGAGCGCAGCGCCGCGACCCGTACGGCGTACCTGGCTCGGGTGCGCGAGGCGGCCGTGCGCGGACCCGCGCGCGGGCGCCTCGCGTGCGCCAACCTCGCCCACGGCTTCGCGTCCGCCGAGGGCGCCGAGAAGGCCGAGCTCGCCCGCGGCCAGAAGCCGAACCTCGCGATCGTCACCAGCTACAACGACATGCTCTCGGCGCACCAGCCGTACGGCGACTACCCGCCCGTTCTCAAGGACGCGGTGATCCGCGCCGGCGGGATCGCGCAGGTCGCCGGCGGCGTTCCGGCGATGTGCGACGGCATCACGCAGGGCCGCGACGGCATGCAGCTGTCGCTCTACAGCCGCGACGTGATCGCGATGTCGACCGCGATCGCGCTCTCCCACGACATGTTCGACGCCGCCCTGCTGCTCGGGGTCTGCGACAAGATCGTGCCCGGGCTGCTGATCGGCGCGCTCTCCTTCGGCCACCTGCCGACCGTCTTCGTCCCCGCCGGGCCGATGGCCTCGGGCCTGCCGAACAAGGAGAAGGCGCGTGTCCGGCAGCTCTTCGCGGAGGGGAAGGCCGGACGTGAAGAGCTGCTCGAGGCCGAGGCGGCGTCGTACCACTCGCGCGGGACGTGCACCTTCTACGGCACCGCCAACTCCAACCAGCTGCTGATGGAGGTGCTCGGCCTGCACCTGCCGGGCTCGTCCTTCGTCAACCCCGGCACCCCGCTGCGGGACGCGCTGACCCGCGAGGCGGCGGCCGTCGCCGTCCGCCGGTCGGCGCAGTACGACGCCGCGCCGGGCATCGGCGAGATGGTCGACGAGAAGGCCGTCCTCAACGCGTGCGTCGCGCTGCTCGCCAGCGGCGGGTCGACCAACCACACGCTGCACCTGGTCGCGATCGCTCGTGCGGCGGGCATCCTGCTGACCTGGGACGACCTCGCCGAGCTGTCCGCCGTGGTCCCGCTCGTCGCCCGGATCTATCCCAACGGCGCCGCCGACGTGAACCACTTCCACGCGGCCGGCGGGATCGGCTTCCTGGTCCGCACCCTGCTCGACGCGGGCCTGCTGCACGAGGACGTCGACACGATCGTCGGTCACGGGCTGCGCCACTACACCGAGGAGCCGGTCGTCGTCGACGGCGCGCTCACCTGGCGGTCCGGCACGGAGCGCAGCCTCGACCTCGACGTACTGCGGCCCGCCACCGACCCGTTCTCGCCCGACGGCGGCGTCAAGGTGGTGCGCGGCCCGCTGGGGGTCGGGGTCGTGAAGACCTCGGCCGTCGCCCCCGAGCACCGCTTCGTGTCCGCGCCGGCGCGGGTGTTCGACGACCAGCACGACTTCCTGCTCGCCTTCGCCGACGGTCAGCTGGACGGGATCGACCTGGTCGCCGTGATCCGCCACCAGGGTCCCGCCGCCAACGGGATGCCCGAGCTGCACAAGCTCACCCCGGCCCTCGGCGTCCTGCAGGACCGCGGCCAGCAGGTCGCGATCGTCACCGACGGTCGGATGTCCGGGGCCTCGGGGAAGGTGCCCGCGGCGATCCACGTGACGCCGGAGGCGGCGCTCGGCGGACCGCTGTCCCGGGTCCGCGACGGCGACCTCGTCACGCTCGACGCCGACGCCGGCGTCCTCACGATCGCGGCCGACCTCGCCCACCGCGAGCCGGCGGTCCCGTCCTCAGGGGGTACGGCGTGCGCCGGCACCGGCCGCGAGCTGTTCGCCGCCTTCCGCTCGACCGTCGGCCCGGCCGACGAGGGCGCGTCCGTGTTCCCCGTGCTCGTCCCGACCGACGTGGAGGTGCCCCTTGTCCACTCCTGAGCCCGCTGCCGGCACCGCTGGCACCGCTGCCGACACCGCTGTCGACACCGCTGCCGACACCGCCGTGTCGGTGCTCGACCTCGTCCCGGTCCTGCCGGTCGTCGTCCTCGACGACCTCGCTACGGCGGTCCCCACCGCCCGGGCGCTGGTCGACGGCGGCCTGCCCGCCATCGAGCTGACCCTGCGCACGCCCGTCGCCCTCGAGGCGATCCGCGCGATCGCCGCCGAGGTGCCGGAGATCGCGATCGGTGCCGGGACGATCACCTCGCCGTCGCAGGCCGAGGCGGCGGCCGAGGCGGGCGCGACCTTCCTCGTGTCCCCCGGCGCCACGCCCGGGCTGCTCGCCGCCATGCTCGCCACCGGGCTCCCCTTCCTGCCGGGCACGTCGACGGTGTCCGAGGTCATGGCGGTCCTCGACGCGGGCGTCACCGAGATGAAGTTCTTCCCGGCGGAGGCGGCCGGCGGGACGCCGTACCTCAAGGCCGTGGCGGGCCCCCTCCCGCACGCCCGCTTCTGCCCGACCGGCGGCATCACGCCGGCGTCCGCGCCCGGCTACCTCGCGCTGCCCAACGTCGGCTGCGTCGGCGGATCGTGGATCACCCCGGCCGAGCTCGTCGCCGCCCGTGACTGGGAGCGGATCAGCAAGCTCGCCGCGGAGGCCGCCGCCCTGCGCTGACCCTCTCTGCTGCTCCTGCGGGATAGTCCCGGGCCAAAAGCACCGTTTCGGACCGAATTCCGGTGCTTTTGGCCCGGGACTATCCCCGCTGGGCGGAGAAGAAGGCGTCCAGGAGGGCCGCGGACTCGGCAGCCAGGACGCCGGAGACGACCTCGGGGCGGTGGTTCAGCCGGCGGTCGCGTACGACGTCCCACAGCGACCCGACCGCGCCGGCCTTGTCGTCGAAGGCACCGAAGACCACGCGGTCCACCCGGGAGAGCACGGCGGCGCCGGCGCACATCGTGCACGGCTCGAGGGTCACCACGAGGGTGCAGCCCGTCAGCCGCCACTCCCCCCGGGCGGTCGCGGCGGCGCGCAGCGCGACCACCTCGGCGTGGCCGGTGGGGTCGGCGTCGCGCTCGCGGACATTGCGGCCGGTGCCGACCACCGTCCCGGCCTCGTCGACCACGACCGCGCCGATCGGTACGTCGCCGGTCGCCTCCGCCGCGGCCGCCTCCGCGAGCGCGGCTCGCATCGGGTCCAGCCACTGCTGGACCACGGACGGGGGGCTCACGCGGACGTGAGGCCGACGACGTCGTCGAAGAGCTCGCCGAAGCCCAGGCCGCGGGCGACCTCCGAGAGCATCTCGTCGGGGTAGAGCTCGTCGTCGTCGAGGATCTCCGCCAGGAACATCGCGTCGACGCCGAGGTCGCTCAGCAGCTCCAGGTCGCCGGCCGGCTCGGCGTCGTCGTCATCGTCGACGGCCGCCAGGCCGAGGTGCTCGACCACCGCGGCGGCGATCTCCCACTCGCTGGCGGCGCTGATGTCGGAGAGCATCACCCGGGTCTGCTGCCCCGACACGCGTACGACGACGAAGAAGTCCTCCTCCACCGCGACCATGCCGACGGCGCCCCCGTCACCGGGGAAGCGGCGCAGCGCTGCGGCCAGGGTCTCGACGTCGACGGCGTGGTCGGGCGTCAGCTCGGCGACCTGCCACACGCCCTCCTCGAGGTAGGCGGCGAGGGCGAAGTCGACCGATTCGGTGGCCGGGCCGCTGGCGGACATGCGTCAAGCGTGACACGGGATGCCCCGCGGGGCTAGGGGAATTGGTTCCGCCTCCCTGGGGCGCACCCTAGGGTTCACCCATGCGCACCCAGGTCGTCGACCATCCGCTCGTCGCCCACAAGCTGACCGTGCTCCGCGACAAGGACACCGACTCCCCCACGTTCCGCTCGCTGACCGACGAGCTGGTGACGCTGCTGGCCTACGAGGCCACCCGGGACGTGCGGGTCGAGCCGACCGAGATCGTCACGCCGGTGTCGCCGACGACGGGCATCCGGCTCGCGGCGCCGCGGCCGCTCGTCGTACCCATCCTGCGGGCGGGCCTCGGCATGCTCGACGGCATGATGCGGCTGCTGCCCACGGCCGAGGTCGGCTTCCTCGGGATGGTTCGAAACGAGGAGACGCTCGAGGCGGTGACCTACGCCGAGCGGCTGCCCGACGACCTGACCGGTCGGCAGTGCTACGTGCTCGACCCGATGCTCGCCACCGGCGGGACGCTGGCCGCGGCGATCCGGTTCCTGGTCGACCGCGGCGCCGACCACATCACCGCGGTCTGCCTGCTCGCCGCGCCCGAGGGCTGCGACCGGCTCGAGCAGGAGCTCGCCGACCTCGACATCCCGGTGACGGTGGTCACGGCGGCGCTCGACGAGCGGCTCAACGACAAGGGCTACATCGTCCCCGGCCTCGGCGACGCCGGCGACCGGCTGTACGGCATCGCGGGCGGCTGAACGGCGGGGGACGGCGGCTGACCGGCAGCCGACCCGCGGCGCCAATTGGATCGATCCGACCTTGTCAAGGGCAGTCCCGCCCTGCACGGACTAGACGCAGGTCACACGTAAGACGGCCCCCGTGAAGCGGTGAGGCCTGTGTAGTTTGACTCGCGCTGTGCCCAGGACCGGGCACCTGTGTTCACAAGGCTGGAGGCTCGATGCTGATCGGCATCCCCCGCGAGTCGAAACCGGGCGAGACCCTGGTTGCGGCGACCGCCAAGACCGTGTCCCAACTGACCAACCTCGGCTACGACGTGATCGTCGAGTCGGGCGCCGGCGTGCACGCCGACCAGCCCGACAGCGCGTTCGTCGACGCCGGTGTGCGGGTCGGCACCGCCGAGGAGGTGTGGGCCGCCGACGTCGTCGTCAAGGTCAACGCCCCGTCCGACGAGGAGATCGGGCGGCTCCGGCAGGGCGCCACGATCATCTCGATGATGGCGCCGGGCCGCAGCCCCGAGCTGCTCGAGAAGCTCCAGGCCCAGGGCGTGACCGCCCTGGCGATGGACGCCGTCCCGCGGATCTCGCGCGCGCAGTCGATGGACGTGCTGTCCTCGATGGCCAACGTCGCCGGCTACCGCGCGGTGGTCGAGTCGGCCCACGAGTTCGGCCGGATGTTCACCGGCCAGGTCACCGCCGCGGGCAAGATCCCGCCGGCCCGCGTGTTCGTCGTGGGTGCCGGTGTCGCCGGCCTGGCCGCGATCGGTGCCGCGTCGGCGATGGGCGCGATCGTCCGCGCCTTCGACGTGCGTCCCGAGGTCGCCGAGCAGGTCGAGTCGATGGGCGCGGAGTTCGTGCACGTCGAGTTCGAGGCCGAGGTGTCCTCCGACGGCTACGCCAAGGAGATGACCGCGGAGCAGGTCGCCGCGACCGCTGCGATGTACGACGAGGAGGCGCGCGCCGCCGACATCGTCATCACCACCGCGCTGATCCCGGGCCGCCCGGCCCCGTCGCTGATCACCGCCGAGACCGTCGCCGCGATGCGCAACGGCTCGGTGATCGTGGACATGGCCGCGGCCAACGGCGGCAACGCCGCGGGCACCGTGGCCGACCAGAAGGTCGTCACCGAGAACGGCGTGACCATCCTCGGCTACACCGACCTCGCCGGTCGCCTCGCTGCGCAGACCTCGCAGCTCTACGGCACCAACATCGTCAACCTGCTCAAGCTGCTGACCCCCGAGAAGGACGGTGTCCTGGCGCTCGACTTCGAGGACGTCGTACAGCGCGGCATCACCGTCGTCCGCGACGGCCAGTCGACCTGGCCGCCGCCGGCCGTGCAGGTCTCGGCCGCCCCGGCCGCTGCGCCGGCTGCTGCCGTGGAGCCGAAGCCGGTCAAGCCGCCGATGTCGGCGGGCACCAAGGTCGGGCTCGTGCTCGGCGCGATCGGCCTGTTCTGGCTGGTCAACGCCCTGGCCCCGACCGACGACCTGCGTCGCCACTTCACCGTGCTGATGCTGTCGATCGTGATCGGCTACTACGTCATCGGCAAGGTCGCGCACGCGCTGCACACGCCGCTGATGTCGGTCACCAACGCGATCTCCGGCGTCGTGGTGGTGGGTGCGCTGGTGCAGGTCGCCAGCAATGACACGCTCGTCGTGGCGCTGTCGGCCGCGGCGATCCTGCTGGCGTCGATCAACATCTTCGGTGGCTTCGCGGTCACCCGGCGCATGCTCAGCATGTTCAGCAAGGGGGCCTGAGCACCATGGACATCTTCTCCATCACCGGCGCGGCGTACATCGTCGCCTCGCTGCTGTTCATCCTCTCCCTGGCCGGCCTGTCCCGCCACGAGTCCGCCAAGAACGGCCTCACCTACGGCATGGTCGGCATGGCCGTCGCGCTCGTCGCGACGGTCGCGCAGACCGTCGACGTCAGCCAGTACGTCGACGACCGCGGCCTCGTGATCGCGCTGCTCGCCGCCGCGGTCGTGGTCGGCGCGCTGATCGGCCTGTGGCGGGCACGGATCGTCGAGATGACCGGGATGCCCGAGCTCATCGCGCTGCTGCACTCGTTCGTGGGTCTGGCCGCCGTGCTGATCGGCGTCAATGGCCACCTCGAGGGCTCGCACTACGAGCTCGACAGCCTCAACAACATCCACGAGGCCGAGGTCTCCATCGGCATCTTCATCGGTGCGGTCACCTTCACCGGCTCGATCGTGGCCAACCTGAAGCTGTCGGCGCGGATGAAGTCCGCCCCGCTGATGCTGCCGGGCAAGAACTTCATCAACGTCGGCTCGCTGGTGCTGTTCGCGATCCTCACGGTCGTCTACGTCGCCGCCGAGGCCGAGAGCGGCCTGCAGAACGGCGTCCTGATCGCGCTCACCGTGCTGGCGCTCGCGCTGGGCTGGCACCTGGTCGCCTCCATCGGTGGCGGCGACATGCCGGTCGTGGTGTCGATGCTGAACTCCTACTCCGGGTGGGCCGCGGCCGCGTCGGGCTTCCTGCTCGGCAACGACCTGCTCATCGTCACCGGAGCCCTCGTCGGCTCCTCGGGTGCCTACCTGTCCTACATCATGTGCA
>DATMHM010000006.1:0-24765 GCA_035554935.1 Nocardioides sp. | reverse complement strand
AGGGCCGCCGGCTGCAGACCCACCTCAACGGCGAGCTCAAGCAGGACGGGTCGACGAAGGACCTGATCTTCGACATCCCGACGCTGATCGCGCACGTCTCCAGCGTGATGACGCTGCTGCCCGGCGACGTCATCCTCACCGGCACCCCCGAGGGTGTCGGTCCCATGCAGGTCGGCGACGAGGTGGAGATCTCGATCGACGGCCTGGGAACCCTCACGAACAAGGTGGAAGCACGAGCATGATGGCCTCGACAGGCTCGACCAACGGTCACGTCCGCGTCCGGATGGCGCCGTCCCCGACCGGCAGCCCGCACGTCGGCCTGGTCCGCACGGCGCTGTTCAACTGGGCGTTCGCGCGCCACCACGGCGGCACCTTCGTGTTCCGGATCGAGGACACCGACAAGGAGCGCAGCACCGACGAGTCGCTCTCCTCGATCATCGACCTGATGCGGTGGCTGGGCCTCGACTGGGACGAGGGCCCCGAGGTGGGCGGCCCGTTCGCGCCGTACCGGCAGAGCGAGCGCAGCGACCTGTACGCCGACGCGCTGGCGAAGCTCAAGGGCAGCAGCTTCACCTACGACTGCTACTGCACCAACGACGAGGCCGCCGCGCGCCGCAAGGCTGCCGGCTCGAAGGTGCAGGGCTACGACGGCTTCTGCCGCGAGCTCACCCAGGAGCAGGTCGACGCCTTCGTGGCCGAGGGCCGCAAGCCGGTCGTGCGCTTCCGGATGCCCGACGGCTCGATCACCTGGAACGACCTCGTCCGCGGCGAGGTGACCTTCGAGACCGAGTTCGTCCCCGACTTCGCGCTCTGCCGGGCCAACGGCGACCCGCTCTACACGCTGGTCAACCCGGTCGACGACGCGCTCATGCAGATCACCCACGTGCTGCGTGGTGAGGACCTGCTGTCGTCGACGCCGCGCCAGATCGCCCTCTACGAGGCGCTCAAGGAGGTCGGCATCGCCACGGCGACGCCGGAGTTCGGGCACCTTCCCTACGTCATGGGCGAGGGGAACAAGAAGCTCTCGAAGCGCGACCCCGAGGCGCACGCGCTGGCCTACCGCGACCAGGGCTACCTCCCGGAGGGCCTGCTCAACTACCTCGCGCTGCTGGGCTGGGCGATCGCCGCCGACCGCGACGTGTTCAGTCTCGAGGAGATGGTCGAGGCCTTCGAGATCGGCGACGTCGTCGCCAACCCGGCTCGCTTCGACCTCAAGAAGTGCGACGCCATCAACGCCGCGCACATGCGCCGTCTGCCCGTCGAGGAGATCACCCACCGGGTGATCCCGTTCCTCAAGGCCGACGGCGTCGTGAGCGACCCGGTCAACGACGCGGACGCCCAGTTGCTCGAGCTCGCGATGCCGCTGGTCGCCGAGCGGATCAACAAGCTCAGCGAGGCAAGCGCGCTGCTCGCGTTCTTGTTCGTCGACGAGGAGGCCTTCGAGGTCGACCCCGACGACGCCGCGAAGCAGATCGGCGAGGCCGGGATCCCCGTGCTGCAGGCCTCGTACGACGCCCTGTCGGCCCTGCCGGCGTGGTCGACCGACGCGATCCAGACCGCGCTGCAGACCGCGCTCGTCGACGGGCTCGGACTCAAGCCGCGCAACGCCTTCGGCCCGGTCCGGGTGGCCGTCACCGGCCGCCGGATCTCGCCGCCGCTGTTCGAGTCCCTCGAGCTGCTCGGTCGCGACCGCAGCCTCGGGCGGCTGCAGCGTGCCCTCGGCTGAGCCTGCCGCGCCGGCCGGGGGCCTGCGCTACGAGCAGCTCCAGCGGCTCGGCCCGCCGGGCGGGTGGCGCTGCCTGCTGGGGCTCGGCCTGCTGGTCCTGCTGTTCGTCGTCGGTCAGCTGGTGGCGGTCAACGTCACTGCGGTCGGGCTGCTGCTCCGTGGCGTGCCCGCCGGCGAGGTCGCCGACCGGCTGTCCGGCGACACGGCGACCCCGTCGTTCCTGACCGTCGTCAACCTCGGCTGGGCGCTGGCGATCCCGGCCGTGTGGCTGGTCGCCCGCCTGCTGCACCGGATGCGGCCGGGCTGGGTCGCCTCGGTCGCCGGGCGGATCCGCTGGCGCTGGCTGCTCGCCTGCCTGGGCCTGGCCGTGGTGTCGCTGGCGCTCACCCTCGTCGTCGGCTCGTTCCTCCCCGACCAGGGCGCCGGGACGATCGAGACCGACGGGGGCCTGAACGCTTGGACGCCGATGGTCCGGGACTTCCTGCTCGTCGTGGTGCTGCTCACGCCGCTCCAGGCGGCGGGGGAGGAGTACGTCTTCCGCGGCTACCTCGCGCAGTCCTTCGGCAGCCTGACGAGCCGCTTCGGGGCGCGTGCGAGCGCGGCGGTCGCGGTCGTCGTACCCGCCTTCGTGTTCGCCCTCGCCCACGGCCTCGGCCAGGACGTGCCGATCTTCTTCGACCGGTTCGCCTTCGGTGTCGTCGCCGGCGTGCTGGTGCTGCTCACCGGCGGCCTCGAGGCCGGCATCGCGATGCACGTCCTCAACAACTTCCTGGCGTTCGGGCTGGCCCTGGCGTTCGGTGACATGACCGAGGCGCTGACGCCCACCGACGGCACCTGGTGGGCGGTCCCGGTGACCCTGACGCAGTCGGTCAGCTACCTGGCGCTGACGGTCTGGGTCGCCCGCCGGACGGGGGTCCGGGCCCGGACGAGCGGGGGCATTTTGGAGGCGCGGCAGCCGCGCGTGTAGTGTTCCTGACGGTTCGGATCCGCGACGATCGGGACCGCCGAGCAGTGGTCTATGGTGTAATTGGCAGCACGACTGGTTCTGGTCCAGTTAGTCTAGGTTCGAGTCCTAGTAGACCAGCCACGCATCACGGAAGAGCCGGGCAGCAGCCCGGCTCTCCTCGTTTTTCAGCTGCTCCGTTGCCGTCGTCCGCGAGCCCGGGCGCCTCCCCGCTGGGGGCCGTTCCCCTCCCGGACACGGGGGCGTCGGCCCGATTTGGCCTCCACGATCGCGATCCTCTACAGTTCTTCTCGTTGTCGAGGCCAACGGCCGAAGACAGCGTGCCCCCGTCGTCTAGCGGCCTAGGACGTCGCCCTCTCACGGCGGTAACGCCGGTTCAAATCCGGTCGGGGGTACAACACGAAGGGCCTGGTCTCCGGACCAGGCCCTTCGGCATTTCCGCGGCTGCCGTGCGGCGGTCCCCGCAGCGGGCCCACCGGTCCGGCCGCCCGCGCAGGGCGATACGGTCGCTCGCATGGGCCAGGTCACCGCAACCGTCGACTCGATCATCGCCGCCGCACCCGACGAGGTGCTGGCAGCGCTCAGCGACTACGTCGACGTCCGGCCGGCGATCCTGCCGGACAGCTACAGCGCCTACGACGTGCTGGAGAACGGTGTCGGTGACGGCACCGTCGCGACCTGGCGGCTCCAGGCGACGAAGAAGCGGGTGCGCCACGTCGTCGCCGACGTCGCGGTCGCCGACCGTACGGTGATGGAGACCGACCGGAACTCGACGATGGTCACCACCTTCACGGTGGCGCCCGACAGCGAGGGCAGCAAGGTCACCGTCACGACCAGTTGGCAGGGGGCCGGCGGCATCGGTGGCTTCTTCGAGCGGACCTTCGCCCCGGTCGGCCTCGGGCGGATCCACGCCGAGCTGCTCGCGAACCTCGCCGCCCGGCTCGGCGGCTGACGCCTCACGCTGGGTCCGGCGACCTCCGGCTCGCCCGGGGCGCCGTCGCCTTCGTCGGCGCGGCCTTCGAGGCCCGCGTCCTCGGCGGCGTCGGGTCGGTGCCCACGACCGCGAACACCGGAGCGGTCAGCTTCTCCAGCGCGCTGACCGCGTCGGCGTGCCGCTCGGCGAGCTTGGCGACGACTCCCGCCAGCTCGGCCTGCGCCTCGGCGAGGGTGTGCACGGTGTCGGCGAGCTCCCGCTGCCGGACGATGAAGTCCTGCAGCGGCTGAGCAGTCGCACCGGCGATCCCCGTGACGGCGGTGGCCATGCCGGCGACCGCGCCCGCGAGCTCGCCGACCTGCTTCGCCAGCTCGTCGGGCTGGGTGACGGCGTCGACCGCCGTGTCGCGAACCGTCCGCAGCACGTCGGTGGTCAGCTTCAGCGCGACCTGCTGTGACTTCACCAGCAGGTCGATCGGGTTCACGAGGGGGCTGGCGCCCGGGGTCTCCGCCATGGCGACAGCGTGGCAGAACCCGCGCCGGCGGGGGAGGGGTTCGCGCGCGGCACGTCGGGCGGCGTACGTCGTCAGCGGTGTCCGATTTCCGCTGGTCGAGGTCGGTGGGGGCAGGCAGGATGGAGCCATGGAGACGACGAGCGGACCGGGTGGCATGGACTTCGCACGCTGCTACACCGCCGTCCAGTCGCGCGACCGGCGCTTCGACGGCGTGTTCTACACGGCGGTGCGCACGACCGGCATCTACTGCCGTCCGTCCTGCCCGGCCCGTACGCCGGCCTCTGGCAACGTCTCGTTCCACCGTACGGCGGCCGCGGCCCAGGCCGCCGGCTACCGCGCCTGCAAGCGCTGCCTGCCCGACGCGACCCCCGGCAGCCCGGACTGGGACGTGGCCGCGACCGTCGCCGGACGGGCGATGCGCCTGATCGGCGACGGCGTCGTCGACCGCGAGGGAGTGGCGGGGCTCGCCGCGCGACTCGGCTACACGTCGCGCCACCTCTCCCGACTGCTGACCGCGGAGCTCGGCGCGGGGCCGCTCGCGCTCGCCCGCACCCAGCGCGCGCAGACCGCTCGAGCGCTCGTCGAGAGCAGCGGGCTCAGCCTGACCGACGTCGCGTTCGCGGCGGGCTTCTCCAGTGTCCGGCAGTTCAACGACACGATGCGCGAGGTCTACGCCGCCTCACCCAGCGAGCTGCGCGGAAGGCGGGTGCCGCCCGGCGCCGACGCGCGCGGAACCGGCATCGACCTGCGGATCGCGGTCCGCACGCCGTTCTGTGGCACGGCCCTGCTGCGCTTCCTCGCCGACCGCGCGGTTCCCGGGATCGAGGTCGTCGAGGTCCGGCCCGACGGCACCGGCCACTACGCGCGGACCCTCGCGCTGCCGCACGGTACCGGGACCGCCCGGGTCGAGCTCGCCGACCTACCCGGCCCCGGGACGTCGTACGTCGCCCTGCGGCTCGCCCTCGACGACCTGCGCGACACAGCCGCCGCGGTGTCGCGGGTGCGTGCGTTGCTCGACGCCGACGCCGACCCGGTGGCCGTCGACACCCACCTGGCCCGCGATCCCGTGCTCGCCCCGCTGGTCGCGGCACGTCCGGGCCTGCGGGTGCCCGGCCACGTCGACGGCACCGAGCTCGCGGTGCGCGCCGTGCTCGGCCAGCAGGTGACCGTCGTCGCGGCCCGGACCGCTGCGGCGCGCCTGGTCGCGGAGCACGGCCGGCCGGTGGCTACGTGCGTCGACGGGCTCACCCACCTGTTCCCGGACGCCGCGACCGTGGCCGCGATGGCGCCGGAGGACTTCCGGATGCCGCGCGCCCGCGGCCGCGCGCTCGTCGGCCTCGCGGCGGCACTGGCGTCCGGCGACGTGGTCCTCGACCGCGGGCCCGACCGCGCCGACGTGCGACGCGCACTGCTGGCGCTCCCGGGCATCGGGCCGTGGACCGCCGACTACATCGCGCTGCGCGCGCTCGGCCACCCCGACGTCTGGCTCCCGACCGACGTGGGCGTACGCAACGCGCTCACCGGTCGCGACGTCGATCCCCGCGAGCCCGTCGTCGCCGATACCTGGGCGCCGTGGCGCTCCTACGCCCTGCTCCACCTGTGGACGTCCCTGTCCGACCCCCGAGGAGAATGAGAAGCACCATGTGGACCGTCATCGACTCACCCGTCGGCCCGCTCCGGATCGTGGAGCAGGGTGGCGCGGTCACCGCGATCGAGTTCTCGCCGTTCCGTGACCAGGACGGCCGCCCGCGCGGCCCGCGCGCCGACGACGCGCCGGTGCTCGTGGAGACCGCGCGCCAGCTGACGCAGTACTTCGCGCGCGAGCGCACCGACTTCGACCTGCCCCTCGCGCCCGTCGGCACCGGCTGGCAGCGCGACGTGTGGGACCAGCTGGTGAAGATCGGCTACGGCGAGACCGCGTCGTACGGCGAGATCGCGGCCCGACTCGGCAAGACGAATGCCGCGTCGCGGGCCGTCGGCGTGGCCAACGGCGCGAACCCGATCCCCATCGTGATCCCCTGCCACCGGGTGATCGGGGCGAACGGGACGCTCACCGGCTACGCCGGGGGGATCGACCGCAAGCAGCTCCTGCTCGAGCTCGAGCAGCCTGCGTTGTTCTGAGCTGCCCGGTTCCGGCAGCCCGGCGGCTCGGGCTGCCCGACCAACGTGCCGGTGTCGGAGGCCAGGTCGCCTATTCCGCCGCGGCGCGGCGCAGCGACTCCGAGAGCCGCTCGGCGGCGGCGAGGACCGCCGGCGCGTGCATCCGGCCGGGCTGGCGGGAGAGCCGCTCGAGCGGGCCGGAGACCGACACCGCCGCGATCACCTTGCCGCCGGGGGAGCGGACGGGGGCGGACACCGACGCGACGCCCTGCTCGCGCTCGCCGACCGACTGCGACCAGCCGCGGCGGCGGATCGCGGATAGCTCGGCGGCGGAGAACGCGGCGTTCTGCAGGCCGCGGTGGATCCGCTCCGGGTCGTCCCAGGCGAGCAGCACCTGCGCTGCCGACCCGGCGCGCATGGTGAGCTGGGAGCCGACCGGGATGGTGTCGCGCAGGCCCGAGGGGCGCTCGGCGGCCGCGACGCAGACGCGGTGGTCGCCCTGGCGGCGCCACAACTGTGCGGACTCGCCGGTGATGTCGCGCAGCCGGGCCAGCACCGGGCCGGCCGTCGCGAGCAGCCGGTCCTCGCCCGCCGCGGCGGACAGCTCGGCCAGCCGCGGGCCGAGCACGAACCGGCCCTGCATGTCGCGTGCGACGAGGCGGTGGTGCTCGAGCGCCACCGCGAGCCGGTGGGCCGTGGGCCGGGCCAGGCCCGTGCCGGCGACCAGGCCGGCCAGGGTGGCGGGCCCGGACTCCAGTGCGGTGAGCACCAGGGCCGCCTTGTCGAGAACTCCGACGCCGCTCGAGTTGTCCATATGGCAATACTGCCGTCTCGGATCTTGGGATGCAAGCGTAGGCTTCACCATGGTTCCCGGCAGTGGTGCCGCGAACGACCCAACGAGGAGGAGCGAGTCATGGGCAGGACCCTGGCGGAGAAGGTGTGGGACGAGCACGTCGTCCGTTCGACCCCGGGGGAGCCGGACCTCCTCTACATCGACCTCCACCTCATCCACGAGGTGACCAGCCCGCAGGCCTTCGACGGGCTCCGCCTGGCCGGTCGCAAGGTCCGCCGCCCGGACCTCACCCTGGCCACCGAGGACCACAACGTCCCGACCCTGGACTGGGACAAGCCGATCGCCGACCCGGTGAGCAAGACCCAGGTCGACACACTGCGCAAGAACGCCGCCGAGTTCGGCGTACGGCTGCACCCGCTCGGCGACGTCGAGCAGGGCATCGTCCACGTCGTCGGCCCGCAGCTGGGCCTGACCCAGCCCGGCATGACGATCGTCTGCGGCGACTCGCACACCAGCACCCACGGGGCGTTCGGCGCGATCGCCTTCGGCATCGGGACGTCGGAGGTCGAGCACGTGCTCGCCACCCAGACCCTGCCGCAGGCCAAGCCGAAGACGATGGCGGTCACGGTCAACGGCCAGCTGCCCGAGGGCGTCACCGCCAAGGACCTGATCCTCTACCTGATCGCGCAGACCGGCACCGGCGGCGGCCAGGGCTACATCGTCGAGTACCGCGGCGAGGCCATCGAGGCGCTCTCGATGGAGGGCCGGATGACGGTCTGCAACATGTCGATCGAGTGGGGCGCGAAGGCGGGCATGATCGCCCCCGACCAGACCACCTTCGACTACATCGAGGGCAAGCCGGAGGCGCCCAAGGGTGCCGACTGGGACGCCGCCGTGGCGCACTGGAAGACCCTCGTCACCGACGCCGACGCGACCTTCGACAAGGAGATCGTCATCGACGCGGCCGGCGTGACGCCGTTCGTCACGTGGGGCACGAACCCCGGCCAGGGCGTGCCGCTGGGTGCGGACGTGCCCTCGCCGGCGGACTTCGCGGACCCCTCCGACAAGCTCGCCTGCGAGAAGGCGCTGGAGTACATGGGCCTCGAGGCCGGCCAGCCGATGCGCTCGGTCAAGGTCGACACGGTCTTCGTCGGCTCCTGCACCAACGGCCGCATCGAGGACCTGCGCCTGGCCGCCGAGATCATCAAGGGCCACAAGGTCGCCGACGGCACCCGGCTGCTCGTCGTGCCCGGCTCGGTCCGGGTGCGCAACCAGGCCATGGAGGAGGGCCTCGACCAGGTCTTCATCGAGGCCGGTGCCGAGTGGCGCGGAGCGGGCTGCTCGATGTGCCTGGGCATGAACCCGGACACGCTCAAGCCCCAGGAGCGCAGCGCGTCGACGTCCAACCGCAACTTCGAGGGCCGGCAGGGCAAGGGGGGACGCACGCACCTCGTGTCCGTCCCCGTCGCCGCCGCGACCGCGATCCGCGGCACGCTGTCCTCGCCCGCCGACCTCGTGCCCGCCACGGTCTGAGATCTCGACAAGCACCGGAGAGAACACCATGGACAAGTTCACCAGCCACACCGGTACGGCGCTGCCGCTGCGCCGCAGCAACGTCGACACCGACCAGATCATCCCCGCCGTCTATCTCAAGCGGGTCACCCGGACCGGCTTCGAGGACGGCCTGTTCGCCGCCTGGCGCAACGACCCCGAGTTCGTCGCCAACAAGCCGGAGTACCAGGGCGTCTCGATCCTCGTCGCCGGTCCCGACTTCGGCACCGGCTCGTCCCGCGAGCACGCGGTGTGGGCGCTGATGGACTACGGCTTCAAGGTCGTGCTGTCGAGCCGGTTCGCCGACATCTTCCGCGGCAACTCCGGCAAGGCCGGACTGCTCTCGGTGCCGGTGGAACAGGACGTCATCGAGCAGCTCTGGGCGCTCGTCGAGGCTGACCCGACGACGCAGATCACCGTCGACCTCGAGGCGCGCGAGGTGCGTGCCGGCGACCTCGTCGCCCCCTTCGAGATCGACGACTACACCCGTCACCGGCTGCTCAACGGTCTCGACGACATCGGCATCACGCTGGGCAACGAGGCCGACATCGCGGCGTACGAGTCCGGTCGGCCGGGCTGGAAGCCGGTCACGCAGCACGCCTGATCCCGCTCGACCGCGGGACGGATCGCGACGAGGACACGCGGTGGACAACTAGAGTTCACCTCGTGTCCTCTGTCGTTCGCCCCGACGACCGAGTGGACGGGCCGGACGACCACCGGGCGCCCAGCGCCACCGGTGCCCCCTCACCCGCGCCGCTCGCGGTCGTGCTGCGCCGTGGCGCCCTCGGCAGCCTCCAGGCCGCCGCGGTCGCCGCGCTCGTGCTGGAGGCTGCGACGCTCGGGCTGTTCTATCCCCGCTGGTTCAAGGACCTCTTCCTCGACAGCGGCGCGTTCTACCTCGACACCCTGGTCCTGTGGGTCGTCATCGGCCTGCTGTGGGCGGTGCTCGGCCGGCTGTGGTGGTCCATCGGCATCGTGATGGCGGCGGTGCTGGCCGTCGGCGTCGCCAACCTCGTGAAGATCCGGGTCCGCGAGGAGCCCGTCTATCCCAGTGACCTCGACTTCGTGCGCGAGCCTGCGTTCCTCACCTCGATGGTGTCACCGGTCCTCCTGGTGGTCGCCCTGGCAGCGGTGGCCACCGTGCTCGTCCTTGCGGTGCGGACTGGGCGGCGCATGGACCTGCACTACCCCCGCCCCCGGCTCCGTGCGCTCCGGCGTGAGCACGCCCTGATGGTGCTGGGCCTGCGGCTCGCGGTCGGGGGGATGTGCGCACTGCTGCTGGTGCAGGCCGGCCAGTTCAACCAACCGGGCAACCTGTGGCGCGGCCTCTACGAGGCCCGAGGCAACGACTGGCGCTACTGGAGCCAGAAGACCAACTACCGCTCCAACGGCTTCGTCGGCGGCTTCCTCTTCAACATGCCGATCGAGGCGATGGCGAAGCCGCGCGGCTACGACGAACCGACGATGTCCGGGATCGCCGCGCGCTACGAGGCCCTGGCCGACGAGGTCAACGCCGGGCGCACCGGGAGCCTCGACGACGTCAACGTCGTCCTGGTGCTCAGCGAGTCGTTCACCGACCCGACCCGGCTCGACGGCTTCGAGCTCGAGCGCGACCCGATCCCGCGCACCCGTGCCCTGATGGACGGCACCACGTCGGGCACCATGCTCGCCCAGATGTACGGCGGCGGCACGGCCAACATGGAGTTCGAGGCGCTCACCGGCCAGTCCCTGGGGTTGTTCCGCGCCCAGATGCTCTCGCCCTACCAGATGCTCGTGCCCGAGCAGGCCGACTACCCGTCCGCCGTCGGGTGGTTCCGCAGCCACGGGCACGACGCGATCGCGGTTCACCCCTACCGGGTGGGGATGTACAAGCGGGAGCAGGTCTACGAGCGGTTCGGCTTCGAGTCCTTCATCCACGACACGACCATCGGCGAGACGGCGACGATCGGCGAGAACCCCTACATCTCGGACGAGTCGGCGTTCGACGAGGTGCTGCGCCAGATCGACGACCACGAACGTCCGCTGTTCGTGAACCTGGTGACGATGCAGAACCACATTCCCGTCGAGGGCCACTACGACGACCCGATCGACGTCACCGGTGCGGACGGCGGAACGGCCGAGCGGATCGGCCAGTACGCACGCGGCCTCGAGCACACCGACGAGGCACTGGCCGCCTTCCTCGACGAGCTCGAGGACGGGCCCGAGAAGACGGTGGTCCTCTTCTACGGCGACCACCTGCCCGGGATCTACGACTCCTCGATCAAGAACGCGAACAAGGGGATCCCGCTCCACAGCACGCCCTTCTTCATCTGGAGCAACCAGCCCGGCCACAACGTGGCACGCGCCCTTTCCACCACCAGTCCGGCCTTCTTCCTGCCACTCCTGCACGAGGTCGCCGACGCGCCGGTCCCGCCCTACCTCGCACTTCTGGGCGAGACGCACCGCCACATCAGTGCGATCCAGCAGGGGCGACTCCTCGACGCGCGGGGAGACGAGGTCGACGAGTCGCAACTGGATTCCCGAAGTGCCCAATTGTTGGGGGATCTGCGACTCGTCCAATTCGATTTCTCGATCGGTGCGAGATTCGCCGTCGACCGCATGTGGCCCGGCGCTGTGTCCTGAACTGGCAACAAATGCGCCGAAATACCGCCGATTCATCGAAAAAACTCGGCAGAAAGTCGGCGTGGTGATTGTGAGTGTGCCCACAAGTGCCTAGCGTTCGCTGGAAGGACGGCTGGGCGAGGGCTCGGCTGCAACAGCCCAAGGGACGCCCAGGCGGTGCGTTTCGGAAGGACACGTAGTGAACAAGTCTCAGTTGATCGACGCGCTGGCTGACCGATTCGAGGGCAGTCGCAAGGACGCAGCGCACGCACTCGACGCGGTGCTCGACACCATCACCCGGCAGGTCGCCAAGGGTGAGAAGGTCGCCATCACCGGGTTCGGCTCGTTCGAGAAGGCCGTGCGCAACGCCCGCTGGGTCCGCAACCCGCAGACCGGCGAGCGCGTCAAGACCAAGAAGAAGGCCGTCCCGAAGTTCAGCGCGGGCGCCGACCTGAAGAACGTCGTCTCCGGTGCGAAGAAGCTCGCCCCGCTGCCGAAGCCGGCCAAGAAGGCTGCCGCTCCGGCGAAGAAGGCCGCTGCTGCTGCCGCTGCTCCGGCCAAGAAGGCCGCGACCGCCGCCAAGAAGGCCGCCACCACGGCCAAGAAGGCGCCGGCGAAGAAGGCACCCGCCGCGAAGAAGGCGCCGGCCGCGAAGAAGGCCCCGGCCGCGAAGAAGGCCCCCGCCGCCAAGAAGGCCCCCGCCGCCAAGAAGGCGCCGGCCGCCAAGAAGGCCCCCGCTGCCAAGAAGGCGCCGGCCAAGAAAGCGCCTGCGAAGAAGGCGCCGGCCAAGAAGGCCGCAGCCAAGAAGGCCTGACCCTCCGCATCGCCCAGCTCGGGCCGCTCTCTCCGGAGCGCGGTCCGAGCTGTTTCTCCGCCCGTTGGTGGCTGGGCGTCAGGACGCCAGTACGACGGCCGTCGCCGGACCCACGCCGAGCGCCACCGCCTCGGCCAGTGCGGCGAGGTCGTCGACGTCGCGGCGCAGCGTCGGCAGCGCGTCGGGCACCGGGAGCGCCCCGCTCGTCTCGTGCGCGATCGCGGAGCCCGCGCCGAAGCGGGGATCGAAGGCGTCGTACGGCGCGGTGTAGAGCGTGGTCCCGGTGCCGTCGGCGTCCGCCACGAAGCAGGGGCCACCCGAGGCCTCCGCGACCTCGAGGGCCGCCGTCAGGTCCGCGGCGGTCAGCGCGGGCACGTCCGCGAGGAGCGCGGCCGGCTGGAGGTCCGGCCGCTCCTCGTGCAGCACCTCGGCACCGTGCCGCAGTGCGGCATTGAGCCCGCCGCCGGCGTCGGCGCAGGTGGTGACGCCGGCCTCGACGAGGGATTCGGCGAAGGCTTCGTCGTCGCTGATCACCAGCACCCTGGCCACGACCGGAGCGGCGAGGCACGCGGCGATCGCGTCCGCCGCGAACGCGGCCGCGAGCCGCGCACGCTCGGCGTCGGGAACCGCGGAGAGGCGGGACTTGCCCGCCCCAGGCGACTTCACCGGCAGCAGCACGCCGAAGGAACCGGGACGCTCTGACACACGGCCATCCTCGCAGGGCGTCGCACGCGCGCGGCGAACTGGGGGACCGGTAGCCTGCATGCTCGTGACGGTGCGCAGGTTGCAGGAGAAGCGGGGGTGGGCGTTCACCATCGCGGTGCCCATCGTGAAGGCGGTCCTGCTGACGACGACCAAGCGGGAGTGGATCGGCGGGGAGAACTTCCCCGAGACCGGCGGATTCATCGTCGCCCTCAACCACATCTCCCACTTCGACCCGCTGACGGCCGCACACCTCGTCTACGACCACGGGCGCAAGCCCCGCTACCTCGCCAAGTCGGGCCTCTTCGACAACAAGGCGCTCGGCGTCTTCCTGCGCGGTGCCGGCCAGATCCCGGTGAAGCGGCAGACGAAGGACGCCGTCGGCGCCTACGCCGCCGCCGTCGAGGCGGTGGAGGCAGGCCAGTGCGTCGTCATCTATCCCGAGGCCACGATCACCCGCGACCCCGACATGTGGCCGATGAAGGGCAAGTCGGGGGCGGCCCGGATCGCCCTCGCGACCGGGTGTCCGGTCATCCCGGTGGGTCAGTGGGGAGCGCAGGAGATCCTGGCGCCGTACACGAAGAACCCCCACCTCGTGCCGCGACACACGGTGACGATGCGCGTCGGTCCGCCGGTCGAGCTGGACGACCTGCGGGCCCAGCCCCCCAGTCACGCCGTGATCATCGAGGCGACGGACCGGATCATGGCTGCGATCACGCACCAGGTCGAGCTGGTCCGTGGTGAGCAGGCACCCCCCGAGCGCTACGACATGGCCGTGCACGGCGATCGGTTCAAGAAGAAGAAGGCGAAGTGAGCATGGGTGACGTGACAGGCAGCAAGGTCGCGGTGCTCGGCGCCGGGTCGTGGGGCACCGCCTTCTCGATCGTGCTCGCCGACGCCGGCAACGACGTGTCGATCTGGGCACGCCGCGACGAGGTCGCCGCGGCGATCAACGAGAAGCACGAGAACGTCGACTACCTCCCCGGCATCGAGCTGCCGCGCACCATCACCTCGACGGCCGACGCCGAGCAGGCGCTGGCCGGCGCGGACGTCGTCGTCCTCGCGGTGCCGTCGCAGTCGCTGCGCGACAACCTCCCCACCTTCCTGCCGTACGTCGACCGCGACGCCGTCCTCGTGTCGCTGATGAAGGGCGTGGAGCTCGGCAGCCTCAAGCGGATGTCGGAGGTGATCGCCGAGGTCGGCGACGTCGGCGCGCACCGGGTCGCCGTCGTCAGCGGCCCCAACCTGGCCCGCGAGATCGCGCGCCGCGAGCCCGCCGCCTCGGTCGTCGCGTGCGTCGACGAGGACGTCGCGACCGCACTGCAGAAGCGGGTGCACTCCTCGGCCTTCCGCCCTTACACCAGTGTCGACGTGCTGGGCTGCGAGTTCGGTGGTGCCTACAAGAACGTCGTCGCGCTCTGCGTGGGCATGGCCGTCGGCCTCGGCTTCGGCGACAACACGACCGCGTCCCTCATCACCCGGGGACTCGCGGAGACCGCCCGGCTCGCGATGAACCAGGGCGCCAACCCGCTCACGCTGATGGGGCTCGCCGGGCTCGGCGACCTGGTCGCCACCTGCTCCTCGCCGCTCTCCCGCAACCGCACGTTCGGCGAGAAGCTCGGTCAGGGCATGTCCGTCGAGGAGATCTACGCCTCCACCCGCCAGGTCGCCGAGGGGGCGAAGTCGTGCTCCTCGCTGCGCGCCCTCGCCGCGCGCGCCGGGGTGGAGGCCCCGATCGTCGACGCGGTCGACGAGGTGGTGCAGGGCCGGCTCACGACCGCGCAACTGATGGAGGCGTTCATCTCCCGCGACACCAAGGCGGAGCTCAGCTGATCGACGGCGGCGCGCAGGCAGGCTCGCGGCGCGTCAGGCGTTGATGCGGTCGAGCGCCTGGCGCAGGTCCTCCCACAGGTCCTCGACGTCCTCGATGCCGACCGACATCCGCACGAGCCCCTCCGGGATGGTGGGCGCCTCCAGCTTCCACCGGCGGCGCCGTTCGAAGGTCGACTCCACGCCGCCCAGCGAGGTCGCGTGCACCCACAGCGACGTCGCCCGCACCAGGAAGTCCCCGGCGTCGGCGCCCCCGGCCAGCACCGGCGCGACGATGGCGCCGAACCCCGGGTAGCGCACCTCCTCGACAGCCGGGTGGTCCGCGAGCCGGCGCGCGAGCTCCGCGGCGTTGGCCTGGGCGCGCTCGAGCCGGACGTGGAGCGTGCGCAGGCCGCGCAGGGCGAGCCACGCGTCGAACGGGCTCGGCGTGGAGCCCGCGAGGCCGCGGCGCGACTTCAACGCGTCGTGCACCTCGTCGTACGCCGGATCGGCGCGCACGACCAGCGCGCCCATCAGCACGTCGCTGTGCCCGGCGACGTACTTGGTCGCCGAGTGCAGCACGATGTCGGCGCCGTCGGTCAGCGGCTGCTGGAGCAGGGGAGTGGCGAAGGTGTTGTCGACCACGACCCGGATGCCGAGCTCGCGGGCGGCCGCGCTGAGCGCGCGGACGTCGGCGACCTCGAGCGCAGGGTTGGTGGGTGACTCCAGCCACAGGAAGGCACAGTCCTCGTCGTCCTCCAGCGCCTTGACCACGGCGGCGGTGTCGGTGATGTCGACGAGGTTGGCGCGCAGCCGTCCCCGCGCCTCGGCGTCCGCGAGCGCGGCGATGGTGCCGTTGTAGGAGTGCCGCGCCGCCATCACGCTCGACCCGGTCCCGACCAGGTCGAGCAGCGTCGTGACCGCCGCCATCCCCGAGGAGAACGCCAGCGCCCGGCCGCCCTCCAGCGCCCCCAGTGCGTCCTCGAAGGCGGTCCACGTCGGGTTGCCGAAGCGGCCGTACTCCAGGTCGCCCGTGGCGACGAACGTCGACGCCATCGTGATCGGTGCGTTCAGCGGCTGGTCGGCCTCGTGCGGCGGCCTCCCCGCCGTCACGGCGACGGTGGCCGGGCGGAGGGCGCGGGGCGGGCGGGGTGCGGACTCGGGGACGGGCATCCCCCAAAGGTAGGGTCATCCGCGATGAACGCTGCACCTGGCCGCCGTATCCGCGTCGCCGTCGTCTTCGGCGGCCGCTCCAGCGAGCACGCCATCTCGTGCGTCACCGCCGGCAGCGTGCTCCAGGCCATCGACCGGGGGAAGTACGACGTCGTGCCGGTCGGCATCGCGACCGACGGCCGCTGGGTGCTCGAGTCCGACGACCCCGAGCGGCACCGGATCACCGGTCCCGGGCAGCTGCCGTCCGTGGACGGCGAGCGCGCCACCGTCGCGCTGGCCCGCACCGCCGAGGGCACCGCCCTCGTCGTGAGCGAGCCGTCCTCGCCGCCGCGCGCGCTCGGTGACGTGGACGTCGTCTTCCCGCTGCTGCACGGCCCGTGGGGCGAGGACGGGACGATCCAGGGCCTCCTCGAGATGACCGACGTGCGCTACGTCGGCTCCGGGGTGCTCGCCTCCGCGGTCTGCATGGACAAGGCGTTCATGAAGATCGTGCTCCAGTCCGCCGGCCTCCCCGTCATGCCGGGCATCACGATCACCGCGCGTGAGTGGGCGGACCAGGCGGACTCGGTCCACCAGCGCTGCGAGGAGCTCGGCTACCCGCTCTTCGTGAAGCCCGCCCGCGGCGGCTCCAGCATCGGCATCGCCAAGGCGCACGGCCGCGACGAGCTCGCCGCAGCCGTCGAGGGCGCGCTCGCGCACGACCCGAAGGTGATCATCGAGGTGTCCGCCGAGGGTGCCCGCGAGATCGAGTGCGGCGTGCTCGAGGGCGTCGGTGAGACGGGCGCCGACGGCACCGTCGAGGTGAGCCTGCCCGCCGAGATCCGGATCACCGGCGACCACGAGTTCTACGACTTCGAGGCGAAGTACCTCCCCGAGGAGGCGACCCAGCTCGACGTGCCGGCGGTCCTCGACGAGGAGACGACGCTGCGGATGCGGGGCCTCGCCGCGGACGCCTTCCGCGCCGTCGGCTGCGAGGGCCTGGCCCGGGTCGACTTCTTCCTGATGCCCGACGGCTCGCTCGTCGTCAACGAGCTCAACACGATGCCGGGCTTCACCCCGCTGTCGATGTTCCCGCAGATGTGGGCCGCCACCGGCGTCCCGTACGGCGACCTCGTCGACCGGCTGCTGACGCTCGCGCTCAACCGCGACACCGGGCTGCGGTAGACCGCGGCAGCGTGGCGAGAGCCGCGCTCGCGCGAAGCAGTCAGCCGCAGTCGTCGACGAGGGTGAGGTGCTCCTTGATGAGGGGCGCCAGCACGGCCATCGCGGCCGGGCCGGCGTTCGGGCGGCGGTCCGGCGGGACGGTCACCTCGACCCGCGGGCGGTAGCCGGCCGCGGTGAGCACCAGGTCGAGATCCTGGTCCTCGTACTGCTCGTCGGGGATGTAGTAGCCGACCCCGTTGGCCGTCTCGCACGACGCCGTCAGGTCGAAGCCCTCGGGGACCGGGACGCCGCAGCGCACGACGATCGCCGGGTCGCCGTACGCCGCCGCCGGCGCGTCGCTCGGCTCGATGTCGGTGCGCTCCTGCTCGGCGAGGGTGGCCGGGAGCGCATCGGTGAACGCGTCGCAGGCGGCCCGGTCGGCGTCCGACATCTCGGCGACGTCGACCTCGACCGGCCCGCCGCAGGCGGCGAGCGCGGTCGCCAGCAGCAGGGCTGCAGCGACCGCGGAGAGGCGGATCACGCTCAGATGTGGACGACCGGGCAGGTCAGCGTGCGGGTGATGCCCTCGAGGTTCTGGACCTTGGACACGACCAGCTTGCCGAGCTCGTCGACGTTGCGGGCCTCGGCGCGCACGATCACGTCGTAGGGCCCGGTGACGTCCTCGGCGAGGGTGACGCCCTTGATGTTGCCGACCTCGCGGGCCACCTCGGCAGCCTTGCCGACGTCGGTCTGGATGAGGATGTAGGCCTGAACCACCATGGGTCAGCTCCCGTCGATGCGAGTTGGGCGTTGCGGAACGCCTCAACCTACCGCGATCCGCCGTGTCTGTAGAACCGGCGCGGACCACCCGCCCGCGCCGACCACGCGGTCTGGTGGGATGGAGCCATGACCTCCGGGATCGATCGTGACGCCACCCTCGCCGACGTCGGGGAGTTCGGCCTGATCGGCCGCATCGGCGAGGTGGTCGCCAGTACCGCCCCCGGCGAGGACGTCCTGGTCGGACCGGGCGACGACGCCGCGGTGATGCGCGTGCGCAAGGGCCACGTGGTGGTCTCGACCGACGTCATGGTCGAGGGCCGCCACTTCCGCCGCGACTGGGCGGACGCGGCCGATGTCGGCGCCCGTGCCGCGGCGCAGAACCTCTCCGACATCAACGCGATGGGCGGGCGCGCCCAGTGGCTCACCGTCGGCCTCGCCGCCCCCGCCGACCTGCCTGCCCAGTGGGCGATCGACTTCACCCGAGGCTTCGCGGAGGAGTGCGCCAAGGTCGGCGCCGGCCTCGTCGGCGGTGACGTGAGCCGCGCCGACCAGGTCGTCGTGTCGGTGACGGCCATCGGCGCCTGCACCGTCTCGCCGGTGCTGCGCTCCGGCGCCGCCGCCGGCGACGTGCTCGCGATCTGCGGGCGCCAGGGCTGGGCGGCGGGCGGCCTCGCCGTCCTCGGCCGCGGCTTCCGGTCCCCGCGGGTGCTCGTCGAGGCCTACCGGCGTCCCGAGCCGCCGTACGACGCCGGGCGGGTCGCCGCGGAGGCCGCCGCCACCTCGATGGTCGACATCTCCGACGGGCTGCTGGCCGAGGCGGGCCACGTCGCGGCGGCATCCGGGGTCTCCATCGACGTCTCGACGTCGGCCTTCGAGGTGCCCGAGCCCCTCCTCGCGGTCGGCCAGGCGACCGGCGCCGACCCCCTGCAGTTCATCCTCGGCGGGGGCGACGACCACGCCCTCCTCGCCACCTTCCCCGCCGGCACCGTCCTGCCGGACGGCTGGCGCCGGGTCGGCACGGTCGGGCCCGCCCCGCAGGGCGGCGAGCCCGCGGTGACGGTCGACGGCGCGCCGTACGAGGGCCCCACCGGCTGGTCCCACTTCTGACGTGGACCTGGGCTCCCAGGGCCACGGGAAACACAGGAGCCGTCGCCCCGGGTGGGGGCGACGGCTCCTGGGAAGCCTGGCGGCTCAGGTCAGCGGGTGACCTTGCCGGCCTTGATGCAGCCGGTGCACACGTTGAGGCGCTTGGGGGTGCCGTTGACGACGGCGCGCACCCGCTGGATGTTGGGGTCGAAGCGGCGCTTGGTGATCTTGCGCGACCACGGCCGGTTGTTGCCGAAGGTCGGCTTCTTGTCGCAGATGTCGCACACGGCGGCCATGGGTAACTCCTGAGATCGCGTTCAGCCAGCAAAGTCATCGGCCCGCGCGCGTACGGCGCTTCGGGCAACCGGACGAGAATAGCCGAGGCACGGCCCGCAGTCGAAATCGTCGGACCCCGCTCGCTGCCCACTAGGGTGACCTCGATGGACGAGGGGACGAGCGCCGGGGGAGCGACGATCGCGCTGGGTACGGTCGTCCGCTTCGTCGACATCGCCGTGGACGCGCTGGCGGAGGCCCGCGAGGAGATCGACGCGCTCAACGTCTATCCCGTGCCGGACGGCGACACCGGCACCAACATGTACCTCACCGTCGTCGCCGCGCGCGACGCGATCCGGGACGCGCAGGCCCAGCCCGCTGCCGACCGCGGCAGCGTGTTCGCGGCCATCGCCCGGGGTGCCCTGCTCGGGGCCCGCGGCAACTCCGGCGTGATCCTGAGCGAGATGCTCGGCGCGTCCGTACGACGCCTGGCGCTCGCCCGGCGCGAGGAGCGCAACGCGGTGGTGATCGCCGATGCGCTCGCCCAGGCGTCGGCGGCCAGCTACGCGGCGGTCGGCGAGCCCGTCGAGGGCACGATGCTCACCGTCCTGCGCGCCGCGTCCGAGGCGGCGGTCGAGGCCGCGCGGGCGGACGGGGCGCGCAGCAGCGACGTGCTCACCGCCGCGGCGGCGGCCGCGCGGGAGGCGCTCGGCCACACCCCCGAACAGCTCGAGGTCCTCCAGCAGGCGGGAGTCGTCGACGCCGGCGGCCGCGGTCTGTCGGTGATCCTCGACGCCGCCGAGACCGTCCTCACCGGCCGCCGTCCGATGCCGGTCACCGCACCCCTGGGCAGTCGCGCCATCCCGGTCCCGCACGTCGTCCATGCCGGTGGGGACCTCAGCGCCGACGGTCCGGCCTATGAGGTGATGTACCTGCTCGACGGGAGCGACGACGCCGCGGCGGCGCTCCGGGCCCGCCTCGGGGAGATCGGCGACTCGGTCGTCGTGGTGGGCAACGACGGGCTGTGGAACGTGCACGTGCACACCGACGACGTCGGTGCCGCGATCGAGGCGGGCCTCGCGGACGGTCGTCCGCACCGGATCCGGGTCACCCACTTCGCCGAGCAGGTCGCCGGCCAGGCGGCCCGGCAGGCCGCGGAGCCGCTGCCGCCGACGCTCGACGGGCGGCGGGTGGTGGCGGTCGCTGCCGGCCCGGGCCTGGCCGCACTGTTCGAGGAGGCCGGTGCCGTGGTGGTCCGCGGCGGCCCCGGGAAGCGACCCTCGGCGGGCGAGCTGCTGGAGGCGATCACCGCGTGCGGCGCCCGCGAGGTCGTCGTCCTGCCCAACGACGAGCCGTCCGTGCGCGCCGCCCTCGCCGCGGCCAGCACCGCGGAGGCCGACCACGGCGCCCGCGGGCTGCGCGTCGCGGTGATCCCGACCCACGCCCAGGTGCAGGGCCTCGCGGCCCTCGCCGTCCACGAACCTGGCCGCACCTTCGACCACGACGTCACCGAGATGACAGCCACCGCACGGCACGCGCGTCATGGCGCCGTCACCATCGCCGCCCGGCAGGCGATGACGATGGCCGGGCCGTGCGAGCCCGGTGACGCGCTCGGCGTGATCGCGGGCGACTTCGCGGTGGTCGGAGAGGACCTCGGCAACGTCGCGCTGATCGTGCTCGACCGGCTGCTCGCGGCCGGTGGCGAGCTGGTGACGCTGGTCGCCGGCGCCGAGTGCGGCGACCTGGCCGACCGTGCCACGGCGTGGGTCGAGGAGTTCCACCCGCATGTCGACGTCGTGGTGTACGACGGTGGGCAGGAGCGCTACCCGCTCCTCATGTCCGTCGAGTAGACCCACGAGCAGCCCACGAGCAGCCCACGGCAGCCCGCGAGCGGGCCCGTCCGCAGATCAGGAGCGAAGAGCACCGGTGGCGATCACCTTCGACTCACCCATCACCGCGGTCCTGGGCGCCGCGACGCCGACCCAGCGCAAGCGATTCACCGACGGCCTGGGCCTGCAGACCGTCGGTGACCTGCTGCACCACTTCCCGCGCCGCTACCTGGAGACCGGCTCGCTGACCCGGGTCTCGGACCTGCGCATCGGCCAGCTGCTGTGCGTCGTCGGCGAGATCAGCGAGTGCCGGGAGCACCAGTACACCGACCGCCGTACGGGACGGCGGGCCTTCCGCGTCGAGGCCGTCCTGCGCACCGGCGGCCCGGCGCTGAAGATGACCTTCTTCGCCAAGCACCAGGGCGCTGCGAACTGGCACGCCAGGCGGGTCGCCGTCGGCAACCGCGGTGTGTTCCTCGGCAAGGCGGACCGGTTCCGCGACCAGTGGCAGCTGACCAACCCGCAGCTGAGCATCTTCGGCATGGGCGACGGCGAGGGCGAGGACTCCGCGGTCCAGGAGGTCCTCGAGTTCGGTGCGCTCTACCCGATCTATCCGCTCACCAAGGGCGTGCAGACGTGGGACGTCGCCCGGGCCGTGAAGTTCGCCCGCTCCGTCGTCGAGGGCGTGGTCGAGGTGCTGCCCGCCCCGCTCCGCGAGGAGTACGACGTCCTCGACATCGAGCGCGCCTACGAGTGGGTCCACCGGCCCGAGGACCGCGAGCAGGTCGCGCGGGCCCACCACCGGTTCCGCTTCGAGGAGGCGCTGGTGACCCAGCTCGTCCTCGGTCGGCGCCGGCGCGCGGTCCGGGCCCTGGGCGCGACCGTGCGCGCCGGCGGCGACGGGGCGCTGCTCCGCGCGTTCGACGACCGGCTGCCGTTCGAGCTCACCGCCGGGCAGCGCGAGGTCGGCGGCCACATCGAGGACGACCTCGCCCAGCCGCACCCGATGAACCGGCTGCTCCAGGGCGAGGTCGGCTCCGGCAAGACGCTCGTGGCGCTCCGGGCGATGCTGCGCGTGGTGGACTCGGGCGGCCAGGCCGCGCTCCTGGCCCCGACCGAGGTGCTCGCCCAGCAGCACCACCGCTCCATCGTCACCATGCTCGGCGACCTCGCGATGGGCGGCACGATCTTCGGCCCGGGGGAGGGGACCCGCGTCGAGCTGCTGACCGGCTCGATGAGCAAGACCCAGCGCACGGCGCCGATGTCGCGGATCGCCAGCGGTGAGGCCGGCATCGTGATCGGCACCCACGCCCTGCTCCAGGACCAGGTCTCCTTCGCCGACCTGGGCCTGGTGGTCGTCGACGAGCAGCACCGGTTCGGCGTGGAGCAGCGCGCGGCGCTGACCAGCAAGGCCGCCAACCCGCCCCACCTGCTGGTGATGACGGCGACGCCCATCCCGCGCACGGTCGCGATGACCGTGTTCGGCGACCTCGAGACGTCGACGCTCACGGAGCTCCCGGCCGGCCGCGCCGCGATCCAGACCAACGTCGTCCCGCTGGCCGAGCAGCCCGCGTGGATCACCCGGGTCTGGGAGCGCGTCCGCGAGGAGGTCGGCAAGGGCCACCAGGTCTACGTCGTCTGCCCGCGCATCTCCGGCGACGAGGCCGAGGCCGGGCAGGTCGACGCGGTGGACCGCCTCGACGACGAGGACGACACCGCCGGTACGGCGGTCGCCACACCCGGAGCGGCGGCGGCGGTCGAGGAGGTCGTCGGCCGGCTGGCTGCCGGCGCGCTCGACGGGATCCGGATCGGCCGGCTCCACGGCCGGCTGCCCGCGGACGAGAAGGACGCGACCATGCGGGCCTTCGCCGCGGGGGAGATCGACGTCCTGGTCTCGACGACCGTGATCGAGGTCGGCGTCGACGTCGCGAACGCCACCGCGATGGTGATCCTGGACGCGGACCGCTTCGGGGTCTCCCAGCTGCACCAGCTGCGCGGCCGGGTCGGCCGCGGCGGCCTGCCGGGCCTGTGCCTGCTGGTCACCCACGCCGACGGCGAGTCGCCCGCCCGCGGGCGGCTCGACGCCGTCGCGTCCACGACGGACGGCTTCGCCCTCAGCCGGGTCGACCTCGAGATGCGGCGGGAGGGCGACGTGCTCGGCGCCTCGCAGGCCGGCCGCCGCTCCAGCCTCGAGAACCTGCGGGTGCTGCGCGACGAGGACACGATCGTCGCCGCCCGCGCCGCCGCCGAGGGCCTGCTGGACGCGGACGGCGACCTCGCCCACGTGCCGGGCCTGGCCGACGCCGTGCTGGAGCTCGAGCGCTCCCAGCAGGCCGAGTTCGTCGACAAGTCCTGAGGAGGACCGGGTGACCCGCATCATCGCCGGACGCGCCGGCGGCCGCCGCCTGCAGACGCCGAAGGGCGACCTGACCCGCCCGACCAGCGACCGGGTCCGGGAGGCGCTGTTCTCCGCGATCGAGTCGTGGGCGGGGTCGCTGCACGACCTCCGCTTCCTCGACCTGTACGCCGGCTCCGGCGCGATCGGGCTGGAGGCGTGGTCCCGCGGGGCGGCCGCCGTCACGCTCGTGGAGTCCGACCGCCGTACCGCCGACCTGGTCCGCGCCAACGCCCGCAGCGTCGGCTGCGACGTCGCCGAGGTGGTCGCCCGGTCCGTGGCGGGCTTCCTCGCCGAGCCCGCCCGGACGCCGTACGACATCGTCTTCGCCGACCCGCCCTACCCGCGAGGCGACGACGACGTCGCGACGGAGCTCGCGCTGCTCGTCGAGCACGGCTGGCTGGCCGACGGCGCCCTCGTCGTCGTGGAGCGGTCCCGCCGCAGTCCCGAGCCGTCGTGGCCCCACGGACTGGAGCCGCTGCGGGGCAAGCGGCGGGAGAAGCGCTACGGAGAGACCACGCTGTGGCTCGCCGAGGCGACCGATAGCCTCGCCCCATGACGCGCGCGGTGTGCCCCGGCTCCTTCGACCCGGTCACGAACGGCCACGTCGACATCTTCCGGCGGGCCTCGGCCCTCTTCGACGAGCTCGTCGTCGCCACCGGCACCAACTTCTCCAAGTCGCGGCTCTTCGACCCCGAGGAGCGCCTCGAGATGCTGCGCGAGGCGTGCGCGGACCTGCCGAACGTCACCGTGATGGGCTTCACCGGCCTGATCGTCGACTTCTGCAAGGAGATCGACGCGCAGGCGATCGTCAAGGGGCTGCGGGGCGGCAACGACTACGAGTACGAGCTGCCGATGGCGCAGATGAACGCCCACCTGACCGGCGTCGAGACCGTGTTCGTCCCCACCACCGCGAGCCTGGGCTACGTGTCGTCGAGCCTGGTCAAGGAGGTCGCCTCCCTGGGCGGCGACATCTCGGCGTTGGTGCCGGCGGCGGTGCACGAGCGGCTGAGCGCACGACTCGCGTCGAGGAGCGAGTGAGGTGAGTGATTTGGCCCGGTCACAGCCGCCCCACTACCATTGCTCCGATCTGTTGTGCCCGGACCTGGAAGTGATCATCTGAACGGCCTGGACCCGAGAGCGCCGCTCGTGCTCGATACTCGCGAGCTCGGCCGCCGCCCGGGGTCCCAGCGTCAGGTGTCGCGGACAGTGCCGGCTCCAGCAGATCTGGGCATCGAAGTCCTCTCCGTCCCCGAGGGCGCGCCGGTCGAGCTCGACCTGCGCCTGGAGGCGGTCATGGAAGGCGTGCTCGTCACCGGGACGGCCTCGGCCGCGCTGGAGGGCGAGTGCGCACGGTGCCTGGAGCCGATCCGCGACGAGTTCGAGGTGACGTTCCAGGAGCTGTTCGTCTACGACGACATCCGGGACTCCGCGGAGGCGGAGGAGGACGACGAGGTCAGCATGCTGCAGGACGACCTGGTCGACCTGGAGCCCCTGCTGCGGGACGCGGTGGTGCTCGCACTACCGTTCCAGCCCTTGTGCCAGGACGACTGTCCCGGGTTGTGCCCCGAGTGTGGG
>DATMHM010000005.1:0-29384 GCA_035554935.1 Nocardioides sp. | reverse complement strand
CGCCGGGCTCACGGTTACGCGCGACCCGGACGACGTCGTCGCGGAACTCCTTGGGGTACGGCTTGGGCACAGCACACATCCTTCCAGCGGCACCTCTCGGCACCACAGATCAGATGTCACCTACCCCTGCAGCAGTCCCGGTTGCCTCGGCGACGATGAGCTCCTCCGCGTCCGAGAACTTCCCGGCAAGAACCGCGAGGTGCGTCAGGCGCCCGTCCAACGACTCCGCGACAAGGGTGGATTCGCCGTGAGCAGCGAGCCCCTCTTGAACGGCCTTCTGCCACCGAACGAAGCGATGGACACTCGCGTTTCCTTGCTCAGCGAGGACGAGCGCCGGCCACAAAAGATCAGGAAGATCGTCCTTGAACCAGTCGTGAACCTGTAGCGCACCGGTTGCCGCGAGCGGGGAGCTGTAGACGCGTCCCTTCCGAACGTGGCCAGCCATCGGTCCAGCGTGCTGATTCGGCTTCGGGACGGTCACGAGAGCAACGTAATTGTTGGGTCCGACAGTTCTGTGACGTTACGGGGCGCCCGGTTGTCCTTCATGCGCCGCCGACGATTCGCTGGACCAACTCGTTGACCCACACAACGGCAACCTCGGCGTCGGGCAGGACGTCGATGTCCTCGACTGCGGCCTCGTACAGCGTGTCCCAACCGGCACCAGTCTCGATAGTCGGCGGCCAGGCATGTTGACACCGGTACTCGAAGAGCCGGACGCAGGTCGCGTTGACCTGAGCGAGGTCCAGGTCCTCTCCCTTGTCGAGCAACTGGAGGTCGACGAGATCGCGCACTCGCTCGCTGCCCGGCTCCGAGACCGCATGCAGCTTCTGGGCGATCTGGTGATCGACCCGCATCACCGGCACCGGCTTCGGCGCCTCGAGACCCACCTCGGTGAAGAGCTGCGCCAAGCCGTCGGCGAGCTGGCGCTCCGGCTCCTCCGCATCACCGATCTCGTTGTGGCCAAGCTCGAACTTCACGGTGCACCAAGGTCGGCCGCGGTAGTCGAGCTTCACGTCGAACGGCTGCATGACGTACGCCGTCGGCACGTCGGTGGGCCGGGGTGCAGCCTTCTCGATCAGCCTGCCGGTGAAACCCGCCCACCCGACAGCCAGGGAGTCCTCGAAGTCGCTGCGGAACCGAGCCAGCGGCTGCACGCGGGCAGCATCGAGGTCCTGGGTGAACCGAGTGCCGCGACCGTAACGAAGCGCCATCGCGCTTCCGCCCTTGATGGCTCCCTCGGGAAGCATCTGGCCGACCACGACAAGCGCCATGCCGACGCGTCGCCGAATGGCGAGTTCGTCGCTGCCCTCGAGGTTGCGGATCCGCTGCTCCAACGACCGGACACTGTTCGGCACATCGGTGTAGCTCAAGACCGGAGTTCCTTCCTGACCCGCTGCCACTCCTTTGTGGTCACCAGGCCCTCCTTTCGCGCTTCCTCGGCAGCCTCCATCAACCGGCTCCGCTCGATGCGCCCGCGGCATTCGAGGATCGCGTCCGCAACGCGTTGCGACTCCAGGCCTTCGTACTGCGTCGTGACGACATCACCTTTGACCAGCGTCAACTCGATGAACGGCGGCAACTTCGGCCGAGTTCGCTTCCGGACCGCGACCCTGACCCGTCGAGGGTTCACGTCGGCGAGCCCGAACAAGGCCAGCACCGAGTCTCCGTGGAGGTACGACCCCTCACCGGCACGTAGAAGCGCCTCGGCGAACTGGTCGAACGCACTGGCAGGCGCATCCGGCATCCGATAGATGCCGTAGGCGACGTTCTCCAGACCGCCCCGGGCGGCAAGCTTGGGTAGCTCAACGGCCGGGACTCCTGCCGCGGCCGCCTGCTTGGTGGTGACGTAGCCGTGCTGATCGAGCGCGATCTCGCGCACGATGTCCCGGTACTTCGCCTCGGTGGCCATGTCACAACTATACCGAAAACGGTAGTGTTGTGACACAGATTCAGATCGGGCCCATGGCCGATTCGGCTCCCTCCGCCCACTTCCTCCATTTCGGGGCGCGGTTCTGCGATTCCCTCTGAGCCTCCACATTGAGGCGCTCATCATGTGCGTAGAGGGCGAGGGCATCCCATTGGCGAACGCCGTCAGCGATAAACGTCTCGATTGGAATCTCGCGCTTCTCGGCATCAAGCACGACAAGGTCGTCGAAGGTGACCGTGCACTCGATGCAGAAACCTTCGGTCTCGCCGTCCCTCGCGACGCCGCATTCGTTGAATCAGCAGAACGAGTGCGCGCCACCCTCGGCTCGAACCGGGATGCGCAGACTCGAGCTCCGCGGAGATTCTTGCCACGCATCTGCCACGCACGAGCCCCTGACAGGCCCCTGACCTGCGCAAACGCGTCCGATCAGTAGTACCAGGGGTACGGCGACCAGTCCGGCTCGCGCTTCTCGAGGAACTGGTCCCGCCCCTCCTGCGCCTCGTCGGTCATGTACGCCAGCCGGGTGGTCTCGCCGGCGAAGAGCTGCTGGCCGACGAGGCCGTCGTCGAGCAGGTTGAAGGAGTACTTCAGCATCCGCTGCGCGGTCGGGCTCTTGCCGTTGATGAGCCGGCCCCACTCCAGCGCCGTGGCCTCCAGCTCGGCGTGGGGGACGGCGCGGTTGGCGGCGCCCATCCGGACGGCGTCCTCGGCGTCGTACTCCTGGCCGAGGAAGAAGATCTCCCGGGCGAACTTCTGGCCCACCTGGCGGGCGAGGTACGCCGACCCGTAGCCACCGTCGAACGAGCCCACGTCGGCGTCGGTCTGCTTGAAGCGCGCGTGCTCGCGGGAGGCGAGGGCGAGGTCGCAGGTGACGAAGAGGCTGTGCCCGCCGCCGGCCGCCCAGCCGGGGACGACGCAGATGACGACCTTCGGCATGAAGCGGATCAGGCGCTGGCACTCGAGGATGTGCAGCCGGGCGAGCCTGGCCTTGTCGATGACGCTCGGCTCCTCGGCGCCGGTGTCGTCCGCACCGATCTGCTTGTCCTCGTACTGGTAGCCCGCGCGGCCGCGGATGCGCTGGTCGCCGCCGGTGCAGAACGACCACTTGCCGTTCTTGGCGCTCGGGCCGTTGCCGGTCAGCAGCACGCAGCCGACGTCGGCGGACTGGCGGGCGTGCTCGAGGGTGCGCAGCAGCTCGTCGACCGTGTGGGGCCGGAACGCGTTGAGCACGTCGGGCCGGTCGAAGGCGATCCGGACCGTGCCGTGCGCCCTCGCGCGGTGGTAGGTCAGGTCGGTCAGGTCCTCGAAGCCGGGGACGACGTCCCATTGGCTCGCGTCGAACGTCTCGCTCACGCCTTCGATCGCACTCATGGTGCGAACGGTAGTGGCTCTGGAATACCGGCCGACGGCGTGGTCTTGTGGAAGTCATGACACTTCAGGGCGAGTACGAGCCGAGCCAGTGGGACTGGGTCCGCGAGCAGGTCGAGCAGTACGAGGCGTCCGGGGGCCGTGAGGCGAACACGCTGCGCGGCTCCGACGACCCGATCGTGGTGATCACCTCGGTCGGTGCGAGGTCGGGCAAGCTCCGCAAGAACCCGGTGATGCGGGTCGAGAAGGACGGCACGTACGTCGCGATCGCGTCCAAGGGCGGGGCTCCGGAGAACCCGAGCTGGTACGCCAACTTCGTGGCCCACCCGCTGGTCGAGCTCCAGGACGGGCCGGAGCCGAAGCCGTACCGCGCGCGGCGGGTCGAGGGCGACGAGCGGAGCAAGTGGTGGGCGCACGCCGTCGCGACGTGGCCGACCTATGCGTCGTACCAGGAGAAGACGGACCGCGAGATCCCGGTCTTCGTGCTCGAGCCGGTCGCCTGAGGCCGGTCGGGGATCAGCTGTTGGCGATCGTCACGGCGAGGCCGCAGAGGTGGCCGAGCCGGGCGATCTCGGAGTCGGCGTAGTCGGGGCCGCCGCGGCGGCCGACGACCACGATCTCGTTGCCGTCGAGGCGGGCGGCCGCGAAGAGGGTGACCTCGTCGTCGGGCGACTCCAGCCTGACCGGCCCCTCGATCTCGACGAACTCGAACTCGTCCGGCGCCGCGCTGGTGCCGTAGACGACGCCCTTCGCCCGGTGCACGCGCGCACCCCAGTCGACGCGGAACGTCGCGGGCAGCAGGTCGACGAGCTTGTCGAAAGCCTCGTCGGGCGAGGCGGTCAGCTCCTCGACCGCCTCGAGGTCCATCATCAGGTTGCCGCCGGCGGGATACCGGCTGATCCACAGCACCTCGACCCCCTCGAGACCGCTGCACGCGGAGACGACGGAGTCGGGCATCGTTCCGGGCGCCACCTCGAGCAGCACGTCGTCGACGGCAGTGCCGTCGTCGCGCTTCTCGACGATCTCGATCGCCTCGATGTCGCCGCCGGCCATACCGATCGCCGTCGCGACGCGACCCAGCGAACCGGGGACGTCGGGCAGCAGGACACGCAGCAGGAACGGCACGGTCTCGACACTAACCCGAGAGGGTTTCGTGAACATTGCGGGCCCACGGGTTGGGCTCGACCCGCGCCCGCGCCCCCGGACCTCACCCGTCGGCGAGGCGCTGGCGGAGGCCGGTGGCGCGCTGGGCGGTCGTCTCCACGGCAGCGCGTACGGCGGCCGCGGAGCCGACCACGACGAGGCGCTCCTCCGCCCGGGTGACGGCGGTGTAGAACAGCTCGCGGGTGAGGAGCCGGGAGTCGGCGTCGGGCAGCAGCACCGCGACCTCCCGGGCCTGGCTGCCCTGGCTCTTGTGGATCGTCATCGCGTGCATGGTCTCGACGGCGCCGAGGCGTGCGGGCGCGAACGGGCGCGGGTCGCCCGCGCCGGCGATCCACGCCCGGGGACGGCCGGCAGCGTCGGGGACGACGACACCGGTCTCGCCGTTGTAGATGTCGAGGGCGTAGTCGTTGGTGGTGACCAGGAGCGGCCGGCCGGCGTACCAGGCGTGGTTGCCGGGGGTGCCGAGCGGCGTGCCGAGGGCGGCGGCGAGCCACTCCTCGGTGTGCCGGTTCCAGGCGCGCACGCCGAACGGCCCCTCCCGGTGGGCGCAGAGCAGGCGGAACTGCTCGAGCGCCTCGATCGCCGCGTCGGGACCGGCGTCGACGGCCGCGGTCCGCACCCGCAGCGCCGCCTCCGTGCAGGTCGCTCGGAGCGCCTCGACCGGGTCGTCGGTCTCGACGTAGCGGACCTCGCCGGTACCGGCCCGCAGGGCCGCGAGCACCCGCTCCGCGGCGTCGGGGCCGTCGTCGCGCAGGGCGGCGGCGAGCGCCTTGATCTCCGGGGTGGAGCGGTGGTTCTCGGTCAGCGCGACCACCGGCGGGTCGGCGTGGCCGGCGAACCCGGCGACGAGGTCGGACAGCACCGCCCCCGCACCGACCGAGGTGAGCTGGCGCGGGTCGCCGACCAGCACCAGCCGGGTCTCGGGACGGACCGCCTCGAGCAGCCGCGCCATCATCGTGAGGTCGACCATCGACGCCTCGTCGACGACGATCAGGTCGTGCTTGAGCCGGTTGCCGCGGTCGTGGCGGAACCGGGTGGTGTTGTCGGGGCGCCAGCCGAGGAGGCGATGCAGCGTCATCGACTCGGGTACGGCGACCTGGCCGGCCCCGTCGCCCAGCGCCTGCAGGTCGCCGAGCTCACCGGCGACCGCCTCCTTCAGCCGGGTCGCCGCCTTGCCGGTCGGCGCCGCGAGCGCGACCGACATCCGGCGGTCGTGGTCGGTGGCGAACTGGTCGGCCAGGGCGAGCACGATCCGTGCGACGGTCGTGGTCTTGCCGGTTCCCGGGCCGCCGGTGAGCACGGTGGTCCGGTGCCGGACGGCGTGCTCGACCGCGGCCGCCTGCTCGTCGCTGAGGTGCTCGCCGCGCACCCGCTGCAGGGTCGCGGCGAGCACGCCCTCGTCGACGGCCGGCGGGCCGGGCGTCGTACGGGCGGCGAGGTCGTCGGCCACCTGGCACTCCAGCCGGTGGTAGCGGTCGAGGTAGACCAGGCCGAGCTCGTGGTGGACCACGCCGGCGCTGGTCAGCGGCGACGCCGCGATCGCGGCCGACCACGCGGCCGGGTCCGGCCAGGCAGGCGCGACGTCCTCTGCGTCGAGGCTCGCGGCGAGGTCCGGGAGCGCGTCGAGGTCGAGCCCGACGGACCCGCCGCGCACCGAACGGACGGCGAGCGCGACGGCGAGCAGCACCCGGTCGTCGGACTCGCCGCCGAGGGCGCCGACCCGCTCGGCGACCCGGACGTCGGCGGCGTCGACCAGCCCGGCGTGGTTGAACGCGGCGAGCAGGCCGGTGGCCCCGCGGGCGATGCGCGGGTCGTGCGGGGAGGTGGGGACGAAGAGGTCGGTCATGGGCGCCGCCCGTCGAGGAGGTCGGACAGGTCGGCGACGAGCGCGGCCGGCGGGCGCCAGGTGAACACGCCGCAGGGCGAGCCGTCGACGAGCGGGGTGTCGGGGCCGCACATGCCGCGCAGGTAGAGGTAGGCCACGCCGCCGAAGTGCCGCTCGGGGTCGTAGCCGGGCTGCCGCCACCGCAGGAAGCGGTGCAGCACCACGGCGTACAGCAGCGCCTGCAGCGGGTAGTCGGAGTGGCCCATCGCCTCGTCGAGCGCCGCCGGCCGGTAGGACGCCGCGGTCAGCGGCTCGTCGCGCGGACCGAGCCAGTTGGTCTTGTAGTCGACGATGACGTAGCGGGCGTCGCCGTTCCCGCCGTTCCCGCCGTCCCCGCCACGCAGCCGCAGCACGACGTCGACCGACCCGGTCAGGTAGCCGCGCAGCACCTGTCCGCCCAGCAGCGGGTCGTCGAGCGCGTCGGCGTAGGCACGCACCGGGTCGCCGTCGGGCAGGTGCCGGCGGAGCAGGGTCGCGACGTCACCGAGCAGCACGGTGGTGTCGCGGGCGGCCGCGGCGTCGCCGCCGGCGAGGGGCAGCTCGAAGTCGAGCTCGCAGAGCCGGTCGCGCACGCCGATCCCGCGCAGCGTGGCGTCGTCCATCAGCGGCCCGAGGGGGGAGTCGAGGACCGCGACGAGGGCGTCGGCGAGCTCCTCCCGGTCGAGCTCGACGGGCCACCAGGTGAGCTGGTCGTCGATGTGCCCCAGCAGCTCGGTGCGCAGGTCGGCGGCGCCGGGGTCGGCGTGCTCCAGCACCGCGTGCACCAGGGAGCCGAAGGTCGCGCCGACGGGGAGGCTCGCCATCGGGGACGGTACGTCGGCGCCCGGGCCGGTCGCGTCACCCGTCCCGTCGGCGGCGCCGACCGCGAGCTCGCCCACCGGGAGGTCCTCGTCGTCCTTGGCCGTCACCTCCGGCTCGCTGCCGACGCCGGGCAGGGTCGCGGCCTGCGCGACCTCGACCTTGCTGAGCGCGGAGTAGGACGTGCGCCGCCACTCGACGTCGACCGTGCGCGTGAAGGCGCGGGCGTCGAGCTCGACCTGCTCGCGGGCGGGCAGCGCGGCCGCATCGGTGGCCGGCAGCGCCATCTCCGGCGACGGTCCGCCCCGGTCCCGCCACGCGGCGAACAGCGCCGTGACGGTGTCCTCGTCGGGGACCGGCGGCGCGACGGGGACCTCGGCGAGCAGGCTGCCGTCGCCCGCCGTACGACGCATGAGCAGCCGGTGCAGCGGCGAGGCCTCCGCGTTGCGGGTCGGCGCCCACCAGGCGACCACCTGGCTCTGCGCGCGGGTGAGCGCGACGTAGAGCAGCCGCAGCCACTCGCCGGCCTCCTCGTCGGCCCAGCGCCGGCAGTGGTCGCCCCAGTCCGGGCCCGCGCCGCCGACGTCGATGCAGCGCTGCCCGTCGGCGTCGTGGAAGAGCGGCCGCTTCGGCTTGCCGACGTGGCGGTCGGCGAGGGCGGGGAGGTAGACGACGGGGTACTGCAGGCCCTTGCTCGCGTGGATCGTGACGAGCTGGACCGCCGCGGCGTCGGAGTCGAGGCGCCGGGTCCGCTCCGCACCGCGGCCGTCGCGGGCCTCGAGCACCTGCAGCCGCAACCACGCCAGCAGCGCGACCGCACCCATCTGCTCGCGCTGCGCGACCTCGTGCAGCACCTCGCCGATGTGGCGCACGTCGGTCAGGGTCCGCTCGCCGCCGATCCGGCCGAGCATCCGCTCCGGCATGCCGCCCGAGACCGCGGCCTCCAGCACCGCCGCGACCCCTCGCCGCACCAGCGCCTCCGACCAGGACCGCAGCCGGTCGCCGAGCTCGTCGCTCAGCTCGTCGCCGCCGAGGTCGAGCGTGCGGGCGTCGTACCCGAGGAAGCAGGTGAGCGCCGCCGCCCGCACCCGCGCGGTGCGGTGCGGCTGCTCGAGCGCCTCCAGCAGCGAGAGCCACTCCCCCGCCGCCGGTGTCGCGAAGACGCTGCCGCCGCCCGCGATGACAGCCGGGACGCCCACGGCCTGCAGCGCTGTCCGCGCGGCCGAGAGGTCGGCGTGGCGGTAGCAGATCACCGCGACGTCGCTGGGCCGCAGCTCGCGCCCCTCGAAGGTGGCGCCACTGCCCACCAGCGCGCGGATGTCGTGCGCGAGGTCGTCGGCGATGAACGGACGGACCTTGCCGACCGGCAGCGTCGTCGAGCCGCGCCTGCCGAAGGTCTCGCGGCGCACCACGCGGATGCGGAACGGAGCCGGACGCGGCGCTCCGGCCAGCCGCGACTCCTGGTGGTGGGCGGTGACGTCGTGCACGACGATCCGCTCGTCGCCGAGCTCGGCGCCGGCGAGGAGTCGCTGGAACCCGTCGAGCAGGCCGGCGTCGCTGCGCCGGTTGACGCCGAGGGTCTGCTGGGTGGTGGCGGTGCCGGCGGCGGTGAGGTACGTCGTCACGTCGCCCCCGCGGAAGGCATAGATCGCCTGCTTCGGGTCCCCGATCAGCACCATCGTCGAGTGGCCGGTGAACGCGCGGTCGAAGACCTGCCACTGCACCGGGTCGGTGTCCTGGAACTCGTCGACCAGCACGATCCGCCACCGGGCGCGCATCCGCGAGCGGGCCGGGGAGTCCTCCGGTCCGAGCGCGTCGGCGAGCTGGCTGAGCAGGTCGTCGTACGACAGCACGCCGAGGCGGCGCTTGCGGCGGTCCATCTCGGTGCGGACCGCCTCGGCGAAGGCGACCTTGCGGCCGGCCGGTACGTCGCGCCCGAGGCCCACGGGCTCCAGCCGGGCCTGCGGGTCGCCGACCGCGTCGCGCGCGATCGCGAGCGCCTCGGCGTGCGAGAACGCCGGCCCCGCTCCCTCGGAGGACTGCGCGAAGGCGCGCAGGTAGAGGTCGTCGACCACCTCGACCAGCATGTCGTCGAGGTCCTCGACCAGCCGGGCACGGGCGTCGGTGTCGCCGGCGACGCCGAGCGAGTCGAGCACCAGCGAGCAGAACTGGTGGATGGTGGCGATGGTGGCGGCGTCGAAGTCCGCGAGCGCCTGCACGACGCGGCGGTGGCGCAGCCGGCGCTCGTCGTCGGGGCAGTCGAGGAGGAGCTCGATCAGCTCGGTCCGCTCGACGTCGTCGCCCGTCCCGGCCGGCTCCGGCGCGAGCGCCCGCTCGGCCTCGACGAGCTGGCGGCGGACCTGCTCGCGGAGCTCCTGGCTGGCGGCCCGGCCGAAGGTCACCACGAGCAGCTGCTCCAGCGGCACCCCCTCCTCCGCGACGTAGCGGGTCACGAGGGCGCCGATCGTCCACGTCTTGCCGGTGCCGGCGCTCGCCTCGAGCAGGGTGGTGCCGGTGGGCAGCGGGCCGCGGATGTCGAAGGGGGTCATCGGGGTGCTCACAGCATCGCCACCCTCTCGGCGCCGGTGAGCAGCGGCTCCCACAGCCGCCACGCGACGTCGGGCAGTCCGGCGGCGAGCAGCACGTCGACCTTCGCGTCGATCCCCCAGACCCGGCGGTGGGCGGCGTCGTCGTCCTCGCCCTTGATCCCCCAGTCGTTGAAGGGGTCGGTCGTCCAGGCCCGCGCCGCGGCCTCGGCGGGGTCGACGTCCATGCCGTGCAACTGCTTCGCGTGGGCGTCCGCCCACGCATGCGCGGTGTCGAGGGGCATGGGCAGCGGCCGGGCCAGGCCGTCGTCGTACAGCTCGACGAGGGCGCGCAGCCACTCCACCGCACGGTGGTCGAGCGGGCCGACGAGCGCGCGCTGCGGGCCGGCCTTGGACCGCGCGATCGCGTGGCCGGTCCAGCTCTCGTCGGGGAAGGCGGCGCTGAGGGCGACGACGTCGAGCCACGAGGTCAGCCGCTGCTTGGGCTTGAGGCGGGAGTACGACAACGACACCACCTGGTTGCCGTGGACGCGCGGCACCGTCCCGGTGAGCCGCCGGCCGCCACCGAGGTCGACGTCGACGTCGATCGTGCGGGGCGCACCGGAACGGACCTGCGCGCTGCGCGCGAACAGCTCCTGGCACTCCTGGACGACCTTGGTCAGCTCGCCCCGGCCGAGGTCGTAGGGCGGCAGCGTGCCGCGCAACTGCTCGGCCGTCATCACCGCCTGCGCGGTGGCGCCGGGGTCGTCGGAGGCGAGCACCTCGCGCAGCAGCCGGTCGCCGATCTGCCAGACCTCGAGGCCGTTGAGCGCGACCGGGATCGCGTCGGCGACCTGGTCGGGCTCGAAGGGCGTCGCCACGTCGAGGCGCCGCCGCAGGAAGGTCCGGGCGGGATGGTGCACGAGCTGGCGCAGGTCGGCGAGCGTCACGTCCCCCGCCGGGGCGGCCGGGAGCGGGGCGTCGAGGAAGCCGGGCGCCGGCTGCCGCTCGCGCACCGATGCCCGGGCGCCGTCGAGCGAGGCCCGGTCGAAGCTGAACGGTCCCGACCCGACGAGCTCGCCGGGCTGGTGGTTGCGGGTGTCGTGCGACTGCAACGGGTGTCGTACGACGACCGCGGGCCGCACCGGCTCGGCCGCCGTGCGGTCGAGCGCGTCGAGCAGCTCGCCGAGGGGTACGGCGGGCGGCCGCTCCTGGCCGGTGTGCTCGGTCGCGCCGGTGTAGGTGATCACGAGCCGCTCGCCGGCCGCCAGGATCGCGTCGAGCAACAGCTGCCGGTCCTCGCCGCGCAGGTCGCGCTCCCCGACGAGCGGGCCGCGGGCGAGGGCGTCGTCGCCGTCGGTCCCCGCGTGGCGCGGGAAGACGCCGTCGTCGAGGCCGACCAGGCACACCACCCGGTGCGGCACCGAGCGCATCGGGACCATCGTGCAGACCGTCAGGGTGCCGGTGCGGAAGTTCGCGCGGGTGGGTCGTCCGGACAGCCGTGCCTGCAGCAGGGCGCGGACGTCGGCGAGGCGCAGCGGCAGGTCGGGCCCGGTCGCCTCGGCGCTGGCCCGCACGCGGGCGAGCTCGCGCTCCAGCTGCGGCAGCTGCCAGGCGTCGTCGGCGTCGACCTCGCACAGGTCGCGGACGCCGGCCGCGATCGCCTCGAACCACTGGTCGGCGGCCTGGGCCTCCGTGAGCGCGTCGAGGCAGGAGCCGAGCCGCGCAACGGCCTCGCCGAGCCGGCCGACGAGCTCGATCTCGCCGCTCGCGATGTCGTCGACCGGGAGGCCGCGACCGAGGTGGCGGTGGTCGTCGCCGCTCATCGCCACGCCGAGCAGCAGCCGGTCGAGCCCCGCCCGCCAGGTGTTGTGCGGGAAGCCGTCCATCGCGTAGGACGCCCGCTGGGTGCCGTCGATCCCCCACCGCACACCGGACTCCGCGACCCAGTGGGTGATCCGGGCGAGGTCGTCGTCGCTGAACCCGAACCGGCGCCGGCACACCGCCCGCGACAGCAGGTCGATCACCTCCGACGCGGTCGCGCGCCCCCCGGCGAGCTCGACGAGCGCGACGGCGACGGCGAGCAGCGGGTTGGTGCTGCTCGTGGCCCGGTCGGCCAGACGGACCCGCAGCCGGTGCGCCGGATGCAGGTCACCAGCAGCGCCCGGCGCCTCGCCGATCAGCTCGCCGAGCCCGAAGCCGGCGGAGATCAGCGGAGCGTAGGTCTCGATGTCGGGGCACATCACGACGATGTCGCGCGGCTCCAGGGTCGGGTCGTCCTCGAGCAGCCCGACGAGCACCTCGCGCAGCACGTCGACCTGCCGCGCGGCCCCGTGGCAGGCGTGCACCTGCAGGCTGCGGTCGTCCGCGGCCAGCTCCCGCGCGGCACGCGCCTCGGCGTCCGGCGCGGCGTTGGCGCGCAGGTCCGCCTGCAGCCAGCCGAGCAGGTCGTCGCGGGTCGCGGGGTCGGGAGCGGCGCCGACGTCGGTCGCCTCCCCGGCGCGGATCCGCTCGCCGAGGACGGTCGCGAGCTCGCGGGAGTCGCGGCCGAGCGAGGCGAGCAGCGGGTGCCGGGCGAGGTCGGAGGAGGTGGAGGCCGACCGCGGCTCCACGGCCGCGCCCGCAGCGACGACCGCGTCCCACAGCGCGGCCGAGGGCTGGGCGAGCCACAGGTGCACGTCGCGGTGGACGCCGAGCGCGACGAGCAGGTCGACCTCGGTCTGCGGCAGCCTGGTGTGGCCGAAGAGGGAGAGCCGGTCCGGCAGCTCCAGCCCGTCGAGCTCGCCCGCCCGCAACGCAGCGCAGACCCGGTCGTGCCGCACGTCCGGCGGCTCCGGGTGGCCGGCCTCGGCCATCCGCGCGAGCACGCGGCGCCACAGCTCCGCCTCCCAGCGCAGGTCGTCGGCCAGCGCCCCGCCGGCGCCGTCGGTGTCCCGCCCCTCGCGCCAGTCGGCGACGAGCGCTGGCCGCTGGACGGCGTACGACGAGAAGAGGCCCGCCAGCCGACGCGCGACCGACCACCGCCGGCTGCGGCGCTGCTCGCCCTCCTCGCCGTCGAGCCCGTGCCCCAGGTGCGTCGCCAGGGTCGCGCACCAGGGCTCGCCGAGGCTGGCGTCGATGGTCGCGAGGACCGGCCACACCAGGCGGTCGGGGTGCCACGGGTCGTCCGCCGGCCGGCCGAGCAGCAGCCCGACCAGCGAGGCGGGCTGGAGGAAGTCGACGCCCGCGCACACGCCGTCGCCGCTCCCGGCCGCGGCGCCGAGCCGGTGCGACAGGCGCTGGGTGAGCCAGCGCTCGACGCCCTTGGCCGGCACCACGACCACCTCGCTCGCGAACGGGTCGCCCAGCGGCGTCGCGAGGAGCTCGCCGAGCTGGTCGGCGAGGATGTCGGTGCGCGGGGCGCGGTGCAGGTGGAGGGCCATGTCGGACCCGAGGTTAGTGGTGGGGGCCGACCGATCAGGTCGGGAGCCGGTCAGGTCAGTCGAGGTCGCGGACCACCCGGGCCGGGTTGCCGAGCGCGAGCACGCCGGCGGGCAGGTCCCTCGTGACCACGGACCCCGCGCCGACCACGGTGTTCGCGCCGATGGTCACGCCGGGGCAGACGATGACGCCGCCCCCGAGCCACACGTTGTCGCCGATGGCGATCGGCTGCGCCGCCTCCCACTTGTCGCGGCGCGGCCCGGCCTCGAGCGGGTGGATCGGCGTGAGCAGCTGGACGTCGGGGCCGATCTGCACGTCGTCACCGATCACCACGTCGACGACGTCGAGGGCGACGAGGCCGAAGTTCACGAACGTCCGCGCCCCGACGTGGACCTGCGAGCCGTAGTCCACGTGCAGCGGCGGCCGGATCTCGGTGTCCTCGCCGAGGGCACCCAGGAGCTCCTCGAGGAGGGCGCGGCGGCGTCCGCCGTCGCGGGCGGTCGTCGCGTTGTAGGCGGTGGTCAGGTCGACCGCCCGGCGGTGCGCCTCGGCGATCTCGGGGTCGTCGGCGACGTACCACTCGCCGGCGAGCATCCGCTCCATCATCGACCGGCCGTCGGCGGGGTCGGGGTGCTCGAAGCGCGCGGTCACCGGTCCCCCTCGTCGCGGTGCCGCATCTCCTCCATCCGCTGCCGCATCCGCTCGCGCTGCTCCTGCGCGTCCTCGCCGGCCTCGGCGATCTGGCGCTCCAGCGCCTCGCGGGCCTCGGGCTTGCCGTGGAAGCGGCGGTAGGAGTAGACGAGCAGCCCGAGCGCGATCAGCGCCGAGACGACGAGCGTGACGCCGGTCCAGGGACCGCCGAAGAGCCACCACTTGTCGTCGATCGGCCACCATGACGGGACGTCGGGCTTGACGATCCACAGCGCGCCGAACGCGGCCAGTCCGAGCGCACCGAGGATCGACATGATGATCCGCGGCCAGGTCTCCACGCCCTCGGCCGCCGCCCGCAGCGCACGCAGCAGGACGGGGTCGAGCAGCTGCTCTGCCCAGGTGTACTGCTGCGAGAGGACCGCGAGCCCCGCCGCCATCAGCAGCAGGCCGGGCCCCGGCAGCACCATCGCGGCGACGCCCGCGAGCAGCAGCGTCCAGCCGAGGACCTCCAACAGGACCCGCTTGGCGGCGCCGGTCACCGCCCGCCCCCGAACCGGTCCAGCCAGGCCAGCACGTCCTCGTCGGCGTTGCCGTGCTCGGCCGCTATCCGCGCCCACCGCTGCGCCATGGCGTGGAATCGGAGCGGGTTGTAGACGTCCTCCTCGCAGGAGAAGAGCCCGTCGCCGGCGTACGTCATGATCGTGATGTTGGGCTCGACGAGCATCGTCCCGTCGCCGGGGTCCGGCATCGGGTTGAGCACCTCGCACACGAGGCGCCCCTGGTCGGCGTCGACCACCTGCCAGCTGATGGGGAAGCCGGTCATCACGCGGCCGGGGTACGACGTCATGGTGCGCACCGCCCATGCGCGGATCTCGTTGCGGCCGGTGAACGTGCCCATCGCGTGCTCGACGTAGACCGCGTCCGGCGTGAACAGGTCGGCGTAGCCCGTCCAGTCGCCGCTCGCGACGAATCCGGCCACCCGCTCGTGGAACGCGGCGTAGGCGTCGGTGATCTCGGCGGCCGTGAACGCGACCGCGGGGGATGTCATGCCCCGATCCAATCAGGTCTGCGCAAGCGCGTCAGTCACTACGCTGGGCCCATGCCGCGCGGGTCCGCCTCCTCACGCCGGAGCCCCTTCGGCTCCCGGCTGCTCGGGCCGCGCGACCAGCCGCCGCGCCGGCTCCGGATCCGGATCCAGGTACTGCTGACGGCACTGCTGGTGACGACCAACCTGATCGGCGCGCTCGTCGTGTTCGTCGTGAACATGTGGGCCATCCCGTCGCCCTCCCCGAACCGCGAGATGGTCGTGGGCATGGCGATCGCGATCCCCACCTACGTGGTCTCCTCCGCCGTGATCGGCACCCTGTGGGGTACGGCGACGTCGCTGCGCGCACTGCGGTGGGCGACGCAGCCCGAGGTCGACCCGGACCGCAGCCAGCGGGCACGGGCGCTGCGGGTGCCGATCTCGCTGACCGTGATGCAGCTGGTCATCTGGACCGCCGCCACGATCCTGTTCACGATGCTGACGGTGGCCTTCCAGCCCTCACGCGCCCTCGGCACCGGCCTCACCGTCGGCATCGGAGCCGTGGTGGTGGCCGGCATCTCCTACCTGCTCACCGAGTTCTCCCTGCGCCCGATCGCGGCGCGCGCGCTGTCCGACGTCCGGGTGACCGGGCGGGTGCGCGGCGTCGGCGTGGGGCCGCGGATGGCGATCTTCTGGATCCTCGGCACCGGCGCGCCGATCGTGGGCCTGCTGATCACCGCGATCCTCGCGCTCACCCCCGCCGGCGGCGACGCGACCCTCCAGCAGCTGGCCGTCGTCACGATCATCGTCTGCGGGATCGTGCTGGTCTTCGGCTTCCTGCTCACCGACCTCAACGCCCGCGCCGTCGTCGCCCCGATCCTCTCCGTGCGCGATGCGATGCGGGAGGTCGAGAACGGCGACCTCGACGCCGACGTCGTCGTCTACGACGGCACCGAGCTCGGCCAGTTGCAGAGCGGCTTCAACGCGATGGTCGACGGGCTGCAGGAGCGCGAGCAGATCCGCGACCTCTTCGGCCGCCACGTCGGCCAGGAGGTGGCCGCGGCCGCCGCCGCGCTGGGCGCCGGCGAGATCGAGCTCGGCGGCGAGACCCGCGTGTGCTCGGTGCTCTTCGTCGACCTGGTCGGCTCGACGACGTACGCCACAGAACACGGGCCGGCCCAGGTCGTCGCCGTGCTCAACCGGTTCTTCGGCGTCGTCGTCGACGAGGTCGACCGACACCACGGTCTGGTCAACAAGTTCATCGGCGACGCGGTGCTGGCGATCTTCGGCGCGCCCGTCGAGCTCGCCGACCACGCCGCCTCCGCCCTCTCCGCCGCCCGCGCGATGGCCGCCCGGCTCGCCGCGGAGGTGCCCGAGGTCGGCGCCGGCATCGGCATCGCCACCGGCCAGGTGGTGGCGGGCAACGTGGGTCACGAGCAGCGGTTCGAGTACACCGTCATCGGCGACGCCGTGAACTCCGCCGCCCGCCTCACCGACCTCGCCAAGGACGTCCCCGGCTGCGTGCTGGCGATGTGGGACTCCGTCGAGGAGGCCCGCTCGTCGGGCTCGCGGGGTGCGGTCGAGGCGGAGGCGTGGGTCGAGCACGGGGAGACCACGCTGCGGGGCCGGGCGACGGCGACGCGGCTGGCGGTGCCGAGAAGCGAGTCGGGCGGGTGAGCGTGACGTATGCGTCACGCTCACCCACCCAACTCCCCGGTCGGCCTCAGTCCGCGCTGATCACCCCACACAGCGCCGGCATCGAGACCTCGTTGTCGTCCGGGTCGGCGCCGTCGCCCTCGGCGTCGGGGTTGGTCGCCCGGCCGTCACCGTCGACGTCGACGCCGTGGACGACGATCGCGTACCGGTCCAGGTCCCCGAGCGAGGCGATCGCGTCGCCGTTGTCGAGCAGCTTGAAGGTCCGCTCGTAGGCCAGGCTGGTGCCGCGGTCGTTCGTCCCGTTCGACAGCGTCCGCAGGACCGGCCCGGACGGCGCTGTACGAGCAGCACGCCGGCGCGCTGCTGGCGTTCGTCCGGCAGTACACCGACAGCCAGGGCCAGGCCGAGGACGTCGTCCAGGAGACGCTGCTGCGCGCCTGGCGGCGGATCGACCGCATCGACGTCGACCACGGCAACCCGCGCGCCTGGCTGATGACCGTCGCCCGCAACGTGCTCACCGACCAGTGGCGCGCCGGGCGCAGCCGCCCGCGGCTCGTGGCCGTCGACGAGCGGCCGGAGCAGTCGCCGGCCACCGACCAGGTCGACCAGGTCGACGAGATGCTGCAGCGCTGGCTCGTCGGGGACGCGCTCGCCCACCTCAGCCCCGAGCACCGCGGCGTCGTCGACGCGCTCTACTACCGCGGACTCACGATCGCCGAGGCGGCCGCCTCGCTCGGGGTGCCGCCCGGGACGGTGAAGTCCCGCAGCTACTACGCCCTGCGCGCGCTCCGCGTCGCGCTCGAGGAGAGAGGAGTGGTCCGGTGAGCGACGACCACGACCACCTGCGCCACCTGCTCGGCGGCCTCGTCCTCGGGGGCCTCGCGCCGGCCGACCGTACGGCGATCGAGGCGCACCTGGCCTCGTGCGCGGAGTGCCGCGAGGAGCTCGCCCGGCTGGCGCCCCTGCCCGCCCTGCTCGGGCGGGCCAGCGTGGCGCCGACCGAGCCCGCACCGCCCGACCTGCTGCCCCGCCTGCTCGACGACGTACGACGCGGCCGCCGGCGGCGGCTCGTGCTGCGCGGCCTGGTGGCGGCCGCCGCCGCGGCCGTCGTGTTCGCCGCGGGTTGGGCGCTCGCCCCGGAGCGCGAGGCGCCGCAGGCCGGGCCGGCACCCGCGCCGGCCGGCGTGGTCGACCTCGCCGGCACCGGCGCGTCCCCCGGCACGTCCGGCACCGCGGCGCTCACGTCGAAGCCGTGGGGCACCGCCCTCACCCTCACCGCGACCGACCTGCCGCCGGGCGGCCCCTACGCCCTCGAGGTGGTCGCGCTCGACGGCAGCGTCGAGCGGGCGGCGAGCTGGGGGCCGAGCCCGCGCGGTCGTGCGCTGGTCGTCGGCGCGACCTCGATCCCGCCGGAGGAGATCGGGTCGGTCGTCGTCCGCAGCGCCGGGTCCGCGGTGCTGAGCGGGCAGCCCGGGCGGCGCACCGGCTCCTAGATCTATCAGCGGGTCGGGTCGACCAGGATCTTCGCGTGCCGCTCCGGGTCGCCGAGGTCGTCGAACGCGCCCGCGACGCCGTCGAGGCCGACCGTCCCGGTGACCAGCGGTCGCACGTCGACCTTGCCGGAGGCGATCCACTGCAGCGTCTGGTGGAACTCGGCGGGGTCGTAGGCGAACGCGAAGCGCACGTCGATCTCCTTGTTGATCGCCATCGACGGACGGAACGAGTCCTCGCCCATGCACACGCCGACGACGACCACCCGCGACAGCAGGGGCGCGTTGGCGACGACGTGCTCGATCATCCCGGGCACGCCGACGCACTCGAAGACGACCGGCCCGCGCGGGGTGGCGCCGGCCTTCTCCGCGGCGCGCATGACGTGCGCCCACGGGAGCAGCGGTACGGCGCGCAGCTTGTCCATCGCGTCGATGCCGAGCTCGGCGAGGGCGATCGCCTCGGTCAGGTAGCGCTTCGAATCGGCGAAGGACGCCCACGGCGACTCGGTGCCGGGGTCGACGACCACGTCGGCCCCCATCTGCTCCGCGAGCGAGCGCCGGCCGGGCGAGAAGTCGCTGGCGATCACGTGCCGCACTCCGGTCGCCTTGAGCATCGCGATCACGGCCAGGCCGATCGGGCCGCACCCGATCACCACGGCCGTGTCCTTCGCGCCCACCTCGCCGCGCCGGACCGCGTGCAGCGCGACCGCCATCGGCTCGGTCAGCGCGGCCGCCTCGGCGTCGACGCCGTTCGGCACCCGCATGGTCATCGACGGCACGGCGAGCACCTGTTCGGCGTACCCACCGGACGCGAGCGGGCTCAGCCCGGTCAGGTGCACCGAGCCGCCCGCCCGCAGGACCGGGAGCGCCACGACGCGGGTGCCGACGGGGAACGCCTTGCGCGTGCGCGGACCGTAGTCGGCGACGGTCCCCACGAACTCGTGCCCCATCACCACCCGGTCGGTCGACCGCATGAAGTGGTCGTAGCCGAGCTCGGCGACGTCGGCGGCGGTCTCGTCGCAGTGCAGCCGCGCGTGCAGGTCGGACCCGCAGATCCCGCACCGCTCCACGTCGATCAACACCTGGCCCCGCTCGGGAGTCAGGTCGGGGAGGTCCTCGACGGTGAGCTCGGCCTGGTGGCAGACGACGGCGCGCATGCCGGGAGGCTACGCGGGGCGCGCGCGAAAACGCGCAGCGCCCCGGCCCGGGGCCGGGGCGCTGCGTGGATCGATCAGGAGTTGTCGAGCTCCTGGGCGACGCGACGGTGCGCGGCCCAGATCTCCTCGGGCAGGCCGTCGAACTGGGCGAGGTGCTTCTCGCGGAAGCCCATCTCCTGCTGCCAGCGGGCGACGTCGATCGTGAGCAGCGTGTCCAGGTCGGCCAGCGCCTGCTCGTCGAGGCCCTCGAGGTTGAGCTCCTCGCGCTTCGGCAGCACGCCGACGGCGGTCTTGACGCCCTCGACCTCGCCGTTGAGGAACTCCATCAGCCAGTTCAGCGGGCGGAGGTTCTCGCGGTAGCCGGGCCACAGGAAGCGGCCGTCCTCGCCGCGCTGGAACCAGTTCACGTGCGCGAAGATCGGCTTGGTCGTCGCGCGGCCGATGACCTCGAGCCAGTGCGCGGCGTAGTCCGCCTCCGAGTAGGACATGAACGGGCGCATCGACATCGGGTCGTAGCGCAGCACGCCCTCGAGGCCGTCGGCGGCGGCGGTCGCCTCGGCACCCAGGGTGAGGCCGTCGTACACGCCCTCGGCGACGTCGGTGATCGCGCGGATCAGCGGCTCGCGGTCACGGGTGCGGCCACCGAAGATGATGCCGTGGATCTCGACGCCCTTCGGGTCCTCGAAGTCCTTCGCCACGTTCGGGACGTTGGCCAGCGTGGTGGTGAAGCGGCTGTTCGGGTGCGCCCACGGGTCGTCGGCGTTCTCCGGGGCCCGGTCGGCGATGACCTCGCCCTTCCAGTCCTCCCAGCCGTCGAGGTCGGTCGGCTTCTCGCCCTTGCCCTCCCACCAGACCTCCTGGGTCTTGGGGTTGTAGGCGACGTTGGTGAAGATGGCGCCGGTGCCCGGGACGATCGAGTCGATCGCGGTCGGGTTGGTCTTCTCGTTGGTGTCCTTCGCAACGCCGAAGACGCCGTTCTCCGGGTTCATGCCGTAGAGCTTGCCGTCGTCGCCGACCCAGATCCACGCGATGTCGTCGCCGTAGAACTCGACGTAGTAGCGGTCGCCGAGGGCGTCGGGCGCCAGCGTCATCGCGAGGTTGGTCTTGCCGGAGGCCGACGGGAAGCCGCCGCAGATGTTGTACTTCTTGCCGGTCTGCTTGTCGGTGATGCCCAGCAGCATGAACTGCTCCACGAGGAAGCCGTTCTTCCAGCCGTCGTAGGAGCCCTGGCGCAGGCCGTGGGCGATCTTGCCGAGCAGCGCGTTGCCGCCGTACGACGACCCGAAGTGCAGGATCGTGCGCTCGTCGGCGACGGTCACGAAGTAGCGCTTGTCGTCCGGGGTGCCCTGGCCGAGGTTCTCGAGGTCGCCGGTGACGTGGACGGCCTTGACGAAGGACTCGCCGAGGTCGTTGACGTACTCCGCGCCGACCCGCGCCATGCGGATCATCTGGAGCACGACGTTGCGGTTGTCGGTGAGCTCGACACCGGCGGCGAACTTCTCCACCGGCGAGCCCTTGGGCGACATGAGGTAGGGGATGACGTACATCGTCTTGCCCGCGGAGGCGCCGGTCATCAGCTCGACGAGCTTCGGCTTCATCTCCGCGGCGGGCTTCCAGTTGTTGTAGACGCCCTTGTCGGCCTCGTTGGAGGTCGCGACGATGGTGCGCTCCTCGGCGCGCGCGGTGTCCTTGTAGTAGGAGCGCGAGTAGTACAGCCCCTCGCCGGCGGGCAGCAGCTCGCCTGCGTCCAGCGACTCCTGGATGAGTCGGGCGTCGTCGGCCGCGGACACGACCTCGATGCGCTCCGCTCCCGTGATGTTGGCCCAGTGTGCGACGTACTCGCGAACGTGGGGGTTGGTGAGCCCCGCCTCGTCGAGCGTCCGCTCCACATCAACCATGCTTCTCGCCAGCCTTTCGGTCCTTGTCAAGGTGTGGGCACGCTACCCCACAGCCCACCCGGTGAAATCCGGGGTTCGAATCACGTGATCCGTGGACACCGTCGTCCGCGTGCAGTCACCATGACACCCGTTTTGCGCTGACGCACATCGGCGCCACCTCGCGAGATCACACCGCCGGCAGCCGGCCCGACTGTTGATCGATCAAATGGTGTCGGTGGCGGCGCCCGCGCCGAGGAGGTCGCGGGCACGCCGCAGCCGGCGGAAGTACGTCGCCCGGCTGAGGTACGTCGACCGCAGCACCTCGTCGTGGGTCGCGCCCCGGACGAGGTAGCGCCGGGTGACCAGGTCGAACAGCGCCGGCTCGCCGCCGAGGACCTCGTCGACCCGGTCGCGGACCCAGGCCCGGACCTCCTCCGCGCCGACGGCCGGCCCGCCCGCCGGCACGACCGCCAGACCGGCGAGGTCGCCGTCGTCGTGGAAGGACTCGAGGGCCGCCAGCAGCCGGTCCGGGGCGACCAGCGCGTCGTCCCCGCGGCGCTGCTCGGCGACGACCGCGGCGTGCAGGAGGCCCGCCAGACCTCCGGGTCCGGCGTCCGCGACCCACGTGGTGACGCGGACGCCCGCCACGGTGCGGGCGAGGTCGGGGACCTCGGAGTAGCCGTAGGCGCGCAGCACCGCATGCTCCCCGGCGCGGTCGCCGAGGACGTTGACCCAGTCGCCGCGCGGGTTCGCGAGGCCACACTGGGCAAGGCCCGCCGCGTTCCGCAGTCGGTCGACCTCCGGGTCGCCGAGGTCGTCAAAGGTCACTTGGAGGGCGCTCACGACGGTGCGGTCGGCCGCGTCACCGTCGCCGCCGCGGGCGCGCTCCACGACCGGCGCGACGAGGCGGGCGCGCAGCCCGGTGACCCCGCACGCGGCGGCCATCGGCAGGGCCGCCACCACCGCGACCGGCGCGCCGTCGGCACGACGTACGACGCGCAGGTCCGGCCCCGTCCAGGGCCGGACGACCTCCCACGAGCCGGGCAGCACCCGCTCGAGGCCCGCCCGGACCGGCGCCGCGTCCTCGGGACGCCACCGGTCGACGTAGTGCCCGGCCCGCGAGGCCGGCCCGAGGCCGGCCCGCAGCTCCGGGTCGCGCACCAATGTGGCCAGCCGGGCGAGCGCACCCGGGTCTCCGGCCACGGCGCGGGCGTGCTCGTGGCCGGCGATGCGCAAGGTCGTGGCCGCCGCCCGCGCGGGATCCTCGGCCCGCAGCCGCTCGGCCAGCATCTCGGCCAGCGCCGGGTGCAGCAGCAGCCGGCCGCCGGCGACGTCGACGACGCCGGTGTCGCGCAGCGCGGCGACGACCTCCGGGACGCGCCCCGGGCAGAACTCCCCGAGCAGCGCCGGGTCCACGCCCGGCGCGATCACGAGCAGCGCGAGCAGCTCGGGGTCGAGCCGGTCGAGCGCGGACCCGGCGAGCTGGCCGAGCAGGTCGCCCCCGCTCTCGCGCAGCAGCGCCTCCCCGACCAACCCGCCGACCGACCCGCCGGCCGGACCGCGGGCGTCCTCGGGCGCGGCCAGCCAGGCGCGGGCCCCCACGACCAGCGCCAGGGGCAGGCCGCCCGCCCATCGCCCGAGCCCGGCCCGTGCCCCGGCGTCCCCCACACCGAGACTCCGGAGCACGGCGTCGGCCTCGTCCGCCCCGAGCGGAGCCAGGCGCACCCGGTCCGCCACCGGCTCGAGCACCGCCGGCAGCCAGCGGGGCGCGAGCTCCCGCCCCGCCGCGACGACCCGGGTGTCGCCGGGGAGCCCGGCGAGCGCCGTACCGAACGCGGCGGCCTCGGGGCCGAGCCGGTCCACCTCGTCGACCAGCACGACCTGCCGCACGTGCCCGGCGCCGGCCGCGAGCCCGTCGACCGCCGCGAGCACGTCCTGGGTCCGGGCGTCGAGCAGGACGACGCCCCAGCCGGTCCGGCGCGCCCGGCGCCCCACCTCGCGCAGCGCGGCACTCTTCCCGGACCCGCCCGGCCCCGTCACCGCGAGGATCCGCAGCGACGAGTCGTCGGCGAGCAGCCGGTCGCAGCGGCGCGCGAGCACGGCCGGGCAGCGGTACCGGGTCTCGTCGACCTCCTCGGCGAACGACGCGAGCGTCGGCCGGGGCTGCGCCGAGCGCGGATGCAGGTGCACTGTCCCCATGCGTGACCTCCACCCGTGCGACGAACGCTCCATCTAACCTCAGCGTTGACGAGTGGTCAACGCGGACTAGGGTGGTCGGGTGTCGACGAGCCTGCTGCGCGGCCTGCGCGCGCTGGAGATGCTGGGCAGCGAGGCGCTCGGTGTGTCCGAGATCGCCCGCCGGCTCGGCGTGGACAAGGCCGGGGTCTCCCGGATGCTCGGGCAGCTGCACGCCGAGGGCTGGGTGCTGCGCACCGGCTCCCGCTACGTGCTCGGCGAGCGCGCCCTGGCCGTGCTGCCCCCCGACGCCGCGGAGGTACGACGCCGCGCGACCCTCATGGTCGACGAGCTCCACGCGCAGACCGGGCGGACCGCGATCGTGCTGCGGCTGGCGGGGACCGGCGCGCAGCCGATTGCCAGCCGCAGCGCCAGCCGGGGCGAGGCAGCAGCGCTCGAGCCCGACGAGCCGTTCGAGCACCTGTGGTCCACCGCCGGCGGCATCGCGCTGATCGCCCAGCTGCCCGACCCCGCGCTCGAGGCGCTGCTCGCCGTGGACCCGTGGCCGGTCTACTCGCCGGCCGCGCCCGGCGACGCCGACGCGGTGCGGGCTCACGTGCAGCACGTGCGGGCCGGCGGGACCGCCGAGGAGCGCTCCTGGACCGTCCCGGGCCTGGGCTGCTCCGCGCTGCCGTGGCCGGTGCCGCCGTCGGGGCTCCCGCACGCGGTGCTGGTGCTCGGGCCCGCCGACGAGCTGGACCACGACGCCGAACTGGTGCGGCGCGCACTGCAGGCCTGCGTGCGCGCCCACTGACCCACCGGGCTGGCCGCGGTCTCGCGGCAGTCTCAACCTGGTCTCACGACGCCCGGTTCCCCGGCCCCACCGGCCACCCGTCGCCACGATCGTGCCCGTGACGAACCCGTTCCGCTCCCCGAGCGTCCGCCACGCACTGGTCGTGCTCGCCCTCGCCCTCGCCGCCACGCTCCCCCAGCTGGCCCCTGTCGGGCCGGCCCAGGCCGCCCAGGCCGCCCAGGCCGCCCAAGCAGCCCAGACCGCCGCAGGCCGCGCCCTCACGGTCTCCCCCAGCCGGCCGATGGTCGGCGAGCTCACCGCCTTCAGCGGCCGGCTCACGCCGCGCGGGAAGCCGGTGCGCCTCGAGGTGCGCGTCGGCACCCAGTGGCGCACGGTCGCCCGCGGGCGGGTGGGCGCCGGGTCGACGTACCGCCTCCGGGCGCGGGTGTTCCGCACCGCCGTCTACCGGGTCCGGGCCCGCGGCTTCACCAGCGATGCCGTGCGGGTGCGGGTGATCGGGCAGACCGTGCAGCGCAGCGTGGCCGCGCCGTTCGTGGTCGGGTTCGCGCGGACCGTGACCGCCACGCCGACCCCGCGCCGCCGCGGCCGGGACGTCGCGCTGCAGGTGCGGTCCGGGTCGACCTGGTCGACGGTCGTCGTACGACGCACCGACAGCAGCGGCGTCGCCCGCCTCCCGCGCACCGGCACCACGGTCGGTCCGGGCACCTACCGCATCGTCGGGCGCAGCTTCCGCGGCTCGCGACCGGTGGTGTCGACGGCGTTCGTCGTACGGACGGCCGCGGCGACGGAGCTCGCCAGCCTCGGCGCACCGGAGGCCGGCCAGTCCGACTCGCCGTCGGTGTCGGCCGACGGGCGCTGGGTCGCGTTCGCGTCGGATGCCGCGCTGCTGCCGAGCGACGTCGACGCCCACGAGGACATCTATCTCTTCGACCGCCGGTCGGGTGTGCTGACCCACCTGCTCGCCGGTGCCGACCACCACGTCAACAAGCCGGTGCTCTCCGGCAACGGCCGCTACGTGGCGTTCCAGACCATCGCCGCCAACCTGTTCGACGAGCCGGGCTACGACTACGACGTCGCCGTGCTGGACCGGTCCGACGGCAGCATCGACCTGGTCTCGCGCGCGGCCGGTGGCAGTACGCCGGCCAACGACGACTCCTACCTCGCGGACATGAGCGACGACGGCCGCACGGTGGCGTTCACCTCGAGCGCGACCGACCTCGTCCCGGTCCTGCCACCCCCGGACAGCAGCATCCGGCACGCCTATGTCCGCAACCGGGCCAGCGGCACCAACCGCGGCCTGGACCGGATCGGCCTCGGCTGGTCGGGCGACAACATCTTCGGGGTCGACCTCAGCGCCGACGGCAGCCGCGTGGCGTTCTCGAGCCGCGACACCGCCCTCGACCCGGGGAACGTCGACGGGTCCGCGGTGTTCGCGTGGGACGTCGCCGCCGTCGACGGCGCGCTCTCCGGCCGGACCAACCTCACGCCCGACATCGACGCCGACAGCCCGTCGTTGAGCGGCACCGGGGACGTGCTCGCGTTCACCACCGACGCGGCACTGTCGGGCACGGACGTCAACGCGCTGCGCGACACCTACCTGCTGACCGCGCCCGCGACCTTCCTCCTCGCCGGCCCGCACGGCGCCGCCGGCAACCCCGGCGGCCAGGTCTCCGACGACGCCCGGTTCGTCTCGATGGGGACCAAGAACGTGCTCCCGGGCGACACGAACGGCAGCCAGGCCGACGTCGTGGTGTGGACCGTCGCCACCGGCGCCAGCACCCTGGTCACGAAGGCCGGCGCGGGCGCGAGCGGCGAGGAGCAGCTGTCCCGCGACGGCTCGGTGCTGGTCCACGGCTCGGCGGCGCAGGTCACCCCGGACGCGACCGGCACCTACGACATCTTCGTGACGGTGCTCCGATGAGGCGCGGGTCCGACGGCCCCCTCGGCCCGCTCGTCCCGCTCGTCCCGCTCGTCGTGGCCGGCATCGTGACGGCCGGCGCGCTGGCCGCCGTACCTCCCGCGGCAGCGGCCGACAACCCGTGGACCGGGGTCGCATGGGCGGTTCCGACCGCGGTCTCCCCGGCCGGCGTCGACGTCGACCGGGGCGGCGTCACCCAGCTCGAGGACGGCAGCCAGCTCGCCCTGTGGTCGGTCTTCGACGACCCGGAGGTGGCCGGCGACGGGCCCGCCCAGGTCTGGGCGAGCACCCGCCCGACGGCGGACGGGACGTGGAGCGCCCCGGTCCAGGTGAGTGACTACCAGCAGTACTTCACGACCTACCCGAACTTCACCTGGCGGACGGACCCGAGCGGCGCGGCGGTCGTCGCGTGGACGCAGTACGTCCCCGGCACGGCGAGCTGGACCTTCCGGGCGGCCACCCGCAGCCCGGACGGGGCCTGGTCGGCGCCCACCACCGTGGTGACCGAGGAGACCGGGATCGTCGGCGGCATCTCCTTCGGCGACAGCAAAGCAGTCGCCGTCGCGCCCGACGGTCGCGCGACCCTCGTCTTCGAGGCGCGGGAGCAGGCGGAGAGCCCCGGGGAGATCAGCCCCGACTACGAGGTGTTCCGCACCGCGTGGTCCGGCACGGCCTGGTCGTCCCCGGAGGAGGTGTCGGTCGAGACGCCGGGCGTTCCGACGATCTGCGACGCACCCGACCCGAGGGACTGCCCCGACGTGGAGGGCTCGTCGGACCAGCCGGCGGTGGCCATCGACGGCGCCGGCCAGGAGTGGATCGCCTGGGTCCACCGGGAGGCCGCCGACGAGCCGGCCGAGGAGGCCGGCGTGTTCCTCCGCGGACCCGCGACCACCCACCTCGCCACCGGCTCCGAGACGCAGGGCCGCACCTTCGGCCTCGCCGGCATCGACGCGGACCCCGCGGGCGGGGTCGCGGTCGCCTGGGGCCGGACTGTGGCGGGCGTGGAGGGCACGGAGATCTGGGCGCACGCCGGCGGGGACGTGTCCGGAGCGACCACCCGGATCACCGACGCCGCCAGGAGGGGCGCCGTCCGATCGATCGCCATGGAGGACGGCCGGGCCGTCGTGGTCGTGGGCGTCCCGCCGTCGGGGATCGACGGCAGCCGCCAGCTCGTCACCGCCCTCCGCGAGCCGGGCGCCGGGGCGTGGGGCCCGGCGACCGACGTGCAGGAGGACGGTGACGGGGTGGTCGGCACCAGCGGTCGAGTCCTGCTGACGCCCGCCGGCGTGCCGGTGGTCGGCTACGTCACCGCGACCAGCGACCAGGTCCGGGCGCTCGCGCCCGAGGGGGCCGGGTGGCGCGACACCAGCGTCAGCGGGGTGCTCGACGCGTCCGGCGCCGGGACCGCGGTGCACTCGTTCGACGTGACGCCGGCGGGCACCCTGCTCGCCGCCTGGCTCAGCGCGGACGGCGGCGTCGACCGCCTCCACGTGGCCGCGAGCACCGGACTGCCCGCCACCTCGATCCCGCCGCCGCCAGCGGCCCCGGCGATGACGGCGCCCGGGTCCGCGTCGGTCACGACGGCCGCCGGCCACACGGTCCGCTGGACGGCGGTCGCCGGCGCGGCGTCGTACGACGTCCGGGTGCGGCGGGCCCGGTGGGACCGCACCTTCGGGGCATTCGCCTATCCGGCGGCCTGGCAGCAGACCTCCGCGACCAGCGTGACCCACACGCTCGCCCGCGGCCACACCCACTGCTACTCCGTGCGCGCCCGCAACGCGGGCGGCACCAGCGCGTGGACGGCCGAGCGCTGCATGGTCGCGCCGCTCGACCAGGGGGCGATGGCGCGCTCGAGCGGCTGGGTGGTGCGCTCGTCGAGCGCCTACTTCGGCGGCACCGCGTGGGAGGCGAAGGTCCGCGGGCGGACCCTCACCCGGACCGGGGCCCGGCTGCGACGCGTCGGTGTCGTCGCGACCACCTGCCCGACCTGCGGCGTCGTGGACGTCTTCGTCGGCTCGGCCCGGGTCGGCCGGCTCAGCCTGGCCCGCGGCACGAAGGCGCTGCACCGCCGGGTCCTGCTGCTGCCCGCGTTCAGCTACCGCGCCGGCACGGTGCGGATCGTGGTCGTGAGCAACAACCGGGTGGTGCGCATCGACGGGCTGGTGGTGTCCGCCCGCTGAGCGCCCTGTGTCAAGCGGCTCGGGGTGGTGACGTGCCGGGTGGTCGGCTGGGGGCGTAGGTGATCCCGGCTGTTCGCAGGTCGTGGAGGCTTGCCCGGGGTGGTGGGGTCCAGACGGGTTGTCCGGTGTGTGGGTCGATGTGGACGGCCCAGGGGGTCTGGTGGAGCAGGACGTGGTGGTGGCGGCAGACCATGATCAGGTTGTCGAGGCTGGTGGTGCCGCCGTCGGCCCAGTGGGTGATGTGGTGGGCGTCGCAGGCCAGGGGCATGCGGGTGCAGCCGGGGAATGCGCAGTGCCGGTCCCGGATGACCAGCGCGGTCCAGATGGCTGGGGTGACGAGGCGGTGGGCCCGTCCGACGTCGAGGACCTGGCCGTGGGTGCCGAGGACGCCGGGGATGATCTCGGCGTCGCAGGCGAGGCGTCGTACGGCGCTCGCGGAGAGCCGGGTCCCGGTGGGGGTGTGGCCGGGACGTGCGAGTCCGGCGTCGATGACCTGCTGCTTGAGTGAGTCCTGGTCGATGAGCACGATCACGCGGGGCTTGGTGCCGTGGTCGCGGGGCAGGTCGTCGCTGTTGGCGAGTCGGTCGCAGGCGTCCACGAGGGCGTCCCACAGTCGGGCGCCGGCCTCGCGGGGGTCCTTCCCGTCGTGTCCGCAGCCCGGGGTCAGGCAGGGGGTCTGGGTGGCGTGGCCGTGGTCGTCGAACGTCGGCTCGCCGGGTCCCCGGTTGACCCCGCCGCAGGCACCTGGCTCGCTGGTCACGGGGGCGGCGAGGGGGTGGAGGGTGGCCTTGATCCTCTCCGCGTCCTCGGTGGTGCCGTAGCCCTTGATCCGGACCCCGCCGCGGCCGTCGTCGACGATGGAGAGGTGGCGGGCGCCGTGGGCACCGCGTTCGTTGCGGGCGCGTTCCTTGTCGGCGTTGACGATCTCGCCGGTGGGGTCGGCGTGGTGGACGACGTCGGTGAACGCGGTGGTCAGGTCGGTGGCGTCGTGCCCTTCGACGGCGAGGGCGAGCAGCCTGCTCGCCACGGTGGTGCGGAACTCCGGCACTCGGGGCAGGGTGGTGACCTGGCTGGCGATGGCCCGGGCCTGGGGCAGGGTGATCTGGCCGGTGTCGAGGGCGTCGCGGACCGCGGGCAGGCCGCGCAGCTGCTGGATGGTGCGCAGGAGTCCTCCGCCGGTGCCCTTGTGGGCGCCGAGGAGGTGGGTGAGGTAGTCCTTGGCCGAGGTCCAGCCGTGCTCGGTCAGGGTGCCGGTGTCCTCGAGCCGGTCGATGACGTGCAGCAGGCCGGCGTCGAGGAAGCCCTTGGCTGCGGCGATGGCTTCCGCGGCGGCCATGGCGTCGGCGCCGTCGAGG
>DATMHM010000004.1:0-26750 GCA_035554935.1 Nocardioides sp. | reverse complement strand
GTGCATCGGTGGACGACGAAGAACCCCCGAAAAACCTTGGGAAGACCCTTGTCATCGCTTCCCGGGCAGGCGTAGAACTTCTCCCACGCCCTCCTCCGGAGAGCGGGATCCGCCGGAAGGCAACGATCCAGCCGGCCCAACCAGCGCCCTTCGGGACGGTGGTGAGGCGGCCCCTCACGGGGACGCCGGCCGCGCGAGTCGGGTGACGAGGCTCGCGGGATCAGTGCAGCCGGTGGGTGGACCGGGAGCGTCACCAGTACCGGTCACCTTGAAGGGCCCTTGTGACTCATACTCACGAGGGCCCTTCGTCTTTGTCTGCGCGAGCTCGTCGCCCGATCGAAGGCTGCGCACGGACCCTTCGGGCCCGTGCTTGCCTCCGATGCGGCTTCGCCGCCGGGGCGCCGCGCTGCCGCGCTCGCGGTTGCCTTGCGTAGGTCCTACCTCCGCCTGGCGGCAGGCCTTGGGTGACCGCGGCACACTCCCTGGTCTGGAACGGGCTGGCAATAGGTGGGTACGGGTACTCAGCCCGGCTGAGTCGATCGGCCATGCCGGTGGGACCGGAGGGGCGCTGCAATGGGCGGCATGCGCTATGCCGACCCCACGCTCTGTCCCGACTGTCGTTCCGCACTGCCCTCCGGGGTGCCGGTGTGCGGGACCTGCCAGCTGCTCGTCCGGCACCCGATCGCCGTCGACCTGTTCCGCACGCTGCGCCGGGCCGACGGCCTGCTCGCGGAGCTGCGGTCGGCCAGCGACGCCTTCCACGACCGGCCCGCTCCGGTGCCGGTCATGGCTCCGGCAGCCACCCGGGCGTCCAGCCTCGGCGGGCCACTCGTCGCGCCGAACGCCGCTCCCGAAGCGAAGCGGGCGATGCCCGTCCCGCCGCAGGGTCCGCGGTCGCCGTACCCGGCCGGTGCCGACAGCACCCACGGCGGGCGCAGCAGCCTCGGCTCCTCCTCGATCCCGAAGATCCTGCTCGGGCTCGGCGCCTTCTGCCTCCTGGTCGCCGCCGTCATCTTCCTCGCCGTCTCGTGGTCCACGCTGGGCGTCGGCGGTCGTACGGCGGTCCTCGGCGGGTTGACCCTGACGGCCGGCACCAGCGCCCTGCTGCTGCACCGCGCCGGGCTGCGCATCGCCGGGGAGTCGCTGGTCGTGGTCGCGCTGGGCCTGGTCGCACTCGACGTGCTGGGCGCGGGTGCCGCAGGCTGGCTCGGCGACGCCGACGATGCAGGCACCACCGCAGCGGCGGGGCTGGCCGTCGCCGCCGCAGCCGTCGCGACCTCGCTGCTGCGGGTCGGCGGCCAGCCACGGCTGGTCGCGCCGCAGGTCATCGCCGGCATCGGCCTGCTCATCGGCTACGCCGGCGCGATGGGCGCCACCGACCACCGCCTCGTGGCGAGCCACCTCCTCACCGTCGTCGCGATCGCGGTCGTGCTCCTCGGACGCGCCCTGGGCATGCCGGTACTGGTCTGGTCCGCCGCAGTGGCGGGTGCGGCGTCGTGGCTCGGCGGCGCAAGCGTCGCGACCTCCGACGCACTGCTCGATCCCGACCTCCACCAGCTCTGGACCGAGGGCTCCGGCTGGTCCCTCCTCGTCAGCGCCGCGGTCCTCGTGGCGCCCGGCCTCGTCGCCCGCAACCAGCAGGTCCTGCGCGCCGGCGCCAGTTGCGCCGCGATGGTGGTCACCCTCGTGCTGACCCTCCCGAGCGTCGACACCGACGCGACGACCTTCGGCCTCGTGGCGCTCGCGGTGACGGCGGCGTGGGTCCTCGCGCTCGGCCTGCTGCCCCGGGTCCTGCGGGTCGTCGCGATCGCTCCGTCCGCACTCGGCAGCACCATCCTCGCCGGCCTCGCCCTGGTGACGGCCGGCGTCGCGGTCGTCCGCTGGGCGGAGTCGGCCCGGCTCTTCGAGCGGGACGTCGACGCCACGATCTCAGGCGTCGACCCCGTCACCGAGCCGCTGCTGCTCGTGCCCTCCCTGCTCGTGGTCCTCGCCTTCGTGGTCCTGCTGACGCCCGGTCGTGGTCGGTCGCGGATCGGCACCTGGGGCGCGGTGGCCGGCGTGACGGCCGGTCTGGGCGCGGCCGCCACCCTCACGTCGTACGACGTCCTGCTGGCCCTGCCCGTGGCGGTGGTCGCGCTCGTCGCCCTCGGCGCGGCGGCCGCGTCGCTGGCGAGCACCGGCGGCCGCGCCTCCGGACTCGCCGCCGTGGCGGTGCTCGTCGCGGGCGGGGCGGCCGTGGCCGCGACACCCAGCCCGGTGCTCGCCGCCCTGGCCGGCGGGACCGGCGTCCTGCTCGCCCTCGTGCTCGCCGTCGCCGGCCGCACCGCTTCGGCGCAGGTCGCCGGCCGTCTCGCCGCCGCGCCCCTCCTCGGCCTGACCGTCGCGGCAACCGTGCACGCCGTGGGCGCCGACGTGGTCTGGGTCGGCACGCCCGTGCTGCTCGCCGTCGGCGTGCTGGCGATCGCGATCCCGAGGCCGGAGGTGGAGGCCACCGCCGCCCTCGTCGCACTGGTCGCCCTCCCGGGCTCGCTCGCGGCCACCCCGGACGAGGGGGGCTACACGGCACTGTGGCTGACGGTCGCCGGGTTCGTCGCCTGCGCGACGGCCCTCGTCAACGAGTCCCGCCGCCACGCCGGGATCCTCGGCTCTGCCCTGCTGCTGCTCGCCAGCTGGGTCCGGCTGACCGACCTCCACGTCACCGCGCCGGAGCCCTACACGCTGCCCCTCGCCGCGGGGCTCCTCGGGTTCGGCCTCTGGCGGATGCAGCGCTCGGAGCAGGTCGGCAGCGTCGAGGCGCTGCTGCCGGGCCTGCTGCTGGGCGTCCTCCCGTCGCTGCTGTGGGTGGTCGGCGACCCGGTCTCGGTGCGTGCCCTCGCACTGGGCGGCGCGTGCCTGGTCCTCACGATCGCCGGCGCGGCCCTGCGCTGGAGCGCTCCGCTGCTGGTCGGGGCGACGGTCGGCACGGTCATCGTCCTACGCGAGCTGGGCCCCTATGCGGGCGACTTCCCGACGTGGATCTGGATCGGGCTGGCCGGCACCCTGCTCACCGTCGTCGGCATCACCTGGGAGCGTCGCCTGGTCGAGGTGCGCAAGGCCGTCGGCCTCCTCGGCCGGCTGCGGTGACCGGCCGGGCGGGCGGGGCGGGCGGTGTCGGGCGGCGCCGGGCGACCTGCTAGACATCAGGACATGGCTACCACTGCACTCGGGGGCAACCCCGTCACCACCGTCGGCGAGCTCCCGGCCGTCGGCACCCAGGCGCCGTCCTTCGAGCTCGTCTCGTCCGACTTCAGCGCGGTCGTGCTGCCGGAGGGCTCGCGCGCCGTCCTGAACATCTTCCCCAGCGTCGACACGGGCGTCTGCGCGGCCAGCGTGCGCAAGTTCAACGAGCTCGCTGCCGGCCTCGAGAACACCACCGTCATCAACGTCTCCCAGGACCTGCCGCCGGCCTTCGGCCGCTTCTGCGGCGCCGAGGGCATCGACAACGTCCAGGTCGGCTCCGGCTTCCGCTCGTCGTTCGGCGAGGACTACGGCGTCACGATGGCCGACGGCAAGCTGGCCGGCCTGTTCGCCCGCTCCGTGGTCGTGGTCGACGCCGACGGCACCGTGCTCCACTCGCAGCTCGTCCCCGAGATCGCGACCGAGCCGGACTACGACGCCGCCATCGCCTCCCTGGGCTGACCAGCACCACCTGAGCGCCCACGGGAGTCACTCCCCCGTCGCCGGGTCCCAGAAGGCCCGGCGGAGGTCGGGGCCGCCGCTGGTCCGCAGCGGCGTGCCCTCCTCCAGATAGGCGACCCGGGCCCGGTCCCCATGGCTGGGCGGGAGCGTGCCGTCGGCACGCACGACCCGCCACCACGGGACCGGGCCGCCGTGCTGCGCCATCACCGACCCCACCTGCCGGGGCCCGCCGCCGACGACGGCCGCCAGGGCGCCGTAGGTGGTGACCCGCCCCGGCGGGACCTGCTCGACCAGCTCGAGCACCGACTCGACGTACCCCTCGTCCACGGCCCCATCCAACACCCGGCACCCGGTCCCCGGGACGCCGAGAGCCCCGTCCTGGCCGGACGGGGCTCCCAGGTGCTCCCTCGGTGCGGTGAAACGCATGTGGACCGCTCGGCGGCGGCTCGGGGACACCGGCGCCGCGATGTCCTGATCAACGATTCCCGCCCGCGGCGGTTACGCGCGGGACCCGTGGGACGCGACGCGTGACGACGGCACCTCAGCCCGCGCGACGTACCAGCAGCGCAGGTTTTCGCGCAACCCTTGCATTCACCGGGGATTTTCGTGTGAGGTACGTCCCGGACACCGATTCGTCCAGCCTCGGGGAAGTGCGCTCGCCCGAGCGCTGGGGTGCCACCACCCACCCTCATCTCGGAGGTATCTCGTGAAGAAACTGGCATCCGGCATCGTCGCCGGCGCCGCGGCGTTCGCCATCGGCGGCGCCATGATGCAGCCGGCCCAGGCCGACTCCCCCGCCGACACGCCCACGAAGCAGGCGTCGGCACACCCCAAGAAGCACGACCGGCCCGGCCCCAAGACCAAGGAGCAGCGCCGGGAGATGCGCAAGGCGCGGACCATGCTCGCCAACGGCAGCGCGACCCTGCAGCGCCGGCCCGGCGGCGGTGCCGTGGTCGAGCTGGCCGACGGCCAGTACGTCGAGTTCCCGGTCAACCGCACCGACAAGGTGCTGACCATGCTCGGCGAGTTCGGCACCGAGTCCTCGGGACGCTACGGCCGCACCGCCGGCCCGAAGCACAACGAGATCCCCGAGCCGGACCGGGCGCTGGACAACTCGACCTACTGGACCGAGGACTTCAGCAAGGCCCACTACGACGAGATGTTCAACGGCGACGGCGAGTCGTTCCGCAACTACTACAAGGAGCTCTCCAGCGGGCGCTACGACGTCACCGTCACCACCGAGGACTGGGTGACCGTCCCGGGCAACGGCTCGAGCTACGGCGACAACGCCATCGAGGACAACGGCGGCTCGTGGGCGTTCATCGCCGACACCGCGAACGCCTGGTACGACGCGCAGCTGGCCAGCGGCAGGACGCCGGAGCAGATCGACGCCTACCTCGCACAGTTCGACGTGTGGGACCGCTACGACCACGACGGCGACGGTGACTTCAACGAGCCCGACGGCTACATCGACCACTTCCAGGCCGTTCACGCCGGTGGCGGCGAGGAGGGCGGCGGTGGCGAGGACGCCATCTGGTCGCACCGCTGGTACGTCAACGGCAACCTCTACGGCCAGACCGGGCCGGTCGTCGGCGGCGAGCAGAACCTGTACGGCGGCACCCAGGTCGGCCAGTCGAAGTACTTCATCGGCGACTACACCGTGGAGCCGGAGAACGGCGGCCTCGGCGTGTTCGCGCACGAGTACGGGCACGACCTCGAGCTCCCCGACTTCTACGACACCGCCGGCGGCGAGAACGGCACGGGCTTCTGGACCCTGATGTCGTCCGGCTCCTGGCTCGGGCACGCCGACGGTGCGATCGGCACCACGCCGGGCCTGATGGGGCCCGAGGAGAAGCTGTTCCTCGGGTGGCTCGACTACACCGAGGTCAACGCGGGGCAGAGCGGCACCTTCACGCTGTCCCCGTCGCAGGAGACCGCGGTGGACCAGGACCAGGCGATCAAGGTCAACCTGCCGGACAAGACGACCTCGAACCCCTACACGACCCCCGTCGAGGGCACGAGGGCGTGGTACTCCGGTCGCGGCGACAACCTGGTCACCAGCCTGACCCGCACCGTGCCGGGCAGCTCGCGGGTGACCATCACCGCCGACATCTGGCACCAGATCGAGGCCGGCTACGACTACCTCTACGCCGAGTGGTCCGCCGACGGCGGGAAGTCGTGGAAGATCCTCGACGCGATCGACGGCAACTCGGACTGGGCGGGCCACCGCTGGGCCTACCGGCCCAAGGGCGCCGAGACCATCTTCCGGCTCCGCTACGCCACCGACGGCGGCGTCAACGAGGCAGGCGCCTTCATCGACAACATCTCGATCACCAGTGACGCCGGGACCTTCACCGACGGCGCCGAGAGCGGCGACAACGGCTGGGCGGTGGACGGCTTCACTGCCTCGACCGGCACCGAGACGAAGACGACCGAGCGCTACTACCTGATCGAGAACCGGCAGTACGTCGGCTACGACAGCACGCTGGAGGTCGGTCCCTACCAGTTCTCGGAGGGCGTCACCCGGCCCGACTGGGTCGAGCAGTTCCCCTACCAGAACGGCATGCTGGTCTGGCTCGTCGACCTGGCGTACGCCGACAACAACACCAGCACGCACGCGGGCGAGGGCTACGCGCTCCCGGTCGACGTACGCCCGGACTCACTGACCTATCCCGACGGCAGCAGCCCGAGCAACCGCCGCGAGCCGTTCGACGCGACGTTCGGCCTGTCCCCGACCGACGCGGTCTGCCTGCACAAGCAGGTGGCGTCGCGGACCGGCTACACGACCCAGGAGGCGTGCGCCCCCTCGGTCGCCGGCATCTCGACCTTCGACGACTCCGACCCGCTGGCCTACTGGAACGCTGCGAACCCGCAGAACTCCGTGAAGGTCGCCGGAGCCGGCGTCACGGCGACGGTCATGGCAGAGAACGCCGACGGCACCATCACCGTCCAGGTCACCAACCCGTGACCTGACACCGACCGGGGAACGACAGGCCCCGCGATCCCGAGGGATCGCGGGGCCTGATCGTGTCCGGGGACGGACTCAGTACGACGGCTGGCTCGGGTCGACCTGGTTGACCCAGGCCACCACGCCGCCGCCGACGTGCACCGCGTCGTCGTACCCGGCGCCCTTGACGACCGCGAGGCACTCGGCCGAGCGCACACCGCTCTTGCAGTGCAGGACGACCTGCGTGCCCGAGTCGACCGGCGGCAACTGGGACAGCGCGTTGCCGTTGAGGAACTCGCCCTTCGGGATCAGCACCGCGCCCGGGATGTGGTTGATCTCGGCCTCGGCGGGCTCGCGCACGTCGATGAGGACGAAGTCGCGGCTGCCCTCCTCCTTCTCCTTGATCATCGAGGCGAGCTGGGTGACCGAGATGGTGGCGTCGACGGCGGCGTCGGCGGCCTCCTCGGAGATCGCGCCGCAGAACGTCTCGTAGTCGATCAGGCCGGTGACGGTCGGGTTCTCGCCGCACAGCGCGCAGTTGGGGTCCTTGCGGACCTTCAGCTTGCGCCACTCCAGCTCGAGTGCGTCGTAGATGACCAGCTTGCCGATCGCGGGATCGCCGGCGCCGATGAGCAGCTTGATGGCCTCGTTGACCTGGATCGAGCCGATGGACGCGCACAGCACGCCCAGCACGCCGCCCTCGGCGCAGGACGGGACCATGCCCGGCGGCGGCGGCTCGGGGTAGAGGCAGCGGTAGCAGGGCGCGTCGTCGGCCATCTTCGGCGCGAACACCGACGCCTGGCCGTCGAAGCGGTAGATCGAGCCCCAGACGTAGGGGATGCCGAGGAAGTACGCCGCGTCGTTGACCATGTAGCGCGTGGCGAAGTTGTCGGTGCCGTCGACGATGAGGTCGTAGCCGCGGAAGACGTCCATCACGTTGTCGTTGTCGAGCCGCTCCTCGTGCAGCACGACCTCGATCAGCGGGTTGATCTCGAGGATCGACTCCTTGGCCGACAGGCCCTTCGACTTGCCGAGGTCGGACATGCCGTGGATGACCTGGCGCTGCAGGTTGGACTCGTCGACCTCGTCGAACTCGGCGATGCCGAGCGTGCCGACGCCGGCCGCGGCCAGGTAGAGCAGCGCCGGGCTGCCGAGGCCGCCGGCGCCGATGACGAGCACCTTGGCGTTCTTGAGGCGCTTCTGGCCGTCCATCGCGACATCGGGGATGATCAGGTGCCGGCTGTAGCGGCGGACCTCGTCGATGGTCAGCTCAGGGGCCGGCTCGACCAGCGCGGGAAAGCTCACGGGGTTGACTCCTCGTCGTTCTGTCCGGAGTGGAGATCGGGTTCGGCGGTAACGCTGCGGCCCGCCCGGGTGTTCCCGACTCCTCCATGGTCCCTGCCGTCCCAAGGCGCCCCCGCCACGTCCCACCGACTGGACGTCCGCTACCAGCGAGTAGGCTCAGGGGCGTGGTGATCGAACAGTTCGGTGTCGACGAGTCCCGGCCGCGCGGCGTACGCCTCCCCCGCCGTGAGCGACGTGCACAGCTGCTCGCGGCCGCGCTGGAGGTCTTCGTCGCCCAGGGCTACCACGCCGCGGCGATGGACGACATCGCCGAGCGTGCCGGCGTGTCCAAGCCCGTGCTCTACCAGCACTTCCCCGGCAAGCTCGAGCTCTACCTCGCGATCCTCGACGCCGCCTGCGATGCGATCATCGACAACTGCCGCAAGGCGCTCGACTCCACGCACGACAACAAGCTGCGCGTGGCCGCCACGATCGACGCGTTCTATGCGTACGTCGGCCACGACACCGGCGCGTTCCGCCTGGTCTTCGAGTCCGACCTGACCAACGAGCCGGCCGTCCGCGGGCACATCGACCGGGTCACCACCGAGTGCGCCGACCTGATCGCCACCGTGATCGAGGACGACACCTCGCTCCCGCCGGCGGCGTCGAAGCTGCTCGCGGTGTCGCTCGTGGGCATGGCGCAGGTCAGCGCCCGGTTCTGGATGACCGACACCGACGGCGGCCTCGCCGGGCTCACCCGCGACCAGGCCACCACGCTGGTGTCCGGCCTGGCCTGGCGCGGCATCGGTGGCTACCCCCTCACCGACGAGGCGACCGAGGCCTGATCCCGCGCCGACCGGCCGCCATCTAGGCTGGCGACGCGAGCGGCCCGGAGGCGCGGCCGTCCCCACAGCGAGGAGAGTGACATGACCGTCGAGGTCAAGATCGGGATCCAGAACACCGCCCGCGAGCTCGTCATCGAGACCGACGAGAGCAACGACGGCGTCGCGACGCTCGTCAAGGACGCGCTGAACGACGACAACGGCGTGCTCACCCTCACCGACACCAAGGGCAAGGTGACGGTCGTGCCCGTGGCCAAGCTCGCCTACGTCGAGATCGGTCGCAGCACCTCCGGCCAGGTCGGCTTCCGCAGCTGACGCCCGCCGGCGCGGACCACCGCGCGGCTGCCGGCCGACCGCAGATCATCCGGGCACACCGGCTGAGGTCGTCCTAGACTGGACGCGTGAGCGGGAAGCGGACCTACGAGTACGCGCGCCTCTGGGTGCCGTTGTACGACGCCGCCGCGCTCACGGTGACCCGGCCCGTCTACCTCGTCGAGGCGGCGGACGGCTTCGAGGGGACGGTCGCGGAGAAGAACACCACCTTGATGGGGGTCTTCAACGACCTCGGGCGCCAGGGCTGGCGCATCGAGGGCACCGCACTGCGGGTCACCCACCCGTCACCGGAGCTGCAGATGCTGATCGACGCGACCCTCGACGAGGCCGACCACGCGACCTCGCCCGCGGAGCTCGCCAGCGCCGTCGGCACCGGGGGCGACCCGGCCGGCGCCGTCACCGAGTTCGACGTCTACTCGCTACGCCGGCGCAGCGACGCGTGAGGGACCGCGGGGCGAAGTCTGACTAGGCGAACAGGTCGCCCCACTCCTCGACCCGATCGAGGACCTGCGCCATCGTGAACTGCTCGAGGCCGAGCTCGTCCTCGGCCCCCTCCTCGACCTCGTCCCACCCAATCGGGGTGGCGACCTGGGGGCGGGGCGTGCCGCGCAGCGAGTACGGCGCGACGGTGGTCTTGGAGCCGGCGTTCTGCGACCAGTCGAGGAACACCTTGCCGCGCCGCCGGGCCTTGGTCATGGTCGCCGTCACCAGCTGCGGGTGGGCGGCCTGCAGCTCCTCCGCGATCTCCTTGGCGAGCTGCGAGGTCTCCTCGGAGGGCAGCGGCTCCGCGAGCGGCGCGTAGAGGTGGAGGCCCTTGCTGCCGCTCGTCACGGGCAGGGCGTCGAGGCCGCGCCCGGCGAGGGCGTCGCGGGCGAGCAGCGCGACCTGGCAACACTCGTGCAGACCGGCCGGCTCGCCGGGGTCGAGGTCGATCACGATCCGGTCGGCCCCGACCGGATCGCCGTCGTCGTCGACCGTCCACTGGTGCACGTGCAACTCGAGCGCGGCGAGGTTGACGGCCCACACCAGCGTCGCCATCTGGTCGATGATCGGGAAGCGCAGCGTGTCCCCGTCCGCACGGGCGGCTCCGCCCGCCGTGGACCCCCCGGAGCGGCGAGCTCGGCTGCCCGTCGTCGGGACCTCCACGGTGCGCACCCAGCCGGGCGTGCCCGCGGGCGCGTTCTTCTCGAAGAAGCTGGCGTCGCCGACGCCGTGCGGCCAGCGGATCCGGGTGACCGGCCGCCCGGCGAGGTGCGGCAGCAGCACCGGCGCGATCCTGGCGTAGTAGTCGAGCACCTCGCCCTTGGTCGTGCCGGTCGCCGGGTAGAGGACCTTCTCGAGGTTGGTCAGCCGCAGGGTGCGCCCCTCGACGTCGACGTGCACCTCGGTCTGCGGGTGCTCGGGCCGCTTCGGCATCAGGCCTCCCCGGCGGCGAGCAGGTCGTCGGGGGTGACGTCCGTCCGGACCCCCTGGAAGGACGGCTGGCGCAGGCGCTCGTAGCCGGCCCCGTGCGTGTCGACGTCCACCACCACGACCGGCTCCACCCAGGTGGTGCCGGTCGCGTCCACCCGCGGCACCTCGTCGGCGAACGGGCTCGTCCGCCGCACGAGCGGGGCGAGAAGCGTCGTGAGGACGCGGGCCTGCTTCGGGCCGATCCCGCTGCCGACCCGGCCGCGGTAGAGCAGCCCGTCGGCCGTCGGCTCCCCCACCAGCAGCGCCCCGAGCCGGTCGCTGCTGCCCGCCTGGGGACGCCAGCCACCGACCACGAACGAGCCCCGATGCCGGTGCGCGAACTTCAGCCAGTGCGCGGTGCGCTGGCCCGGCCGGTACGGCGAGTCGAGCCGCTTGCTGACGATCCCCTCCAGCCCCTGCGCGCGGGTCGCCTCGAGCAGCATCGGGCCGTCGTCGTACGACGCAGGCACCTGCCAGCCCGTCCCGGAGAGGTCGAGGCCAGCGAGCCGCGCGCGCCGCTCGACGAGCGGGAGCGGGCACAGATCCTCCCCGTCGAGGCGGAGCAGGTCGAAGACCATGAACGTCACCGGCACCCGCTCGGCCAGGCGTGCCACGGTCGCGGCCTTGCGGACGTGCATCCGGTCCATCAGCACCCGGAAGTCCGGGACACCGCGCTCGTTGAGCGCGATGATCTCGCCGTCGACGACCAGGTCGTGACTGGGCGGCCGGGTCAGCTCCGGCCAGGCCGGGGTGATCCGGTTGCCGTTGCGGCTGGTGAGCGTGACCGCGCCCCCGGCGGCCGCCGCGAGCGCGCGGACGCCGTCCCACTTCACCTCGTGCGCCCAGTCCTCCCCCGGCGGCACGTGGGTGCCCGGGGTGGCGAGCATCGGCAACAGGTCGGGCACGGCGCCCATCATGCCCGGAGCAGCTCGCGGACGACGTGCTCGGCGATCGCCAGGCTCGACGTCGCAGCAGGCGACGGCGCGTTGCGGACGCTGGTGATCCCGTGCGCGTGGTCGATCCGGAAGTCGTCGACGAGCGTGCCGTCGCGCTCGACGGCCTGCGCCCGGATCCCGAAGCCGGCGCGGACCACGTCGTCGGGGCCGATCTCCGGCACGTAGCGCTGCGCGGTGCGCAGGTAGGCCCGCAGCGACAGCGAGCCGCGCACCTCGGCGGCGCCGGTGCGCCAGTGGGTCGCGGCCATCCGCCAGAAGCCCGGCCAGGCGGCGGTGCTGGCGAGGTCCGCAGCACTGACCGACCGGCGGCGGTAGGCGTCGCGGTGCGGTGCGAGGACGGCGTTGGGGCCCACCTCGAGGGCACCGCCCACCCGGCGGGTGAAGTGCACGCCCAGGAAGGGGTAGCGCGGGTCGGGCACCGGATAGACCATCCCGCGCACCAGGTCCCGCTTGGCGTCGGCGACGGCGAGGTACTCGCCGCGGAACGGCACGATCCGCGGGTCGGGTCCGCCTCCGGCCAGCCGGGCGAGCCGGTCGGACTGGAGCCCGCCGCACAGTACGAGCCGGTCGACGTCGTACGACGCCTCGCCGGCCGTGACCCGCACGCCGCCCGGCACCGGCGCGATGCCGGTGACCCGGGTCGAGCAGCGCACGTCGCCCCCGGCGGCGACGACGTCGCGGGCCAGCTGCCGGGCCACCGCGACGTAGTCGGTGATCGCGGTGTGCGGCGAGTGGAGGGCGGCCAGGCCGGCCGCGTGGGGCTCGACCTCGGCCAGCGCAGCGGCGTCGAGCCGGCGCAGCCCGGGGACGCCGTTCGCGGCGGCCGTCCGCTCGAGCGCCGCGAACCGCCCCATCTCGCCGGGGTCCACCGCCACGACGACCTTCCCGCACTCGACGTAGGGCAGCCCGTGCTCGGAGCAGTAGTCGCGCAGCAGCAACCGGCCGCGCGTGCACAGCTGCGCCTTGAGGCTGCCCGGGCGGTAGTAGATGCCCGCATGGACGACCCCGGAGTTGTGGCCGGTCTGGTGGGCGCCGACCCGGTCCTCCTTCTCCAGCACCAGCACCTGCGTGCCGGGACGCTGGCGGGTGATCTCGCGTGCCACGGCCAGGCCGACGATCCCGCCGCCGACGATCCCGAAGGTCTGCTCCACGCGCCCATCGTTGCAGCGCCCCCGTCGGTGCTGCGGCGTAGGCTGGCCGCATGCGTGCGATCTGGAAGGGTGCCGTCTCGTTCGGCCTCGTCAGCGTGCCGGTCAAGCTCTACAGCGCGACCGAGAGCCACGACGTCTCGTTCCGGCAGGTGCATGCCAAGGACGGCGGCCGGATCAAGTACCAGCGGGTGTGCTCGATCGACGGCGAGGAGGTGCCCTACTCCGACATCGCGAAGGGCTACGAGACCGAGGACGGCGAGATGGTCGTCCTCACCGACGAGGACATGGCGAACCTGCCGACGACGTCCTCGCGCGAGATCGCGGTCGAGAAGTTCGTCCCCGTCGACCAGATCGACCCGATGCTGTTCGAGAAGTCCTACTACCTCGAGCCCGAGTCGACCGGCGCGAAGCCCTACGCGCTGCTGCGCCAGGCGCTGCTGGACTCGAAGCGGATGGCCGTGGTGACCGTGGCGCTGCGCCAGCGGACCACCACCGCCGTGCTCCGGGTCCGGAAGACCGAGGCCGGCGAGGTCATCGTGCTGCAGACGATGATGTGGCCCGACGAGATCCGTCAGCCCGACTTCAGCGTCGAGGCCGGCGAGGTCAAGGACGCCGAGGTGAAGATGGCGCAGATGCTCATCGAGACCCTTGCCGGCGACTTCGACCCGGCCGAGTTCGAGGACGACTACGCCGACGCGGTGCAGGCGGTCGTGCAGGCGAAGATCGAGGGCGGCGAGGTGCAGCGCACCGAGACGTCGACGAGGACCGGCGGCGAGGTCGTCGACCTGCTCGCCGCACTGCAGCGCTCCGTCGAGGCGGCGAAGTCGTCGCGTGGCGAGGGCGAGGCGCCGGCGGAGGAGAGGACCACGAAGAAGGCCCCGGCGAAGAAGACCGCCGCGAAGAAGACCGCCGCGAAGAAGGCCCAGGCGAAGAAGACGGCCGCCAAGAAGGCCACCGGGAAGACTGCAGCGAAGAAGGCGACGGCGAAGAAGGCCAGCACCCGGAAGACCGCGGCGAAGAAGGCCAGCTGACTCAGCTGGTCGCCGACTCCGCCTCCTCGATCAGGTCCTTGGCCGCGTCGATCGACCGGATCCGGCCGCTCAGCACGGGCGTGCTGAGGTCCGAGAGCAGGGCCGTCGGGATGCCGATCAGCTCGGCGTCGTTGTTGATCGCCATGCCGCCCGAGTTGCCGGGGGCGATCCGGGCGTCGGTGTCGAGCTCGGATCGCGGCCCCAGGTCGGGGTCGTTGATGATCGTCGAGATGACGCCGGTCGTGACCGTGATCGAGTCCTCCGACCGGGCGACCGCAGGGAACCCCAGGACGGTGACGTCGTCACCGGCACGCAGCTCGGCGGAGCTGCCCACGGGCACGGTCGGCAGCTCCGGCTCCTCGTCGAGCTCCTCGCCGTCGGCGGTGGCGTAGACCTCGATGACCGCGACGTCGAGGTAGCCGTCGGCCTCCACGACCCGGGCGCGGTAGCTCGCCGGCGAGTTGGTGTCGGTCATGCCGTCCGTCAGGTGGATCAGCAAGTAGTCCGGGTTCTCGATCGCGATGTCCTCGTACTGCTCGAGGCCCGGCGACTCGGGAGCGGCGACGTGGGCGTTGGTCAGGATCAGGCCGTCCTCGCGGATGATCGAGCCGGACCCGCCGTAGGCGACCTCCTGGCCGGTGCCCCGGACCGTCGTCTCGGCCGTGATCTTCACGGTGGCGGCCTTGGCCGCGTCCAGCTCCGCATCGGTGAGGACCTGCATCGAGCCGCCCTGGCCGGGCCCCGGCGAGGTCGGGTCGCCCCCGGCCCGGGGGTCGTCGTCACCACGCCCGAGCCACCAGGCGGCGCCCAGGACGCCGCCGACGAGCAGCACCGCGGCCGCGACCGCGCCGAGGACCACGAGTCGCCGCCCGAGGCGCCGCCGGGCGATCCGGCGCTCCTCCTCGGCGGCCGACAGGATCGGGACCAGGGTCAGCTCGGGACCGGCGACGGGGTGGCCCAGGCGCAGCGCGATCCGCTCGTCGAAGGCGCGGTTGTCGATCCTGCGGCCGTCGAGCCAGGTGCCCTCGTTGGACAGGTTCGTGTAGCCCCATCCGCCGGGGAATGCGTCGATCCGGCCGTGCACCCGCGAGCAGGCGGGGTCCGCGATCACGACCGTGCAGTCGCTGCGCCGGCCGACCGTGATCTGGGCGGGGTGGCGGAACCGGTGCTCGCGCCCCTCGGCGACGAGCAGCAGGTCGGGCCCGGTGCGCTGCGGCGGCGGGCCGGGCTGGCCGTGGGGCCCCTGCTGCGGCCGCGGTGCGGCCGCGAGGACCTGGGTGGCGTCGTTGCCGGCGACGGCCGGCGGGAGGCCGGGCGCGCCGGCGGGACGCGCCCCCGGCGCCGGGGCCGGACCCGGCGCCGGACCCGGCTGCGGCGGACCCGGCGGGAGCCCCGGGTTGCCGGCAGGGGGCGGCTGCGGCGGGACGACGCCCGGCGGCGCGAACCGCTCGGTGCCGGGTGCCGCGGGACCGGGCGGGAGCGGCGGTGCTGGCGTGCCCGGCGCACCGGCTGGCGGTACGCCGGGCACGCTGGTCGGCTCGTCGAGGGACACCGCGTCGTGGGGCATCGGCGGCGGTGGTGCGGGGGCGGCCGGGGCACCGAGCTCGGGGGCCGCCGGCTGGTACTGCTCGGCGGGGACGAGGACCAGGTCCGCACCCGGGGCGGGCGGGCCGCACCGCACGGCGATGCGCTGCTCGACGCCGTACTCGGTGATCCGCTCGCCGTCCACGAAGGTGCCGAACTGGCTGCCGGCGTCGACGAGCACCCACTGGTCGCCGCGGCGCTGGATCTCGGCATGCTGGCGCGACACCGACCCCGCCGTCAGGACGACGTCGGCCTCGATCGCCCGGCCGATGCGGAACGACGACTTGCCTTCGAGGCGAAGGACACGGCCGTCGACCTCGACCACGAGAGCGGACATGGGCGTCACCTTAGGGGGTCGGGGCGGGCGTGGCCGCGCTCGGGCGACGGACCTGCAGCGTCGAGTTGCGGATCTGGATCCGGGCGCCGTCGACGAGCTCGATCGTGCGGTCGGGCTCGAGCAGGAAGTTCTGCCCACCCGGGTAGGCCACGGGCCACGAGAAGTCGGAGGCGTTGTGCAGGCCCCAGCGGTCCCGAGCCTCCGGGTGCTGCCGCACCTGGGCCAGGACCGTCGGGTGGTCGATGCCGGACATCAGGTGGTCCGAGCGGATCGTGGTCTGCGGGCCGACGGCGACGGTGCGTCGCCCGACCTGGAGCAGGTACGGCGGCTGGAACCGGGTGCCGTCCTGCCAGCAGGTCACGATGGCGTCGCTCGCGCTCCAGAAGTTCGTCGTGCCGCAGGTCGGGCAGGCGAGCATCCCGTCGCGCAGCCGGTCCATCGCCTTGATCCACTGGCCCTCGGTGACCCGGGCACCGGGGTGGTCCATGCCGTCCACGAACGCCTGGATGAACAGGTCGCGCAGGAACTGGGGATAGATGTTCCAGTACTGCTGCACGATCTGCGCCGGCCGGTTCTCCGCCCGGGACGGGTGCATGCAGAAGAGGGGGTCCGTGCCGAAGTGGGTCATCAGCCAGTGCGCGTCGCGCACACCGGCGTCGGTGCGCGCCCCCTCGAGCGGGTGCCCCAGGAACAGGGCGTAGAACAGCAGCACGGCCAGCGAGTGCCGGTCGGTGTCGGTGTTCGGCAGCGTCCGGTAGGTGGTGTCGCGCACGACCTCCGGCGCCATGAAGTACGGCGTCCCGAGCACCCGGCCGGTGCCGTTGTCGATGCCCACGTTGTCGTTGTCGCAGATCAGCACGTCGCCGTTGCCCGGGTCGAAGAAGACGTTGCCGAAGGAGATGTCGCGGTAGCACAGTCCGCGGGCGTGCAGCCGCAGGAAGCTGTAGCTCAGCTGCCGGCACAGCTCGATGATCGAGGCGAACGAGACGTCGAGCGGCTTGCCCTCGCGGTCTGCGTTGAGCAGCAGGAAGCTGAGCTCGAGGAAGCGCTGGTGGCGCAGGTGCATCACGTAGCCGAAGCTCGGCTCGGTGGCGACGCGGGCCATGCTCAGCGGCCACAGGAACCGCTGGTGCGGGGAGCCGATCTCGACCAGCTGCTGCATCTCGTCGTACTGCTGGGCGGTCGCGCTCTCGGGCTTGTACCACTTCAGCGCGAGCGGCTCTCCGGAGTCGCGGCGGACCTCGAAGACGTAACCCTGGCCGCCCTGGCCGAGCAGCGAGGTCACCCGGGCTCGTCCCAACGGACCGAGGTCGACCTCGACCCCCTCTGCCAGCACCATGGGTGCGCTCGACCTCCGTGGTTCGTCCGGTCCGACTGAGTGACAATGCTGAGTGCGATGTCGTGACAATGTATAGCCTCGGCAGAGGCGGGGATGCTGAAACACTGCCCCGGCGCCCGGTCGTGCGAGACCATGGCCCGGAGCGGGAGATCGATGCTCCCGCCCACCTCGACCGATCGGAAGGAGGGGCCCGATGAGCGACCGGCTCGGTGGCGCGCTGGCGCGCAAGCCGCTGCACTTCATCTTCGTGCTCGACGTCTCGGGATCGATGATGCGCGGCGGACGCATCCAGGCCCTGAACAACGCGATCACCGAGGTGCTCCCCCACCTGAAGGACGAGGCCCGCGCGAACCCGCACGCCGAGCTGCTGGTCCGGGTGCTCGCCTTCGCCAACGAGCCGCAGTGGATCATCGAGGAGCCCACCCCCGTCGACCAGGTGCACTGGACCCGCCTCGAGGCGGTGCCGCGGGGTTTCACCGAGCTCGGCAGCGCGCTGCAGACGCTCGCCGGCGCCCTCGACCACCTCGACGAGAGCAACAGCGCCTTCCCGCCGGCGATCATCCTGGTCTCCGACGGCCGCCCCACGCAGAGCAGCGGCGTCACCTTCGCCGAGGGCCTGCAGTCCCTGCTCAACAATCGCTGGGGCGCGACCGCCGTCCGGCTCGCCCTCGGCGTCGGCCGCGACGCCGACATGCACTCGATGCGCCGTTTCATCGGCGACGAGGACGTCCCGCTGCTGCGCGCGGACAACCCCGAGCAGCTGGTCGAGTACATCGTCTGGGCCTCCAAGGCCGCCAGCAAGGTCGCCTCGCGCCCGGTCGTCGGTGGCGGCGGCCTCACCGCCGCACCGCCCACCCCGATCGGTGACCCGATCTGGAGCACCCTCGGATGACGACCCGCTGGACCACGCTGTCCGGCTCAACGATCGGCTCGGTCCACGTCCGCGACCAGCTCCCCCTGCAGGACGCCGTCCTGACCTGGACCGACCAGGACTCCGGCCACGCCGTGGTGGCCGTCGCCGACGGCCACGGCCACAAGCTGCACTTCCGCAGCGACACCGGTGCCGCCCTCGCCGTGGTGAGCGCGGTCGAGGAGGTACGCCGCGCGCTGCCCGAGCTCGCCGCGCTGGGCGGGCTCGCCGACGCTGGGGCGCACGAGGCCGCGGAGACGATCGCGCGGCGGGTCGCGGGGAGCCTGGTCGAGACCTGGCGGGCCAAGGTCGAGCACCACCTGCAGGCGAACCCCTACTCCGTCGCCGAGGACGAGATCGGCGCATCCGCGGACCCGCTGCGCGCCTACGGCACGACGGTCCTCGCGACGGCCGCGACCGCCGGCCTGCTGGTGTTCCTCCAGATCGGCGACGGCGACTCCGTGCTCGTCTCGGCCCGGGGCGAGGCGTCCCGGCCACTGCCGGAGGACCCTGACCTGGACGGGCTGCACACCAGCTCCCTGTGCCAGGCCCGCCCGCTCGACGCACTCCGGGTCGCGGTCGTGGACGTGCAGGCCGACGACGTCGCGCTGGCCTACCTGTGCACCGACGGGTTCGGGCGCTCCCGTGTCGACGCCGACGGGTGGTGGCGCCAGACCGGCGAGCAGCTGCTGGAGTTCAGCCGGGCCCGGGGGCTGGGCTGGATCCGCGAGCAGCTGCCGGAGTGGCTGGCCGAGCCCGCGCAGATCGGCGGCGACGACACCACCATGGCGCTGCTCGTCCGCTCCGACGTCGCCGGGATCAGCCGGCCCGACCTCGCCGACACCGTGCCCGTCCCGGAGCTGGACGGAGACGGCGAGGCCTGATCACTCGCTGGGCCACCAGTTCTCGAGCTTCTCGAGGTCTCCCTCGAAGCTCCACGCGATGCCGTAGCAGTAGCAGTCGGCCTTGTTCCAGTCCCAGTAGATCGTCGCCGTCCCGCCCTCACTGTCGAGATAGGCGTAGTAGGCGCCCTCGGCCCTGCCCTCGCCGAAGCGCCAGGTGGGGCCACCGCCCTGCCGGGCCGCGTCGTCGTACTGGCCCTTGTAGAAGTCACGGTGCCCGGTCATGCCCTTGCGGTTGGTGAAGCGGCCGACGTTGACGACGACCCCCTCGGTCCCGGAGCCGCAGGAGCTCTCCTCGGTCTCGTCGGTGAAGAAGGTGCGCTGCCGCTCGCAGGTGGCGACGTCCATGTTGATGTTGATGAACTCGCGCAGCGCCGCGTTGTCCGGCGCGGTCGGCTCCTGGACCCGCGGCGAGGTCGCGGTGAACAGCGTCGTCAGCGAGTCGATCTTGGCGCTGCCCTCGCCGGTGAGGGTCGCGGACTGCACCGCAGTCGAGCTGTCCCAGTAGACGATCGCCGGGTCGGAGGTGCCGCCACGCTCGGGGTCGTAGTGGTAGAGCGCAGTGGTGGCGGTGTTGGCGGTGAGCGTGCCGGAGCGGTAGTCGAGGCGTGCCCTCCTGGCCGCCTTCAGCGCCTGCTCGTCGTCATAGGTGACCAGGCGCAGCATGCCGGCGTTGACCGCGCACTCGACGACCTCGGACTGCCCGGCCCCCGGCTCCGGGGCCGTGCACTCGCTCGCGCCCGCGGTGATCTGCGACGACAGCGCGTCGTAGCGCTCGTCGATCGCCTCGGGGTCGAGGTCGACGGCATCCGTCGTCTCCGGCGGCTTCGGCGGGTCGTCCCCACCCCCGCCGGTCGCGGCGATGACCCCCGCGACGCCGCCGCCGACGAGCACCACGCCCGCGACGGCGGCGGCGATCCACAGGCCGGCCTTGCCCTTCTTCGGGGCGCCACCGCCCTGTCCACCGCCCTGTCCACCGCCCTGGCCGGGCGCCGGCGGGTAGCCGGACGGTCCCGGATAGCTGGTCTGGGCAGCGTACGGCGGCGGCTGCTGCGCGGATCCGTAGCCCGGCTGGACGACCGGCCACGCCGTCGGCGGCGACATGGCCGGCCGAGCGGTCGCCGGCGTGGGTGGCGGCGTGGGGGCAGGCGGCGTGGGGGCGGGCGGCGTGGGGGCGGGCGGGCCCGACTGGAACGCGGGCGGCGCCGCTGCACCCGGGGGCGGCAGGTGGGTCGGCACGCGGTGCGAGCGGTGCCGCTGCACCACGCTCGCGGGGACCTTGCCCACGGCATAGCCGAGCACCGCGGCGGCCCAGCTCGAGGCCGCCTGGTCGTCGCCGCCGCGCTCGCGGGCGAGCCGGGCGCCGGCCTCCTCGACCGCGCGCGACGGATCGGCACCGCCGTCGATCATCGCCTCGAGCGGGCCGAGGACCCCGAACCGGACCGCGTCCGCGAGCAGGTTGATGTCGCCCGTCGTCGCCTGGTCCTCCTCGAGGACGTCGTCGAGGACGCCGCGGAAGCCGGTGGCGTCGTCGAGCATCGACCGGCCGTGGCTCGCGACCACCTCGCGGATCGCGTCGTGCAGCTCCATGGGTCTGCTCCTCAGACCGTCGTGCCGAGGACGCTGCCCAGCGCCGAGACCCGGTCCGCAACCTCGGCCGCGGTGCGCGGCCGCGCGGCGACGTCGGCGTCCAGGCAGGCGGCGATCAGGTCGCGCGCCTCCGGCGGGAGCTGGTCGGAGAGGGTCGGCTGGGAGGCCAGGATGGACCGGACGAGCAGCAGCGGCTCGGTGCCCTTGAGGTCGCCGTACACGCCCTTGCCGGTGAGCGCGAAGTGCAACGACGCGCCGAGCGACCAGATGTCGCTCGCGCGGGAGGCCTGGGCCCCCAGCATGATCGCCGGGTCGGTGAACTCCAGCCCGATCTGGCCGAGGCCGGTGGTGACCATGCCCGGCGACAGCAGCTGCGAGAGGCCGAGGTCGGCGAGCCGGCCGCCGTCCTCGGCGAGCAGGATGTTGGCGGGCTTGATGTCGCGGTGGGCGATGCCGCGCTCGTGCAGTGCGTGCGCGGCCAGCGCGGCGTCGCGGACGGCGGCGACGCGGCGGCCGGTGTCGAAGCTCCCGTGCGGGCTCTCGAGCGAGCCGAGCGGGAGGAACTCCATCGCGTAGTAGAAGGCGCCGCCGTGGCGACCGGCGTCGTAGACGGCGACGAGGCGGTCGGAGTCGGCGACGCTGAAGTGCTTGAGCTCGCGGGTGGCCCGCCGGAACGCATCGTCCGACGTCGGTCCCGCGATCACCTTGACGACGACCTCGTCGGCGGCGACGCCCAGCCTGGCCGGCGCCTTCGCGAGGTAGTTGGTGCCGTAGTTCGACTCCCCGAGCGGACGCACGAACTCGTAGTCAGCGATTCCCTGCACCTGGATCCTCCGTGGTCTCGGTCCGGCCGTACCGGCCGGGCTCCAGCATGTCACTGCCACCGGTCCGTCACCCGCAAACGCCTGAACTCGTGGCGCGAACCGGTTCGGTGATTCAGGGGGCGCGACCCCGGGTAGCGGGTGTAGCGTTCCGGACGCCGTCAGCGACCCAGGAGGCACCGTTGATCGACCCCTCTGCCGGATCCGTGGTCCCGACCACCGACCCCTCGACGTACCTGCCCGCGCAGCCGATCTCCGGTGACCTCACCGACCAGATGCTGCAGACGGACTTCTGGACCGACGACCTGGTGGCCGCGGCCGGCATCCCGATCGTCGACGTCCCGTTCGTCACGGTCGGCGGCGGCATCGGAAGCTTCGTGACCGTCGACTACCTGCGGATCGCCGGCGTCCCGACGTCGCAGATGCGGGTGCTGAGCACCCTCGACTTCCCGTGGCAGACCTACGAGTACCTCACCCGGGTCTCCCAGGTCCCGCGGCCCGAGCGGATCCGCTCCGACTCGGCGTCGCGGCCCGACAACATCTGGGGCTTCCCCTCCTACGGCTTCGCCGAGGGCGTCAGGAAGTTCAACCTCAAGGTCCTCTGGGGCCTCTTCAGCGAGCCGATCTTCGCGGACTACTACACGCCGAAGGCCGGCAACGTCTTCGAGCAGCTCGAGCGCGAGTCGAAGCGGATCGACTACGACGAGATGCTCGTCAAGGGCCTGGTCCGGATCGTGCGCCGGCGGTACGGCGGCGGCTACTTCACGATCCTGACGCCGCCGGAGGGCGCGTCGGCCACCAAGCGCGTCGCCTTCCGCTCGCAGTACGTCCACCTCGCGGTGGGCTACCCGGGGCTGAAGTTCCTGCCCGAGCTGCAGCGGTACCGCACCGAGAACAACGACTACCAGCACATCGTCAACGCCTACGAGGCTCACGAGCACGTCTACGAGCGGCTGGTCCAGAAGCCCAGCACGGTGCTGGTCCGCGGCGGCGGCATCGTCGCCTCGCGCATCCTGCAGCGGCTGATGGACGACCGGGAGAAGCACGGCGCGCAGACCAACATCGTCCACCTGTTCCGGACCTACATCAACGGCACGAACGACGGCTACGGCAACGAGTCGGACCCGCGGCCCGGTGGGGGCCGGACGCGCGTCACGATGCGGCGGCGCGGCGCCAACGGCTGGGCCTACCAAGGCTTCAACTACCCGAAGTCCGTGTGGGGCGGCCAGCTCAAGGCCCAGGTGCGCAACCTCGAGGGCGAGGAGCGCGCCGAGCTCTACAAGCGGATGGGCGGCACCAACACCCCGTGGCGCAAGAGCTGGCAGCGCCAGATGAACCAGGGCCGGCGCGAGGGCTGGTACAACTGCGTGGTGGGCACGGTCGACGCGATGGAGCCCAGCGGGTCCCGGATCCTCAACCAGGTCCGGACCGCCCAGGGGGTCGTCCCGCTGGAGGTCGACTTCGTCATCGACTGCACCGGGCTCGAGGCGGACATCGCCGAGCACCGCCTGCTCAAGGACCTGCTGGACCACGGCGGCGCCAGTCGCAACCCGGTGGGACGACTCAACGTCGACCGCAGCTTCGAGCTGATCGGCACGGCCTCCGGCAGCGGCGCGATGTACGCCTCCGGGGCGACCACGCTCGGCGGCTACTTCCCCGGTGTCGACACCTTCCTCGGCCTGCAGGTCGCCGCCCAGGAGATCTACGGCGACCTCCGCAAGCGCGGGTTCTGCAAGCGCATCGGGCCGGTCCGCTCGACCGTGCAGTGGTGGAAGTGGCTCGCGGGGAGCACGCCGTGACCGCTGACCTGACCGCGTCCCCCGCGCCCTCCCGAGGAGACCGCTGATGCTGCCCACCCTGAACGGACGGATCCAGACCCGGATCTTCATGCTCGTCGTCTTCGGCGGGCTGATCACGCTGGCCCTGACGCCGATCCTGCCCGGCGACCCGGACTACCGGACGACGTACCTCATCCTGGCGGCCGTGCTGGTCCTCGGCATCCTCTGGGAGCTCGTCTACCACGTCATCCAGCAGTTCCGCTGGGAGAAGGACTGGCCCACCCTGTTCGGCCTGATCACCGCCGTCAACGAGGGCGCCCTGGTCTGGCTGCTGCTCGACCTCGAGCTGGTGCCGGGCATCGACTACCCCTCCGACGGCGTGCCCTTCTGGGCGTTCTTCATCGACTTCGCCGTCATCTGGGTGATCATCTGGATCTGGACCAACGGCCCGATGCGCGTCCCGTTCATTCGCTGGCGCTTCTTCGGTGGAAGGATCGTGTGACGCCATGACTGCCGCCACTGCTGACGACTGGTCCCGCGCGAGCATCGTGCCCGGCCCCGGCGAGGGCACCCTCGCCCGGATCGGGCCCGTCGTGCTCCTCGTGGGCTCGACCGACCCCGACGTCGTCAGGCCCTACCTCGAGCACGCCGAGATGGTCGCGGCCAACGGCGGCCAGGGCCGCCAACTGGTCCGCGGCTACGCGCTGATGCTCTCGACCGCCGTCGACCAGTCCCCCGGCTTCGCCGCGATCGCCCCGCACACCACCGGGCTCGCGGTCTTCGTCGACGGTGACGTCAAGGTCACCGTCGACGGCGAGACCTTCAGCGGAGCCGACTCCCTGGCCTGGGTGGAGCGCCTGATCCCGTGGCCGGTCGGGTCGGTCACCGTGACCCTCCCCGGCGCGGCCGCGCCGGCCGACGGGTCGACCTTCCGCCTCGACGGCGGGGTCGTCCCCGCGGGCTCGTTCGCACTCGGCCCGGGCACGGCGACGCCCGTCGCGGCCACCTCCGAACCCGCGATGGCGGCCGAGGCCGCTCCCGAGGCCGCGCAGGACCACGACCACGGGCACGACCACGACCACGGGCACGACCACGACCACGGGCACGACCACGGGCACGACCACGGGCACGACCACGGGCACGAGGCCGACCCGCCGCTCGTTGCGGAGCCCGAGCCCGCGACCGGGCCCGAGCCGGTCATGGCGGCGGAGGCTCCCCCCGCCCCGCCGGCGCCCCCGGCACCCGTTCCCCCCGCTGCCGGACGCCCGCTGCCGCCGCAGCCGGCCGACGAGCAGGTCAACTTCCAGTCGGTGTTGATCAGCGAGGTCGACGACGACATGGACGACTTCGAGCCGCTCCCGATCGTCGACGACGCCTCGCAGGTCGTGGACGAGGCGGCACAGGAGCAGGTGCGCGGCGTCTACTGCAAGAACCGTCACTTCAACGACCCGCGCGTGCTCTTCTGCTCGGTCTGCGGCATCAACATGGTCCAGCAGACGCCGGTGCTCGTGAACGGTCCGCGGCCGCCCCTCGGCGTGATCGTCCTCGACGACGGTGCCGTGTTCCAGCTCGACACCCCCTACCTGCTGGGCCGCGACCCGAACGCCGACGACCGGATCGCCGCGGGCGACTTCCGGCCGCTGCCGATCATCGACCAGTCCAACCAGGTCTCCCGGGTGCACGCACGTCTGGAGATGCGGGGCTGGGACGTCGTGCTCGTCGACAACAATTCCACCAACGGCACCTTCGTGCACGTCCCGAAGACCCCGGACTGGGTGCGCATGCCGCCGGGCGGCGAGCAGGTCCTCGTCCAGGGCACGCGGGTGCGGATCGGCCACCGGACGCTGGCGTTCAACACGCACGCGGGCAGCAGCTCGTAGGGTTCTGCGCGAGCGCGTCTGCGCCGCGGCGGGGGCAGCAAGCTGCCGTCGCGCGGCTCCCGCCGCGCTGCCGCGCCGCAGTTGCCGCCCGGCGACACTCCCCGCCGCCCAGCGGCCAGCCCCCACTGCAACCACCGGGCGCGAGCGCGTCTGCGCCGCGGCGGGGGCAGCAAGCTGCCGTCACGCGGCTCCCGCCGCGCTGCCGCGCCGCAGTTGCCGCCCGGCGACACCCCCCGCCGCGCTGACGCAGGTCAGGCGGGGGCGGTGACCTCGCCGAGCGACACCGTGGTGAAGTCCGTCGGTGCGGCGTCGAGCTCGGCGCGGACGCTGATCCCGGCTCCGCCGACGGGGAACGCCGACACCTCCAGCGGTACGGCCGCCAGCGGGCCCGCGGCGTCCGCGGACTCGACGAGCGGCACGCCACGGGCGGCCAGCGCGGCGCGGGCGGCGGTGACCCGGCGCCCCTCACCGCGGACCTCGAGGGTGGTGCCGCGGACGACGGCGAGCCGGGCCCCGAGCACGACGGCGGCGTCGCCGTCCACGTCGTTGCTGCCGTGCACCACCACGGGCGCGTCCGCGTCCGGCACGGGCGTGCCGGCGGCCGCGACGACGATCGACGACTCGTTCGCGGTCACGACGGCGTCCAGCGACGGGTCGTCGGACCAGGCGACCAGGCCCTGGGGGCTGAGCACCCCGACCAGCTCGACCAGGTCCTGCCGGACGTCCGCCGAGGGGTGCGCGATGACGCGCACCGCGACGCCGTGCGCCTCACCGTGGTGGACCAGCACCTGCTGACGCTCCATCGCCTCGGCCATCTCGGCCAGCTCCAGCGACATGCCGCTGCCCACCTCGAGCGGCCGGCCCTGCGGGGTCAGGTCGGTGATGACGAGCTCCGCGGGGCGGGCGCCGCCGAGCGCGCCGACCGCGAGGTCGACGAGCAGCCGGTTGTCCTGGCCGTCGCGGGCGAGGACGAGGATCCGGTCGACCGCCTCCTCGCCGAGCGCGGCGCGCTCGGCCTCGGCGATGTCGCGGGCGACGCGGCGCTGGGGGTAGGTGAACGCCAGCAGGGGCCCGGTCATGACGGTCGTGACCAGCGCCATGATGACCATCAGGGTGAAGAGCTCCGGCGACAGCAGGCCCTTCTCCAGGCCGACGTTGAGGATGATCAGCTCGGTCAGTCCGCGGGTGTTCATCAGGAGGCCGAGCGAGCTGGCCTGCCAGTGGGGCACCTTCTGCAGGCGGGCGCCGACGTAGGCGCCGACGTACTTGCCCACGATCGCCACGGTGAGGATCGCGACGAGCGGGAGGATGTGCTCGGTCCCGAGTCCCCGGATGTTGACCTTGAGGCCGGAGAGCAGGAAGAAGACGGGCAGCAGCAGGAGGACCGAGATCTGCTCGAGGCGCACCAGGATCTCGTGCCGGAGCGCGGCCGCCTGCTCGTGCGGGATGATCGCGCCGAAGAGGAACGCTCCGAAGATGTAGTGGATCCCGAGCACCTCGGTCGTGGCCGAGAAGAGCAGCATGCCGATCAGCACCACCGAGAGGATCGTCGGCGTCAGCTCCCCGGCCCGCTGGTAGGCACCGGTCAGCCACGTCAGCGCGGGCCGGACGACGAAGATCGCGAGCAGCACGAACGGGATCGCGAGGTAGATCGCCCAGCTCGGCAGGTGGCCGTGGCCGCCGTCCACGCCCGCGATCGCCAGCACCACGGCCAGCAGGGTCCAGGCGATGATGTCGTCGGTGGCGGCGCAGGCGAGCGCCAGGCCGCCGGTCTCGGTGCGGTGCATCCGGCGGTCGGTGAGGATGCGGGCCAGCACGGGGAACGCCGTGATCGACATCGCGGCACCCATGAACAGGGCGAACGGCCAGAAGTCCGCCCCGGCCGGCTTCAGCGCCTCGGTCGCGTCGCTGGTGACGAACAGGTGGGAGAGCCCG
>DATMHM010000003.1:0-69262 GCA_035554935.1 Nocardioides sp. | reverse complement strand
TGAAGCGCCCCAGGTTTGATGCCGCATCCTTTTGAGTCCGAGAGGATGGCAGCATGCCGAAGAAGATCGATCCCGCGGTCAAGGAGCGGTGCGTACGACAGGTGCTGGAGCACTTGCCGGAGTACCCGTCGCTGACCGCGGCCGCCGAGTCCGTCGCCCGACGCGAAGGTCTGGGCAAGGAGACCGTCCGCCGATGGGTCGTCCAGGCCCAGGTCGACGGCGGGCAACGCCAGGGCGCCACCAGTGAGGAGCTGGCTGAGATCAAGGAGCTCAAGGCCAAGGTCCGCCGTCTCGAGGAAGATAACGAGATCCTCCGCAGGGCCTCAATTTTCTTCGCGGGGGAACTCGACCCCCGCAACCGCTGATCGTCGCGTTCATCGACGAGATGCGGTCCGAGGGCCACGCGGTCGAGTCGATCTGCCGGGTCCTGCGTGAGCAGGGCTGCCAGATCGCCGCGCGGACCTACCGAGACTGGGCACGCGCCAACCGACCCGTCGCGACCAGGACGGTCACCGACGCGAAGGTCACCAATCAGGTCCGTGATCTGGCCTGGACGGTCGACCACGAGGGCGTGCGGCGGATGACGCCCGAGGGTCTCTACGGGCGTCGCAAGATGACCGCGCTGGTGCAGCGCACCAGCACGGATGCGTCGCCCGGCGCGGTCGATCGGGCGATGAGATCCCTGTCTCTGCAAGGGATCCGGCGATCGAAGGGAATCAGGACGACGATCCCGGCCAAGGACGGCAAGCGGGCCGGTGACCTGCTCGATCGGGACTTCACGGCGGCCGCGCCGAACCGGACCTGGGTCATGGATTTCACCTACGTCCGAACGTGGGCGGGGTTCGTCTACGTCGCGTTCATCCTGGATGTGTTCGCCCAGAAGATCGTCGCGTGGAACGTCGCACCCACCAAGGCCGTCGAGCTGGTCGACGTCCCATTGCGGATGGCGTTGTGGCAACGCGACCGCGAAGGGCACCCGGTCGTGCCCGGTGAGCTCATTGGTCACGCGGACGCGGGCTCGCAATACACGTCGATCGCGTTCACCGAGCACCTCGCCGAGGAGGGCATCCGGCCCTCGATCGGGTCGGTTGCTGACGCGTACGACAACGCCCTCATGGAGTGCGTGATCGGGCTATACAAGACCGAGTGCGTCCGCACCACCGTCTTCCACGCCGGCCCCTACCGCAGCATCGGAGACGTCGAGTACGCCACCGCTGGCTGGGTCGATTGGTACAACAACCGACGCCTGCACGGCTCTCTTGGGATGATGACCCCAGTGGAGTTCGAGCAAGCCCACTACGCGACCCTCAACCGAGAGCCGCAACCCGCATAGGAGCGGCAGAGAACCTGGGGCGCTTCACGAGTGCTGGCGCGATTCAGCGCGCGAGAATCTCGACCCACTCGCACAGTTGCGTGTGCGGAGCTGAAGCGACATGCACGGGGACGGCGACCTGTGCGACAGCCGCGATGACGTCGGGGCTGGGATGCTGCCAGTTTCTGAACGCGTCGGCAGGCGCGACGCAGATCTCTGGTTGGAGTTCAGTCAACAACTTCTCCGAGTGGTTGTGGACCGAACCATGGTGCGGAAGCACCAAGGTGCGCACACCCTCCGCGTACCGTCCGAAGTGAGCTAAGAACGGCTCGCGCCGGATTGCCTGCTTGAGGGCAGCGTCTCCGGTCCCGAGCCAGCCGACTCGAAGGGGGTGGGGGATGGTCCAACCGTTCCGATCATGGGTGCGGCGCCACCCATCCCGACTCCAACCGGCTCCCCAACGGATAACTGACCCGTTGGGATCAGCGTCGGGCCGAGCCGGACCGGAGTAGAGCGACAGGGAGGTCAGGTTGAGATCGCGAGACTGGATGGCATCCGTGTAGCACTTGGCCAGAAGTCGGCGACGCTTGGTGACCAGATCTCGAATGAAGTCGGGATCGAGTAGCGACCTCTTCAGCCAGCCGGGCGTTACCTTCAGCGCCCGATGGAGCCTGTGCTCGAACTCGGCGGCTCGACGGCGAATCGGTTGGTCGACGTGGGGCACCAGCACCCAAGGCGTTACCGCGCGGGTGGCGGGCAGTTCGAAGTGGACCGTGTCGGGCATCGAGATGACTGCGGTGCCGTCGTGCTCGAACCCCTGCACGCTCCCGCGCCCGACCAGTTGCCAGGCTTCGGGAAGCTGGTCATCGAGACCCGGCGGCTGCGGCACCGGCAAGATGTCATCGCCGGGCGGATCGTTCGTGTTCTCCAAGCCGTCATCTAGCGATCCACTGACCTGGATCACGCGCGGAACGCCCAAGTTCCCAATGGTTGCGACGGGATCGCTGGAGAACTCCTGGTAGAACGCCAGATCTTGCTGGCGCAATGATCTCTGGGCGAACGCATGTGCGAACGCCATCAGTCGCTCCGTGGGTCCCAGCAGGGGCATCACGACCGTGTCGACCGTGATTCCATCGCACAGTCGTTCGACACCGTTGACGTGGTCAATGTGGGCGTGGGATAGGAACAGCAGGTCGATACGGCTCACCGCCGCCTTGTAGCGGTCCACCTCACGATGAAGCGACGCGCGGTACTTCGGCTGAGACCCACAGTCGTAGACGTAGGTCATCGACGATTCGGCGTCCCCTATGCGGCTCCAGACGCGCGCCGCGTGAAAGGAGCCCTCGCCGACCGGTCGCTGGCTTCGATAGTGACCGAGGCGCTTCATTTGGATGAGGACCGCCTACTTCGCTTCGACTGCGACGTTTTCATGCACCAACTCACCCAGGAGCTTGACGAGCTGGACCTTCACGCGGTCGTCGGTGAAGAAGTAGTCGGCCATCTTGTGGTGGCTGGTCTGGTTCCCGAGGACCGCCTCGGTGACGGCGTCGGAGAGGTCGGGCGACTCGACGAACTGCTTGCGGGTGTTGGCGCCCGCCTGCGCGCGGATGGTGTCGTCGTCCATCAGGACGGTGACGAGGCCTTCGACCCAGGACTGTTGCTCGGCGGGCGTGAAGTCCTCGCCGGCGAACAGGTCGTTGATCTTCGCTAGCACCTCGGCCAGGCGCACCATCCGCGGGTCGCGCGCGGCGCCGGTCCCGGTCGCGGACACCGGACGTAGCGCCACCGGCTCGCCGCCGTCGAGATCGAGAGCGTGGTCACCGGAGCGAGCCTGCTTGATGTGGGTGAGCTCGACGGTGGAGAAGTCGACTGCCTCGGCGCCCAGGCGTCCGGTGAGTCGGCCAGCGAGGAGGCGAAGGAAGAGGGACCGCTTCTCCAGGTCGGTGTCGGCGTAGTTCACGATCTGGGAGAGGAAGTCGTAGAGCCGCACGAAGCTACCGACGTCCTTGCGGAAGAGGTCGAGTTCCTCGACGGTGGCGGCGTCACCGTCCGCGACTGCGGCGGTGTAGCGGCTGTTGAACCGATCGGCGGCAGCCTTGAGCGGCGCGGAGATCGCCCCGTGCTTGCCGGCCAGGTAGGCGGTGACGAACGCGTCGATCTCGGCTTCGGTGTAGATCCCTGCTGCGTCGAGCTTGGCCTGGAGGTCGTGGACGATGTCGGGGTCGGTGCCACCCTCGATCGTGGCCTCGCGGTAGTAGGGCTTGAAGGAGCCGAGGATCTCGGCGGGGTCGTTGACGAAGTCCAGGACGTAGGTTGTGTCCTTGCCACCTGCCGGATAGGTCCGGTTGAGCCGGGAGAGCGTCTGCACGGCCGTGACGCCGGAGAGTCGCTTGTCGACGTACATCGCGCTCAACAGCGGCTGGTCGAAGCCGGTCTGGTACTTGTTGGCGACGATCAGGATCTGGAAGTCGTCGGTTCCGAACGCGACCGGGAGGGTCCGGCCCCGCAGCCCGGAGTTGAGGTTGGCCTCGGTGTACGGCGGCTCCGCGCCGGCGAACGCGACACCGTCGACGGTGATCGAGCCCGAGAACGCGACCAGCGTGGCGAGCCGGTAGCCGCGCTTGGCGATGTAGGCATCGATCGCATCCTTGTAGCGCACGGCGTGCTCGCGGGAGCTGGTGACGACCATGGCCTTGGCGTGCCCGTCGAGCAGGTGACGCACGTTGGCGCGATAGTGCTCGACAATGATCTGCACCTTCTGAGCGATGTTCGTCGGGTGCAGCGACACCCAGCGCATCAGGCCCTTGGTGGCCTCGGACTCGTCGACCAGCTTCACCTCCTCCAGATGCTGCCGAGAGCGCTCGGCGATCTGGAACGCGGTGTCGTACGTCGTGTAGTTACGCAGCACGTCGAGGATGTAGCCCTCCTCGATCGCCTGCTGCATCGAGTAGACGTGGAACGGCCGCGGGACGCCATCCGCGTCGGCGCGGCCGAACAGCTCAAGCGTCTTGTTCTTCGGAGTGGCGGTGAAGGCGAAGAAGGACAGGTTGGGTGATTCCGCCCGCGCCTCCATCTCCGCCGCGAGGATCGCCTCGGCGTCGATCTCGCCGCCGTCGTCGAGGTCTGCGAGCTCCTCAGCTGTGAGTACGGCTCGCAGCTGCTGGGAGGTCCGGCCGGTCTGGGAGGAGTGCGCTTCGTCGGCGATGATCGCGAACCTCTTCCCGGCCAGGCCCGCGTCGTCGCGGATCGCCTGGAGCGCGAACGGGAAGGTCTGCATCGTGACGATCACGATGAGCTTGCCGGCGAGGAGCTCGGCGGCAAGGAGACCGGACTTGGATCCGGTGCCCGCGTTGCGGACCTGATCGGCGTTGATGGTGGCGACAGTGCCGTCGACGCCCTCGATCTGCTTGATCGCCTTCTGGAGCTGGTCGTCGAGCACAGTGCGGTCGGTGACGACGATGACGGTGTCGAAGACCTTCTGGTTGCGGTCGTCGAACAGGGTGGCCAGGCCGTGTGCGGTCCAGGCGATCGAATTGGTCTTGCCCGAGCCGGCGGAGTGCATCGCGAGGTAGCGGTGTCCCGGACCCTCCTGAGCGACGGTCGCGAGCAGGTTGGTGACCAGCTCCCACTGGTGGAAGCGGGGGAAGAGCAGTGTCGTCTTCTTCGACGCCTCGCCCGTGATGGGATCGATGTCGGTGCGGGTCTCGAGGTGGAGCAGCTTGCCGATGATGTGCAGCCAGGAGTCCCGCTGCAGCACCCGCTCCCACAAGTACGACGTCGCGGCACCGCGCGGGTTGACCGGGTTGCCCGCCGCGCCGTCGTTGCCCATGTTGAACGGCAGGAAGTGGGTCGCCTTCCCGGCGAGCCGCGTCGTCATCGCGACCTCGTCGTTGGAGACCGCGAAGTGCACCAGGCATCTGTTGGCGAATCCCAGAAGTGGCTCGCCCTTCGGGTCGCGGTCAGTGCGGTACTGCGCCTTCGCGTGCTCGATCGACTGGGTGTTGTCGGTCTTGAGCTCGAGCGTGGCGACCGGCAGCCCGTTGACGAACAGCACGAGGTCGATCGATCCCTTGTGCTCGCCGGAGTAGTAGACCTGCCGCACCACGCGCAACCGAACCGCGGCGTACCGCTCCATCGCGGCAGCATTAAGGGTGGTGGCCGGCTTGAACTCGCACATCGAGAACCGCGCCGGCGTCTTCTTGAACCCCTTGCGGAGTACGGCGAGCGTGCCGCCGCCTGACTCCAACGGCAGGTCGAGTGTCTTCACGAGCCGGTCGAGCAGCTGCTCCTTCGAGCGCTCCTGCTCAGCGGGTGACAGCGACGGCTTGACGACCTTCGCCCACTCCTCGGGCTGGGTCTCCTGGAGCCAGGCGAAGACGTCGGCGGGGAACAGAGCTCGAGTCTTGTCGTACCCATCGCCGGTCGGCGAGTAGAGCCAGCCGTCAGCAGCCAGGTGGGCGCAGATCTCGTCCTCGAAGGCTCGCTCGTGCTCGACAGACACCCACCGAACGTACCAACGGGTCGACGCACCGGTCCTGCCTTCAGGGGTACTCGGTGGCCGCCATGTCGACGAGCAGCGGCTGGAGCCGCTGGAGCTCGCTGTCGATATGCGCGAGAGACGCCGTCGGCGCGATCGCGAAGCGGGCTCCGAACAGGCAGGACTTCGTCGTACGTGCGACCTTCATGCCCCAGCCCTGACCGAGCCACGGAGGTGCGCCCGCTTGGACGATCGCCTGCCAGTTCTGCTTGTCGACAGGGTCCCCCGGCCGCGCCGACGTCGTGCGCCACTGACGGCCGTCCCGCGGGTTCCCTGCGTCGTCGAGGATGTGCTCGCTGTAGATCCGGTGCAGCAGGGGCCAGGCGAAGCTCGCTGAGGTCGGCGATCCCTCGTGGCGCAGGCCGACCAGCACGACCGGTCCCCGCAGTCGGTCCCGGTAGCGACGGGCGGGGTCGAAGCGCCATTCGTAGGCGGTCATGCCCTCTTGCAGCTCCGCCGTGACCAAGTGGTCCGGTGTCGTGGAATCCGTCCACATCCGCAGCGCCCAGTTCCCGCCCCCGGACGACTGGACCGTGTCGTGGTGCAGGTCGCACCACGCGCTCATCCTCGACGACAACCAAGCCACTCGAGCCCGGAGTGCAACTTCGAAGTCGGCCGGGGCGTCCGGTACGTCGTTCCACACCGTGTTGGCGTCGACCCGGGGAACGAGCGTGCCGAGCTGGGTAAGCCATGCCTTCGCCGTCGCAGCGACCCAGGGATGCGCGCTCCGGGAGTATGACGCCAGCACGGTCTCCCACGACAGCTCGCCCCAACCGGGCGTGGTCGTCGTGTTGACCGGAAGTGCGGCCAGGTGCAGCACATAGCGAGCCTTCGCGCCCGGAAAGGCTGCCGAATAGCGAGCTAGCTGGTCGGGCCCGAGGTCGGAGAGCACCTTCACCTCGATCGCAGCGATGCATCCGCCGCCCTCGGTCAGGAGCAGGTCGAGCCGGTCGGACTTCCGCGATGTTGCCCCAGGCACGGCAACTTCCCGCCGGACGTCGTCGGGCACTACGCCGATCAGTTGCCCCATGGGCTGGGGATCGGTCTTGATCAGCGACGCCAGCAGGTCGCTCCACCGGTTCTCGCTCCAGCCAGGGATGACGTAGCTCAGATCCGGCTCGCGCATCTCGGTCATGCCGCCCGGACGTCGATCTGTCCTGTCACCGCCGCCGTGATGAGCGCCGTGCGGCGCTCCTTCGACAGTTCGATGAAGCGCTCGGCCTTTGCGATCAGCGCTTCGATCTTCGCGGTCTGCTTGTCAATGTATGTAGCGATCTCGCGCTGCTCATCAAGCGGCGGTAGCGGCACCAAGAGCGGGGCGAGCTGTCCGACACCGATGCCCGGTTGCGCGGTCGTCATTGAGTATTGGCCGAGGTTCATCAGCCGCAGCATCTGCGCGAGCCACCTGACGTCGACGCCTTCCCTCGGTGTGACCACGATTGCGTGCTCCGACGCCCAGAACTCGCCGTGGACCAGGTGGACGTTCCCGCAAAGCGCGCCCTGTCGGCCGATGAGCACGAAGGTTCCGCTGTGTGTGTACGCCGTTGCGTACCCTCGGAGTCCATTGCCGCCGAAGACACGGTACGGTCCGATCTCTTCAATGTTGTCTGCCGTGATTCCTTCGCCAGCACGCATCGCGAGCACGAGGTGCTTGACGCGAGTCGCATCCCAGTGCGAGGGCACTCTGGCGCCAGCGAGCCACGGAATCGCTGCCGCCCTTTGATCGACGACAGGGTCGAGTCCGCAAACGAGGGCGCGTTCGATCAGCCCGTCGCGTCGCTCACGGAGGGTCGCGATCAGCTGCTCCTGCTTGGCGATGAGCGTGTCGATCTGGGCGGTCTCGTGGTCGAGGTAGTCGGCGATGGCGCGCTGCTCGTCAGGCGGCGGAACGACGAGCGGAACTCTGGCGAAGGTATTCCAGTTCCGGAAGTCGACGCTTCGCTCACGCACGCTCGGCGCCTGAGTTGTGAGAAAGCCTGAGGTGCCGAGATGGCGCAGTAAGCGAGCGAGGAACTCGGGGTGGTTGCCCTCGATCGCCTCGCACACGTGATACACGGGTGACCCGTTGCCATGGCTGTCCGAGACCCCGACTGCTCCGGCGAACCCATCGAGGGCATGGAATACCAAGTCTCCTGGCCGAATCTCTTGGTAGCCATTCTCGGTGTCAGAGAACGTATAGCCGTCTTCCCGGCGGTTCGCACGCAACGTGACGCTTCCGTCTCTGTACGCCGTGATGACCCCGAGGCCAGGTTGAGCTGGTCGATCAAGCCGTCGCAGGACCCGTCGTATCGTCGTCTCGCGCCAACCGGATCTTCGCGACGGCCTCACGTCTCCACCTCGCGCAGCAGGTCGAGGATCTCGCCAACGAGCTGGTTGAGGTCGGCGTCGATCTCCTCGAGCGGCCGGGGCGGGACGTACTTGTAGAAGTGCCGGGTGAAGGGGATCTCGTAGCCGACCTTTGTCTTCTTGTCGTCCGCCCACGCGTCGGGGACGTGCGGCAGCACCTCGGCTTCGACGTACGCCTTGATGGTCGCGTCGCGACCGCCACCGCCGAGGTCGTTGCCTGCGTAGGTGAACGGGACGTTCTCGGTGTCGCGGAGCTTCGGGTCGGGCTTCGGGTTGCCCTTGCGGTCCCGGACGACCTCGCCATGCTCGTCAAGGAGTGGTCGTTCGACGGTGATGGTCCAGTAGCCGAACCTGTCGGTGGGGAAGATCTTGGAGTGCTCGGTCTCGTCGTACGCGGCGTAGAGCTTGACGATCTGTTCACGGTCGGCGGCCGTGATCTCGCGGGACTTGTTGCCGAGGTTCTTGCGCATCTTGGAGTAGAACCCGGTGCCGTCGATGAGCTGGACTTTGCCGATCCGCTCGGCGGGCTTGGCGTTGTCGAGGATCCAGACGTAGGTGGCGATCCCGGTGTTGTAGAACATGTTGGTCGGCAGGGCGACGATCGCGTCGACCAGGTCGTTCTCCAGCAACCAGCGGCGGATCTGCGACGGCCCGGACTCGGCGGCCCCGGTGAATAGCGGTGAGCCGTTGAGGACGATGCCGGCGCGGCCGCCGCCGTCGTGGACGGGCCGCATCTTGGTGGCGAGGTGCTGGAGGAAGAGCATCTGGCCGTCGCTGATCGACGGGAGCCCGCCAGGGAAGCGTGACCGTTCGCCGGCTCGGGCGACCTCGTCCTTGACCGCCTTCTCGGACGCCTTCCAGTCCACGCCGTAGGGCGGGTTGGACAGGCAGTAGTCGAAGGTGGTGCCGGCGAACCTGTCCTCGGCGAGGGTGTCGCCGAGTTGGATGTTGGAGGCGTCCTGGCCCTTGGCGATCATGTCGGACTTGCAGATGGCGTAGGACTGGTCGTTGATCTCCTGCCCGTAGAGGCGCAGCCGTGCGTCGGGGTTCAGGCCCGGGTGCTCGGGCGTGCCGACCAAGTGCTCCTCGGCGACCGACAGCATGCCGCCAGTGCCGGCCGTCGGGTCGTAGACCGTGCGGACCACGCCCTTCTCGACCAGCGCCTGGTCATCGCCCGCGAACAGCAGGTCCACCATCAGCCGGATTGCGTCGCGTGGGGTGAAGTGCTCACCGGCGGTCTCGTTAGAGGCCTCGGCGAACTTCCGGATCAGCTCCTCGAAGAGATCGCCCATCTCCGCGTTGCTGACGGTGCTCGGATGCAGGTCGACCTCGGCGAACTTCTGGACGACGATCAGCAGGCGGTTCTTCTCCGACAGGGTCGCGATCTGGTTGTCGAACCGGAACCGCTCGAAGACGTCGATGTTCTTGGAGAACCCCGCGATGTAGTCCGTCAGGTTCGCGGCCAGGCCGTCGGGGTCGCCCACGAGTCGTCTGAAGTCCCACGGGCTGGTGTTGTAGAAGCCCAGGCCAGTGGCGCGCTTGATCTTGACGTCGCGCAGTTCCTCACGCGATTCGGCTTCGGCGATCTGGCGGACCTGGTCGCGGGTCGGCTCGAGGACGCAGTCCAGTCGCCGCAGGATCGTCATCGGCAGGATCACGTCGCCGTACTGGTGGGGCTTGTAGACGCCGCGAAGCGGGTCGGCGATCGACCAGACGAAGTTGCCGAGGGTGCTCACGTGTCTCCTGTGCTGTGCTGATGAGGGCGACCGTGCGGATGGTCTCGACCCTCGGCTGAGGTTACGTGTAGGTCCCGGCGCTTCGAGCGGATCCCAGAGAATCGGCCGATGCCGCAGAGGGCGGGTAGGCCGAGAGCACCCACTCGAGCCGAGCCAGCTCCGAGCGGAGCTCTCGCTCCCGGCGGTACGTGAGGTCGCCAGCGAGAGCCAGGTGTCGCTCTTCGATCTGCTGGACCAAGGAGGCGGCGGCATACAGCGCTCGCTTACGGCAGTTGGCTGAGCAGAAGAGCGGCGGGCGTCCTCGTCCGGCACTCCAGGTGAGGCGCTGGCTGCACTCGGGGTTGTCGCAGCGTCGAGTCATCGAACTGTCATGGGCCGCGCGCACATTTTCGTCGCGGATCGCGTCGGTTGCGCGATGTGCCATGGGACTCAACTCCTTTGGCCATTGCCCGTGGGGAGGCCGCTTCGTCGTCAGCTCGGTGCTGACTGTCGGCATTTATTGTGCACCCTTGGCTGCGCATTTGTCACCCGCGGCCGTCCCGTCGACTATGGCAAAGTCGAGAGAACTGCACTAGTGCAGATCGATGGAGTCGTGTCGGGCGGACGCCTGAGATCCGCCACTGGTCCCCTTGAAATGTGCGCTCCGTGGTAGCGCACGCATGGCCGACAGGCATACGCTCGCGACAGTTGACGGCTGGGCCGGGCGCCTCCAGAGAGCACACGGAGGCGCACCCGCGGCAACGGGGCGCCTCCGCTTGTCGACTCCCGATGGACGCATGAAAGCGAAGGAATCAACGATGGCTGATTCTAGTGGTGGCTCTGCCCTCCCGTCAGAGGGCAACCTGGCCTGGCGGCTCAGGATCGGCGGGGCGACGACGATCTGGGATTGGTCGCTCGGGCGACCAGACCCGCAGATCCTCGAGCCGCTGCGGCGCCCGGCATCCGGCGCCGCCTCGAAGCACGTCCCGGTGCGCACGTGCGAACCGTCGGCTCGCATCTGATGCTCGAATCAGGACTCGAGCACGATCTGGTTCGGGTACTTGATCGCGATCCCGACGTCACTTGGATCGTCCCTCAACCGCTCCAGCTCGAATGGGGCGCCGGGCGAAACCGGAAGCATGTGCCCGACTTGCTGGCTGCCGGCCCGAATGGCTCCGTGACGGTCTGGGACGTCAAGACCGCGACCGCGACGGCGTCGGCCCGGTTCGACATCGCCCGCCAGTTAACTGAACAGGCGTGTGCCTCGGTGGGCTGGAAGTACGCCGTCTTCACGGGGCTCCCGGCGGTCCATCGTCACAACCTGCTGTGGCTCCACGCCTACCGGTCCCGTCCAGCGTGGGCCGATCGCTGGGAGGGGGAGTTGCTTGCCGCGGCGAGTGACGGCACCACCCTGGGTGAGCTCGTGGGTTGTGAGCCGGGGCGGACGAGCCTGACGTGGCATCTGATCTGGGCAGGACGCTTGTCCGTCGATCTGACTCGTCCCCTAACCTCGACCACGCGGGTCGCGTCGTGAGCGGCACGGGTCTCGCCACCACCGCACTGACTTGCGGTGCTCGGGTGTTGGGTGAGGACGGCTACCTCGTGGTGGTCGAGCTCGGTCGGCACGGAGTCAGTCTGCAGAACAGCCTCGGAGAACGTCGGCACGTTCACTACGGCGAGTTCGCTGCCGTGGCGGTCACGGACGGCATCGCCTCCGCGACACTTCAGTCCCTCGAGCCATGGTGGAGCGGGCTCCCAGATCCGGTTCGTCGTCGTGCTCTCGACATCCTGGAGGTCGTCCTCGAAGTCCTGACCGGCTACCGCTGGGGCGATCCCCGCTTGGCTCAGGCAGGAGAGCCCTTTCCTCCGTTCGGTGATCAGGACACCAGCATCAGCAAGCGCTGTGAGCGGATGGCGGAGCTGCTGACCTACGAAGCCAGCGCCGATCGGAGCACGATCCGACGGCTCGCCGACGGCGAGATCGCCTCGACGAAGGTCGCCCCGAACACCGTGCGGAGGTGGGTCCGCGAGTACCAGAGGCTCGGACTGCGCGGCATGGTTGATCGCCGATCCGCCAAGTCGAGCACAGGTTTCGACGCGCTGGATGAGCGCGTGCGGCGGATTGCCGACGACGTGTTCGCTCGGTTCGACGGCGACATCTCGAAGGTCAACATCACCACCATCGAGGCGGACATCCGGCTGCAGATGAAGGCCGAGGGTCTGGCGGATGTGGTCCGACCGCAGCGGTTGTTCCAGGAGTACCTCTCCGAGCGCCAACGTGCTCTTGGCAGGAACACCCGCGCGCAGCGCTCTCGGCATCTGCGCCGCAAGGCATCGGCCCACACCAGCTTTCCTGCGATGCATCCGAGCCACATCGCGATCGACGCCACCCGCGCCGACGTCCTCGTGTGGGACGAGCTGCGCGAGAGGCCGGTCAGCGTTGAGATCCTGACGGCCATCAGCGTTGCTACGCGCGTCGTGGTCGGCCTGCGAGTCACGCCACGTTCCGGCAACGCGGTTGAGGCAGGGCTGTTGCTCTATGACGTCATGCGACCCATGTCGATGCTTGTCGAGGGCACCACGGTCGATGACTGGCGCTGGTGCGGCGTACCCGAGTCACTTGACCTGTCGAACGTCCCCGTGCATCGATCCAAGAAGCGCATCGTGCCGCCCGGGCAGAGCCTCCAGGGTGTGCACCTCAAGCCAGGTGTACGACCCTCGTCGATCCGCTGCGACCACGGCTCGGTCTTCCTGTCCGAGCACTTCGTCGCCCTGCTCCGCGACTTCGGGATCGACCTCATGCTCTCCCGCGGCTCCAAGCCCACCGACAGCCCTCACGTGGAGCGCTGGCATGAGACCTTGCAGCGGGCCTACCAAGCGATCCCCGGCTTCAAGGGCCGGAACGTGGCGGAGCGGGGACGCAAGGTGGATGCGTCTGGCGAGGCTCTCCTGACTGCCGCCGAGCTCGAGCGGCACCTGCGCCGGTTCGTGGCGCTCGACTACCACCGCGCCTGGCATGAAGGCCTGGTGCTGCCGGGTGCACCCTCGGCGCGGCTCACGCCGCTGGAGATGTGGGACGCGATGCACGAGGTCACCGGCCGCATGCACGTGCCGCAGCATCCGGATCTGATCTACCAGTTCCTCCCGATCCGCTGGCTCACCATCGGGCACGCAGGAGTCGAGTACAAGAACCTCGTCTACGACGCCCCGGTCCTTTCTGACTTCCGTGATGTCCGCAAGGGCACGTTCCAGGCCGACTCGCGCAAGGCTCCGTTCCACTACGACCCGCGTGACGTCTCCCGGATCTGGTTCCGTCACCCCGACACCGGCCGCATCCATGAGATCCCGTGGAAAGCCCGCCACCTGCTCGACATGCCCATGGGCGACTGGATGCACGAACGCGCCCTCTCACGCATCGCCGAACGCGGAGGCAACACCGCCCTGAATCGGAAGGCCACCTGGCGGCAGATCATCGCCGAGCTCGGCCAGTTGACCTCGGCGGAGGAGACGGCTGAGGCCCGCGCCAAGGGATACGCCGCCCGACTGCGTTGGGAGCAGGCACAACGCGACCACGCCGAAGCGGCCGAGGCGGCAGCGATGTTCGACGGCGACCAGGACGGCGTGGTCACGCCGCTCCGGCCGCGCCGCGCGGAAGGCGACGACGGGTTCGACATCGACGTCGAGTGGCCTGACTACGACGAGGTGGGCGACTGATGGACGCCGAGATGTGGCACCACCAGGCAACCGCGCCCATGGTTGCTGCGCCGCAGCCGGCCACAGCCGATGACCTGGCGGCCATGAGCCCCATGGGCAGGAGCACGTACGCCGACGCGGTGCGCGCTGCTCTGCGGGCGCGGCGCGTCTCCTCGCCAGTGCACGACGCCACCGCTAATGCGATCGACTGCGCGCTGGAGTCCGCGGTCCTCGAGCCGCCCGGCGCCCGCACCATCCTGGCCCTTTCGGCGCCGTACACGGCCGGCAAGTCGACGCTCATCAAGAGCTGGGCGCAAGACCGCTACCGAACTTGGGCGAAGGCGACCCGATCGACCCGGCCCCGATGGACGCCGGCGCCCGGCATTACCGCCGACCTGGTTCCGGTCTGCTACCTCACCCTGTTGTCGGAGTCGCGCAGCAAGGACCTCTACACGCAGATCCTGTCCTTCGTCGGGTACCCGGCCAGTGGCGTGGAGCGGACCCTCGCACTGCGCGCCGTCAAGGCACTCCAGACCCACGGGGTCCGTCTCGTCATCCTCGACGACGCCCACATGCTCCGCAGCACCTCGGTCACCGGTCGCGCCACCTTGAACGCGGTCAAGCACCTCAACACCGAACTCGGTGAAGTCGGGGGCGTCCTGATGCTCGTCGGCGCCGAACTGACCGGCGGTGACGTGCTCAGCGACCCCCAGATCCGCGGGCGACTCTCCGAGCACACCCTCGCCCCCTACGAGGTCGACACCGCAACGGGACGCGCGCAATGGCAACGATTCCTGAAGAACTGCGAAGATCTGCTCCTCCCGTACCTGCCCGACGTCGAGCCAGGTCTCTTCTCGTCCCGCCTGGCCGGCTACCTGTGGCGACGTACCCAGGGGTACGTCGGCGACACCACACGCCTGCTGATCGACGCAACCGCGACCGCGATCGAGACCGGTGCACCGCTCGACCGCGCCATCCTCGACCCGATCTGGGTGAGCCAGCGAGCACAGGACGCACAGATCGACCACACACGATCCAAGACCACCAGGCGAGCCGCCACCAGGAGGGCATCTCGATGACGCCGCGGCTCCCGGTCAGCATCGACCCCTACCCGGACGAGTCGATCGCCTCGATGCTGCGCCGCCTCAGCACGACCACCGCCATCCCGGTCCACGACCTCCATCCTTGCGGCGTCAGCGGCCGCCTCACCGATCGTCAAATAGGTGCCCTCGCTCGCACCCTGGGGCTGCCGCCGCGACGACTGCGCACCCACACCCTCCACCACCGGCTCGCCGGGCGGCACAGCCGAAAGCCGGCGAGCATCGAGCTGCGCCGCACCGACACATCCATCTGCTCTGCATGCGGAATCGGCAGCCTGTGGAGCGGATTGGTCTGGGTCAGCCACTGCCCGAGCTGCCAAGCCCTTCTCAACGAGGGCGTGACTGTCGGCAGCGCGGTTCACGCACTGGAGATGCAGGACGCATTCCTGCGATCGATGCGAGCACCAAACCTCGGGTTCGCCGATCGCCGACTGCGGTTGCTGCGTCTCCTGCGTCTCCACGTTCACCTCGCCACCGTTCACGCCGCCACAGGTGCCCGACCGGCCGGGTCGTGGCAGGCCCCCGCCTGGATCGCCGGGTTCGCCGAACACGCCTGGCCGGCCAGCCGGACCGTCCAGGCAACCCGCGACCTGATCGGCGAACGCACGTTGACCTATCTCGGCGAGACCCCAGCCCCAGACGACGACTGGCCGGCGGCCCGCCACGCCCTCCACGACCAGCTCCGCGGCTCCCGGATCACGGAGGCGGCGATCCCCGACTACCTCCACCCCCGGCACCGGGCACTGGACGTCGACGCGGCCGGCGAAGACCTCGGCCACGGCATCGCGCGAGCCCTGCGCCGTGAAGCCATCCACGCAGCCACCGAAGCACGTCCTACTGTCGCCCAGTTGGACGAGCGGTACGGCGACCTGCGTAAGCAGCCCATGACCGCGGCCTACGTCCACCACCTCGGCAACACGACCGCTGGACTGCGGATCCTGTCGAGCGAAGCCGACCGACTCGCGCACGGTGGCATCGCCGACTACCGCTATCGCCGCGCCGTCCTGACGACTCTGCATTCCGTCCCGATCTCAGCGCTCGCGCACACAGCCGTGCCCCGCACGCCACGCAACCAGAGGCTGGCCGCCGCCTGGATCTGGCTGGAGCTCACCCACGGCACGCTCGGCCTGAGCCCTCACCACGCCGGAATGCGACGGGAACTGCGCTCATTCGATCAAGCGCTCCTCCCGGAGGATCGACTCATCCTCATCGAGTACGGCCACCAACTCCTCGGCGCCGTCGCCGCCGACGTCTCCCGTGACGCCCAACAGGCGGTCACACGTGCAGTCGGACATGCCGATGCTGGCTGATCTGACACCGCTGCCGGTCACCATCGCTCCCGTCGCCGGAGAAGCACTCGACGGGTATCTCGAGCGGCTGGGAGCTGCGAACGCGCTCCCTCACCCCGTCCTCGTCCAGCGCCTCGCGGAAGCCGGCGCACCGACAGCCTTCCTGGCCACCGCACCAGCGGAGCGGTTGATCGCGAACCTTGCTGCGCTGACCAGACTCGACCCGGTCGCGCTGCGGTGCTGCACCTTGGCGAGCATGGTCGGCATCGACACCAACGGACTCGACCCCGCGAACAAGAACACCTGGCGTCGAGTCGCCGCCCGTGGCTGGCCGCCCGGTCACGGCACCGCGCTGTGCCCACGTTGCCTTGACGAGGACGGCGTCTGGCAACTGCGATGGCGCCATCCCTGGGTCACCACCTGCAGCCGGCACAACTGCTGGCTGCTCGAGCGCTGCCCCACCTGCGGTAATCCATTCCGCTCGCACCGCACGCCCCTGCGGGCCGTCGACGCCGCGCCCGATCGTTGCGGTAACCCCGGCAGAGCTCGCGGACGCGGATGCCAGCAATCTCTCGGCGAGCTCATCCCAGTCCGGGCGTCCACGGATGTATTGGTCGCGCAGCACCGGATCGACGCTGCCATCGGCGGTCAGCGGGTCGTCATCCTCGGCGACGCGCTGAATCCCAACGACTACCTGTGCGAACTCAAGGCGCTGACCGTTCTCCTGCTCCACCTCGCGGCCCAGCCGGACGGCGAACAACGCGCCGAGTGGGCAGATCTCGCCCGCACCGACCACACGCGCAGCGCCGGCTCGCGCGGAGCGCGCTGGGGTCTCGCCCCGCCCGCCGACCTCCAGCTCCGCGGCCAGGCAATCGCCGCAGCCGACGAGATCCTCCGTGCCAAGAGCCTCGACGCTGCCGCAGACCAACTGCATCCCTGGACCGAGCTCACGCCAGCCAGCAACGACGGCCAGCTTGGCTGGCTGGCCGACCACACCACCATGACCCCGCAACTGCGCCGGCTGGTCATGGCCGCCACCGCCACCCGCCGGAGACTGGCCACTCTGCTCGACAACTGCGGCGGTGCACTGCCGCTGACGGCGATCCCCCAGATCACCCCGGCCGGCGTCTACGACAGCCACGTCGTCGGCACGCTCGACGTCGCCGCCCGCACCGGCCGCCTGTTCGTGAGCCTGTGCCTCGCCCGGCAAGACCTCGCGAACCTCACCTGGGCCGAGGCCGCCGTCGCACTCGGCCTCCCGCCAGAGTTCGGGACGAAGACGGCCCGTGCCTGTAGCGCCGACCTTCTCGCCCCGGCAGGCGAATTCATCGCCACGCTGGCCCGAGTCGCTGACCACCTCGACACCAAGGTCGACTACCGCGCCCGGGAGGGCGCGGTACGACGTCTCGCGCGTAGCCGCGGTTGGTACCGCCCCTGGGCGCGACGCCACCTGCCTGGCAGCCACGCCACGAGCCAGCCGTACGCCGTCACCTGGCTGTGGACCGAGTACGCGCACGGACACATCGACACCAGCCCCGGCTGGCAGCGCCCGCCAGACCGCCACGATCGTGCGCACTACCGCGCGTTCGTCCGGCGTCTGGACCAGCCCGCGACCGACGCACTGGCCGAACTGATCCGCACCACCGCCGTAGCGACGAGGAGGACCGCATGAAGACCGCCACGCAGATCTGGGGACTGTGGGACTGCGAGGAACTCCTCAGCGTCCACCTCACCCATGACGTCGCCCGCGAGGCCAGGGACGAGCACCTCGAACGCTGCCGCTGCTTCACAGACGACCAGGACGCCATCAGCATCGCCGTCCAGATTCGCGCCATCCAGCTCTCCGTAGATCCGGCGCCTGTGGAGAACCCGAACCAGCACACCCGAGGGGGCCACCATGAGCAGATCACCACCCGCCCGGGAAGCGAGCAGCACAGACAGCTGCGGAGAGGAGGTCGAGATGGCCACTGATGCCGACGCCGGTCGCTCGGCCGAGCGTCCGACGACGCAACCCGTCTTCTCCGTACCGCAGGCAGACGGCGTCGACGTCGCGCTCGACTTCACCACGCCGGGGCCGTTCGGCGACTTCGCCTTCACGGCTCGCATTCCAGAGCCCGGCGGCACCGCCAGGGAACGCGTCTACGGCGCGTACCACACCGATGAGGCTGCGGTCTTCGTCGAGATCCTTCAGCACTGGGCCCGTGTTGCCGCACCCGACGACATCCTGGCCGGCCTCGAGCGGGCAGAGGCAGTCCTCCGCTTCCTCACCGACCGCCTCGCACCGACCATCCGGTCCCAGAACGACTTCACCGACCTCCTGCACCGCGGCCTCGAGCCGCTGGCGGTGATGAACTTCCTGCCCGTCGACCACGAGCACAGTGACGAGCGAGGCGACGTCCTCATCCTCTCGGCTCGCGGCACCGACCTGGCCTGGATCAGCCGCCGCAGCCCGTGCACGACCTTCACCGTTCCGCCGAGCTACCTCTGGGTGTTCGTGACCGGGATGATGTGGCGGACCTACGACCACGACGGCCTCCCGCTCTCGCGGCTCAACACCGCCGCCTACGAGACGGCCATCGCCACCTTCCGCCGGGCGATCCACAGTCGGAGCGAGGCGCAGATCGAGGCATCGGCGGCATCTGCCGGTGAGAGCCCGGACGAAGACGTCCCGGCGACTCCCGAGCTCGTCATGACCCTGTGTGAGCTGCTCGGCGCCAAGCTGGTCGCCTACCTGAGCTCCGTGCCAGACACGCGAACCGTGCGCGCCTGGGCCGACCCGACCGACCCCCGCTCGCCGCCGAGCGACGTCGTCGACCGGCTATGCATCGCCCACCGGGCCGCGTCCCTTCTCATCCAGAAGGACTCCCCGGCTGTCGTCCAAGCATGGTTCCAAGGCGGCAACCCGCTGCTGGACGGCGCTGCCCCGGCCCGAGTGCTTCGTGAGGACCCCGTCCAAGTCGCCGAGTCACGCGTGACGGTGGCCGTTGCGTCCTTCGCTGTCACTACCTGAGCCGGAAGGCGTCGTAGCACCGCACCGCAACGGACCACAGCATGTGGAATCTCATGAAAACGATGTACTCTTGTCGGAGGGTGCATCTAAAGTGCATCTTATGGTGAGCTCCTGATGACCAACCCTTCCCCAGCTGCCGTGTTCACTGACGTCCCGCTTGGCGGTCTGCCGTCGGCCGACACGACCCTGCTCAAGAATGCGCCACTCGAGGTCGCGATCATCGAGGTGCGGTTCACCTCGGCGCTCGCTGCAGTGCCGGTTGATCTTGCTGCGCGCGCTCGCGAAGCGTTGACCACGGCATTGGAGGTTGATTTCCCCATCATCCAGCCGGCGACGCAGGGCACGATGCAAGTCAACTTCAACGCAGGGGGAGCGTCGTGGTCTGGCGATGAGACGAAGGGCTGGCAGGTCGCGTCTGGCGATGGCCAACACAGTGCGACTGTCTTCCCTGGCAGCCTCATCTGGCAGGTGGGTGACTACAGGAGATGGAGCGAAAGCATGCGGGCGCCACTCGAGGTCCTGCTGGGCGCCATCACCAAGGACCTGGCCCCATCACTAGTTCAGCGGATTGGGCTCAGGTACGTGGATCGCTTCGTCGATCCAACATGCACCACCCTCAGCGACTGGTTCGGGAAGATCGATGACACGCTGCTTGGCCCGCTCGGCAACTCCGTTTTCGGGTCGATGGTTCATCAAGCCCAGCAGCAATTTGAGGTGACACTCGACGGTAGACACGGGGCTCTCCTTCGGCATGGCCCGATCCATGATCAGTCGTCCAAAAGTGTCAACTACCTGTTGGACATTGACGTCTTCGCTCACGCCGCAGCCGTGTTTAACGCCGCGGACGTGGTGGACGGCGCCGAGAGGCTGAATCGGACCGCACTAAGCCTGTTCCAGGCCTGTGTATCCGCCGAATATCTGAAATCGCTCCAGGGAGAGGAGGAACACTGATGTCTATGACGGTTACGGCACACGTGGGCGCGGCCACCCCGATGTTCCCCACTCCGAAGTGGGAGTTCCTCTCGGGTAGCCAGGAAGAGGACGTGGACACTACCCCGGTTTCGCTGGAGGGTATTGCGCCGGCGCTCCGAGACGCGGTCATCCGGTTCTCCGAGACGTTGGAGCCGATCCATGACCGCGAGTTCGTGAGGGTTGTCCTCGGAGGTGACTCGCGCTACCCCACGCTGATGTCGAACGCCCCTATGTGCGGGCGGGTGGTCCTCGTCAAGGTGGGCGAGACCGTGCGGACCGACCCTGACTCTGCCGATCCGTTGACCGTCTTCGAGCAGATCCAGAATGAGTTGGGTATCACGCAGAAGGATTTGCTCGTAGCGACGGGGATCAAGCGGCGGACCTTTTACTCGTGGAAGGACCCCTCAACGCCGCGGCCGCGTCCGTCGAGCCTCGGTCGCTTGTGGCACCTCGCCGACGCTTTGGTGGACCTGCGCGAAGTGCTGCCCCGGCCGGTTGCTGCCTGGTTGCATTCCTCCTCTGACCGCATGGCCGCGCTCAAGGAAGGCAGGTTCGAGGATCTAGTCGACTTGGCTGTCTCGATGCCAAAGGCGACTGGCAAGACGTCCGGAACTTCTCGACGAATTGGGGTCGTTGCTGATGTCGAGGTGCCCGTCGTGAAGACGGGCAAGGCCCGAACGACGGTGGTCGAGCGAGGCGCCCGCCGTTGACCATCGACAATCTTGTCCCGGATCCATGGCCCGACCACGTCATCAGTGCGCTCGAAGTGTGGCGCCAAGGCCATCTGATCCGTGGCGAGCTCGGCGCCTGGCTGTCGCCCGGAGGAGGCACGGACCCTGTGACCGGCGACGATTTCACAGACCACACAGACGAGCTCGTCGCAGCGGCGGCCGAACTGAGTGACACGGGGTATCTTGCGGTCGTCTCGCAGACATGTGATGTCGTGGCGACTGGACCAGGGAAGCGCCACCCTTTCGTCCAGGTCTGCCCCGTCCGAGATGTCGGAGCCGCCTTCACCGCGGAAAAGGTGCAGCAGATCCGTGACGGTGAGATCGTCGAGTACATCTACCTCACCAAGTCGCCCGAACCCGGGCGCGAGTGGGCCATCGATCTACGCGTATCAGTGCCGCTTAGTAAGGGCGCTCTGGCCGCAACCCAGCCCATCGATGGCTTCGCGACCGAAGAGGACGAGCTGGCGCTCGCGGCGCGGGTCGCTACCAAGTACGAACGACCGGCGCTGCACGACTACCTGTCGAAGAATCTGGTCGACGACCTAGATGCGTTTTTCGCCAAGGCGAGGAGAACGCAGGACTGGTGCGACGATGTCGAACAGTTGCGGCTGCAGATCGAGGGTACGCGGCTAGCCCCAACGCGAGTACGTCTCATCGTGGTGACAGACATCGAGTTCAACGGCCCCTTCAACTTGAAGAAGAACCCGCTTCGTGACCGCTGGAAGGCTCACAAGAAACCGCTGCGGGAAGCAGGGATAGCGCAAGCACCGATTGCCTTCCGACACGTACAGAAGATTTCTGTTCACGATTACCGGAACAGCATCCCGATCAACCTGCCCGCGCTCGGCAGGGGAACCTTCGCGTGATTCTCCACGGCAGGTGTGCCGTCGGGACTGCAATCCGCCGACGAGTTGGTGCGCGACCGGGGCGACCACGTCGACAACGGAGAGTTCCAGAACGTGTCTAGACCGACTGCCAACGGGTCCAGCGCCAAGGGCAACCCTGAGGATCTGCAGGAGTTTGCTCTCATTCGCTCGGCTTCTCGATGGATCGACGACGCCCTGCGGGCATGGTCGGAGGATGACCACGCCAAGTTGGCGGCGCTTGCACCGCTCGCGGTCGAGCACCTGGGCAAGGCGGTTCTGTGGCGGCGAAACCCGGCGCTGCTTGTCCCGCTCAGTCAAGACGCCGAGCCAGCGCTCGTTCTACTTGCAACGAACCCCGACCTTGCATCGCCGAAGTTAAGGACGGTCGGCTTAGCGCCTCTCTTAGGAAGACTGGAACGCCTCATGGGGACGCTTCCGTTGGAGCCAAAACAGCGCAAGAGGCTCGTTGAGGTTCGAAACGGTGCCATGCACGTGGGATCCGCGGCGCAATCACGGCACGTCCTCCTTGACGCGCTGTCGATGTGCCAGGTGCTGTTGGACCACCTCGGCGAGGACAGCGAGGCCTTCTTCGGGGATCATTATCGAAGCGTCGTCGAGCTTCTGGATCAGAAGCGCTCTGAGGTCGGTCACCAGGTGGCAGCGAAGCGCGCCCGTGCTCGCCGCAGGCTCGGCGAACTGGAAGAGCGTCTCGGCGAGGAGCTGTTTGCCGAAACATGCGCTCGCCTTGAAGAGCAGGCGCCATTCGTGCTCGACCCAAGCGACTTCGGTGAGGACCTGAACGCGGTGGAGTCAGCCTGTCCCGAGTGCGGATCCGCGGGTCGCCTCATCGGTCGGGTAGACGTAACCGAGGAGGTCGACTTCGATGTCGAGCCGCTAGGTGGAGGACAGTACAACACCGTGCCATACGGGTACTTGGCTGTCGCGTTGGTGCCCCAAGCGTTTGCATGCAACGTTTGCCAAGTCTCACTCCATGGCGTAGCGGAACTCGCGGAGGCAGGGTTGCCCTCGAACCCACATGAGGTCGCGCCGGAGGACCTCGGGGGTGACTTCGACCTGGAGACCTATCGTCACGAGTTTGGGCCCGACGAGTGGTGATGGCTTTCTGACGACATCCCGAGGTGGGCGCCGTTTCGTCAACGCCCCATGCGCGAGGTTCGTCAATCTTCGCTGCATCTCGACAGCCGAGCCTCGCCGAGCAGCTGTTCGATCGCAGCCTCGTCCACGCTCGCGGAAGGTCACACGAGCACCTTGTCCGCGGGCTCAGGCTCGGGATGGCGCGCCTTGAGCGGGGAGGGCTCCACCCGCAGGAGGCGCGCGAGCCAGTCGGGGAGCCACCAGTTCCAGCGACCGAACGCGGTGACGAGTGCCGGCACGAGCAGCGCCCTCACGATCGTGGCGTCGATGAGGATGCCGGCTCCGAGTGCCGTCCCCAGCACCTTGATGTCAGTCCCGGGGGCGGAGGCGAGGGCCGAGAAGGCGAAGAACAGGATCAGGGCGGCCGAGGTGACCAGTCGCCCCGTTCGGCCGATCCCGGTGATCACCGCCATCCGGGTGTCCCCCGTGCGGTCGTATTCCTCACGCATCCTGGCCAGGATGAACACCTCGTAGTCCATGGAGAGCCCGAAGAGGAAGGCGAAGATCAGCACCGGCAGCCAGAACGTGATGGCGCCCGTCTCGGTGACGCCGAAGATCGCCTCGGAGCCGTAGCCCTGTTGCCAGAAGAGCACCACTGCCCCGAACGTGGCTGCCATCGAGAGCAGGTTGAGGATCACCGCCTTGAGCGGGAGCAGCACCGAACGGAACGTGCGGACCAGCAGCACGAACGTGATCAGGGAGATCAGGGCCAGGACGTAGGGAAACTTGTCGTAGACCGCGCTGGAGTAGTCCTCGGCGGCCGCCCCGGCGCCGGTGATGCCGACCTCCCCGGCGACGGCCTCCTCGACCGCTGCCCTGATGGCGCCCACCAGCGCCCTGCCGGAACTGTCGACCGTGACGTCGTTGGGGAGAACGGTGACCACGGCACTGTCCCCATGGGTGCTGCCGACGACCGCCAGCTGGACGCCGTCGACGCCCCGGGCGGCGTCAGCGGCCGCGTCCGCCTCGCGCGCCGGGACCAGCACCTCGATCGGCGTGAGGAGACCGGCTCCGATCCCGCCGTCGCGCAGCGTCTGCAGCGCGTCGTGGCGCGGGCCGCTCTGTGCCTGTGACTCGAGCCCGGATTGGCCGATCTGGAGGCTGAAGACCGGGACGATGAGGGCCGCGAGCATCACCGCAGCTGTGGTGACGGCGGCGAAGCGGTGCCGGACGATGACCCGTGCCCAGGCCGTCCACCCGCGCGATGCCTTGGCTTCATGCCGGATCCGCGGGTAGTCGATGCGGGGACCGACACTCGACAACAATGCCGGCAACAGCGTGAGTACGACGGAGACCGACACCAGCGGAATCAGCAGTCCGGCGATGCCCATGCTGCGCAGGAACGGGACGGGGACAACGACGAGGGCGACCAGACTGATCGCGACGGTCACCCCCGAAGCAAGCACCGCGTGCCCGGCAGTCTTCATCGCCACGATCACGGCGGCGTCGTTGTCGCGTCCGTGCGCGCGTTCCTCACGCCACCGTGAGACCACGAGCAACGAGTAGTCGATCGCGACTCCGAGGCCGATGAGGGCGATGAGGAACTGGACGATGACGCTCACGTCGCTGAACGTCGACAAGCCGAGCACGAGCATGAACGTCGTCAGGATGGACACGGCGGCGATGAGCATCGGCACCACGGCCAGGAACGATGCATACACGAAGAGCAACACCAGCAGGGCGCCGGCCGCACCGAACAGCGTCTCGATCAGGACGCTGGGGCCCTCCGGTTCCTCGCCCATCGCCAGCAGCCCGTACGACGTCAAGCCGCTCTCGAAGCCATGCCGCTCGGCCGCATCGCCCAGAGCAGGCTCGAACGGAACCTCGATGTAGGGGCCGAAGGCCACCGGGACCGGCGCCTGAATCAGGGCGAACGTCGTCCGGCCGTCGTCGGTGATGAAGCCCTCGTCGCCGGTGCCCGCCAACGTGACGACACGCAGCGGCACGCTCGTCACCGCCTGGGCTGCGGTGTCGAAGATCTCGGCGATGGCGTCCTGGTTCTCCTGGACGGTCTCCCCTTCGGGCACCGTGACAGTCGCGACGTAGGTGTCGAAGGTGCTCACGCCGTAGGTCTCGAGGAGCCGCTGTTCGGCGTCATCGCCGGGCTGACCCGGCAACGAGAAGTCGAGCGAGAGGCGGTCGCTGAGCTGACCGGCGGAGAACAGCCCCCCGAGGAAGAGCACCACCCACATGGCGCTGACGATGCGGCGGCGGCGCATCACGAGCCGCGCCAGACGCTCCAGGCCGGCTTCGTCTTCACGCTGGGAGGGTCGAATGGGAGCGTCACTCTGGGACTTCATGCTCGTCTCCTTGGGGGTGTGCGCGGCTTCACGCCGACGTGCGGGTCAGACCGATCACGCCGACGGCGACCAACCACAGGCCGATCAGGCCGGCGACGGGGAACAGCGGGTCGAACATGTCGGTGAACGCGATCGTGGCGGTGGCCACAGCGAAGGCGAGGCCGCCGAGCAGACCGAGGGCGAGGACGATCCGGTTGCCCATCGTGCGGGTGCGGCCACCGGCAACCGCGAGCGCGGCGATCATCACTCCCCACACGGGGTTGACGAGGGTCTCGACGCCCATGAACGTGGCGACCAGTGGCGTCGTACTGCCGTCCTCGATCTCCGCCGCCTGGGTGGCCGCGAAGAGGTGGACCACCGCACCGAGGACGCCGATCTGCGCGACGCCCACGGACACCGACAGCAGCCGGCCGAGTCGGTCCCGCAGCATCGGGTCGCGCCAGAGGAGGATCAGGCCGGCAGCGACACAGGCGAAACCCAGCAGTGCGACGAGGTGGGCGGGATACCAGGCATCGTCGACCAGCATCGAGTGCAGCTGCTCGGTCTTGTCGCCCTCGTCGCTCCCCTGCGGGTGCAGCGGCCCGCCGACGAAGAACGCGATCCCGCCGACGATCAGGAGCAGGAATCCGACGCGGTCCAGCCGCGACGCGGTGGTGGCAGGAGCCGTACGGTGGTCGAGAGTCATGCTCCCACCCTCCGCTTCGCGCGCGCCTTCCGCATGCGGGCGGACCCGGGAACATTCCCAGGGTCAACCCTGGGACGCCGGGGCCCGAACAGTGCCAGCATTGCCCTATGTGCCCGGCTCTCGCCGCCGCCCGCGAGGCGAGGTACGACGACGCGCCCTCGCTGGCCCGAGAGGCGGCGGTCGGCTGCCTCGGGCTGCTCGTGCTCGGGCTGGTCGGTTACGGCGCCACGCTGGGCTTCCACGTCGGCAACCTCCACAACGGTCTGCTCGCGGTGTCCTTCGCCGGCGTGGGTCTCTACGTCCTCCGCGCCCGGCCGGGACACCGCATCGGTCAGCTCTTCGTCGGGCTCGGCGTGGCCAGCGCGGTGATGTACTTCGGGCGCCAGTACGGCCTGCACACGCCGTCCCTCCCCGGATCCGAATGGCTGGCCTGGCTCTCGATCTGGCCGGTGCCGCTGTCCATGGCCGTGGCCGGCGTTGGCGTGATGGTCTTCCCCACCGGCCAGCACCTCTCCCAGCGCTGGCGCGTGGTGGCGTACGCCATGGTGGGGCTGGCGATGCTGATCGCGCTCGCGTCGGCGCTGTGGCCGATCGAGGACGACTGGGCCCGCGCGGACCTCACTTTCCCGTTCCGCACCGGTGGCGAGAACACCGCCCAGAGCATCGTTGCGCCCCTGATGGCGGTCAGCTATGCGGGCTTCCAGGTGCTGTGGGCAGCGGCGGTCGTCACCCGCCTGCGCCGGGCGGGTCGCGACGAGGTGCGCCAGCTGCGGTGGTTCGTGTCCGCCGTCGCCGTCCCGACCCTGCTCCTCGTGGGTGGGGCCATCGCCTGGCAGACCCCGTTGCCCGGGCTCCTGACGCTGTGGCTGATCCCGGTCGCTGCCGGCGTGGCCATCGTCCGATATCGGCTCTACGACATCGACCCGGTGATCAACAAGACGCTCGTCATCGGGGCGATGGTGCTGCTCATCTTCGTCGGCTACGTCGCCGTGGTGGTCGGCGTCGGCGCGCTGCTGCCACTGTCCGACGGGGTGCTCGCCCTGGCCGCGACCACGGCGGTCGCCGTCGCCTTCGAGCCGGTCCGGCGTCGCGCGCAGAGGTTGGCGGACCGGCTGGTCTACGGAGCCCGCGCCACGCCGTACGAGACGCTCTCTCGGCTCTCGGCCCAGTTGAACCACAGCGACGACAGTCTGCTCGACGGCCTGGCCGCCACCATCGCCGGCGGGTTGCGCGCCTCCGACGTCGTGGTCTGGGTGGGCGAGACGGACTGGATGCGGGCGGTCTCGGCCTGGCCGTCCGCTCCCTCCGACGCGGGCCGTCCGCTCGCGGAGCTCGGCGACGGGCGTGACCTGGTGAGGCCGGTGCGGTACGACGGGCGGGTGCGTGGAGCGCTGGTGCTCCGTCGAGCATCCCGCGACCCGCTCGCGCCGGCCGAGGAACAGCTGCTGGCCGACCTGGTGGCGCAGGCGGGTCTGGTCATCGATCACCGAGCCCGTCTCGAACAGGTGGCCCGCCAGGCGACGGAGTTGCAGGCGGCGGCACGGCGCATCGTCACCGCCCAGGACTCTGCGCGGCGTCGCCTCGAGCGCGACCTCCACGACGGGGCGCAGCAACGACTCGTGACTCTCGGCCTGGAGCTCGGGGCGCTGGTCGAGCGCGCACGGGCCGCGGGAAGCGTGGACCTGGTCCAGAGGGTCGAAGAGTCGCGGCGGCAGCTGCTCGACGCGACCGCCGAACTGCGCGAGATCGCCCGCGGAGTGCACCCGGCCGCGTTGACGCAGGACGGGCTCGAGGCGGCGCTGGCCAACATGACCGATCGTTCGCCGGTGCCGGTGCGCCTTCAGGTCACGCTCGACAGGCGACTGCCCGCCGAGATCGAGGCGACCGCCTACTTCCTGGTCAGCGAGGCGCTGACCAACTCGGCCCGGCACGCGCAGGCCGAGTCCGTCGACGTCACGGTCACGCTCGACTCAGGACGGCTCATGGTCGCGGTGACCGATGACGGCATCGGTGGCGCCCAGTCCGAGCCGGGCGGCGGACTGCAAGGTCTCGCCGACCGCCTGTCTGCGCTCGGCGCGCCGCTCGACCTGGTCAGTCCGCCGGGGAGCGGAACCACTGTCAGAACGGTGCTCGCGTGCGAGTGATCCTTGCCGATGACGCCGTGCTGCTCCGCGAGGGACTGACGCGGATCCTGGCCGACTCCGGGTTCGACGTGCTCGGCCAGGCGGGCGACGGCACCGCGCTGGTCGACCTCGTCCGAGACAGCGCCCCGGACGTCGCGATCATCGACCTCCGCATGCCGCCGGACTTCGGCAGCGAAGGCATCGACGCCGCGACCCGGATCCGGGCGATCGCCCCGCAGGTCGGGCTGATGCTGCTCTCGCAGCACTTGGAGGTCCACCACGCGCTGCGACTGATGACGGAGTTCGACAGGGGTGTGGGCTACCTGCTCAAGGATCGGGTCTCCGACCTCGCGGCCTTCGTCGCCGACGTACGCCGGGTGGCCGGCGGCGACGTCGTCCTCGACTCCGAGCTCGTGCACCGGCTCGTCGCCCGGCGCCGGCAGCAAGACCCGCTCGACCGGCTCAGCGAGCGTGAACGAGAGGTACTGGCGCTGATGGCGCAGGGGCTCACCAACGCCGGGCTGTCGGCGGAGTTGCACGTGAGCCTCAAGACCGTCGAGGGGCATGTGCACAGCATCTTCACCAAGCTCGACCTGGACGCCGATCAGCGCTCGCACCGCCGGGTGCTGGCGGTGCTGCGGTTCCTCCGGTCATAGCCTCCTTGCCGCATGGGGACGAAGGCGACGTAGTACCGACGGGGGCGCCGCGGGAGGTTCGTCAATCGTCGCTGCATCTCGACAAGTCGAACGGTTCGGAGGAGACCGGCGCCGGCCTGGACGACGGGCGCGGGCGCCACCCGTTCGTGAGGACCTTCGGACCCCGAAGGACCAGCCAATTGCCCTGCCGCTCCGGGGGCCCGGCCGGCACGATCGTGGGTAGGGGCCTGGTCGAGAGGAGCAAGGTCATGTGGTGGGATCACGACGCCGGTTGGTTCGCCTGGCCGGCCATGGCGATCGGGATGGCACTCTTCTGGGGCGTCGTCGCCGTCATCGTCATCGCGCTGCTGCGCGGTGCCGGGTCGAGCGGCAGCATGCGGCGGCCCGATGCCCGTCAGCTGCTCCAGGAGCGGCTGGCCCGCGGCGAGATCGACGTCGAGGAGTACGAGCAGCGCCTCGAAGCGCTGTCCAAGGCTGATCGGTGAGATGAGCGCGTCTTCGATCTGCTCGCAGATGTCGCCCTCGTAGACCGCTGAGCCGCGCGCCTGACGCGTCAGCTGCCCTCGAGCACCAGGTCCCACGTCCGGCCGGCGTCCCCGGACCGCAGGACGGTGTCCTCGGTCGCGGCGTACCACCCCCGGTCGGTGATCGTGAAGGCCGCAGGCTGCGCGCCGATGGACCCTGCCTCCTGCCACGTGCTGCCCGCGTTGTCGCTGAGCCGGACGACGCCGTCGGGTCCGATGCCGACCAGGGTCCCGTCGGCGGTGGTGTCCAGGTGGACGGTGACCGGCCCGCCGAGCGGGCGCGTCCGACCGGTCGCCGGGTCGATGCTGACGACCCGGCCCTCGCCCGTGGTCGCGAACACCGCGCCGCTGTCGGTGGCAGCGACGCTGATCAGCGGCCCGGTCAGGACCTCCTCGAAGGTCGCCCGGTCCTCGGTGCGCAGCAGGCGGCCGGTGGTGGCGTCGTACGCGTAGAGCACGTCGCCGGCGGGCTCGAGGACGTGGAAGTCGGCCTCGCCCTGCAGCGCCAGCGGTCGCCAGCTCTCGCCGGCGTCGGTGGACTCGATCAACCCCAGGTGCGGCGGCAGGTCCTCCCGCAGGTCGGGGTGACCGCTGGCGAGGAAGTGCCCCGGGCCGACGATCGTGAACGCCATCGCGTCCTGCCAGCGGTCCGCGACCCGGGTCGGTTCGCCGCTGTCGTCGACGTGGAAGAGCCCGTGGTGCGTGGCGACGTACAGGCTGTCGTCGGCCGGGTCGATGCCGACACCGTGGATGTGGCCCACGGTCTGGTCGTCCGAAGAGGGCGCCTGCTGTACGTCGCCGGCGCAGCCGGCTGCCAGGAGTGCGGTGGCGGCGAGGATCGGTGCCACCAGGGTGGTGCGGTTCATGCGCGGACTTTCGTGATGCCGGGTGCCGGGCAGGCGCTGGGCGCGCCTGCCCGACACGGGGGACAGGTCAGGATGCGAGCAGCTCCTGCATCGTCTCGATCTCGGTCGTCTGGGCCGCCTCGATGGCCTCGGCCAGCTCGATGGCGTCGTCGAACTCGCCGTCGGACTGCTCGGTCCTGGCCATCTCGATCGCGCCCTCGTGGTGCTCGATCATCATCGTGAGGAACATCCGGTCGAACTCGGCGCCCGAGGCGTCCTCGAGCGCGGCCATGTCCTCCTCCGACATCATCCCGGCCATGTCGTCGGACGACATGCCGCCGTGGTCCATGCCGGACATGCCGCCTGCGGGCACCTCCTCGTCCCAGTCCTCCAGCCAGCCGGTCATGGTCTCGATCTCGGGGCCCTGGGCTGCCTCGATGTCGGCGGCGAGGTCCTTGACCTCCTGGCTCTGGGCCCGGGTCTCGGCGATCTCGGCCATCTCGATGGCCTGCTCGTGGTGGGGGATCATCTGCTGGGCGAAGGTGACGTCGGCGTCGTTGTGGCCGGCGGCGGTGTCGTCGTCTCCGGTGCCGCAACCGGCGAGGGTGGCCAGCGAGGCCGTGAGTACGACGGCGGTGAGGGTCGTGCGCATGGGAACTGCTCCTTCTGTGGGATCGGGTCTGGGGTGGGCGGAAGCGCGAGCCACCCGTTCGGGTGCCTCGCGCAGCTGCCGGTCAGACCCTGATCACGCAGAGTCGGAGCAGGTCAGGTGGGTCCCGGTCGCGGCCGGTGGACGCCGGGTGGGACCAGGCCCGCAGCACCGCGCGCGGGACCGGGACGCCTCGCCGTACGAGCAGCGTGACGATGCCGAGGAGTGCAGCGGCGAGGACTGCCAGACACATCCCGACGAGCTCCCCGTCGTCGCCGGGTGCCGGCGTGTGGTCGGCGGGGGACTCGTGCATGGCGTGGTGAGCTGACGCCTGGACCAGGCCCGCACCCTGGGGCGTCACCGTCACCGCGTGGGTGGCGTGCGACCCCCAACCGTGCATGGACAGGAGCCCGAAGAGCGCCACCGCGACCGCGGCGAGCGCGAGGCGCGTGCCGGGTGAGGTCGAGGCGGTCCGGGGATCCCCCATGCTCCCGATCCTAGGCGGGCCACGTGCGAGCGCCCTGCGCGCGGGCGCGCTCCCGCTGCTCCCGGCGCCAGCCGTACCTCGTCAGACCGCGTGGCTTGAAGATGTTCAGCACGAGGATGCCGACCAGCAACACCACACCGATGACGGCGTGCGCGATGTCGCTGCCCATCGCCAGCAGCTCCTGCTCCCCGGCGGTGCGTGCCCGGTCGGCATGGGTGGAGACGTCGGGCATGTGCAGCACCAGGACCGCGGTCAGCACGACGGTGCCGACGAGGGACACCACCACCCAGTAGTGCCGCAGCAGGCCCCACCTCGTCACGGCGCCCGTCAGCACGCCCGTCCCGAGCGCGGCGAGGGCGAGCGGGACGATCGCCCACCAGCCGACCAGTTCCATCCCGATCCACGCTGCCCGGATCACGGCCGGGTCGTCCGTGGCGGGTACGGCGAACGCCAGCGCCAGGTAGGCGCAGACGGCCCCGATCCACCCCACCGAGCAGGCCAGGTGCAGCGCGAGAAGGAGCCGCCGCAGCCGGGGGCCGGCGATCACCGCAGGCTGCCGAGGTGGCGCCCCGGCCCGTGGTCCCCGCCCACGAGCAGCATCACGAGCACCGCCAGCACGGCCGCGGTCGCGAGGCCGAGGAGGAGGTACTTCACCCAGCTCGGCACGGGGGGCGGCGACTCGCCCGCGGGTGGTCCCGTTGGCCGGTCCTCGGGAGCCATGTCCATTCCCCTCTCGCGACACTGCTGTGCGTCCACTATGCCGCCGCCGGGTGACAGGTGACAGGATCGGACCGATGTCCCGGGACCTGAACTTCCAGCCACTGGCGCGGAACCACGGCCTGCGCGGCCGGGCGCGGGCGGTGGGCGCCAACCCGCTGTGGGTCATGGGCGGGATGATCGGTGTGCTGCTCCTGGTGATTCCCAGCGCGGTGTTCGTCGCGTTGCTGCTCGACGGCAGGGCGTACGACGACTGGGGGGTGGTCGCCCTCGTGGCCATGCTGGTCGCTGCGGGCGCGTTCTGCGTGGGCCAGGTGCTGCACGAGGCGGGCCGCGGCTCGGCGCTCGCCGCCTTCGCCCACGCCAACGAGCTGGACCTCGTGGTCGCCAAGGCGCAGCCCGGCTACGCCGGTTCGCTGTTCGCCGACGGCTCGCACATCGTGCAGCAGAGCGTGCGCACCCAGGACGCCCGGTTCGTCGAGGTGGGCGAGCGGTTCCCCGTCACCGGACCGCAGCGTCGGGGCGCGCCGGCCACGCCCGAGCTGTTCCTCCGCGGTCGGCTGGCGGGCCGGTCCGCGCCCTGGGCCACGACGGACGCCGGCCCCGAGCTGCACGAGCGCCTCACCGCGTTCGCGGGCACGTACGTCGTCGAGGTCTTCCGCGACGAGCTCACGGTGTTCGGCAGCAAGCGGCTCGACCCCACCCGGCCCGGCCGGATGGCGGAGGCGCTCGCACTCACCGACGCCCTGGTGGCCGAGGCCGACGACCGGATCCCGGCCAGCGCCCGCGACCACGCCCCGGCGGTCCCCGAGTTCGGCGAGGGGGGCCGCGGTCGTCGTACCCACCCCGGCGTCGTGGTCGCGGCGACGCTCGCCCTGCTGGTCGTGGTGCCCCTGACGTTCGCCTTCGTCATGTCGATCCTCGAGAACTGGGGTGCGCCGGTGCCCCTGAAGGTGCTCGCGGTCAGCGGCGGCGTGTCGCTGGTGCTGGTCGTGGTCCGGGCGGTCGTACGGCGGCTCACCGCCGACCCTGCCGACCCGACCGCCGGTCGCCGCCGGGTGTGGCCGTGGCTCGTCGTCGGCGCGGTCGCCTTCGTCGCGCTCGGTGCGTTCGCGATCGGCCTCGACAGCGCGTCCGAGGACATCGACGACGGCATCAACGACGACGACGCGAAGTCATCGCCGGCCGAGTGCGCCGCCGACGACCCCTGGTGCCAGTGGGACGTGTCCACCCGGCTGTGGGCCGACGAGGTCGGGCTGGCCCGCGTCGACTTCGACGGCCTGGCGTGCGGCGTGTCGGGTGTGGAGGAGTCCGAGTGCCTCCTGCGCGTGGCCTGCGAGGACGGGTACGCCGACCTCACGGCCGTGCTCGCCGGGACGCCGTACGAGGTGGTCGGCGTGCGGGCGTTCGGAACGGCGCCGGACGCACCGCTGACCACCACGCCCGCGCAGGTGTCCGCGCTCGTCGCCCGGGCCTGCCAGCGGGACTGACCGCGGCTGTCGGGCCGCAAGTGACAACTCGACGCGACGCAAACCCCAAGTCAACGGTCGCAAACCCCAACTCGACGGTCGCAAACCCCAAGTCGACGGTCGCAAACCCCAACTCGCGCGCCCGGACGTCGTACGCCTGCCGCGCTGCCTCGAGGCTCACCCCGCCATGATGGCCTCTTCCGCCGGCGCCCGCACAGGCGTAGCGTCGAGTCGACCTGCCAGCTCGGTGTGGCACGCCGGACCCGTTCCGCCACTGCCGGGAGGCGCGGCATGCGACGTACGCAACCCCGACTCGCGATCGTTGTCGCGCTGGCCGCGATCCTGGCCCTCGCCACCTTCCTCGCTCCGCCGTCGTCGGTGGTCGCCGTGGGGGGCTCGACGGGCTCGACGACCTCCGACGCCGACCTCGGGGCGGCGCTGGACGCCCACATGGAGGCGGTCAACGACGAGCTCGCCGCGCGCGGCGCGCCGGTCCGGGTGGCGCAGGTGGAGGCGTTCCAGATCGGCGGCGGGCTGCTGCGCGTCGGCAACCGCTTCAAGAAGTTCTACGGGCAGCGGTGGGTGCCGGGGGACGAGCGGCGCGGTGCCGACGGCAACAACCTGACCTACCTCGTCGACCAGAGCGACGGCGCCACCGCCAGCGGGCTGTCCAACGACGACACGGAAGCGGCGCTCGACCGCTCGGTCGGGGTCTGGGCGTCGGAGCCGTGCCTCGACGCCGTCCCCCTGCTCAAACGGCCGGACCCGGGCTTCGATCCCGACATCCTGGACAACATCCTGCTCCCGGACGTCTACGAGTGGGGCACGCCGGTCGTGGACGTCGTCTTCGCCGGCTGGTACCCCGTCGAGTTCTTCGTCGCGTTCGCGCCGTCCTTCCAGGGCGCGATCCTGGCCTTCTCGGAGACCTTCGTCTTCATCGACCCCGAGACCTTGGAGCTCACCGACGTCAACCGCGACGGCTACCTCGACACCGCCCTCAACGAGGTCTACTTCAACGACCAGTACGGCGACCCCGACGGCGCCCGTCCCGACCGCGCCTGGGCGATCGACGTGCCGACCGGCTCGCCCGACTTCGACGTCGAGACGGTGGGCGCGCACGAGTTCGGGCACTCGCTCGGCCTGGGCCACTTCGGTCCGCCGCCGCGCGCGATCATGAACCCGGGCGCCTTCAACCCGCCCGGCCGGCCGCACACCTACCCGTCGGACAGCTCGGCGATCTGCTCCCTCTACGCGAGCTGGCCGCTGCCCTGAGGGCGTCCACCACGACGCCAATGAGTGAAGTGACATCATCATGTAGTAACTTCACTACATGATCGACAGCACGCCCCGCGGCGCCATCGACCGGCTGATGCAGCTGTCGATGCTGATCCAGGGCGACCTCGGCCGCTACGAGCGGGAGAGCGGGCTGACGCAGGCCCGCATCCACCTGCTCTGGGTCCTCGGCGCGGCCGGCCCGAGCCAGCAGCGCGAGCTCGCGGCCGCGCTCGACGTGACGCCGCGCAACGTGACGGGCCTGGTGGACGGGCTGGTCGCGTCGGGCCACGTCACCCGCGAGCCGCACCCGACCGACCGCCGCGCCACGCTGGTCACGCCGACCGCTGCCGGGCGCGCCGTGATCGAGGAGAACCAGGCGGGCTACGCCGACCTCGCCCAGCAGCTGTTCGGGGACCTCGACGCCGCCCGGCTGGCCGACTTCTCGGCCGTCCTGGACGAGACGATCACCCGCTTCACGAGGCTGATGGAGGAGCCGGGATGACGACACCGACGACACCGACGACGACACTGGTGGGCCGCCGCGCGTGGAAGCTGGTCACGGACGCCGTCCTGCTCGAGCTCGCGATCTGGCGGATGCTCGGGCGCTGGATCGCCCGCCGGCCCGACGCCCCGGCCGGCGCCGTGGAGATCGGCTACGCGCGGCTGGTCGCGCCGGTCATGTGGCTGTGGATCTTCGGCTCCTTCGCCGAGGTCGTCGCCCTGGAGCTGGTGCTGCGCAGCATCGACGCCGGCTGGGCGGACGCGGTGCGCATCCCCCTGCTCGTCGTCGGGCTGTGGGGCGCGGGCTGGATGCTCGGCATGATGGCCGCCCTGCACGTACGACGCCACCTGCTCCTCGACGACCGGCTCTCGATCCGCAACGGACCTCGGGTCCGGGTCGACGTCCCGCTCGACGCGATCGCGGACTGCCGGCCCGTCGAGCACGAGTTCGAGGGCGTCGTCCGGGTGCTGCACGAGGCGGACGGACTGCTGCTCGTCGGCGTCAACACCCGCACCAACGTGGAGCTCGTCCTCACCGGCCCGACCGCGCTCGAGACCCACGACGGTCGTCGTACGGCGGACCGGGTGGGCCTGTGGGTCGACGAGCCGCGCGACGTCGCCCGCCTGCTGCGCGACCGCGTCGCGACATGACCCGCTCGATAGTGACCGGCACTGAACGCGGTCAGCGGGACGGCTCGGTGTCGCAGGTGATCTTCGGGTTGACGCCGAAGTAGTTCAGCGGCCCGGCGACGATCGTCAGCGCCGTGTCGCCGAACGTCTTGCAGCTCACCTCGCGCTCGTCGCTGAAGTAGCCGCGCTGAAAGGCGGCCAGCACCCCGAACAACAGCCAGATGACGAGGATGACCCCGCCGATTCCTGTGCCTCTCATGTCGACCTCCTCGGGCTCGGCTCCACGCAGGCAGTACCCGCTCGCTCGCAGTTGACAGGGGCGGGCGCGATCCAGCGGTTGTGACGATGGCGCCGGGGCGCCGATCGGCGTACGTTGCGGAGGTGGGCCCGGCCGGGGCCCCTCGGACGGCCTCGACCTGTCTCGCACACACCGACGAGACCGACCGAGGAGGCACCCGATGTTCATCCAGATGATCCAGGCACCCTGCACCCGCCAGGACGAGGCGCACGGGCTGATCGACGAGTGGCGCCGCGACCTGTCGCCGGGGGCGACCGGGTGGCTGGGCGGCACCTACGGCTTCACCGACGACGACCAGCTGATGGCGGTGGTGCGGTTCGCCTCGCGGGAGGACGCCGCGGCCAACTCGGAGCGCCCGGAGCAGGGCGCATGGGCGGAGCGCTTCGCGGCGGTCATGGACGGCCCGATGGACTACCACGACTGCGACGACGTCACCCTGCTGATGGACGGCGGTTCCGACGACGCGGGCTTCGTGCAGATCATCCGCGGCCGGGTGGACGACCCGTCGCGGCTCAAGGCGATGCTGGCCGACGCCGAGTCGCTGCACGAGATGCGACCCGAGATCCTCGGCGCGACCCTGGCGATCGAGCCCGACGGCAGCTTCGTCGAGACGGTCGCGTTCACCGACGAGGCGCTGGCACGCGCGGGGGAGAAGCTCGAGCCGCCCGCCGACGTACGACGGGAGCTGGAGTACGCGATGCAGGGCGCCACCTTCCACGACCTCCACCGGCCCTGGTTCCACAGCGCCTGATCCGGCCGCGTCGGTCAGCCGGTCAGCCGGTCAGCCCGTCAGAACCGCTGCTCGACGCTGTTCACCCGGTCGGTGCTGTCGCGGTGCGCCCGGTCCGTGCCGGTGCCGCCGAACAGCGAGTCGACCAGCCGGTCGAGCGCCTGGAAGGTGTCGTTGCCGCCGAGCCCGTGGAGGGTGTCGCGGCCGAGGCCGCCGGTCAGCAGGTTCGCCAGCCCGTTGCCGGTGAGGACGTCCGCGCCGCGGCCACCGGTCAGGTTCTCCACGTCGCCGTTGATGCGGTCGCCCTCGCCGCTGGCGCCGTCGTCGTACGCCCCGTTGAGGCTGAGCCGCACGCCCGCGCTGCGCAGGGAGTACGACGCCAGGTCGGTCCCCGGCCCACCGACGAGCAGGTCCTGCCCGTTGGCGGCGGCGCCCTGCTGGAAGGTGTCGTTCCCGTAGCTGCCGAACTCGTCGTCGTCCCCGGCCCCGCCGTCGAGGACGTCCCGGCCGCCGTCCGGGTCGGTGGGCGCGTCGCCGCGGAGCAGGTCGTCGCCGTCGCCGCCGCGCAGGGTGTCGCCGCCGGGCCCGCCGAGCAGCCGGTCGTCGCCGCTGCCGCCGGTGAGGCGGTCGGTGCCGACGTCGCCGTCCAGGACGTCGCGGCCGCCGCGGCCGTTGAGCACGTCGTTGCCCTCGCCGCCCTCGATCCGGTTGGCCTGCGCGTCGCCGACGATCGTGTCGGCGCCGACGCCGCCGCGCAGGGTGGTGGTCCCGGTGAGGTCGTCGCCCTCGCCCGGGGCGCCGTCGTTGGCCTCGGCGTCCAGCGTCAGCGACACGGCGGTGGCGCGCTGCGAGTAGTCGGCGGTGGCGCTCACGTCCTCCTCGGCGACGACCACGTCCGCACCGTCGGGCGTCCCGTCCGCGACGAACGTCCCGCCGTCGTCGGTGAAGGTGATCTGGTCGGCGCCACCGCGCGGCATGGCGGTGCAGGCGCAGTCGATCGTCCACGTGTCGACGCCGTCGCTCCCGGACAGCCCCTCGAAGTGGCTGGCGATGTTCATCGGGGCGGTGGGGAGGTCGAAGTACCCCTGCTGGCCGAGGAACCCCGAGGTCGGGCCCGTCACCTGGGAGAGGTCGAGGAAGTCGAAGCCGGTGCCGCCCTCCGCGAGGACCCCGCTGCCGAAGACGTGGTCGTCCGGGAGGTCGATGATCACGGTGTCACTGCCGGCGCCGGCGTCCACCTGCTGCACGCCGGTCGTGTTGATCAGGTCCGGTCCGAAGCCGGTCGTGACGACCGACATCCCCGTCCAGGTGTCGCCCTCTCCCGGCGCGCCGTCGTTGCCGGCTCCCTCGTTGCTGAAGGACACGCCGTCGAGGAAGGACTCGGCCTCGATCGCGTCGTTGCCGTCGCCGCTGATCACGTCGGGGAGGAAGTCGATGTCGACCAGGAAGGTGTCCTGGCTGCCGTCCTCGGTGTCGGCGCCGGCCACCGAGGCCCGCCCGAAGACCTCGTCCTGGTCCGACCCGGGCTCGAGGGTGTCGGGGCCGGTCCACCCCTCGATCCGGTCGTCGCCCGATCCACCCTCGATCACGTCCTGCCCGGCGCCCCCGCGCAGCACGTCGTTGCCGCCCTCGCCCTTGATCGTGGCGTTGCCCTGGAAGACCTGCATGGGGTTGGGCGCCAGGTCGATGGTGTCGTTGTTCTCGGTGCCCAGCAGGACCAGCTCGCCGTAGCCCATGTCGGTGGTGATGTCGGTCGTGCCGTTGCCACTGAGGTCGATGCCGTACGACGACCCGGTGGCCCGCCAGGTCGCCGAGCCCATCGGGTCGTCGTGCACCACGAGCACCGGGTCGAAGTTGCCGAACCAGAAGTGGGCCTGGAGCATCGGGTCGGCGAGGAAGCTCTGGTCGGAGACCCGCCACGCGCCGAAGCCGGATGCGCTGGAGACGCGGACCTGGAGGGCTCCGTTGAGGTCGCAGTCGCCGACGGCCATCCCGCCGACGCTCACCACGGCCTTGCCCGCCGCGAACGACAGGTCGAGGAACGGCACGACCGCCGGGTGGTTCACGTACATCGAGATCATCCCGCCACCGAGGTCGGTGCAGGTCGCCTCGCCGGCCGCCTGCGCACCCGGCGGCGCGAGGGCCGTGGCACCGAGCGCGGCCACGGCGACGGCGGGTACGACGGCCGACCGGGCCGCCCACGAACGGAGGATTCGGCGCAGCTCCATGACGATGTCCCCTCGCGACGGGTGGTCGCCGAGCCGACCGCCGGCGCTCGTCGCCGGCTCCCTGCAGGGTAGTCCCGGGCGGCCCGCCGGGGCAGGAATTCCCGCGCGGTCGATCCCCGGGGTCACGCCACGGATTGCGCTGCAGACCGGGTGCGGGCCGACCCGATGGCCCCGTCCGGGGACGGGAGGGCTTTGGGGTCGCGGGGGTCGGTCGATATAGCGTGGTCGGCATGACTCGGGAACACCGACACGTGGGGGCGCGTGCGATGGACGCGTCGAGGACCTATCCGGTGCGGCAGCTGGTCGCCTACCGCCGGTTGATCGTCGAGGGTGCGCGGGTCGACCCGGAGCGGGTGGTCGCGGACTACATCCGCGCCAACCCGGACGTCGACCTGGAGGAGCACTCCACCATCGGCGCGTGGCAGGCCGGCCAGCGTCCGGGCGACACCGCGGAGCGGGTCCCGGGCCTGCCGATCCGCTGACCCCCAGCCGGTTCACCAGCCGGTTCACCAGCCGGGTCAGCGGCCGGCGCGCTCCGCCAGTCGCACCGCGGCGTGCCGGACCACGTCGACCTCGTCGGCGTCGCGGGCCGCCTCGTGCGGTACCGCGCCGCCGAGCAGGCCGGCGGGCTGGGTCAGCCACGCCCACACCTGCCACGGGTCCATCCCGGCGGCCAGCAGCGGCTCCAGCACCGCACCCAGCTCCGGGCGCAGGTCGCCGGCCTCGGTGAGCTGGAACGCCGGCACCATCGTGCGGCCGTCGTCGTGCTGCACGACCAGCAGCGCCCGGCGCTCGGCCGCCTTGTGCACGGCGAACCGGGTCGCGTTCTCCGACGCCCCGCGCACCTCCGCCAGGCTCGCGTACCCGTGCCACGGGCTCGCCAGCAGCGCCGCCCGCACCTGCGCGCGGCGGCGCAGCTGCAGCAGCGCGAGCGGTACGGCGTGCGCCGGCTCCTCGCCGTCCTGGTGCAGCACGCGGTCGAGCTCGGCGAGCTGGTCGGCGCTCAGCGGCGCACCGGTCGCGGGGTCGCGCCACCGGGCCACCCCGGCGAGGTCGCGCTCGAAGGTCGGCAGGCCGGCCGCGGCGAGCTGGTCGGCGAGGCCGAGCTCCTCGAGCCAGGCCGCGAGGCGGTCACCGTCGTTCACGGTTCCCAGCCTCCCACTGGAAGACTGCGGCCCGACCAGGAGGTGGCCAGCACGTGGCACGGACAGACCAGCAACCCGCGACGACCGGACCCGAGGTGCGGGTCGAGCGACTCGGCAGCATCGGCCGGATCGTGCTCGACCGGCCCCGCGCACTGAACGCGCTGACCCTCGGCATGGTCGCGACGATCCGCGACGCCCTCGAGGGGTGGCGCGACGCCGGGCTGCGCGCGATCACCGTCGAGAGCGCGTCGGACCGGGCGTTCTCGGCCGGCGGCGACGTCCGGTGGGTCCGCGAGAACACCCTCGCCGGGCAGCACGAGGAGAGCCTGCGGTTCTTCGCGACGGAGTACGCCGTCAACGAGCTCCTCGGCAGCTTCCCCGTCCCCGTCGTCGCCCTCGTCGACGGCATCTGCATGGGCGGCGGGATGGGCCTCAGCGTGCACGGCCCGTTCCGTGTCGTCGGACCGCGCGCCTCGTTCGCGATGCCGGAGACGAAGATCGGCCTGTTCCCCGACGTCGGCGGCTCGTACTTCCTGCCGCGCCTGCCCGGCAACGTCGGCCGCTACCTCGGCCTCACCGGCGTCCGCGTCGACGCGCACGACGCGCTCGCGTTCGGGATCGCCACCCACGCCTGCTCCGCCGAGGACCTCGCGACGCTGCCCGAGCGGCTGGCGTCGTACGACGGCCCGGTGGAGCACCTGCTGCGGGAGCTCGCGCCGGCCGACCCGCTCGACCCGGTCGATCCGGTCGGATCGGGTGACCCGGAGGTCGGCGACCGCGCGCGGCGGGCCGAGATCGACTGGGCCTTCGGCGCCCCCGGCATCGACGGGGTCCGGGAGCGGCTGGACCGGCTGACGCGCCGCGGCGACGACGCCGCGGCCTGGGCGAAGGGGGCGTTCGTGGCACTGGACGCCGCGTCGCCGTACAGCCTCGCGGTCACCGACCGGCTGCTGGCCGAGGGCCGTGAGCGCGACCTCGCCGGCTGCCTGCGTGCCGAGCTCGCCACGATGCGCGACGTGATCACGACCGACGACTTCGTCGAGGGCGTGCGGTCGGTGCTGGTCGACAAGGACCACGCGCCGCGGTGGAGCACCCCGCTCCCCTGAGCCTGGTCTCGATACGCGCCGCGAGCCGGTGCCGGGACTGTGTCTCCACAGTCCCTGCACCGGCTCGCCTGGTCTCGATACGCGTCGCAGACTCGCTTGCTTCGCTGCGCGAGACTGCCGACGCTACTCGACCTTCGGCCGCTGTCCGCGTCCTCGCAAGCTCGGACGCGGGCGGCCTCTCAGTACGACGTCTGCGACTGCACGTTCAGCTCGTCGATCTCCACACCCTGGGCGGACGCGACGCGCGGGTCGTTGACCCGGAGCACGTCGAAGCCCTGCTGGATGTCGCTGGAGAAGATGTGGCCGTTGTACCAGTACGCCGACCACGAGCCGCCGAGCACGAGCCGCTCCGTCGAGAGCGGGCCGCGGTCGAACCAGGCGATCTCCTTCGGGTTGGCCGAGTCGGTGAAGTCCCACACGGAGATGCCGCCCTGGTACCACGCCTGGACCATGATGTCGCGGCCCTTGACCGGGATCAGCGAGCCGTTGTGGGCGACGCAGTTCTCGGTGTTGGCCTGGGTCCGCGGGATCTTGAAGTAGGAGCGGAACTCGAGCTGGCCGCCGACGATGTCGTAGATCCCGTCGGCACCCTTGGTCTCGCCCACGGTCGGGTTGCAGGTGGGGCCGCCGCCACCGCCGAGCTCGTCGGTGAAGACGACCTTGGTGCCCGCGTTGTTGAAGGTGGCGGAGTGCCAAAACGCGAAGTTCTCGGTGTCGCGGACCTGCTCGGTCACCACCGGGTTCTCCCGGTCGGAGATGTCGAGCAGGATGCCGTCACCCATGCACGCACCGGCCGCGATGTCCTTGGCCGGGTAGGCGGTCAGGTCGTGGCAGCCGGAGGTCTCGCGCGAGTAGTTGCCGGGCGGGTTGCCGCCGCCGGTCTCCGCCGGGAACAGCACCGGCTCGCTGACGACCGCGGCGTCCTGCGGCGCGTCGACCGGCACCTTCACGACGCTGATCTGGTCGTGCGGCGGCTGGCAGTCGGGGAAGTTCACGTTGGGGAAGTACGACGACACGTAGACGTAGACGTCCTCGCCGTCCTTCGACGGGGCGAGCGTGTGGGTGTGCGAGCCGCAGGCCGTCTCAACTGCGGCGACGTACTCAGGGGCGGTCGGGTCGCTGATGTCGAAGACCCGGATGCCCTCCCACGACTCCTTGATCGTCGCCGACTGCGCGACGTTGTCGCAGGTGTCGTTGCTGCGGCTGGAGTCGACGCTGAGGACGAGCAGGTCGCCGAGGACGGAGATGTCGTTCTGCGAGCCGGGGCAGACGACCTGGGTGACCAGCGCCGGCTTGTGCGGCTTGCGGATGTCGTAGACCGACAGGCCGTCGTAGTTGCCCTGGAAGGCGTAGTCGCCCTGGAACGCGAGGTCGGTCTGGAAGGAGAACTCGCCGGCGAACGGCCCCGACTTGGGGATGTTGGCGAGCAGCTCGATGTTGGCGCTCTTGTCGACCTCGCCGGGCGCGAGGACCGCGGCGCTGTCGTCGAGCTCCGCCAGGTCCTGGCCCGGCTGGCAGGCCAGCGCGAAGTTGTCGCCGGCGCGCTCGGCAGCACGCTGCTGGCCGGGCGGGCAGGCAGCGGCCGGGTCCTGGCCGCTGGAGTCGTCGTCGTGCGCACCGGCCGGCAGGGTCACTGCCGTGAGGCCGAGTGCGAGCACGCCCAGCGCGGTGACGCCGAGCCTGCGCACGCGCAGGGGGACAGGGATCGCCATGTTCACTCCCGAGAAGGTGGTTGGGGTCCGTGGTCCTGATGCTGGCTTATGGTGAGCACTCCCCACAACCCCTTTGAGGAGCTTCTCGGTGTCTCGTTCCCGGTCGTCGTCCCCTGCCGTCCTCGCCGCCCTCGTCGTGCTGGCGGCGCCCGCGCTCGCGGGGTGCCTCGACCGGGAGGACGACGGGCGGCCGGCGTCGGCCTCCGGTCCGGCGGTGGTCCAGCCGGGCGGACCGGGTGAGGAGGCGTCGACGCTCGCGCCGGACGCCGAGGTCGAGCACGCCGCCTTCTCCCACGACGACGTGGCCTTCGTGCAGATGATGATCCCGCACCACGCGCAGGCGCTGGCGATGTCCGAGCTCGCGCCCGAGCGCGCCGAGTCGCGGCGGGTGAAGGCGCTGGCCCGGCGGATCCTCGCGGCGCAGCGGCCCGAGATCCTGGCGATGTCGGCGTGGCTGGACGAGCGCGGCCTCGCCGTACCCTCCGCGAAGGACGACCCGGCCGACTTCGACCACGGCGAGCACGGCCACGTCACGATGCACGGGATGCTCACCGGGGAGCAGATGCAGGCGCTGCGGGACGCGAGCGGCGCGGAGTTCGACCGGCTGTTCCTCGAGGGGATGATCCAGCACCACGAGGGCGCGATCGAGATGGCCGACGCGGTCGCGCTGCGCGGGAGCGACGTGCGGGTGGTCGAGATGGCCGAGGAGATGAGCGTCGGGCAGGGTGCCGAGATCGGCCGGATGCAGGCGCTGCTCGAGCGGCTCTGACCCCCGGCTGCGGCTCAGTCGGTCCGCGCGCGCACGCAGCAGCGCTCGGGGTCGGGCACCAGCGACGCGGTCACCTCGTCGCAGCCCAGGCCGTCGGCGACGCCCTGCACGTAGTCGCGGTTGAGCCCGCAGACCAGCGCGGTGTGCTTGCGGGCGAGGGTGTCGAAGGGGCAGTTGCTGAGCACCAGCTCGTCGTCCTCGACCCGCGGCTCGTAGCCCTGGCTGCCGAGGACGGTCGCCATCGCCTCCAGCGGCGGTGCCGGTACGACGTCCCGCGCGGCCGCCCCGACGGCGGTGCCCTCCTCGCGGGCCGCGTCGGCGAGGCAGTCCTCCAGAGAGGCGCCCCCGGCGGCGCGGGTCACGGCGTCGGCGAGGATGTCGCCGACGAGGTCGTAGTGCCGCGGCGGCAGGGTGACGGCGAACTCCCGGCTCGCGCGCCGGTAGAGCTTGCTCGGGCGCCCGGCGCCGGGGCCCGACCGCCCGGAGAGGCGCCGGAACTCGACCTCGAGCAGGCCCTCGGACACCAGCCGGTCGAGGTGGAAGTTCACGTTGTGCGGCGCGATGCCGAGCGCGGCGGCCGCCTGCTCGCGCCCGACGGAGTCGGGTTGCGCGGCGACGTACTCGTAGAGCGCCCGGCGGGTGTCGTCCGCCAGGGCGCCGATGCCGGCTGCCTGCGTGCCCAGGTCCACTCCCGAAGTCTAAAACAGACAGCGATTGACACAAGACCGTGGGAGTTCTAATTTCGAAGAAAGTTCGTTTTAGAAACGGAGGACTCCCATGACCGCCACCTCGACCGCACCGGCCACCACCCGCAGCACCGGCGCGGACCGCGCCTTCCTGCTGCTGCGCTCGCTCTTCACCATCGCCCCGATCGCCTTCGGGCTCGACAAGTTCCTCGAGATCCTCACCGACGACTGGGCCGGCTACCTCGCCCCGTGGATCGACGACCTCGTCCCCGGCAGCGCCAACGACGCGATGCTCGCCGTCGGCGTCATCGAGATCGTGGCGGGTGTCGTGGTCGCCGTCGCCCCGCGCTTCGGCGGCCCGCTCGTCGCCGCCTGGCTCGGCGGCATCATCCTCAACCTGCTCATCCTCGGCGACTTCTACGACGTCGCGCTGCGCGACTTCGGGCTGATGGGCGCCGCGATCGCGCTGACCCTGCTGGCCTGGGACCGTCCCGCCCACCACATGACCCGCGCCTGACCGGCGTGTGGCCCGCGCGGTGCCCGGATCGGGGCCTCCGGTCCGGGTATCGTCCGACCATGTACATCGGACTTGGCATCGTGCTTCTCGTCGCTGGCCTGATCCTCGTGATGGACGTGATCACCGTCGACATCGAGTTCGTCGACGACGGGGCCCTCGGGACGATTCTGCTCGTCGCAGGCGTCCTCGCCATCGTGCTGTCGCTGATCTACGCCCGGCCCGGCCGGCGCGAGGTCGTCGAGCGCCGCGACGACACCCTGCGCTGAACCGGCGCCGCAGGTGAGCGGCGTCGACCTCACCAGTCGCCGCGGGCTGGTGCTGCTCGCCGCCACCGTGCTGGCCTCCTCGACGGCGTTCCTCGACGCCACCGTCGTCAACGTCGCGCTGCCCGCGATGGACGAGGATCTCGACGCGGGGACGCAGGGGCTCACCTGGGTGGTGACCGGCTACGCGCTCCCGCTCGCCAGCCTGATCCTGCTCGGCGGCGCGCTCGGCGACCGCCACGGACGCCGGCGGATGTTCGCGACCGGCGTCGTCGTCTTCGCCGTCGGCTCCGTCGGGTGCGCGGCCGCGCCGGGCCTCGAGCCGATGCTCGCCTCCCGCGGCCTGCAGGGCGTCGGCGCCGCGCTCCTCGTCCCGTCGAGCCTCGCCCTGCTGCAGGCCTCCGTGCAGGAGGACCAGCAGGGCCGCGCGGTCGGCCTCTGGTCCGGGCTCACCGGCGTGAGCGCGGCGATCGGGCCGCTCCTCGCCGGCGGGTTGATCGAGGCCTGGTCCTGGCGGGCGATCTTCCTGATCAACCTGCCGCTCGCGGCGATCGTGCTCGCGCTCGTGCCGCTCCTGCCGGCCGGCGCGGGCCGCTCCGAGGACGCCACCGACGGCGGGGCCACGGCCGCGCGCTTCGACGTCCCCGGCTCCGCGCTCCTCGCCGCCGGCCTCGCCGGGCTCGCCCTCGGGCTGACCGCGTGGGCGGAGCAGCCGTTCCTGGAGCCCGCCGTCGTCGTACCCCTCGCGCTGGGGCTGGCCGTCCTCGCCGGGTTCGGCTGGTGGCAGGCGGTCGCGCCGGCGCCGCTGCTGCCGCGGGAGGCGTGGTCGTCGCGTGCCTTCGTCTGGATCAACGTGGTCACCTTCCTCGTGTACGCCGTCCTCAGCGGCGCCTTCCTGTGGGTGGTGGTCACGCTGCAGGTCGTCGCGGGGCGCTCGCCCCTCGTCGCGGGTCTCGCGCTGCTGCCCGTCACCGCGATGATGATGGTGCTGTCCTCGCGTGCCGGCGTGCTCGCCGACCGGTTCGGTCCGCGCCCGCCGATGGCCGTCGGGATCGTGCTGGCCGCGGTCGCGCTCGCGCTGCTGACCCGGATCGGGCCGTCGACGGACTCGACGAGCGGGTACGTGTGGGACGCGCTCGTCCCCGCCGCCGTCTTCGGCCTCGGCCTGGCCGCCATCGTCACCCCGCTCACCTCCGGCGCCCTCCGCTCGCTGCCCGCCCGGCTCACCGGCACCGCCAGCGGCGTCAACAACGCGGCCGCCCGCATCGGCGGCCTGGTGGGCGTCGCCGTGCTCCCCGTCGTGACCGGCCTCGGCGCCGACGGCTTCTCCGACCCCGGCGCCCTCGACCGGGCGTTCGACGTCGCGATGTGGGTCTGCGTCGGGGTGCTGGTCGTCGCCGCGGTACTGACCCTGCGCTTCGTCCCGGGCCGCGACGCCGAGTCGCCGGGCGCCGGCGACGGCGCCAGCGCCGAGGACCGCCCGTGCGGGGCGGCCTGGCACTGCGCCGTCTCCGAGCCGCCGCGCCCGACCGTGGGTCGTCGCTAGCGCTTGTCAGTCGAACGCCGGGACGGTCCGCTCCTCGACGCTGCCCGGGACCACCTCGTCCCCGACGAGCAGCTCGACCCGGTAGGACGCCACGTCCTTCGGGATCTCCCACAGGGCATAGCCGGCGCCGTCGACCGGGTGCACCTCGAGGTCGGTCGGCTCGCCGCCGGCGGTGACGCGTACGGCGGTCACGTCGGGGTGCACCGCCCACAGCCACACCATCGTGTCGCCCACCTGCGTGCCGCCGCTCTCGTGGAGCGCCGGGTCGGCCAGCCAGGCGGCGGTGTCGACGCCGCAGCCGTCCTCGCGCGGGACGCCGTACGTGCTGCCGGTCGTGTTCCACTCGCTGCCGATCAGGTTCTCGTCCTCCTCGACGAGCTCGACGCCCGCGACGGGCCGGCCGCAGGCGTCCTCGCGGCGGCTCTCGACGAGCAGGTACCGGTCGCCGTCGGCCTCCCCCTCCACGATGATCGAGCTGCGCGGGATCTGGTCGACGTACTCCGGCCCCTGCTGGAGGTAGGCGCCCGCCGCCAGCGCGGCCGGTACGACGACGAGGCCGCCGCCCGCGGCCAGGGCCCAGCGGCGTCGCCGCCGGCGCGGGCCCGGCGCGGGCAGGCCGCGCGGGGCGAGGTCGGCCTCGTCGATGGTGCCGGCCACGGTCGCCAGCGCGTGGCGGACCCGGTCGGCGACAGGATCAGGGGTGGGATCAGCGGTGGTGTTCATGCCAGTGTCTTCCGGAGTCGGTCGAGCGCCCGGCGGTGGTCCGAGCGGATGGTCGACGCGGGCCGCCCGAGCAGCGCCGCGACCTCGGTGAGCGACAGGTCCTCGTAGTAGTGGAGGACGACGACCGCCCGCTGCCGCCACGGCAGGGTGCCGATGTGGCGCCACGTCTCGTCGACCTCGGGCGGCAGCACGTGCTCCGTCCCCGGGTCGTGGACGACGCGGGCCCGCTGGCCGCGGTACCGGCGGCGCTGGTGGTCGCGCACCTGGTTGACCACCGACCGCCGCAGATAGGCCAGCGGGTCGTCGATCGCGGCCCAGCGCGGCTGCGCGCTGGCGAACGCCGTCTGCACCACGTCCTCGGCCTGCTCGCGGTCCGCGCCCACCAGGTGCGCCAGCCGCACCAGCGCCAGTCGGTGCGCGCGGTAGGCGTCCTCGATGCCCACGGCCTGGGCCCGTTCCTCCACTGTGCTCACACCTGTCCAGTCGCCCGGGAGGGTGCCGGCGTTGCACCCGGGACCAGACTCTCCCAAGCGCGGTCGGATCAGCCGGTCAGCTCGGCGACCAGCTCCTCGACCCGCCTGCGGATCTCGTCCCGGATCGGCCGCACCGCCTCGATGCCCCGGCCGGCGGGGTCGTCGAGCACCCAGTCCTCATAGCGCTTGCCCGGGAAGTACGGGCACTCGTCGCCGCAGCCCATCGTGATCACGACGTCCGCCTCGCGCACCGCCGACTCGGTGAGCACCTTCGGCTGCCCGGCGGTGATGTCGACGCCCTCCTCGGCCATCGCGGCGACCGCGACCGGGTTGACCCGGTCGGCGGGCTGCGAGCCGGCGGAGAGTACGTCGATCCGGTCGCCGGCCAGGTGCTGCAGGTAGCCGGCGGCCATCTGGGAGCGGCCCGCGTTGTGGACGCAGACGAACAGCACGGTCGGGCGCGGCGCGGGTGCGCTGGTCATCGGGTGGCCTCCTCGGCGGCCCTCGGGACGGGCGTGGGGTAGAGCGCGAGCGTGAGCGCGACGCCGACGAGCAGCCCGATGAACTGCGCGGCGACGAACGGCGCGACCGACGACGGTCCGATGCCGGCGACGGTGTCGGTGAACACCCGGCCGATCGTGACGGCGGGATTGGCGAAGGAGGTCGAGCTGGTGAACCAGTACGCCGCGCCGATCCACGCTCCGACCGCGGGCGCCGCCAGCGCGGCGCGCTCGCTGCGGACGAGCGCGAAGATCACCGCCACCAGGCCGGCGGTGGCGACGACCTCGGCGAGGAGGTGCGCGCCGCTGGCGCGGTCGTTGGCCGAGAGCCCGGCGCCGACCTCGAACATGGCGTTCGCCAGCAGGGCGCCGCCGATCGCGCCGGCGCACTGCGCGACGGCGTACGGGCCGACGTACGACAGCGCGATGCCGGTGCCGTGCCGACGGCCGAGGTACCAGTCCGCCAGGGACACGACCGGGTTGAGGTGCGCGCCGGACACCGGGCCCAGCCACAGGATGAGCACGGTGAGGCCGAGCGCCGTCGTCGTGGAGGCGGCGAGCAGTTGCACGCCGGCGTCGGGGGAGAGGGAGCTCGCGGCGACGGCGGAGCCGACGGCGATGGTCACGAGCAGGGCCGTGCCGAGCGTCTCGGCGAGGAGGCGGCGGGGCAGGTCGTTCACGCGGCCACGCCGCCGAGCAGGGTGGCCAGGTCGGCGAGCGCGGCCGCCCGGACCCGGTAGTAGACCCACACGCCGCGCTTCTCACGGTCCAGCAGGCCCGCGTCGTGCAGCACCTTGAGGTGGTGGCTGATGGTCGGCTGCGAGAGCTCGAAGGCGTCGTTCAGGTCGCACACGCAGGCCTCGCCGTCGGCGTGGGACGCGACGAGCGAGAGGAGTCGCAGCCGGACGGGGTCGGCGATCGCCTTGAGCAGGGGCGCGATCCGCTCGGCCGCGTCCGCCGGCATCGGCTCGCGGGTCAGGGGCGAGCAGCACGCGACGGCCTCCACGGGCGTCAGCCCGAGCTGGGACTTCGACATACATCGATATTGACAGATGTCGATGTCTGGGTCCAGTCTGGAAAGACATCGACAATCATCTATCTACCAAGGAGGGGCCATGTCCCGCATCCAGCTCGCCCTCGACGTCGACGACCTCGAGGCCTCGATCGCCTTCTACTCGCGCCTGTTCGGTACGACGCCCGCGAAGGTGCGCCCCGGCTACGCCAACTTCGCGATCGCCGACCCGCCGCTCAAGCTGGTGCTGGTGGAGAACCCGGGTCGCGGCGGCGGGATCAACCATCTCGGCGTCGAGGTCGCCGACACCGCCGAGGTCGACGCCGTGCAGCGGCGGGTCCACGGGACGGGCCTGGCCTCCGTCGACGAGCGCGGGACGGACTGCTGCCACGCGCTCCAGGACAAGTTCTGGGTGGACGGCGCCCCCGACGGCGAGCGGTGGGAGGTCTACACGGTCCTCGCCGACAGTCCCGCGCAGGGTGAGGACACCGCCTGCGCGACCTCCTGCTGCTGACGCTGTCCGCTCAGCGGGACGCGGGGATGGGCAATCCGGGAAATCAAGGTTAGGATTGCCTATCCTCCAACCCCGGGAATGAGTCCATGATCGTCTGCCAGTGCCGCGTGGTCACCGACCGCGACGTCGACGCCGCCCTCGCGGACGGCGCGCGCTCGGTCGCGGCGGTCTGCCGGAGCACCGGCGCGGCGCAGGACTGCGGCTCGTGCATCTTCTCGGTCAAGGCCCTGGTCTGCGAGCACCACGAGCGCGAGAGCGCGCTGCTCGAGGCCGACGGCGCCGCCAGCTGATCCTCGGCTGATCCCCGGAGAACCCCCGGTTTCGTGCCCGCGTGAGGCTGTCCTCACCACGGGGGCGGTGTGCCAGAGTCGGGACCAGGTCCGGTCCCCGCTACGGAGGTACGTCGTGCAGCCTGTCTCCCCTCGTGTGGTCGAGCTCCTCAACGAGGCGCTGACCTTCGAGCTCACCGTGACGAACACCTACTTCCTGCATGCGCGCATGCTCGACAACTGGGGCCTGTCCCGGTTGGGCAAGGTGTTCTACGACCTGTCGATCGACGAGATGAAGGACGCCGACGACCTGATCAACCGGATCCTCATGTTCGAGGGCCACCCCAACGTCCAGCGGCTCAACGCGATCCGGGTCGGCGAGACGGCCGAGGAGATGCTCGCCCTCGCCCTGGAGAGCGAGAAGGCGGCCGTCGAGCAGTTCAACGCCGGCGCCAAGGAGTGCCACGAGCTGGGCGACCACGGCACCGCCGCGGTCTTCGAGGAGATGGTCCGCGACGAGGAGCGGCACGCCGACTGGTTCGAGAGCCAGCTCGACGCGATCGAGCGGGTGGGCGTGCAGCAGTACCTCGCCCAGCACGTCGCCGCCGGCGAGGGCCCGTAACAGTCTGACAGTCGGCCCGGCCCCGCTCAGCGCGCGGGGACGAGTTCCTTTGCCTCGAGGAACGCCCGCACCTGCTCGGCGGCGTCGATGTTGAGCGGGCCGCTGGTCCACATCGCGTAGGGCAGGTTGAGGAACCGCCGCTCCTGCACCGCCGGGAGGTCGCGGGTGGCGGGGTGCGCCTCGAGCACGGCGACCTTCTGCTCGAAGGTCTGGCCGGGGTAGTCGACGAACACGAACGCGTCCGGCCGGGCCGCGGCGAGCCGCTCCCAGGAGACCTCGGTCCAGGTGTCGTCGAGGTCGGCCATCGCGTTGCGGCCGCCGCCGGCCTCGATGACCGCCTGCGGGGCGCCGTACGCGCCGCTCGTGAACACCGCCTTCTCGCCGCTGTCGAAGACGAACACGACCGGCTCGTCCCCGGCGTCCGGCGCCGGCGCGGCCTCCAGCGCCGCGAGCCGCTCGTCCAGGTCGGCGACGACCTCGGCGGCGCGCTCCTCGTGGCCGGTGACGGCGCCCAGGTTGGTGAGGTCCTCGCGCAGTGCGGTCCACGGGTCGACGATGCCGCGGGCGTCGCCGTCGCCCTGGCGGCAGCTCTCGGTGAGGACGTAGGCCGCGATGTCGCGCTCGGCGAGGCTGTCCGGCGTCAGGTGCTGCGCCTCGTCGTACCCGTAGCTCCAGCCCGCGACCATCACGTCCGGGCGCTGTGCGATCACGGTCTCCAGGCTCGGGTAGTCGTCGGAGACCTGGGTCAGGCCGGCGACGGCGTCGCCGTAGTGCTCGGTCAGCACCGCCTCGTCGCGGCCGATGCTGCTGACCGCGGCGACCTGGTCCGCGGCGCCGATTGCGAGCAGCATCGAGACCAGGTTGCTGTCGTTGACGAAGATCCGCTCCGCGGGCGCGGGGAAGGCCACCTCCTCGCCGCAGTTCCTGACCGTCACGGTCGCCCCGGCGGCGTCCTCCTGGGCGGTCGCGGAGCACGCCGCCAGCACCAGGCTGGCGACGGTGGCGGCGGCGGTCAGGGCGGAGGTACGGCGCGTCACGGGTGGGACTCCCTCTCGTCGTGGCTGAACAGCAGGTGGGTCCGCCCGGTGAGCGGATGGGTGACCCGGGTGGCGAGCACGCCGAAGGCGTCGTGCAGCAGCGCAGGGGTGAGTACGTCGTCCGGTCGGCCGCACGCGGCGAGGCCGCCGTCGTGGAGGACCGCCAGCCGGTCGCAGAACGTCGAGGCCAGGTCGAGGTCGTGCAGCGCGACGACGACGGTGCGGCCCTGGCCGGCGGCCAGCGCGCGGATCCGGCGCAGCAGCGCGAGCTGGTGGCCGATGTCGAGGTGGTTGGTCGGCTCGTCGAGCAGCAGGACCGGCGCCTCCTGCGCGAGGCCGCGCGCGATGAGGGCGCGGCGCCGCTCGCCGCCGGAGAGCTGGTCGAGGGGCTGGTTGATCGCGTAGCCGAGGTCGACCTCGTCCAGCGCCGCGCGGACGGCGGCCGTCGAGTCCGCGTCCAGCCCGCCCCACGCACCGCGGTGCGGCACCCGGCCGAGCGCGACCATCTCCCCGACGAGCAGGTCGGTGCCGGCGGCCTCCTCCTGGGCGACGAAGGCGACGGAGCGCGCCCGCTCGCGGGCCGGCAGCGCGTCCTGGCGGCGGCCGGCGAGCAGCACGTGCCCGGCGGCCGGGCGTCGTACGCCTGCGAGGGTGCGCAGCAGCGTCGACTTGCCGCTGCCGTTGGGGCCGATCAGGCCGAGCACCTCGCCCGGGACGACCTCGAGGTCGATGCCGGTGAGGATCCGGCGCCGGCCGATGTCGGCGGCGAGGCCGACGGTGGCCAGCGCGGGCGTCGTGGCGCCGGACGTCGCGGTCTCCGTGGCGACATCGAGGCGGCCGAGGCGGTCGAGGCTCACGACTCTCCTCCGAACCGGTAGGTCCGTCGGCCGAGCAGGAACAGGAACACCGGCGCGCCGACGAGGCCGGTGACGACGCTGAGCGGGATCTCGGTGGGCCGGACCGCGACCCGCGCGGCGACGTCGACCCACACCAGGAACACGGCGCCGGCCAGCGCCGCGGTCGGCAGCGAGACCCGGTGCCGCGGACCGACGAGCAGCCGCGCGACGTGCGGGAGGACCAGGCCGACGAAACCGATGCCGCCGGCGACCGCGACGAGGACGCCGACCAGCACGGCGAGCAGCACGAAGAGGCCGATCCGCAGACCGCGGACGGGTACGCCGAGGGCGGCTGCGGTGTCGGGACCGACCGCGAGCGCGTCGAGCCAGCCGCTGCAGCCGAGCAGCACCGCGAAGCACACCCCGACGGTGACCGCCGGCAGCCACAGCTGCCCCCAGGTCGCGCCCGACAGCGAGCCGAGCAGCCAGAAGAGGACCGCCTGCGCAGCCTGCGGCTCGGCGCTGCGGAAGACCATGAACGCCGCGACCGAGGAGAACGCCGACGACAGCACGGTGCCGGTGAGCACCAGGCGCAGCGGCGTCAGCCCGCCCTGCAGCAGCGCGATCCCGAAGACGAGCAGCGCCGCGGCCAGGGCACCCGCGAGGGCGCCCGACGACAGCGCCCACAGCCCGGCGCCGGCGAAGACGCCCATCGTGATGACCGCGGTCGCGCCGACGCTGGCGCCGGACGAGACGCCCAGCAGGTAGGGGTCCGCGAGCGGGTTGCGGACCAGGGTCTGCATGCCGGCGCCGGCGATCGCCAGCCCCGCGCCCACGACGAGCGCGAGCAGCGTCCGCGGGATCCGGATGTCCCACACGATGGCGTCGTACGCCGGGTCGCCGGCCCGGCCCAGCACCCGGTCCTGCAGCGCGTCGGTCACCACGCCGACCGGCAGCGGCTCGGCGCCGAACCCGATCGAGACGACGGCGGTCACCACCGCGAGCGGCCCGAGCACGGCGAGCACGAGCGGCACGGGGGCGCGGCGCGCGTCGCGGCGTTGCGGGACGGCCTCGAGGGAGTGCAAGGGGACCTACTGACGTCGTGAGCTCAATCGCGAAGCTCGGTGGACACGGGGTGGCCAGCAGGTCTTCGGACTCGGGGTCAACCGGGCGGGGCGCCTTCCCGGATCGCTGACTGCTCGACCCAGTGGCTTCGTGCCTCACCCGTCGCCCTCACCGCTGCGCGACAGTTCCGGACTCGCACCGGATTCCCTCACCCCGGGGGGTGTGACTGGCTGCCCGGCAGTCTAGGCCACGCGCCGGACACCTCCTTCGGGGGTCGTCGCGGGTTGCCCCCAGCAGGCAGGGTGGGTCCATGAGCACGTCCTCCGTCGCCCTGCCCCCCGACGAGCCCGCCCTCCTGCGCGAGCGGCTGGACCGGCTCGGGCTGCCGGGGATCGTCGACGTGCACACCCACTTCCTGCCCGACCGGGTGATGGCGAAGGTGTGGGCCTACTTCGACCAGGTCGGCCCGCTGATCGGCCGCCCGTGGCCGATCGCCTACCGCTACCCGCAGGAGGAGCGGGTCGCCGCGCTGCGGGCGCTGGGCGTCGAGCGGTTCACCTCGCTCTGCTACGCCCACCGGCCCGGGATGGCGGCCTGGCTCAACGAGTGGTGCGCGGGGTTCGCGGCGGAGCACCCGGACTGCCTGCACTCGGCCACCTTCCACGCCGAGGCCGGCGCGGCGTCGTACGTCGCCGAGGCGATCGGCGCCGGCGCGCGGATCTTCAAGGTGCACGTCCAGGTGGGCGCCTTCGACCCGAACGACCCGCTGCTCGACCCGGTCTGGGATCTGCTCGAGGAGACGCGTACGCCGGTGGTGATCCACATCGGTCACGGGCCGGCGCCGGGCCGCCACACCGGGCCGGAGTCCGCCGCCGAGCTGCTGCGCCGGCACCCGGCGCTGGTGCTCGTGGTCGCACACCTCGGGATGCCGGACTACGGCGCGTTCCTCGACCTCGCGAAGGCCCACGACGGCGTCCACCTCGACACGACGATGGCGTTCACCGCGTTCGCGGAGGAGACCGCGCCGTTCCCGGCCGACCGCCGCGACGACCTGGTCGCGCTCGGCGACCGGATCCTCTTCGGCAGCGACTTCCCGAACATCCCCTACCCGTGGGTCGACGCCGTCGACGCGGTGATCGGGCTCGGGCTGGGCGACGACTGGGCCCGCGGGGTGCTCCGCGAGAACGCGCGGCGGCTGCTCGGGCTCGGCTGAGTCCCGTCCCGGGCTCAGGGACGCAGCAGGATCTTGCCGGACCGCCCCGGCTCGAAGTTCGCGGCGGCCGCGGTGCGAATCTCGTCGAACGGGTAGATCGTGTCGACGGGCAGGGTCAGCGAGCCCTCCGCGATGCGCTGGACGAGCTCGCCGAAGAGGGCCCGCCGCTGCTCGGCCGGCATCGTCCGGCTCACCGCGCTGGCCCAGAACCCGCGCACGGTCGCCTGCTTGAAGATCACGTCGCCCGAGCCGATCTCCATCGTCGGCGACTGCATCGCGCCGAAGACGACGAGCAGCCCGTTCTCGGCCAGCAGCGACATCACGTCGCCGGTCGCCGGGCCGCCGATCGAGTCGACCCCGACCTTGAGCGGGGCGCCGCCGGTGAGGGCGTGGACCCGGTCCTGCCAGCCGTCGGCGTCGGTGGCGACGACGTTGCCGATGTCGTGCGCGGCGAGCTCGTCGACGCCCGCCGTACGACGGACGAGGCCGACCACGTTGATCCCGCGGGCCGCGCCGAGCTGGGCGACCATCCGGCCCACCGCACCGTTGGCGGCGTTCTGGACGAGCCAGTCCCCGGGCTGGAGCTCCAGCGACTCGAGCAGGCTGATCGCGCTGAACGGCATCGACACCAGCTGCGCGGCGACCTCGTCGGGGAGTCCGTCCGGCACGGGGACCAGGCCGCCGGCGCGCGCCACGAACTGCTCGGCCCAGGCGCCGAAGGTGCCGCCGCTGGCGACCCGCTGCCCGACAGCGAGGTGCTCGACGCCCTCGCCGACCGCCTCGACGACGCCGACCGCCTCGGTCCCGGCCCGCGCCGGCAGCTCCGGCTTGAAGCCGTAGGACCCGCGGACGGTCCACAGGTCGTGGTTGTGGATCGCAGCGAGCAGGGTGCGGATCCGCACCTCGCCGGGCCCGGGCTCGGGGACCTCCACGTCCTCGACGGTCAGGACCCGGGCCGGGTCCCCGAACTCCTCGTGCATGACGGCGCGCATGGGTTCAGCATGGCGGGTGGCGCAAGGGGTCAGCCATCCCGGCTCAGCTGCGCCTCGCTGTCGAGCGCGGTCAGCTTGTGCGGGTTCCGCATCGCGAAGATCCGGCTGATCCGGCCGTCCTCGATCGTGAAGCTCACCGCGGTGAGCTCGCCCGCGGCCCGGATCAGGGCGGCCGGGGCACCGTTGAGCCACACCAGCTCGACCTCGCCGTCGGGGGCCAGGATGCTGAACTGCGACAGCAGCCGGGCGACCGGCTCGGCGCCGGCCAGCGGCTTGCGGATGGCCTGGGCGATCCCGCCGCCGTCGGCGCGCATCAGCACGTCGGGCGCCAGCGCGTCCAGCAGGCCCTGCAGGTCGCCGGTCCGCACGGCGGCCAGGAACCGCTCCACGACCGCCTGCTGCTCGCGCCGGTCGACGTCCATCCGCGGCCGCCGCTCGGCGACGTGCTGGCGAGCGCGGAGCGCGATCTGGCGCACCGCGGCGGCGTTCCTGCCGACCGCGGTGCCGATCTCGTCGTACGGCAGGTCGAACACCTCGCGCAGCACGAACACCGCGCGCTCGGTCGGCCCGAGCGTCTCGAGGACGGTCAGCATCGCCATCGACACGCTGTCGGCGAGCTCGACGTCCTCGGCCACGTCGGGGGCGGTGAGCAGCGGCTCGGGCAGCCACTCGCCGACGTAGTCCTCCCGCCGCCGCGCCAGCGTGCGCAGCCGGTTGAGCGCCTGCCGGGTGACGATCCGGACCAGGTAGGCGCGCGGCTCCCGCACCTCGGCACGGTCCGCCGCCGCCCACCGCAGCCAGGTCTCCTGTACGACGTCCTCGGCGTCGGCCGCGGAGCCGAGCATCTCGTAGGCGACCGTGAAGAGCAGGTTGCGGTGGGCGACGAACGGGTCGGCGCCACCGGCGGCATCGCCGCCGTTGGACTCCCGAGAGGTCATGCCCGCGAGCCTACGACCGCCGACGGGCCGGGCTCGGCGAGCGGCTTCATGCCACAGGCCGACGCGAAGCCCTCCGACTCGATGCCCAGGGCGACGTTGCCGCGGGTGGTCAGGTTGGCGAACCCGATCACGCTGGTGAGCTCCACCAGCCCGGCCGGGCCGAGCGCGGCGAGCAGCGGCGCGACCATCTCGTCGGTGACGGTCGGCGGCGTCAGGCTCGCCGCCTCGGCGTACGCCATCACCTGCCGCTCCAGCGGGCTGAACACGTCGGAGTCGCGCCAGCGCGGCACCTCGCGTGCCTTGTCCTCGTCGAGCCCCTTGTCGCGGGTCATGAAGTAGTTGAAGTCCAGGCACCACGAGCAGCCGACCACCGACGCGACGGCCATGTGGGCGTAGGTCTTGAGGGTCTCGTCGCACTCGTCCCACTTCTGCAGCTTCTGGCCGTAGGCCATGCTCGCCTTGAGCGCCGGCAGGTGGTGCCACATCACGCCGAGCGACTCCGGCACCCGGCCGAACATCCTCCCGGCGAACTTCTTCACGATCGCGCCGTAGAAACCGGTGATCGGCGCGGCAGGGATGCGGGCGGTGCTGGTCGGGCTGGTGCTGGTCGGGCTGGTCATGTCTCCTCCTGGGATCAGGGTGGTCATGCCATGGAGACACCGCCCGGGCCCGGGGTGTGACAGACGGGGTCAGTCGTCGAGCAGGCCCTCCATCGTGGCGATCTCGTCGCGCTGCGTGGTGATGATCGTCCCGGCGAGGTCGACGGCGTCCGGGAAGTGGCCCTCCTCCTGCTCGGCCTCGGCCATCTCGATCGCGCCCTCGTGGTGCTCGATCATCATCGTCATCCAGAGCTCGGGGAACTCCTCGTCGGACGCCTCGGCCAGGGCGGTCATCTCCTCGCCCGACATCATTCCGGGCATGTCGCCGTGCAGGTCGCCCTCCATGTCTCCGTGGCTGTCGTGACCGCCGTTGACGTGGTCCATCGAGGTCTCGGGGATCTCCTGGCCCCAGTCGGTCAGCCAGGTCACCATCGTCTCGACCTCGGCGACCTGCGTGGTGTGCACGTTGTCGACGAGCATCCGCAGGTCGTCGGGCAGTGGTCGGTCGACCGCGAGGTTCGCCATCTGCACGGCCTGGGCGTGGTGCGGGATCATCGCGGTCGCGAAGTCCACGTCCGCCTGGTTGAACTCGTCGCCGTTGCGGGCGGTCTCGACGGCAGCGGGCTCGTCAGGGGCGTCGTCGCCGTCGTCGGACCCGCAGGCGACCAGGGCCAGGGCGAGTGCGGCGGCGCCGAGGGCGGCGACAGGGCGGCGGAGGTCGGTGAGCACCCGCCCGATGCTACGAGGTCAGCCGGCGTACGACAGCCCGAGCCGGCCGAGCGCGGCCTCCAGCCGGTCCAGCGCGATCGGCCCGACGCCGTGCAGGGCCGCCAGGTCGGCACGGGTCCAGCCGGCGACCGCCTCGAGGGTGTGCACGTCGACCGCCCGCAGCGCGCGGGTCGCGGGGGCGCCGATGGTGCGCGGCAGCGGGGTGCCCTCGCGGCGGGGCGCCCGCTCGCGCGGCCCGTCCTCGTGGTCGAGGACGACCTCGCCACGCGGGGACAGCCGGTAGCCGATCGCGAGCGACTCGGTCAGGCCGCGCTCCTTGAGCTTGCGTACGTCGCGCTTGAACTCCGCCGTCGGCCGGCCCAGCTCCTCGGCGAGCTCGGGGGCGCGGACCTCCGGGTTGCGGTCGATGATCCGCAGCGTGTCCCGCGTCCACGGCCCGATCGGCGAGGCCGCGTCGAGCCGGTCCAGGCCGGCGAGCACGGTGCGCACCTCGTCGGCGTCGGGCAGCGTGGAGCGCAGCGTCTCGCGGGGGTCGACGCCGCCGTACCGCAGGCCGACGCGGAAGACCGGGCGGGCCGCCCGGGCCGCCCGGTCCGCCCCGACCGCCGGCCCGGCCAGTGCGTCCTTGAGTGCCGTGAGCGACGCGGCGCCGGCCCGGCGGGCGTCCTCGGCGCGCAGCGCGGAGAGGGCGACCTGTTCGACGGCGACCACCTCGACCACGCCGACCGCGGTGCGCAGCTGCGTCCCGACCTTCACCCGCGGCCGGTCCCAGCGGCGGAAGGCCAGGTCGATCGTGCCGGCGCGGATGGCCTCGAGCTCGGCCGGTCGGATCATCACGTGCCGAGGATAGGCGCCCGCCGGGTCGCTACGGTGGTCGGGACGAGGAGGCCGAGGATGGGTGTCGGACACGGGCACGGGCACCAGCCCGCGGCCGGCGCGAGCGGTCACGCGGGCGCCCGCCACCGGTGGCGGCTGGCGGCGTCCTTCGCGCTGATCGCCGGTTTCTTCGTCGTCGAGCTCGTCGTCGGCATCGTCGGCGGCTCGCTCGCGCTCATCTCCGACGCCGGGCACATGGCCGCCGACGTGGTCGCCCTCGGCGCCGCGCTGGTCGCGACCAAGATCGCCACGCGCGCCGACAGCACCGGGCGTCGTACCTATGGCTCCTACCGGGCCGAGGTCTTCGCCTCCGGGCTCGCGGTGCTGGTGATGCTGGGCGTCGCGGCGTACGTCGTCGTCGAGGCGGTCGGCCGGATGGGCGCGGACGTCGAGGTCGAGACCGGCCCGATGCTCGCCGTCGGCGCTCTCGGACTGGCGGTCAACGTGGTCGCCCTGCTGCTGCTCCGGGCGGGCGCGAGCGAGTCGCTCAACGTCAAGGGCGCCTACCTCGAGGTGGTGGCGGACACCGCGGGCAGCGTGGGCGTGCTCGCCGCCGGCGGCTTGATCGTCGCGACCGGCGACGGGGTCTGGGACACCGTGGTGGCGTTCCTGATCGGCGGGTTCGTCGCGGTCCGAGCGGTGTTCCTCGGCCGAGAGGTGCTCGCCGTCCTCGGCCAGCACGTCCCGGCCGGCCTCGACATCGACGCCGTCACCGCCTCGCTCGCGGGGATCGACGGCGTGTGCGACGTGCATGACCTGCACGTGTGGACGCTGACGTCCGGGATGAACGTCGCCACCGCCCACCTCGTCCTCGTGGAGGGGGCCGACGCCGGGCTGGCCCTGCGCGACGGGCAGCGGGCGCTGCGCGAGGTGCACGACATCGAGCACGCCACGCTCCAGGTCGAGGGGCACCGCTCGTCGGCCTGCGACGCCGTCACCTGGTAGCCGGCCGGTCGGCCCGGCACCCGCCTCACGCGTGGGAGAGCGACAGCTTGACCGCGAAGCCGAGGAAGATGGCGCCGATCGCCGAGGCGCCGGCGGCCGAGAGCGAGCGCCGGCGGCGGAACGCGTCCGCGAGCCGGGTGCCGCCGAAGATCAGTGCCGACAGGTAGGCCACGCTCGCGATCTGGGCGAGGATCCCGAGGACGAGGAACGACAGCGCCGGGTGGGCGTAGCCGGGGTCGACGAACTGCACGAAGAAGGCGACGAAGAACAGGATCGCCTTCGGGTTGAGCAGGCTGATCACCAGCGCCCGGCGGTAGGGCCGCTCGCCCGGCACCGGCGGCGGCGCGCCCTCCGCGACGGCCTGCGCCGCCCGCGCCCGGGCCCGCCACATCAGGAAGGCGCCGCGCAGCATGGTGAAGGCGAGGTAGCCGAGGTAGCCCGCGCCGACGTACTTCACGATGGCGAAGGCCAGGTCGTTGGCCTGCAGCAGCGACGCGACGCCGGCGGCCGAGAGGGTCATCAGCACCGCGTCCCCGGTCCACACGCCGGCCGCCGCGCGGTAGCCGTCGCGGGCGCCGCGGCGGGCCGCGACCGACAGCACGTAGAGGGAGTTCGGTCCGGGCAGCAGGATGATCAGGATCAGGCCGACGAGGTACGTCGACAGGTCGGTGATGCCCAGCACGGGATGATTCTCCCACGGGTCGACGGCGCGTCCCGATGAGTTTCCGGGGCGGCGGCGGTCGGACTGGCATGGGCATCGTGACCGCTGACATCAGCACCACCATCGACGGCTTCGGGGCCGGCCCGGGGCAGTCCCTCGAGCGCCCCTTCGGGGACTTCGACCAGGGCCCGCTGCACGCGTGGATGTTCGACCACCGCGAGGAGAACGCCGCCGAGGTCGACGCCATCGTCGACGCGGGCGCGTTCGTCATGGGCCGCAACATGTTCGACCCCGGCCGCGGCGCGTTCGACCTGTCCTGGCGCGGCTGGTGGGGTGAGGACCCGCCCTACCACGCACCGGTCTTCGTGCTCACCCACCACGAGCGCGACCCGCTCCCGATGGACGGCGGCACCACCTTCCACTTCGTCACCGAGGGCCTCGAGGCGGCGCTGGACCGGGCGCGGGAGGCGGCGGGCGAGCGCAGCGTGGCGATCGCTGGCGGCGCGACCACCATCAACCAGGCGCTCGCGGCGGGCCTGCTCGACGAGCTGCGCTGGCACGTCGTCCCGGTGGTGTCGGGGCTCTCCGCAGCCGACGGGCACGCGGGCTCGCGGCTCTTCGACGGGGTGCCGCGCACGGACCTCGTCCCGGTCGGGGTGCGGCACACGCCGTACGTCGACCACGTGACCTACCGGCGCCAGCCCGCCGCCCTCCCTGCGAATCCGGGTCAGAGCTCGCGCAGGTAGCACAGCATCCGGTAGTCCTGGCCGGGCTCGATGTTCGTGAAGCCGTGCCGCTCGTAGAACCGCCGGGTGTCCGTGTCGACCTCGTCGACGTTGATGTGCACCTCGATCCCGCCGCGCGCCTCGACCTCGGCGACCGCGCGGGTGAGCAGGGCGGTGCCGATGCCGCGGTCGCGGAGGTCCGGCACGACGTAGAGCTCCTCGAGCTGGGCGAGCGGCCCGTCGCCGTACGGGGTCGGGCGCAGCGTCAGCAGGCCGAAGCCGGTCGCCACGCGGTCGGCGTCCTCGGCGAGGACCACGAGCACGTCCGGCCGGCCGAGCAGCGTGGCGAAGCGGGCGGCGAACTCGCCGGCCGTCGGCGTCGCGGTCTCGAACTCGGTGTTGAAGTCGAACAGCAGCCGGCCCACGACGTCGGCGTCGGCCGGGCCGGCGAGCCGGACGGAACAGGTCATCGGGTCCACGACTCGATCATGCCCTCGGCCTTGACAGCGAGCCCGTGGCAGTCTAAATAAGAACAATGACCGTTTTAGAAGGTGCCGCGCCCTCGCCCGACGTGTCCTGGCGGCCGCGGATCGTCACCGACGGCCCGTCGGTCGACCGCGACGCCGCGCACCGGGCGGCCGTCGACCTGCTGACCGCGCTCGGGCTCGACCTCGAAGTCGCCCACCTCGCCGAGACGCCGCGGCGGATGGTGGACGCGCTGCTGGAGCTCACCTCGCCGCCGGAGTTCGAGCTGACGACCTTCCCCAACGACGACGAGTACGACGAGCTGGTGCTCGTCGAGGACATCCCGGTCCGCTCGCTGTGCGAGCACCACATGCTGCCGTTCGTGGGCGTCGCCCACGTCGGCTACCTGCCGGGGCAGCGGATCCTCGGGCTGTCGAAGTTCGCGCGGATGGTCGACCACCACGCCCGCCGTCCGCAGACCCAGGAGCGGCTGACGAAGCAGGTCGCCGACCACCTGCAGCGTGCGCTGGAGCCGCGCGGCGTCGGGGTGGTCATCGACGCCGAGCACACCTGCATGAGCGTGCGGGGTGCGCGTGCGGCCGGCACGCGAACGCTGACATCGGCGCTGTTCGGGCAGCTGCGCGACGACGCCCGCAGTCGTGCGGAGTTCCTGGACCTGACCAGGGGGCGGAGATGACCCGGGGGATGATCCGGCGATGAACGTCGTGGTCGTGGGTGGCGGTCTCGCCGCCGCCAACGCGGTCGCCGAGCTGCGGTCCGCCGGGAGCACCGGCGACATCGTGCTGGTGGCCGGCGAGCAGCACCTTCCCTACGAGCGCCCGCCGCTGTCCAAGGGTCTGCTCCTCGGCTCCGCCGAGCCCGACTCGGTCTTCGTCCACCCGCAGGAGTGGTACGACGAGCAGGGGATCGAGGTGCGCACCGGGACCGTGGTGACCGGGATCGACCTCGACCGCAGCCATGTCCTGGTCGGCGACGACGAGCTGCCCTACGACCGGCTGCTGCTCGCCACCGGCGCCACGCCCCGGCACCTCCCCGCGGCCGACGCCGCCGCTGAGGAGGGCGCGACGGTCCTGCACCTGCGCACCCTCGACGACGCGCTGGCGCTCAAGGAGCGGCTGCAGGGCCGGATCGCGATCATCGGCGCCGGCTGGATCGGGCTCGAGGTCGCCTCGGCCGCCCGGCAGGCGGGCGCCGAGGTCACCGTCCTCGAGGCCGCGCCGCTGCCGCTGCAGCGGGTCCTCGGCGACGAGCTCGCCACCGTCTTCGCCGACCTGCACCGCGAGCACGGGGTGGACCTGCGCCTCGGCGTGAGCGTCGCCGGCGTCGAGCACGTCGACGGCGAGGTCGTCGTGCACGTCGAGGGCAGCGATCCCGTCGTGGCCGACCTCCTGGTGGTCGCCGTCGGCGTGACGCCCGACGACTCGCTCGCGGCCGGCGCCGGCCTCACCGTCGACAACGGCATCCACGTCGACGCCCGGCTCCGCGCGATCGACCCCCACGTCTACGCCGCCGGCGACGTCGCCAACCACGACCACCCCGTCCTCGGCACCCGGGTCCGCGTCGAGCACTGGGACACCGCGATCCAGCAGGGCCGTCACGCGGCGCGGGTGATGCTCGGCCACGACGAGCCCTACACCCGGCTGCCCTACTTCTTCACCGACCAGTACGACCTCGGCATGGAGTACGTCGGCCACGTCGGCCGCGACGGGTACGACGACCTGGTGGTCCGCGGCGACCTCGCCGGCCGCAACGGCAGCGTGCTGTGGCTGCGCGGCGACCGGGTACTGGCCGGCATGCACCTCAACGACTGGGACGCGATTGGGCCGCTGCGGGCGGTCGTCGGCGGCGAGGCGACCGCCGCCGTGCGCGATCCCTCAGTCCCGCTGGCCGACCTCGGCTGACGGCCCCGCCCCGTGGTGGCGCGCGTGCAGCGCGCGCACCCGGTCGGCGTACTCCTCCACGGGCCCGTCCACCGGCACGCCCGGCGCGACCTGGGTGATCTGCAGCGGCGCGACCGGCGAGGCGCCCAGCACGCCGAGCTCCTCGAGCCACTGCAGCAGCTGCGGGGTGGAGGTGGCGAAGACGATCCGGCCGAGCCCGGCCCACGCGTGCGCGGCCGAGCACATCGCGCAGTGCTCGCCGGAGGTGTAGACGGTCATCGCGCTGCGCTCGCCGGGGGCCACGTTGGCCGCCGCCCAGAGCGCGATCGCGAGCTCCGGGTGGCGGGTGCCGTCGCCGCCGCTGACGTGGTTGTGGTCCTCGAACAGGACGGTGCCGTCCGCGGCGACCAGCACCGACCCGAACGGCTCGTCGCCGACGTCGACGGCCTGCGCGGCCAGCTCGACGCAGCGATCCAGGTGGCGCCGGTCCTCGGCGGTGATGGTCATGGCTCTCCTCGTCGGTCGGTCGCGCGGGGCAGGGGTCACGTACGGATGATCCGGCGCTCGATCGCCGCGGCGACCGCGCCGGCCCGGGTGTCCACTCCGAGCTTGGTGTAGATGTGCGACAGGTGGGACTTCACCGTCGCCTCGGACACGAACAGCTCGCGCGCCATCTCCTTGTTGCCCAGGCCGCGCGACAGCAGCTCGAGCACCTCGACCTCGCGCTCGGTGATGGTGGTCGCGCCCGGCGTCGTACGACGGACCAGGGTCGCCGCCACCGACGGCGCGAGCACGGTCTCGCCACGGGCGGTGGAGCGGATGCCGGCGAACAGCTCGTCGGGCGGCGCGTCCTTGAGCAGGTAGCCGCGTGCCCCCGCCTCGAGCGCCCGCAGGATGTCGGACTCGGTGTCGTAGGTCGTCAGCACCAACACCTCGGGCGGCGCGGGCAGCGCCCGCACGGCCGCGGTCACCGCAGCGCCGCCGGCCTCCCCCGCGCCGAGGCTGAGGTCCATCAGTACGACGTCCGGCCGGTCCGCGCCCACGACGGCCACCGCCGCGTCGAGCCCGTCGGCCTCGCCGACCACGGACAGGTCCTCCTGCCCGTCGATCAGCGCGCGCAGGCCGGCGCGGACGACGGGGTGGTCGTCCACCAGCACGATCCGGATCACGGGACCTCCTCGAGGGGGAAGCGGACGGAGACGGTCGTCCCCTCGCCGGGGGCGCTCTCGATGTCGGCGTGCCCGCCGAGCGCCGCGGCGCGGTCGCGGACACCGGCGAGCCCGCGGCCGCGGGTGCCGGCCGGCCGCACCTGCCCCGGATCGAACCCGCAGCCGTCGTCGCGCACGTCGAGCACCACCTCGTCGGGGTGGTAGGTGAGGGTGAGCGCCACCCGGTGGGCGCCGGCGTGCTCGCGCACGTTGGCGAGCGCGCCCCGGGCGGTGCGGACGAGGGCGGCCGCGACGTCGGCGGGCACCACGACCGGCGTGCCGTCGACGCGGACCTCGACCGGCAACCCCAGCGCCGCCTCGGCGGCCGCGCGGCGCAGCGCCTCGGGGACGGCGGCGCCGGTGTCGTCGTCGGCGAGCTCGGCCGGCGCGAGGTCACGGACCACGCGGCGTACCTCGTCCAGGCCGTGGCGCGCCGTCGCCGCCGCGGTCCCGACGTGCTCACGGGCGGCCGCCGGCTGCCCGTCCCACGCACGCTCCGCGGCCTGCAGCAGCAGGTTGATGCTCGACAGGCCCTGGCCCACGGAGTCGTGGATCTCCCGCGACAGCCGGGTCCGCTCGGCGAGCGCGCCGGTACGACGCTGCTCCGCGGCGAGCTCGGCCTGCGCGTCCACCAGCTGGTCGAGGAGGTCCTGGCGGGCCCGGGACTCGAGGTCCAGCGCACGGTAGGCGAGCACCGTGACCAGGCCGACGCCGATCGGGCCGGCGACCTGGACCGGGTCGGTGCCGTCGGTGATCCGCTGCCAGGCGGCGGTCAGCAGCACGGTCATCGCGACCACGACGCCGACCGCCCACGGGAAGGGCAGCACCCGCAGCACCGCGAACGCGACCGGGACCGCGCACCACGCGAACGACGGTGCGACCGCGGTCAGCACGCCCCACAGCACGACCATCCCGGTGACCCACACGGTCGGCCACCAGGCCCGGCCGGCCAGCAGCCCGCGGGTCGCGTAGGCGAGGCCGAGCACCAGGGCGCCGGCGAGCACGGCCAGCCCGGCCGCGTCGAGGCCGTGCCGGTCGACGTACCGCACGGCACAGGTGACGAGCAGGACCACCAGCACCGCCAGCAGCCACCGGTCCAGGCGCACGGCGGGCGCGAGGATGCCGTGCACGCCGGGGCGGCGGGCGGTGGCGAGGGCGGGCAGGGTCATGATCGGTCCACCCTAGGGAGGGCCGGGGGTCGACGGCATCAACCAATTGGCCATCGAGGGGTACCCGGCTGCCCGACGTCCGGGCGTCATGCGCTGACGCAGGGTGGAGGCATCACCCCAGGAGCCACCCAGGAGAAGAACGTGAAGCGCAAGCCCAGCACCACCATCCTCACCAGGACCGTTCTCACCGTCGCGGCCGTCAGCACGCTCGGCGCGATGTTCGCGGCCAGCACCCCGGCGTCGGCCGACGCGCACGACCGCGGCCGCCCGGCGACGTACGTCCTCGACGGCGACGCGGCCGGCCCGGCCAGCCCGGGCGGCTCGAAGTTCGAGGGCATCGGCGCGGACGAGCGGCGCGGGCTGTTCTACGTCAGCGAGGTCACCGGCGGCGAGATCCACCGCGGCTCGGTGGGCTCCGCCGACACCGAGGAGTGGCTGGAGGGCGACGGCACCGACGGGCGCTGGACCGCGCGCGGCATCACCGTCGACCGCGCGGGCAACGTCTACGTCGCCGGCGGCCCGAACGGCATCACGAACGGCGCCGACAACGGCCGCCCGGACCTGTGGGTCTACGGCAAGGACGGCGCGCTCCTCGCCGCGCTGCGGACGCCCGGCGAGGACGTCTTCCTCAACGACGTCGCGATCGGCCCCGACGGCGCGGCGTACTTCACCGACTCCAACGACGCGCAGGTCTTCCGCGTCGCGGAGGGCGCGGACGGCTGGGGCGTGACCCTGTGGGCCGACGCGACGGACACGATCACGCGCACGGCCGGCTTCAACCTCGGCGGCATCGTGCTGTCCGAGGACCACACTGGCTTCGTCGTCGCGCAGGGCAACCAGGGCAGGATGTGGCGCTTCGACGCCCGCACCGGTGAGGTCGCCCCGATCGACGTGCAGGGCGCGCTCGACGGCGACCTCGTCAACGCCGACGGCCTGCTCCGCCAGGGCGACCGGCTGACCGTGGTGCGCAACTTCAGCAGGATGATCGCGACGCTCGAGGTGTCCGCCGACGGCCGCGAGCTCGAGCTGGTCGGCCAGCGGGCCAGCGCGGCCGACCGCGTGCTGACCACTGCCAAGGCGCTGCGCGGCCGGATCCTGTACGTCGACAGCAAGTTCGACGAGCCCGTCCCCTCCGGTCCCCACCAGGTCGTCACCGACCCGACCCGATGACGCCGACGAAGCCGACCGTGCTCGCCGGGCTCCTCCTCGCGCTCGTCCTGGGCGCGTGCGCGCCGGACGTCGAGGAGGTCGCCCCGTCGCCGGACGTCGAGGAGGTCGCCCCGCGACCGTCTCGAGACGACCGCAGCCCGTCCACCTCCCCGTCCACCTCCCCGTCCCGGGCCCCTCTCAGCGCGGAGCAGCAGGCCGCCCTCGACCAGCGGCTGCGCGACGCGGCGTGGGCCAACGACGTGGCGCGGGCCCGCCGGCTGATCGAGAGGGGCGCCGACGTCAACGCGAAGGACGACACCGAGCAGTCGGCGTACCTCGTCGCGACCAGCGAGGGCTACCTCGACCTGCTCCGGCTCACCCTGCGCAACGGTGCGAAGGTCAACGACAAGGACAGCTGGAACGGCACCGGCCTGATCCGCGCCGCCGAGCGCGGGCACGGGTTCGTGGTCGGCGAGCTGCTGCGGGCGGGCATCGACCGCGACCACGTCAACCGGATCGGCTACCAGGCGATCCACGAGGCGGTGTGGCTCGGCGAGGACACCGCGTCCTACGCGACCACCGTGCGGGTGCTCGCCGCGGGCGGCGTCCGGCTCGGCGACCGGTCGACGTCGGCCGGGCTGACCCCGCTGGAGATGGCCCGCGAGCGCGGGTTCGACCGACTGGAGGCGATCCTCGAGACCCTGACGACCGCGAGGCGGCCGGCCGACCCGAACGCCGCCCTGCTCCGCGCGGCCGGGCGCGGCGACGCCGACGCGGTCGCGGTCGCGCTGCGCGCCGGGGCGGACGTCGAGGCGCGGGACGCCAGCCGTCGTACGGCGCTTGCGCTGGCCGAGACCCTCGACCACGGTGCCGTGGTCGACGTCCTCGTCGCGATGGGCGCCGACGGCCGCTGACCGCCCGCGTTTGCCAGGGCAGCAGCGCGGCCATGATGGCGGCATGTGGGAGCAGTACGAGCCGCCGGAGGAGCAGCAGGCCCAGGTCACGCGCTCCTCCGGCGCCGGCCGGGTCATCGGCGTGGTCAGTGTGCTGGCCGTGATCGGGATCGGGGTCGGCATCGCCAGCTCGGCCGGGCCCGACTACTCGGGGTTCCACGAGTGCCTCGCTGCCGAGGAGGTCGAGGCAGATTCCGGCTACCTGTCGCCCGCCGACATCTGCGAGATCGGCCACGACGTCCCGCCCGACTACGTCGACGAGTACGAGTACGACCCGTTCGAGGACGGCTACGGCAGCGGCGTCGAGAGCGGGTACTGATGGACGTCACGTTCACCGGCACCGTCATCGAGTGGCGCGGCCCCGCCCCCTACTGGTTCCTCGAGGTCCCCGTCGAGGACAGTGAGGACATCAAGGAGGCCGCCCGCGGCCTGGAGTACTGGGGCCAGGTCGCCGTCGAGGTCCGCATCGGCGACATCGACTTCACGACCGCACTCTTCCCCAAGGACGGCCGCTACCTGGTCCCCCTCAAGGTCGCCGTACGACGTCCCGCCGGGATCGAGCTGGGGCAGGTCCTGACCGCGACGCTGCGGCTGGCGCAGCGGTAGTGCGACGGTACCTCGCCTGCTGTTGTCAGGCGGCGTATTCGAGGAGGATCTTGGTGGCGTAGATCTCGGCGTGGCTGACGTGTTGGGGCGCGGTGCGTTGGTCGCCGGTGGTGTTGCCGGTGACTTGTCTTGTTCCGGTGTGGTCGACCAGGTAGTGGGCCCCGTGGGGATCGCGCCAGATCACGATCCCGGGGAAGGGTTGTCGGGCTTCCCAGCCGGCGTGGGTCTTGATCCGGTGGTGGCCTCGGGTGAGGGGGGCGAGGTTCCCGATCGCGGTGGGCCCGCCCTGGCTGTAGGGGGTCTGGTGGTCGATGTCGCCCTTCCCGGACAGGGAGCTCGCGTAGGGGAAGACGTCGCCGGGGAACATCAACCGGACCGCTTCACGCAGCCGGGCGGGGATCTCGTAGGCATCCACGGGCGCCTGGCCGGCGAGGTCGATCACCGGCGCGACGCGGACGCCGGCGGCGATGTGTTCGACGAGGTGGCGGACCCAGG
>DATMHM010000002.1:0-22179 GCA_035554935.1 Nocardioides sp. | reverse complement strand
GACCCGCTGACCTCGACCTCGCGGATCCTCGACCCGCAGTACATCGGTCAGGCGCACTACGACTGCGCGATCCGCATCAAGCAGATCCTGCAGCGCAACAAGGAGCTCCAGGACATCATCGCGATCCTCGGTGTCGACGAGCTCTCCGAGGAGGACAAGATCATCGTCTCCCGCGCGCGTCGTATCCAGCGGTTCCTGTCGCAGAACACCTACGTCGCCAAGCAGTTCACCGGCATCGAGGGCTCGACGGTCCCCGTGGCCGAGACGATCGAGGCGTTCAACAAGATCGCCGACGGTGAGTACGACCACGTGGCCGAGCAGGCGTTCTTCATGTGCGGCGGTCTCGACGACGTCGAGCGCAACTGGGCCGAGATCCAGAAGAGCCTCTGATCATGGCTGAGACCGCAGTCGAGCACCTGCACGTCGAGCTCGTCGCTGCCGACCGGACCGTGTGGTCCGGTGAGGCGGCGATGATCATCGCGCGCACGCTCGAGGGTGACATCGGCGTCCTGCGCGGCCACGCGCCGACGCTGTCGCTGCTGTCGGCCTCGGTGATCGAGATCCAGGTCGCGGGCACCAACCAGATCGTGGTCGCCGCCGTCGACGGTGGCTTCCTGTCGGTCGCCAACGACCGGGTCTCGATCCTCGCCGAGCACGTCGAGCGGGCCGAGGACATCGAGGTGGAGCAGGCGCGGATCGATCTCGAGGAGGCACGCCGCCTGCTCGACTCGAGCAACGAGGCGGAGCAGCGCGTGCGTCACGCCGAGGCCCGCATCCGCGCGGCAGAGAAGGTCAGCTAGCACGAATGGCCTGGTGGGAGTGGCTGCTCGACGTCTGTGGCGCCCTCCTGCTCCTGTGTGTGCTGTACGGCGCCGGACTCATCGTCCGGCGCCGTCTGCTGTCCCGGCACGGTGGCACGTTCGAGCTGAGCCACCGGCACCGGATGGAGCGGCCCGGGCGGGGATGGGTGCTCGGCCTGGGCCGCTACTCGGGGGAGACCCTCGAGTGGTTCCGGGTCTTCTCCCTGTCGCCGCGCCCGAAGCGGGCGTGGACCCGGGAGGAGCTCGCGTACGACGGCCGCCGCGAGCCGCTCGGCGAGGAGCAGGCCTCGCTCTACCCCGACCACCTGGTCATCCGCTGCCAGTCTCCCGACGGGCTGGTGGAGCTGGCGATGAGCGTGTCGTCGCTGACCGGATTCCAGTCGTGGCTCGAGGCGAAGCCGCCCGGCACGGACTGGAACCGTCGCTGACCGGCGCCGATCGACCGGTCAGTCGTCGAAGAGCCCGCGGATGTCCTCCGCGCCGATCGAGGTGCTCATCGCGCCGTCGCCGTCGATGACCTGCGCGAAGAGCTCGGCCTTGCGGGCCTTGAGCTCCATCACCTTCTCCTCGATGGTGTCGCTGGCGACCAGCCGGTAGACGTGGACGTGTCGGGTCTGGCCGATCCGGTGCGCACGGTCGACCGCCTGCGCCTCGGCGGCGGGGTTCCACCACGGGTCGAGGACGAACACGTAGTCGGCCTCGGTGAGGGTGAGCCCGACGCCGCCGGCCTTGAGCGAGATCAGGAACACCGGCGCCGACCCCGAGCGGAACTCCTCGATCACCGCGGCGCGGTCGCGGGTGCGGCCGTCGAGGTAGGTGCTGGTGATGTCCGCGGCGTCGAGGCGGTCGCGCACCCGGCCGAGGAACGACGTGAACTGGCTGAACACGAGCGCCCGGTGGCCCTCGGCGGTCAGCTCCAGCAGGTGGTCGACCAGCACGTCCAGCTTCGCCGACCCGACGGCGTCGTGCGCGTCGTCGACGAGCGCGGGATCGAGTGCGAGCTGGCGCAGCTTGGTCAGGGCGCTGAAGATCGCAACGCGGTTGCGGTCGAAGTCCTCGACCAGGCCGAGGATCCGTTGGCGCTCGCGCGCGAGGTGGGTGTCGTAGATCTTGCGGTGCTTCGGTCCGAGCTCGACGCCGAGCACCTGCTCCTGCTTCGGCGGCAGGTCGTCGGCGACCAGTTCCTTGGTGCGCCGGAGCAGGAAGGGCCGAACCCGCGCCCGGAACCGTTCGAGGACGACCTGGTCGCCCTCCTTCTCGATCGGCCTGACGACCTTCTCCGTGAAGGTCCGGGGCCACGGGTAGAGGCCGGGCACCGTGATGGACAGCAGCGACCAGAGCTCCATCAGCCGGTTCTCGAACGGCGTACCGGTCACGGCGAGCCGGAAGCCGGCATCGATGCTGCGCACGGCGGTGTAGGTCTTGCTCTGGTGGTTCTTGACCTGCTGTGCCTCGTCCAGGACCAGTCCGGCCCACGCGACTCCTTCGTAGTGGGGGTGCGCGAGGCGGAGCAGGGTGTAGGTCGTCACCACGAGGTCGCTGGAGGCGGCGATCGCCGCGACGTCGTCGGTACGCCGCTGGACGACGCCGACACGCAGGCCCGGCGCGTGGCGGGCGGCCTCGTCGGCCCACGCGGTCACGACGCTGGTGGGCGCGACGACGAGGAACGGCCCGTCGTCCGGCCGCTCGGCGCGCGCGTGCGCGACCAGGGCCAGCACCTGCAGGGTCTTGCCCAGACCCATGTCGTCGGCGAGGATCCCGCCCAGGCCGTGCTGCCAGAGGAGGGCGAGCCAGGAGAAGCCGTCGCGCTGGTAGCTGCGCAGCTCGGTCGTCAGGCCGCGCGGCTCCGGCCGGGGGATGTCCGTGAGGTCACGCAGCGCCTGGGCCCGCTCGACCCATGTCGCCACCTGCGCGTCGACGAGGCCGGTCTCGGCGAGCTGGGCCCACAGGCCGAGGTCGTGGTGGCCGATGCCGATCCGCTCGCCGTCGCGCTCGCGCAGCTCCGCAGCGGCGGCCACCACCTCCCGCAACCGGTCGAACTCGACGCGGTCCGTGCTGACGTAGAGCCCGCTGGGCAGGACCAGGAAGTCCAGCCCGAGGGTGAGAGCGGCGAGGACGTCGGGCAGGGGGATCGGCTCGCCGTCGACGGTCACGGTGACCGCGAGGTCGAGCCAGTCGGTCGCCTCGGCGCCCGGCTCCGGCTCGACGAGCGTGAACGCGATCTCGGGAGCCACGTCGGCCTCGCGGAAGTCCGGCCGCTCCTCCTCGACGACCCGCACGCCGTCCAGCTCGCGCAGGTGCGGGAGTTCGTGGATGGCCAGGGCGAGCGCCTCGCCATCGGTGACGGTGGTGGCGCTCAGCAGCGCGGAGGGTACGGCGCCCAGCAGCTCGCGCTCGCGACCCCGGTCGCGGATGCCGCCGATCGGGTCGCTGCTGCCGAGTGCGCAGGAGCGGGACTCGTCGTCGCCGTACTGCCAGTGCCAGGCGAGGCCGGCCTTGGTCGCGCTGTGCCAGGTGACCGTGAGCACGAGCGTGGGCTCCAGGGGAGCGGGGAGCTCGATGGCGCTGTCGCCGGTGCGGACCGTGACGTGGCGCATCAGCGCGGGCAGGGCGTCGAGCAGCTCCTCGGTCTCGGTGGCGGGGACGGTCAGGCCGGGACCGTCGACGAAGTGGCGCACCGACACCGGCATCGGCGCGGCGAGCTCGGCGATCAGCAGCTGGTCGTCGACGAGCAGCCCTACCGCCACAGCCGGGTTGCCGACCGGGACGATGGCGTCGCCGCGGAAGACCTGGTCGCCCAGGACCACCGTGCCCTGCACGACCGTCGCCCCGCCCTCGCCGTGCTCCAGCTGCACGACGACCTCCGCGCGGTCGTCGGCGATCTCGACGCGATGGACGTTGCGGCCCGGCAGCAGCACCACACCGGCATCGCGGGCGGCCCGCAGCCCGCGGACGACCGTGGAGCCGAACTCGTCGAGGGCGGGGGAGACGCCGGTGTAGTAGTAGGAGCGGTGGCCCGCCCAGAGGGTGTGGAGCGCGGAGACGGCCTCGGCCTGGGCGCGCGGGAACGTACCGGTGACCGGGTTGGCGTCGATGTCGGACCAGTCGGCGCCGGTCTTGATCCACGGCTTGCTGCGGCCCCGGCGCAGCGGCCGGACGCGCAGCGTCGGCCCTTGTGACAGGTGGCTGCGGCGGGCCTCCGCGAGGCTGATCTCGAGCGCCAGCGGGGTGGCGTCGACGGCCTCCGGCGACTGCCGGTCGAGGTCGGAGACCACCCGGTCGAGGGTGCGCCGCCAGGTCGACGGCGGCACGGTCGGCTGGGCGAAGCTCTGGCGCAGGGTCAGGGCGAGCGCGGCGCCGTGCTTGCAGACCGACCGGACCGGGCAGCTGCAGACGGTGAACAGCCAGCCCTCGTAGCTCTCGCTGGGCGCCTCGACATGCAGCTGCACCTGGTAGGGGTCCGGACGGGTGCCCAGGACGTCGGCCGTCGCCGTCACCGACTCCGCGGAGAGCATGCCGATCTCGGGCCGGTGCACCCGACCGGTGGCCACGATCTCACGGGCGCGGGCGAGCGTCCCCGGATCGAAGTGCCGGTCCAGGAAGGCGTCGGTGAGCTGGGCGAGGACGTTCACGATCCGACCATGTTGGCACGGGGGACCGACGCGTCACGCATCCATCCACAGCCTCAGCCGGTGTCGGTGCCCAGCAGCCGTTCGGGGTGCCGACGGAGGTAGGTCCGCAGCGGCAGGGGGCGCCGCTCGAGGTAGCCGACCGGGAGCCACACGTCGCCCCGCGCCGAGAGGAAGAGCACCTGCCAGCGGTGGAGCGCGGCGAGGGCCTCGGGGTCGCGGTGCAGGATCCGGGCGTACGCGCGGACCCCGCGCACGTAGCCGTCGTGGTTGTTGTAGGCGTGCAGGGCCCGGTCCAGCCCGGCGGCGGTGTCGCCGCCGCTCGCGGCGAGGTAGCGCGCCGCCGCCATGATCGAGTCGTGCGGGTCGTCGATGTCGCCCTCGCCGTACGCCGCCCAGGTGCTGGGGATGAACTGCATCGGCCCGCGGGCGCCCGCCGTGGACAGGCCGTGGATCTGCCCGAACGACGTCTCGACGAGGTTGACCGCCGCCAGCACCTCCCACGGCACGCCGTGGCGCCGCTGGCCCTTGCGGTAGAGGCGCAGGAGGTCGGACGCCGGCAGCGGCTCGGCGACGCGCCAGGCCGGCAGCACGGTCGACAGCGTGGTCAGCACGCTGCGCAGCGCCGCCCGGGCCTCGAGGTGGTCGCGGACCGTGGTGCGATGGCGTCCGGCGCCGGCGAGGACCGCGTCGTGCCACGCCGGCCGGCGGGCGAGCTGTCGGTAGAGCACCTGGGTGTCGAACGCCGCCTGTGCGCGATCGCGCTCCGGCGCGGTCCCGTCGCGCGCCAGCTCCTCGGCGGCGACGAGGCGTCGGAGCAGGTCACCGGCGGTGCTGGCGCGTTGCGGCGGGACCAGTGCGGTCGCACGGGACGGCGCGGACGAGGGGACGGAGGAGGGGGTGGACGAGGGTGGAGCAGTCGTACCCGTGGTGGCCCTGGTGGCCGAGCCGCCGCCCGTCGTCGGTCCGGCCGAGGTGTCCCGTCGACCGGCCGGCTGCTCCGCGTCGCTGCACGACACGACGCCCAGCGCGGTGGTGAGCGCCAGGGCCGCGACCAGACCCCGCGAGGTCACTGGCCCCGCTCGCCCCCCGGCACCCACAGCACGTCGCCCTGCTCGCGGTTCGCGTGCCGGGCGAGGATGAAGACCAGGTCCGAGAGCCGGTTCAGGTAGGTGATCGCGAGCTTGTTCATCGCCTCGCCGTTGACCTCGTAGGCCGCCCAGGCGGCCCGCTCCGCGCGGCGAACGACCGTGCGAGCGACGTGCAGCTGCGCAGCGGCGGGCGTGCCGCCGTTGAGGATGAACGAGCGCAGCTTCGGCAGGTCCTCGTTGTAGTGGTCGCACCAGCCCTCGAGCCGGTCGACGTAGTCCTGCTCGATGCGCAGCGGCGGGTACTCCGGATCCGCGACCACCGGCGTGCAGAGGTCCGCGCCCACGTCGAAGAGGTCGTTCTGGACGTGCGTGAGGACCTTCACCACGTCCTCGTCCAGGCCGCCGGTGGCGATCGCGACGCCGAGGTGGGCGTTGGCCTCGTCGACGTCGGCGTAGGCCGCGAGGCGGAGGTCGGTCTTGGTGGTGACGCTCATGTCGCCGAGGCGGGTCTCCCCGGCGTCGCCGGTGCGGGTGTAGATGCGCGTCAGGTTGACCATGGCGCGAGCCTACTTCCGACACGCCCCGGAATTTTCCGGGGCTCGGTGCAACCGAATGGGGTACCCGAGCGTCATGGTGGGTAGGGAAGGGCCGGAACAGGTCCCGTTCTCGGGAGGCCAGATGGATGAGAACCAGGCAGTCGGTGCGACGATCAGCACCGACGTGCAGCCCGCCGGCGCCGTGCTCGTGCTCGGCGGCGACCTCGACGTACGCAGCACCAGCGAGCTCCGGACAGCCGTCTACGAGCACCTGCGCACCCACGGCACGTCCGGCTCCGGGCGGATCCTCGTCGACATCAGCCAGGTGCGCTCGATCGATGCGACCGCCCTCAAGGTCATCGCAATGGCCAGCCGTCGCGCCCGCCGTCGCGGTGGCGCCCGCGTGGTGCTGCGGGGTGCCTGCCCCGCCGTACGCCGGATGCTGCACCTGACCCACCTGATCCGCCTGATCGAGGTGGAGCGGGACCGGGTTCCCGCCTGACACGCGTTCGCAGCCGCCCGCAAGGTGTGGCGTTGTGCACAACCACACACCGAACGGCGTTACCAAGCGGTAGTCATCACGCCTAGTCTTCGCTGCATGAGCAACACGCCCGACGCACCCGCCAGCGCGAAGAAGGCCTCGCACGCCAAGGACCGCCCGTGGGTGATGCGGACCTACGCCGGCCACTCGACCGCTGAGGCTTCCAACGCGCTGTACCGGACCAACCTGGCGAAGGGCCAGACCGGCCTGTCGGTCGCGTTCGACCTGCCGACCCAGACCGGCTACGACCCGGACAGCCCGCTCTCGCGCGGCGAGGTCGGCAAGGTCGGCGTACCGGTGCCCCACCTCGGCGAGATGCGCAAGCTCTTCGACCAGATCCCCCTCACCGAGATGAACACCTCGATGACGATCAACGCGACCGCCATGTGGCTGCTCGCGATGTACCAGGTCGCGGCGGAGGAGCAGAACCCCGACCTGTCGCCGTCGGAGGTCGCCCACAAGCTCGCGGGCACGACCCAGAACGACATCATCAAGGAGTACCTCTCGCGCGGGACCTACGTGTTCCCGCCGGAGCACTCGCTGCGCCTGATCGGCGACATGATCTCCTACACGGTCCACGAGATCCCGAAGTGGAACCCGATCAACATCTGCAGCTACCACCTGCAGGAGGCGGGCGCGACGCCGGTGCAGGAGATCGCCTACGCCATGTGCACCGCGATCGCGGTGCTCGACCAGGTGAAGAACTCCGGCCAGGTCTCCGACGACGACTTCGAGAAGGTCGTCGGCCGGATCTCGTTCTTCGTGAACGCGGGCGTGCGCTTCGTCGAGGAGATGTGCAAGATGCGCGCCTTCGTCGAGCTGTGGGACGAGATCACCCGTGAGCGCTACGGCGTGACGGACGAGAAGATGCGGCGCTTCCGCTATGGCGTGCAGGTCAACAGCCTCGGCCTGACCGAGGCCCAGCCGGAGAACAACGTCCAGCGCATTGTGCTGGAGATGCTCGCCGTCACCCTGTCCAAGAACGCCCGTGCCCGCGCCGTGCAGCTGCCCGCGTGGAACGAGGCGCTCGGCCTGCCGCGTCCGTGGGACCAGCAGTGGTCGCTGCGCCTGCAGCAGGTGCTGGCGTTCGAGTCCGACCTGCTGGAGTACGAGGACATCTTCGACGGTTCGCCGGTCATCAAGGCCAAGGTGGACGAGCTGGTCGCCGGTGCCAAGGCCGAGATCGACCGGGTCCAGGCGATGGGCGGCGCGATCGCGGCGGTCGACTCGGGCTACATGAAGCAGGAGCTGGTCTCCTCGCACGCCCGCCGGCGCGCCGCGATCGAGAACGGCGAGGAGATCATCGTCGGCGTCAACAAGTTCGACACCACCGAGCAGAGCCCGCTCACCGCGGACCTCGACAAGGCGATCATGGTCGCCGACCCGGCCGCCGAGCAGGCCGCCCTCGCCTCGGTCGAGGCGTGGAAGGCGCAGCGCGACCAGGGTGAGGTCGACGCGGCCCTGGCCCGGCTCGCCGAGGACGCCAAGACCGGCGCCAACCTGATGGCCGCGACCCTCGCCGCCGCCCGCGCGGGCGCGACCACGGGGGAGTGGGCCGGGACGCTGCGCGAGGTGTTCGGCGAGTTCCGTGCACCGACCGGTGTCGCCGGCGCCGTCGGTGTCGCCGAGGCCGGTGCCGAGCTGACCGCGGTCCGCGAGGCCGTGCGGAAGACCGGCGACGAGCTCGGTGGCCGGCTGCGCCTCCTGGTCGGCAAGCCCGGCCTCGACGGCCACTCCAACGGTGCCGAGCAGGTCGCGGTCCGGGCCCGCGACGCCGGTTTCGAGGTCATCTACCAGGGCATCCGGCTCACTCCCGAGCAGATCGTCGCCGCCGCCGTCGCCGAGGACGTCCACTGCGTGGGCCTCTCGATCCTGTCCGGCTCGCACATGGAGCTGGTCCCGGCGGTGCTCGACGGCCTCAAGGCCGCCGGCATGGACGACGTGCCGGTGATCGTCGGCGGGATCATCCCCGAGTCCGACGGCAAGGCGCTGCTCGAGCTCGGCGTCGCCGCCGTCTACACGCCGAAGGACTTCGGGCTGACCGAGATCATGGCGGGCATCGTCGAGGTCATCCGCAAGGCCAACGACCTGGGGTGAGCATCAGCTGAGGGTGAGGCCGGGTCAGCCTCAGTCGCCGGGGCGGACCAGGCCGAGCTCGTAGGCCGCCACCGCGGCCTGCGTGCGGTCCCGCAGCCCGAGCTTGTGCAGCACGGCGGCCACGTGCGTCTTCACCGTGCCCTCGCTCACGAAGAGGGCACGCGCGATCTCGGCGTTCGAGTGTCCGGCCGCGATCTCGCGCAGCACGTCCTGCTCGCGAGCCGTGAGCCGCGCCAGGTCCGGTGACGGGGCCGTACGGCGACGGGCGTGCTCCCGGAGCAGCCGGTCGACCAGTTCGGGCGCGAGCGTCGTCTGGCCGTCCGCAGCCGCGCGGACGGCCATCCGGATCTGCTGTGGCGGCATCGACTTGAGCAGGTAGCCCACGGCGCCGGCGTGCACCGCGGCGACCACCAGGTCGTCGTCGGCGAACGTCGTCAGGACCACGACCCGCACGGCGGCCAGCTGCGGGTCCGCGCAGATCCGGCGGGTCGCCTCGATGCCGTCGAGGCGGGGCATGCGCACGTCGAGCAGCGCGACGTCGGGCCGGTGCCGGCGGACGGCCCCGAGCGCGTCCTCGCCGTCGGCTGCCTCGGCGACGACGTCGAACCCGTCGTCGAGCCCGTCGTCGATGTCGAGCACCATCCGCAGGCCCTGGCGGACCAGCGGCTCGTCGTCGGCGATCACGAGGCGCACCACCGCTCAGCCCCCCGGTGCCAGCGGGATGCGGGCCCGCAACATCCAGCCCTTCCCGGTCGGTCCGGCGCTGAGTTCGCCGTCGAAGAGGCCGACGCGGCGGCGCAGGCCCTCCAGCCCGTGCCCGCCGCTCGCGGTCCGGGCCGGGGCCGGCCGGCCGTCGTCGACGACCTCCGTCACGAGCGAGGTGTCCTGGCGTCGTACCCGCACGGAGGCGGAGCGGGCGTCGCTGTGCCGCACGACGTTCGTCAGGCCCTCCTGGACGACCCGGTAGACCGTGGTGCCCACGCTCGAGGGGACCTGGTCGAGGTCGACCTCCAATGCGACGTCGAGCCCGCCGCGGCGGACGCCGTCGACGAGGTCCGCGAGGTCGCCGATGCCCGGTGCCTCGTCCTCGCGCGGGCCGAGCAGCCCCAGGAAGCGGTGCATGTCCGCGAGCGCCTCGCGGCCGCTGGTCTCGATCGAGCAGAGCGCGTCGACGAGGGCGGGCTCGCTCGTCCGCTCGCGGATGGTCCCGGCCTGCAGGGTCATCAGGGTGAGCGCATGCGCCATGGAGTCGTGCAGGTCCTGCGCGATCCGGGCGCGTTCGGCCTCGACCGCCTCCCGCGCCGCTCGGTCCGCGCCGAGCTCCGCGCTGACCTCCGCGCGGATCCGGTGGTCGGTCGCCCGGCGGATGAGATGCAGCGCGGCCCAGGCGGCCACGATGATCGCCGTGTTCACCACCAGGTCGGCCCAGCGGAAGTCGTCGGTGGTCACGTCGTAGACCAGGCCGGAGGCCAGCACGACCGCCACGCCCGCCGCGCCGACCGACGTCGCGGCGTACCAGCCGAGCGACCCCAGCAGGAACAGCAGCACGAGGTACGGCGTCGCGACGGGCGCCTCACCCATCAGCGGCTGCACGGCGAAGCCCGCCGACGCGACCAGCACCGAGCCCAGCGGGGACCGGCGCCGCAGGGCGACCGACGGCAGCACCAGGAGGTTGAGCACGTGGTGGCCGACGACGCTGCCCTCGACCAGCTCCGGGTCGAGCGCGACGAGCTCGATCGTGGACACAGCAGCCAGCAGCGCGCCGAGGAGCGCGTCGCGGGCGAGCGGTGAGCGGGACAGGGGGGCCACGTCCGGATCGTAGGGACGAAAGCGCGCCGCTGTCCTCCGTCTGGAGACAGAGGCGCTCTGGCCGCGGGACCGATCCGTCGGCGGCCGCCCGTGCCTAGCGTCGTCGGGCACCGGACCCGCCGGGTCCCTTCCCACGGAGGTCGACATGAACGCCACCACCCTCGATGCCACCGCTCCGACCGCGACTGCGCACGGTGACGGACCCGTGCGCATCGCCTGCGCCGCCGGCGCGCTGCTGGCCCTGGTCCCGCTCGCGCTCTGCAGCTTCTCCGGGGACACCGGCGCCGAGATCACCGCGAGCGTGCGCGACGACGCCGCTGCGCTGCAGGGCGGCGCCGCTGCCGCCGCGCTTGCGGGCGCACTGCTGGTCGTCGCGGCCCTCAGGCTGGCAGCGTCCGTGCCCGGGCTCGCCGGCCGGGTGATGGCGGCCTCAGGCGTCGCGACCGCGGTGCTGTTCGTCGCCTACTACGCCGCCTTCGGTGCGGCCGGCGTGACCGCGGACCACGTCGTCACCGACCCGGGAGCCGGTCTGGGGGAGGCGACGGCCGCCCTCGTCAACATGGCCGAGCTGACCCGCTACGCACCCGGCCTCGCCCTCGCGGGGGCTGCCGTCGCCGGCCGCCGCCACCTCCCGGCGGGGGTCTGGATCGTCGCCACCGTGCTCGCGGTGGCCACGCTGGTGCCGTTCACCAGCTGGGGCGCCGCCCTCCTGGTGCCGCTGTGGCTGGGTGTCAGCGCCGCCGTCGTACGCGGCCGCGGCTGAGCTCCGCCGACCGACGTCAGTCGGCCGCGATCACCCGGGCCACGGACTCGGGGTCGCGGCCGACGACCGTCGTACCGTCCGAAGCGGTGATGATCGGCCGCTGGATGAGGCGGGGGTTGGTGGCGAGCAGGTCCAGCCACGCTGCGCGCTGGTCGGCCTGCTTCGCGGGCAGGGTCACGTCCAGCTTCTTCGCGTCGGCGGTCCGCGCGATGTCCCACGGCTCGAGCCCGAGCCGGGCGACGACGTCCTCGAGCTCCGCCACGGTCGGCGGCTCGTCGAGGTAGCGCCGGACCGTGTAGTCGGCGCCGGCCGCCTGGAGCTCGCTCTCGGCGGTGCGGCACTTGGAGCAGGCGGGGTTGAGCCAGATCTCGATCACGGCCCGCACACTAGCGACCGCCGGCGGGGGTCGGGGGAAGGGCGCCCTGTGTGACCGCTGTCACAGTGGTTAGGTCTGCCTAGCCTGATTGACCTACCCTCGTCACGTGGGCAAGGGCAACAAGAGGTCGAAGGGGAAGTACAAGCTCCCCAAGACGAAGTGCTGCGACTCGAAGCCGAAGTGCGGTCGCTGCCCCCTGCGCATGCTCAAGGAGGGCACCCTGCCCGAGGGCTACACCGTCAAGAAGCGGGTGCTGGTCCGTGCCGACGGCAAGAAGGTCACCAAGAAGTCGTTGCAGAAGGCTGCCTGAGCTCGCGGCCGACGGCGGCCACTAGGCTTCGGGCCATGGCTGCCGCACCCCGCTTCACCGACCAGCTCAACGTCCAGATCGGCAACGAGTTCGCCGCGCACAACCAGTACCTCGCCTGCGCCGTGCACTACGACGCATTGACGATGCCGCAGCTGGCCGGTCTCTTCTATGCCCAGGCGCTCGAAGAGCGCGAGCACGCGATGATGATGGTGAAGTACCTGCTCGACACCGACGCGGACGTCGTGATCCCCGGCGTCGAGGCGCCCGTGTCGACATTCGACGACATCGTCGCCCCGATCACGCTGGCGCTGGCCCAGGAGAAGAAGGTGACCGAGCAGATCTACGGCCTGCTCCGGATCGCCCGCGAGGAGAACGACTTCGCGTCCGAGCAGTTCATGCAGTGGTTCATCAAGGAGCAGGTCGAGGAGGTCGCGACGATGAACGACCTGCTGGCCGTCGTCACCCGCAGCAAGGACGACATCAACGCGATCGAGGACTGGGTCGCGCGTGAGCAGGGCCGCGGCGAGGCGGACCCGACGGCACCGGCGGCCGCAGGCGCCTGACCGGCCACGGCTCACCGCGCGTGGCGGCGCCGGAACAGCGCCGCCGCCGCGACCAGGCCGACCAGCATCCCGGTCAAGCCGCCGACGCCGACGCCACCGTCGGAGGAGACGGTGCGCCCGATGCCGGCGCCGAGGAGTCCGGCGCCGATCACCAGGCACAGCAGCGCGACGTTGAAGAACATCTCGCGGAAGTAGGCCCGGCTGAAGCTCTCGGCTGGTCGGGGGCGCCCCGTCGGGGCGGCTGCCGCCTCGGGCGCCGCCCGCTCGGGAGCCGCCGTCGCGGTCGAGACAGCGCGGGCCTTCGCGTCGAGCGGGGTCGCGCGGACGACCGCGCTCGCCGGCAGTCGGCCGTAGATGTGCGGGAACGTCTCGTCGTCCCCCGGCCCGGCGGGCTCGTCAACGACCGGTACGTCGAGCAGGTCGGTGTCGATCTGCAGCAGCACCAGCGGCTCGGTCACCCCGGAGTAGTACCTGTCGCGCACCGCCGTCCACTGGTCCGCCCGGCTGGCATGGATGAAGCCCTCCTCGGCGAGGCTCCTGCCCAGTGTCGACGTGGTGTAGGCGCCGGACTCCTGGGCGGCCGCCCACTCCGAGGCGAGGGCGAGGTGGAAGATCGTGGCCATGGGCGGATCCTGCCAGTCGCGCTTGCGTCGTTGCCTACGGTGGGGTCGATGACCGACACGACGACGGCAGGTCCACGCCGGCGCGGGAGGCGGCGGGCGCCGCAGCCCCGACGGACCGTCGTGCGGGTCATCACGGCGAGCTTGGCGGCTCTCGGCCTGCTCACCGGCGTGGGCGTGGCCCTGGTCTACGACCACTGGAACGGCAACCTCAACGTCGAGGACATCGACGCCCTCGTCACCGACCGCCCGTCGAAGCTCGTCGAGGGCCAGGTCAACATCCTGGTCATGGGCGACGACACCCGCTCCGGCCGCGGCAACCGCATCGACGGCGAGGGCGGCGGAGGCTCCGACACGACCATCATGTTCCACCTCTCGGCGGACCGTGAGTTCGCCTACGGCATCTCGATCCCGCGCGACACGCTGGTCGACCGGCCCGAGTGCCGGAAGCCGGACGGCAGCGTCGTCCCTGCCAAGGCCTCGGCGATCTGGAACGAGGCCTACGCCGTCGGGGGTCCGAGCTGCACGGTCCAGCAGTTCGAGCAGCTGAGTGGCATCCTGATCGACAAGTACGTCGTCGTCGACTTCAACGGGTTCAAGGACATGGTGGACGCCCTCGACGGCGTGGAGGTCTGCATCCCCGAGGACATCGTCGACGAGGAGGCCGGCATCACGCTCGAGGCAGGGACCCGCGAGATCAGGGGCGACGAGGCCCTGAGCTACGTCCGCGTGCGCAAGGGCGTCGCGGGCGGCGACGGCACCGACCCCCAGCGGATCAAGCGCCAGCAGGCGTTCATGGCGTCGATGATCAGCGAGGCGCTGCGCGCGGACATGCTGGCGCGTCCCGACCGCCTGGTCGGCTTCATCAACGCCGCGACCCGGTCGCTGACCACCAACTTCGAGAACGTCGCCCAGATGGCCGACCTCGCCCGCTCGTTCAACGGCATCGGCCTCGACAACATCTCGTTCGTGACCACGCCCTGGGTCTACTCGACGACACAGGAGGGGCGGGTCGAGTGGACTCCCGAGGTCGACGAGCTGTGGCGCCTCGCCCGGACCGACCGCGAGCTGACGCCGGAGCTCCTCGACGACTCGATCAACGCCGGAGGGGACGCCGACGGCCCCGACGACGCGCCCTCCGGCCCTGCGTCGGAGTCGCCGGGCGACCCGGTGTCGCCCTCTCCCGACGGGACCCCCCGGGAGCCCGCCGAGGACGAGCCCGCCTCGCCCGGCCTCTGCTAGTCCGGTCGCGTCGTTGGTCGAGGAGGTCGCCCGCGACCGTCTCGAGACCGCCGCAGCCCGACAGGCGGACCCAGCCATCCCGTTGGTCGAGGAGGTCGCCCGCGACCGTCTCGAGACCGCCGCAGCCCGCCTCCTCGACCAATGGCGCACAGCCCCTGCAACATGGCCAGTGGTCTCGAGACGGCCGTGGCCGGCCTCCTCGACCAACGGCGTGGCCGGCCTCCTCGACCAACGGGGCGTGGCCGGCCTCCTCGACCAACGGGGCGTGGCCGGCCTCCTCGACCGACGACTAGAAGAGTCGCTCGGTCGGGTCGTCCAGGCCACGAAGCGCGTCGTAGTCCACGAGCGCACAGGAGATGCCCTTGTCGGTCGCGAGCACTCTCGCCTGCGGCTTGATCTCTTGCGCCGCGAAGATCCCGCGGACCGGGCCCTTGCCGGTCAGCAGCGGGTCCCGGTTCAGCAGGTCCAGGTACCGCTCGAGCTGGAGGACGCCGTCGATCTCGCCCCGTCGCTTGATCTCCACCGCCACGCTGAGGCCGGCGTCGTCCCTGCACATCAGGTCGACCGGGCCGATGGCGGTGGGGAACTCGCGACGGACGAGCACCAGGCCCGGGTGCAACGTGCCCGGGTGCTCGGCGAGCAACTCCTGCAGGTGCTTCTCGACGCCGTCCTTCTGCAGGCCCGGGTCGATGCCGAGGTCGTGCTGGCTGTCGTGGTGGATCTCCTCGATCAGGATGCGGAGCGTGTCGGGCACCTGGCCCTTCGGCGCCCGCGCGGTGACCGTCCACTCGACCTGGCCGTCATCGGTGGTGCCCTCCCGCACCGAACACGGTGGCGACATCCAGTTCAGCGGCTTGTAGGAGCCGCCGTCGGAGTGCACGAGCACCGAGCCGTCCGACTTCAGCATGAGCACCCGGGTCGCCATCGGCAGGTGTGCGGTCAACCGGCCTGCATAGTCCACCTGGCAGCGCGCCACGACGAGTCTCACGAGCGACGAATCTACAGTCAGCCGCGTGGAGATCGATCCCGCCCTTCCGTGGTGGCGTCCGGAGCAGGGGAGCCAGCAGGGGGCCCAGCAGGGGACTACGACGGCCTGGCTGCTCGCCGTACGGGTCCAGCCGGGTGCCTCGCGCACCGGGGAGGCCGGCCCGACCGGGCCCGATGGTGCCGAGCTGAAGGTCCGGCTGGCATCGCCGCCGGTGGATGGCCGGGCCAACGACGAGCTCGTGAGGTGGCTGGCGAAGGAGCTCGGCGTGCCGCGCTCGGCGGTCACGCTGGTCCGTGGGCAGACCTCGCGGTCCAAGCTGGTCCGGATCGATGCCACGCGGCGGCGGATGTGACGTCCGTCTCGATGTGTCCACATTGTTACCGACGGGTACCAGTCGGACGCTCCGGCTGCGAGAATCCGGCGCATGACTTCGAGCGAGCAGATCTTCAACACGCTGGTGCTCCCGTACCTCAACCACGCGGTGCGCACCTACGAGTCGGGCTACGCCTCGGTGACCGACATCGACGCCGCGATGCGGTTCGGCTGCGGCTACCCCAAGGGCCCGCTGACCGTGGTCGACGAGATCGGCGCTGCCCAGGTGCGCGACCTCCTCGCTGCGCGGTACGCCGAGACCGGCGATCACCTGCACCAGCCGGCCGACCTGCTCGAGAAGCTCGTCGCCGAGGGACGCACGTTCGCGGACGAGGCCGCCGCTGCCGGTGAGGTCGCCGCGCCGGAGCTCAAGCACGACATCCAGCGCGTCGGCGTGGTCGGTACCGGCACCATGGCCTCGGGCATCGTCCAGGTCTTCGCCCAGGCCGGCTACGACGTCGTCTACGTCGGCCGCAGCCAGGACAAGCTCGACGGCGTGGTCGGCTACATCACCAAGAACCTCGACCGTGCGATCGCCAAGGGCAAGGGCACCGAGGAGGACAAGGCGGCGCTGCTGGGCCGCCTGACCGGTGCCACCGAGCGCGAGGCGCTGGGCGACGTCGACATCGTCGTCGAGGCGATCGCCGAGGACCTCGAGATCAAGCTCGAGCTGTTCCGCGACCTCGACAAGATCGCCAAGCAGGGCGCGATCCTCGCGACCACGACCTCCTCGCTCCCGATCACCAAGCTGGGCGAGGTCACCGGCCGCCCGCAGGACGTCATCGGCATGCACTTCTTCAACCCGGCCCCGGTCATGAAGCTGGTCGAGATCATCACCACGCCGGACACCGCCGCCGAGGTCGACGAGACCGTCCGCGCGCTGACCGCCAAGGTCGGCAAGGTGGGCGTCTCCGCCGGCGACCGCTCGGGCTTCATCGTGAACCTGCTGCTGTTCCCCTACCTCAACGACGCGATCAAGCTCGCCGAGGCCGGCGAGGAGCTCGCGACCATCGACGCCGCGATCAAGGAGACCGCCGCGTTCCCGATGGGGCCGTTCGAGCTGCTCGACGTGGTCGGCAACGACGTGTCGCTGGCCATCCAGAAGGAGCTCCACGCCGAGTTCGGCGAGCCGGGCTTCGCGCCCGCGAAGACGCTCGAGGAGAAGGTCGCCGCTGGCGAGCTCGGCCGCAAGACCGGCAAGGGCTTCCACACCTACTGAGCGACGACCTCGCCCCGTCGCGCGCCCGATAGGGTGCCTGCGTGACGCTTCACCACACGGCTCTCGGCTCGACCGGGAGCCGTGTGGTCTTTCTCCACGGCCTCTTCGGCCAGGGCAAGAACTGGACCGGGATCGCGAAGCAGCTCGCGGAGCGACACCGGGTGCTGCTCGTGGACCTGCCGCATCACGGCCGCTCGCCGTGGCCGGAGCGCTTCGACTTCCTGGAGGCGGCGGCGCTCGTCAGGGAGACGATCGCAGGGGCGCCCGGCGGCGACGAGCCGGCCACCGTCGTCGGCCACTCGCTCGGCGGCAAGGTCGCGATGGTCCTCGCGCTGCTGCACCGCGAGCGGGTCGAACGGCTGTGCGTGGCCGACATCTCGCCGGTGGCCTACCCGGAGAGCCGTGAGTTCCCGGGCTACATCGAGGCGATGCGCACCATGGACCTCGGCGGCGTCGTACGCCGTTCGGACGCCGATCGGCTCCTGGCCCCGGCGGTTCCCGACGACACGGTCCGCTCGTTCCTGCTCCAGAACCTGCGCCGCGACCCGGACGCGCCGTCGGGCTGGGGCTGGCAGGTGAACCTCGACGTCCTCGACCGCGACCTCGGGACGATCGGCGGCTGGCCCGAGGAGCAACTGGCCGGCATGCCGCCGTACGACGGACCGGTGCTCTGGCTCGCCGGTGGCCGGTCGAACTACGTCCAGCCGGCCTACGAGCCCGCGATGGACCGCTGGTTCCCGCGCAACCGGAAGGTGACGCTGAAGGACACCGGGCACTGGCTGCACTCGGAGCGGCCCGAGGTGTTCCTCGAGGTGCTGCGCCGGTTCCTCGGCGACTGACCGGCCGACGGCCGGATCAGCCCCGGTCGGCCGTCTCCTCGGCCTGGCGGGCCCGGTAGGCGGCGACCGCGTTGCGGTTGCCGCAGGTGACCGAGCAGAAGCGCTTCGAGCGGTTGCGGGAGAGGTCCAGCACGACGCCCTCGCACGTCTCATCGGCACACACGTCGAGGCGGGACATCTCGTCGGCCCGGATGACGTCGATCATCGCCATCGCGGTCTCGACGACGATCCGCTCGGCGAGGGGTGCGGCGGGGTCGACGGCGTGCAGGTGCCAGTCGTAGCCGTCGTGGCGGCGTAGCTGGGGCAGCGCCGCCGCCTCGCGGAGCATGGCGTTGACGATCTCGACTGCCCCGTCGCGGTTCGCGGTGAGCAGCGCGCGAAGCCGCGGCAGCACGGCCTGCACCGCGTCCACCTCGGCCTGGTCGCCGTCATGGCGACCGGTGTAGCCGAACTCCGCGAAGAACTCGCCCAGCTCGTCGGGGGTGGTGATCGTGACCGGCTCGAGGGCGGAGTTGACCAGGGCGACGGCGGCTTGGAGGGCCATGGACGTGTCATGGGCGAATACCACGTTGACAGGTTACCGGACCGGGACCTAGTGTCATGAGTCATGACGGCGTTGACGCGTGACATGGCGACGACCTCCCGACCGGTCGGAGCCGGACTCGCCTTCGCGCTCGCGTCCGCCGCCGCGTTCGGGCTGTCGGGCGCGTTCGCGCGCCCCCTCCTCGACTCCGGCTGGACCGCCGGCAGCGTGGTGCTGCTGCGGATCGGCATCGGGGCCGCGGTCGTGCTGCCGTTCGGGATCGTCGCACTGCACGGCCGGTGGGCACTGCTGCGCCGCGGCGCCCCGACCGTCCTGCTGTACGGCGGCCTCGCTGTCGCCGGCGCGCAGTACTGCTACTTCTCGGCCGTCCGCACCATGGAGGTCGGCCCCGCCCTGCTCATCGAGTACACGGCGCCCGCCGCAGTGGTGATCTGGATGTGGCTCGTCCACGGCCAGCGACCCGGCCGGATCACCGTCGCCGGCGCTGCGGTCGCCGCGCTGGGCCTGCTCCTGGTCCTCGACCTGTTCTCGGGTGCCGACTTCGACCTGCGCGGCGCCACGTGGGCGCTGGCCGCGATGGTCGGCGCGGCGGCGTACTTCGTCATCTCCGCCGACGAGCGCAGCGGCATCCCGCCGCTCGCCCTGGCGGCCGGCGGGCTGGTCGTCGGGGGTGTGCTGCTCGGTGTGCTCGGCCTGGTCGGCCTGATGCCGATGCAGGCGTCGTCGGCCACCGTCGCCTACGCCGGCACCGAGGTCGCGCCGTGGGTGCCGCTCCTCCTGCTCGGCCTCGTGACGGCAGCTGTCGCCTACGCGACCGGCATCGCCGCATCCCGGCGGCTGGGCTCGAGGCTCGCGTCCTTCGTCGCTCTCAGCGAGGTCGTCCTGGCGGTGCTCTGGGCGTGGCTGCTGCTCGGCGAGCTGCCCGGTCCGGTCCAGTTCGCAGGAGGTGCGCTGATCCTCGCCGGCGTCGTCGGCGTGAAGCTGGGGGAGCGGAGCGTGGTCCGCGAGGAGCCGGTGCTCGTCTGAGCCCTAGCCGCGACGAAACATCGAGGCTAGCGGACGTCCTGGCGCCGGACCACGACCTCGCGGACGATGAGCAGGATCGCGGCTGCCACCGGGATCGCGAGCAGCGCGCCCACGACGCCGAGCAGTGCCGTGCCGACGAGGGCGGCGATCACGATGACCGCGCCCGGCAGGTCGACCGACTTCGACATCACCCGCGGGTAGACGACGTAGTTCTCGAACTGCTGGTAGATCACGTAGAAGACCACGCACGCGATCCCGGTCCTGAGGTCGGTGGCGAACGCGATCGCGGACACGATGATCGCGCCGAGAGTGGCGCCGATCATCGGGATCACGTCGAGCACGGCGACCACGAAGGCCAGCGCGACGGCGTACTCCCGCACCTCGGTGAACGTCAGGAACACCAGCGAGGTGAGGCCGGCGCACAGGGCGACCAGGAAGGCGCCGGAGACGTAGCCGCCGATGTTGTGGATGACCTTGTCGCCGAGGCGCGCGACCCGGTCCCTGCGCGACTCGGGCGCGAGCTTGTAGAGCGCACTCGTCGTGGTCTTCAGCGACGCCAGGAAGTAGAGGGTCAGGACCAGGATCACGAACAGGTTGAACAGGGCCGAGACGATCTTGAGGCCGAACCCCAGGGCGCCGCCGAAGAGGGCCGAGAGGAAGTTCTCGTCGGTGATCCTCTCCTTGGCCTTGTCGATGATGTCGTACTCGCGGTTGAGCTCCTGGATGCGCTTGTTCTCCTGGAGCTGGTCGAGCCAGCCGGGCGCGTTCTTCGTGATCGCCTGGATCTGGTCGGTGAGCACCGGCACGATCGCGACGAGGAACAGCGCGATCGTGCCGAGCGCGAGGACGATCACCGCCGTGACGGACAGCGAGCGCCGCAGGCCGCGACGCTCCAGGAACTCCACCGACGGGTTGAGCCCCGCGGCCAGGAAGAACGAGACCACGACCAGCATCAGGACCGAGCCGATGCTGGCGACCGCCTGGAACAGCCAGAAGGCCGTCAGGGCGCCGAGGGCGCCGACGAAGCCGTAGTAGAACGGCGAGCGCCGGTCGAAGGGCTCGCCGGGCGTGCCGTACGGCGTCGGGTCGCCCTCGGCGGCCGGCGCGGCGGGGTCGACCCCGCCGTGCTCGGTCACACCGTCGGGTGCGCTCAACTGTCGTCCTCGCCGAAGCCGGCCACCAGGTCGGCGAGCGAGGACAGTTGTGCGGTGATGGCCGCGCGGCGCTTGGTGAGCCGGTCGAGCTCGGCACGCCGGGCGGCGATGTCGCGCTCCAGCTCAGCGTCGCCGCTGGCGGAGATGGCCTCGGCCTGCGTGCGTGCCGAGGCGATGATCTGCTCGGCCTCGCGGCGGGCGCGGGTCAGCAGGCCCTCGGACTCCGTCTGGGCGGCGGCGCGGTTCTCGGCGGCGCGCTTGCTGGCCTCGGCGGCGCGGGCCTCGGCGGCGGTGGCGCGCTGCTCGGCCTCCTCGACGAGGCGGCGGGTCTCGGCGACCGCCGTGTTGTGGTGGTCGGTCGCCTCGCGGGCGAGCCGCTCCTTCTCCACGGCGAGGGCGCGCCGGGCCTCCTGCACCTCGCGGTCGACGCCGGCGCGCGCCTGCTCCACCTCGCGCTGGGCCTGGCTGCGCTGCTCGGACGCCTCCTGCTGGGCGGCGAGCCGCAACTGGTCGGCCTCGCGGCGGGCGGAGGCGAGCGTGTCCTGCGCCTCGGTCGTGGCGAGCGTCCGCTCCTGCTCGGCGTCGGTGAGCAGGCGGGTGCGGTTCTCCTCTAGCTCCCGCAGCTGGACGGCACGCATGTCGTCGGCCTCGCGAGCGGCCTCGGCGCGGATCGCCTTCGCGTCGCGCGTCGCCTGGTCGCGGATCTCGGCGGCGTCCGCCTCGGCGGTGGCACGGATCTCGGCGGCCTCCTCCTCGGCCAGGCGGAGCATCGCGCTCGCCCGGCCGCCGAGCCCGGCGTACGACGGGTTGTCGGACTCCGCGAGCTCGGCACGCACCTTCGTGAGCTCCTGCTCGAGCTCGATCACCCGCTGCTCGGACTCCGTCAGGCTCGCGCCCAGGGTCGCCTTCTCGCTGGAGAGCTGGCGGATCTGCGCGTCGACGGCGTCGCGGTCGTAGCCGCCCTTGCGCACGATCGGCAGGCCCCCGGGGCTGCTGAAGCCGACCGGGCAGGCCGGCGAGGCGGCGGGGCGCGGGGAGGTGGCCGCGGCGCGGTCGGGCTGGGCGGAGGTCGGGCGGTCCGATGCCGCGGCGCGCTGGGGGGCAGCGGGCTTTTCGGGGGCCGGCCCTGCCGGCGTCTTCGGCGCGGGCGTCTTCGGTGCGGGGGCCTTCGGCGCGGCCGTCTGAGCCGCCGGGTTCTCGGCGGTCTTGACCGCGGGAATCACCTGGGTGGGCTGCTCGTCGGCGGACCTGGTCGTCACAGGGGTGGGCTCCTCGGTGGTGTTCGGCTCGTCGTCGAAGATGGACAGGCCCTGGTCGCTCATGGGGGTTCGAGCCTCCCTGGCTCTCGGCTGGATCTGGGGGGACCGGTCAATGATCCCCGATCGCTCCGGTCTTTCCCAGCCCGCCTCGCCGGTGACCCCGGCCACCCGGAAATGCCGACCGGGCCGGCGCATGGCGCCGGCCCGGTCGTCGTACCGCGGTCAGATGCCGCGGAACAGGTTGATCTTGTCGATGTGCTTCTCGCGGAGCTCGGCGTCCTTGACGCCGAGGCCCTCCTCGGGGGCCAGGCACAGGACGCCGACCTTGCCCTGGTGCTTGTTGTGGTGCACGTCGAGGGCGGCCTGGCCGGTGTCCTCGA
>DATMHM010000001.1:0-1780 GCA_035554935.1 Nocardioides sp. | reverse complement strand
GGACGCCGGCGGCGCTGAAGCCGGTGCCCTCGCCGAACAGCTCGGCATACCGCTGCTCGAAGTCGGCCATCACCTGGACCATGGCGGCCTCGTCGAGCTCGCCCGCGGGCACCTCGACCGCGACCTCGGCGAGCTGTGCGGTGTAGCGCAGGTCGAGGGAGCGGACCAGCTCGATGCTCTCGAAGTCGAGGCCCTGTCGCTCGAGGGCGGCGCGGACCTGCTCCTCGAGCGAACCGAAGTTCTCCATCGCGCGCGCCGGGTCGAAGGGCATCTGGCCCGGGTCCGAGAGCTCGGAGGCGAGCACGATGTCCGACGACGCGAGGCCGTACGCCGAGAAGGCGGAGGCGACCGGGCCGAGCGGCACGATGCACTCCTTGACCCCGACCTCGGCGGAGTAGAAGCCGCAGTAGGCGGGGCCCGCGCCGCCGAACGCGTAGAGCACGAAGTCGCGCGGGTCGTGACCGGTCTCGACGACCGTCTTGCGCAGCAGGTCGCCGGTCTGGGCGTTCTGGATCGCGTAGATCGCTGCGGCGGCGTCCTCGACGCTGAGGCCGAGCGGTTCGGCGATGTTCTTGCGGATCGCTTCGCGGGCCGCCTGTACGTTGAGCGCCTTGCGGCCGCCGAGGAGGCCGCTCTCGGGCAGGATGCCGAGGACCAGGTTGGCGTCGGTGTTGGTGGGCTCGGTGCCACCCGCGTCGTAGCACGCGGGGCCGGGCACGGACTGCGCACTGCGCGGGCCGACCTGGAGGTTGCCGCCCTTGTCGAGCCAGGCGATCGCGCCGCCGCCGGAGCCGATTGCGTGGACCTCCAGGGTCGGCACGTTGATCGGGTGGTGGTTGATGATCGTGCTGCTCGTGCGCACCGGCTCGCCGTCGACGACCAGGCCGACGAGGAAGGTCGTGCCGCCGACGTCGGTCGAGATGATGTTCTTGTGGCCGAGCTGCTCCCCGAGGGAGACGGCCCCGACGACACCGCCAGTGAGGACCGAGCCGACCGTGCTGATCGCGGTCGCGGGCGCCTCGGCCGCCGCGATCGCGCCCCCGTTGCTCTGCATGACCAGGAGCGGGCCCGCCAGGCCCTGCGCACGCAGGCGGCCCTCGAGGGAGCCGAGGTAGTCGCGGAGCCCGGGGCCGATCTGGGCGCTCATCACGGTGGTCGAGTTCCGGGCGAACTCGCGGATGCGCGGGCTGACCTCGGAGGAGAGGGACACGAACATCTCGGGGGCGATCTCGTGGACGATCTCGCGGATCCGCTTCTCGTGCGCGGGGTTCTTGAACGACCAGAGGAGGGAGACGGCGATCGCCTTGACGTCCGCGTCGAGCAGGGAACGGACCGCCGTGCGGACCGACTCCTCGTCGAGAGCGACGACGACCGTCCCGTCGCGGTCGATGCGCTCGACGACCTCCAGCGCGTGGCGCTTGGGGATCAGGCCGTGGTCCTTGCTCTGCCCGAGCACGTTCTGCAGCTGGTCGGGCGACCCGCCGAGGTAGCGGCCCTCGACGTTCATGATGAAGATCGAGTCGCGGTGCCCGGCGGTGGTCAGGAAGCCGACCGGCGGCACGTTGCCCATGACGAGCGCGTTGAGCGAGGACGTCGTGCCGTGGGCGATGTGGTGGGTGTTGGCCAGCATCTCCTCGACCGGCATGTCGAGCTGCTCCGCGAGCACACCGAGCACGTCCATAACGCCCTGGGAGTAGTCCGGGGGAGTCGACGGCGCCTTGGCCGCCACGATGTTTCCTGCGTCGTCGTCGAGCACGGCGTCCGTGAAGGTTCCGCCGAC